>LAQC01000012.1 GCA_000981645.1 Cryomorphaceae bacterium ASP10-05a | reverse complement strand
TGTGGGTTTTGAATGCACTTTCCAAACATCTCTATTCCCGCAGCGTCCTTTTCTTTAAAATGCTTTTTGGTCCTCGGGTTTATGGGCCACACGAATCCAATATCAAAATCATACCCTACATAACTCCACTTAGTGCTTTCTTCTTTACTTTTCCAAAAACGGTTATTGAACCTGTCTGCTTTTAGAGTAAATAATTCATGAACCCAGAAATCAAGAAGGCTCTCTATCTCGAAGTTTTCCTCTATCAAATCAAAAGCTTCAATCGACTTAACATCTATAGAATTTATCTCATCTAAAAACGCAACATACGAAGTGTTTTCTCCTTTTACAGTTTTGGCTTGACGCGTATTTCCGTTCAACAAATGGGCTACTTTCTTACCTGTATGTGCGGTTATAAAGTCGTCATTCTTTCGCTCATATATATTATACACCCCCCAGTACTCTCCATTTACGTAAAGAACAGAAGGCATATACTCCTGCATTAATAAATCAGAATCCATGATATCATTCACTCCTTTGACTACCTCATTTTTAAACCTAGAGGCATCGGAATAACATGCCCTCACCACGAAACCATCTATGTACTCATTCTTATTCGAAGAGAAAAACCAATTAGCCATCTCTCCTCCTCTAGGCTTAAAGGTCATAGACTTCTTAGGCCTTCTCCTGGTTCCTGCCCCATAGATTTTAAAGTTTATAGCCTGCTGCCGAACCTCGCCATCTGTAGGGAAATATTGGATACTCGCTTTACGCTCACAGGAATCACTTCTGTCTTCATAATTCTTAAATAGACCTTCTATAAAAACCCCAGTGGAGTCACTCCATAAATTCTTAGGATCTGTAACTAAAGAAAGTACTGGCAAAGAATGTGCTTTTCTATCTACATAAACTGCAGAAACTGACCGTTTAGTAATAAGCGCTTCACTAAATAGAGCTGCCGATATTACCTCATTACTATCTATTAAAATAGACTTTTTATACTCTTTAGATCCAGCAGAAAACACCGAAGAACCATTCGTTGTATACCTTATATCTCCCTCTTCATTAGCGGTAAGTTCTACTCGAATTTTATCGCCTTCTTTCATAAACAAAACAGCTACTGGAGAGGCTATTCCACTTATAAGATCCTTAGCATTATTTTCTTCTCCAGGAGTAGGGAACTTAGAATACTGCCAAACATTATTTGCTTTTAGGTATGAATAATCTTTAAACTGCTTGGGGTAGGTCACCTGACTTTGGACTTCTCCTTTGGGATTTCGAAGAACAATAGCTCCTCCAGATTTATCTAGCTTGAAGTTCAAGTGAGCCTCAGTAGCATCTTCTCCCGAAGCGAAAAACAGTTGATAGCTTTCTGGAAGTATAAAGCCTGATGTAAACAGGTGTTTCTTTTTTAGCTGCAGGTTGTCTGTGATACTATACCCCTCTAAAAAAAGTGTATCCTTGGTTAGGTTCAGAAGTTCTATCCAATCAGAAGATTTATTTAAACCATCTTTTATGGTCTTTTTATTGAAACACATAAACTCCGAAATCACTAGCTCTGAAGGTCCAACTTCTTGAGGAGTCTCCTTAGACTTTTCTGTTTGACAAGAAGATATAGATGTGGACAATAGCAGCCACGAGCCGCCTAAAAGAATAAAAAATATAAATTTAGTTTTCATTATTTACTTGCTACTTCAGGGTGAATTTTCATTGGCTCATTAGCACTAAATAGATTTTCTACTTCATGGCCTTTTTCCTCTATCCAATCATACGATTTCCTTAAACAATCTAGCCCATTTGATTTATTCTGAGCTAAGAACTCTGCAACATAGAGAGAATTATCTTCTGTTCTATAAGAACAAAATAAAACAAGTGAAGGCAATCCGAATAAAGAATTCCGCCTACATGTTTTTTATCAACTCCGTATAAAGCTGTGTTAACTTCACCTCCGCCTTAGCCGCAGTAGCTATAATGTCACTAATATCTACAGGAGCTAAATTCTTAGGATCACACTCATCAGTAATTACACTAATAGCCACACATGGGATTCCCATGTGATTACATGCTATTACCTCTGGAACAGTGCTCATTCCTACAGCATCTGCTCCTATTACTTGGAGCATTCTATACTCTGCGCGAGTTTCTAAATTTGGTCCTTGCACTGATGCATAAACACCCTCATGAAGTGTAATCTCGTTTTGCGTTGCAATGTTTTTTAACGCTTCATTCATCTCCTTATTATAAGGCGCGCTCATATCTGGAAATCTTGGACCTAAATCATCTAGATTAGGCCCCCTTAGCGGATTGGCAGGCTGAAGATTTATATGGTCGTCAAGTAGCATAAGCTCACCCTTTTTCATGTTCAGGTTTACAGAACCTGCGGCATTACTCATCAGCACTTTACTTACTCCTAGCATCTTCATAACTCGAATCGGGAAAACCACTTGCTCTATGCTATGGCCTTCATAATAGTGATATCTACCCTGCATGGCCAATACCTGCTTACCAGCTATTTTCCCATAAATCAATTTACCGAAATGGAACTCTACAGTAGCTATAGGAAAATTAGGAATAGTGTTATAACTAATTTCTATTTCGATCTCTATTTCAGTAATTAAATTACCTAACCCTGTTCCTAGAACTATTCCTATTTCTGGATTGGTGATTCCTCTCGACTGTAAAAATGATGTGGTTTCTTTTAGTTCTGAATACATGGCGTAATGTTCTATTTATCCGTTTTTCTCATTAATCAACCAAGGGTGTCTCTCTAAATCAGAGGCCTGATCCACATCGCTCAGTGTTTCTAAATACCCCACACTTAAGTGGTTTTCTTCTGCTAATTCCTTCGTTATTTCCAGCACATGGTCTGTGCTCCAAGGAACATCTTTGAGTAACTCAGGATGCATTTCATTCATGGCTATAAGGTAATAGCCTCCATCTGTAGCTGGACCTATTACTACGTCATGTAGTTTAAGCATACCGAATGCCCTCTCTATGTGTCCGAGGGTGATTTCAGCACAGTCTGCGCCTATCATCACTACCCTTTCTGCTCCTTCTTTAAATTCAAAAACGAAAGCATTTTCCATTCTCTCTCCTAGCTCTTCCCCTTTTTGAGGTGTAGAGTTAAAGTCATAAATGTTTACTTCGTTTTTAGGATTACCTGCCCAGTGAACTGTAGTTTCCCAAAGCGCACAGTTAGCCTCTCTCAGCGTGTAATTCAATAAATTCTTATAAACAGCCAAAGCACTCTCCTCTCCTATGGATTTAGCTAATCTCGTTTTTACCTTTCCCTGTTCGGGAGATTTAGCCATGATGGCTAAAACATGATGTTCCATTTTTAATATACCTTTTCACCACAGGTGAGCCACTGCCCCCACTTTTTATTATAAGCGTGAACTTTTTCGGTAGGTAAGCCTTCGGCATCCACTACTTCATTACCAGTATTTTTCCATTCGAAGATTCCTCCATAGAGGTTATACACGTTCGAAAAGCCCATTCTCTGGAGTTTTTCACCTATGCGTTCGCTTCTGTAACCTACGGAACAATAAACCACTATTGGGTCTGACTTAGACAAATCTTTTAGCGCTTCTGTGTTAAAATCTTTGTAACCCGAGAAGATGGCGTTGGGGATGTGAGAAACAGTAAATTCTTCCTTTTCTCTCGCATCTATAAGAACGGCACCTGGTGGTAAACTATCTACTTTCACCAATTCTACAGTGCCTTTATATAAACTCTCCAACTTCTCCTCATAAGTTCCCTGCGTGCAGCCCATAAGTGATACTTGGATAAAAGCTAATAATTGGAAAACAGTCTTCATCTTTTTAAGTTTAATTAAACCACCGTTCCCTGACAACTAGAGCCTGCTCCAGCCGTACACCCAAAACAATGCTGAGAAATAGTAATATCTCTTTCCTTAAGGTCTTCTAAATTAAAATCTTTTAAATGCTTCCCTTTCGCGTTTACGGGCAAAGCTAACATCTGATTAAAATCACAATCGAATAAATAACCATCCCAACTTACGGATATCGTATTTCTGCACATCACTCCTTCTGCTGCCACTGGATTATAAGCGTCTACCAGCGAATACATATAGTCCTCATAGTTTCCGCTGGCTACCAAGTATTCTAAAAACCTACTCACTGGCAGATTAGTAATAGCGAATAGGCTATGAAAATCGATATCAAAATCTTCTTTAAGCGCTCCCTTAAAATCCCTCTCCAGCGCAGCCTGATCTCCAGGTAAAAATGCTCCCGATGGGTTGTATACTAGGTCTAACTTTAAGTCTGAACCGGGCATTCCATAACCTACATCATTTAGAGTTTGCAACGCTTTAATGGATTTATCAAAAACACCGTCTCCACGCTGCTGGTCCGTTTTGCCACGCTTATAATGAGGCAGTGAGCTTATTACGTGTATATTATGCTTCTTAAAAAAGTCTGGTAAATCATAATACTTTTTATTGGCGCGGATAATAGTAAGGTTTGAACGTACTATAAAATCCTCTACTCCTACTTTAGAAGCCTCTTCTACAAACCACCTAAAGTTAGGATTCATCTCAGGTGCTCCTCCTGTTAAATCGAGGGTTTTAGCTCCAGACTCTTTTAATACGTCTATACAAAGCTGCATGGTCTCAGTAGTCATGATCTCCTTTCTGTCTGGACCAGCATCTACATGGCAGTGAGAGCACACTTGATTACACATATACCCCACATTCACCTGAAAGACATCTAAGCCAGTCGGCTTCAATGGAAACAATCCCTGCTTCTCCAGTTTCTTTTTAAAAGACTCCAATTCACCATTTGAAAACGGCTCACTGTTCAGTTTTCTAAGCTGATTGGCTGTTATAGCTAGGTCATCTTTTCGTGCTAGTAATGATTTTACAGCCATATTACATACTTAATTTATTTACCTTATTCATCATCTGTACGCTATGCACCATGGTAGCGCCACTTTTTATGGCTCCTGCTACATGCACCGCTTCCATCATTTCTTCCTTAGAGATTCCGCGTTGCAACGCGTCTTTACTGTAAGCATCTATACAATATGGACAACTCTCAGAATGTGCTACTGCTAGAGCTATTAATGACTTTTCTCTGGCAGAAAGAGCGCCTTCTGCAAACACTGCCCCGTACCAATCAAAGAACTTTTCTCCTAGTTCTTTTTGCCATTCAGTAATCTTCCCAAAATTTCTTAGATCCTTAGGATCATAATAGCTATCGCTCATTTTTTAATTATTAATAGTAAACCCTGCCTACCTGGAAGCAATGGCTAATTGTAAATTATTCTAGCTGAATACCGCCATAAAGCGCTCGATATTCTTACGTCATCTTTTCTGACCTATAGAGGTTAAAGCCAAACTCGTCAGCTTCTGTATTAGCACAGTCCCCTTGATATAAATGGAGACTCACCCTTCATAACACCCCGTTTAAGAAACGCCTAATCTCTGCTCATTAAAATACTTAGTATGTACCAGAAAAGTAACATTACCGAAGCAAACAACCCTAATGCCGCAGCTACATGCTGATCTGTAGAATACTTGTGAACCATATTGGAGGTCTGGTATAGAATAGAACCTGAAGCTAATACTACCATTCCACCCGAAAATGCTAACCCTAAGTTAAAACCAAAAATAGCACCTGCCAGAATTAAACCCATGGCTACAAACCCACCTACTGTCAATGCTGTTTTTAAGAATGAAAAATCTTTTCCTGTTTTGAGCACCACCAAACTTAATCCTCCAAATAATGCCAGGGTGATTAGTCCTGCCTGCTGTATCAAAGCTGTTCCGCCTCCTGCAGAAATAGCCATCATAATAAGAGGTAAGAATATAATAGCCTCGGCTACTACATATAATGCTAACCCCTGATACTGCTTGCTCCTATCATGAGATTTTCTAGCCATCTTCTCTGCATAATTAGTAATGAACATAAACCCTCCTAGGACTAAAAGCCACGAGGTTCCGCTGCTTACCAAGGCTTGAGCTAAAGCAGTAGCCCATGGCATACTGAGTAGGATGGTCTCTACTGCGATAAAAGCCAAAACCGCTCCTGCTAGATGCTTATAGGTATTCTTCACAAACTCAGTACGAGTTACTGCATCTGCATTACGCAGAAGTACATATTTATAATCTAACGCTTCTTCCATTTTCTTTTTTTTTAAAACCCACAAGGGGCAGGATAAACAGACCCTTCTCCATAATTATACCGCTGTGCTAGCGTATATTCAAATCCCAATTATAACTCTTATATCCAATTTTAGCATCCCCATCAATCTTAACATCGGAATACTGGTTTAGCCAATCTATGACTGTTCCTGACTGCTTAAAGTCTACTCCGTACCAATCAAAAATATTGGATATTTTAATTCTACCCGAGCTAAGCTCATTCATAACTGAATCATTCACGAACTCACGAGTTAGCTGTTCTAATTTAGCTTCTATATTGGAGGCCGTAAATGCTGCATTGTGCAACTTAGGACAACTCACAGAAGCACAATTGATGGCGAAGTGAACTCTGGCATCTTTAAACTTAGGCCTTAGAATTTCATTTTCTACTTGGTTCAGGCTATACGTTTCTCCTGCTATTTTTATAAACTTCTTATCCCACGGAGATCCTATATCCTTTATGCTTTTCGGTAGCTTATTATCGATGATCAATTTTATGGTATAGATGTTATAAACATTAATCCAAAATGCCTTTTCTTCATTTTCACTCATAACAGATGGAGAGGCAGATTCCAACATACCTAAATAACGGGCTATTGTAGGGTCATTTTTAAAACTGGCATAATCTACTTTTCCTGTGGCCGACACATATTTTCTAAGCATAGCATCTAATGGGGCATGACTGAAACCCACTAAAGGTGCTGGTAGCGCAGCTTCTTCTAGCTGTGCAACCTCATAGGTACTTAAACCTGCAACTACAGAGCCATTGGCTGCTGATAACTGAAATGAGAATAAACATAATATGAGGGTTAATTTCATGACTTTTACTTTTTTAATTAATTGTACATCGATTGCAACGCTAAATGTATGCCAAAAGCTGTAATGGCAGCAGTTAAAAAAATCACTTTAAAACTAAGAATTGAAAACTCAGAAGGAATTACCTTCGCATAAAAATTTTGTTAATGACTATAGGAATAATCGGCTCGGGAGCCATGGGTAGCGGAATAGCGCAAGTAGCGGCAGAAAACGGATGCGTGGTCTACGTAAATGACAATAGAGATGAGGCGCTGCAGACAGCATCTGACAAGCTTAAGGCTTTAATGAAAAAGCTAGTAGCCAAGGATAAGCGCACTCAGGAACAGGCAGATAACATACTTAAAAATGTTCATTTCACTTCTAAAGCTGAGGACTTAGAGCACTGTAACCTAGTAATAGAAGCTATAGTGGAGAGCCTAGAGGTAAAGAAAGAGGTGTTTAGATGGTTAGAGAAAATAGTTGGCGAGGATTGTATTCTTGCCACTAATACTTCTTCATTATCTATAAGTGCCATAGCGGCAGCTTGTAATAAACCCGAGCGAGTTATAGGAATTCATTTCTTTAATCCAGCTCCTCTTATGCCATTGGTGGAGATTATTCCAGCGTTGCAAACCGCTGCTCCTGTAATAGAGAAATCAAAAGCACTGATAGATTCTTGGGGAAAAGTGACCGTGATGGCTAAAGATACTCCTGGATTTATAGTGAACAGGGTGGCTAGACCTTTTTATGGTGAAGCTTTAAGAATTTATGAAGAGGGAATAGTTCCTTCAGGACCAGTAGGATTTGCTACTATAGATCACGCGATGAGAGAAGTGGGTGGTTTTAAAATGGGGCCTTTCCAATTAATGGATTTCATAGGGAATGATGTAAACTATGCGGTGACAGAATCTGTATTTACGGCTTTCTATTTCGACCCTAGATATAAACCTAGCTTTACTCAAAAAGCACATTCTGATGCTGGATGGTTAGGACGTAAGTCTGGAAGAGGGTATTTCGATTACGCTGAGAGCGCGGTTGAACCAGAAATAGTTCTAAGTGAATCTCTACACCACTATATAGTGGATAGAATAGTAATCATGCTGATTAATGAGGCTGCCGATGCGCTTTACCTCAATATAGCTTCTGCCGAAGATATAGATTTAGCTATGACTAAAGGGGTGAACTATCCAAAGGGATTACTTCAATGGGCAGATGATATAGGCATAGAAGAATGCGTAGACATGCTCGATAATCTTTATGATACTTACAGAGAAGATAGATACAGATGCTCTCCTCTTCTCAGACACTTGGCAGATGGTGATATGAGTTTTCATCCTGACTTTGAATAATTATTAATGTTGAATTTTTAATGGTTGATGGCTGAATGGTTAATCCTGAATTAATAATTTAACTTAGGCAAAGCCAGTTAAGAGTAATAAATATGATGACACCTAGAATTAAATTCACATCTACTAATAAAAAATAACCCTATCGTGAATTCTAATTTCAAGCTTGCCGTTAATTTTGGGGTTGTCAACTGTCCATTATCAATTGTCAATTAATTGTCCTTCAAAGTATGAAAGAATCAATTTTATTCAAGAAGTCAACAGAGAAAAGCCCTTTCCTTATAGCTGGCCCATGTAGTGCGGAAACTGAGGAGCAGGTGGTGGAAACTGCTATAAGATTAAAAGCTACTGGTAAAATAGATTTGCTTAGGGCTGGGATTTGGAAACCCCGTACGCGGCCTAATTCTTTTGAAGGCGTGGGAGAAGTAGGCCTTCCATGGCTCACTAAGGCTAAAGAAATTACTGGGCTTAAAACCTGTGTGGAAGTAGCCAACTCTAAGCATGCAGAACTAGCCATGAAGCATGGAGTGGATGTGCTGTGGGTGGGTGCTAGAACTACCGTGAATCCGTTTTCTGTCCAGGATATAGCAGATGCGGTAACTGGAGTTGATATTCCTATCATGGTAAAGAACCCTATCAATCCAGATTTAGCGCTATGGTTGGGTGGAATAGAACGATTCGAGAAGGCAGGAATAACACAATTAGCGGGTATACATAGAGGCTTTTCTGATTATAGCCAGAGTATCTATAGGAATAAACCGCTGTGGCAGTTGCCCATAGAAATGAGAAGACTCCGACCAGATATTCCGTTGATTAATGATCCGAGTCATATTTGTGGAAGAAGAGACCTATTGCTACGCGTGGCACAGAAAGCTATGGACCTAAACTTCGATGGGCTGATGGTAGAATCTCACATTACACCAGATGAAGCGTGGAGTGATGCGGCACAGCAGATAGTGCCCGAGGTGTATGCGGAGTTGATAGACTCACTGGTGCTGCGGGAGCGCAACTTTACTACTCCAGGATACGAGCAATCCATACTGCAGTGGAGAACCGAAATAGATGCTATAGATGCGCAGCTATTCTCTCTCCTATCAGACCGTATGAAGGTGGTGAAACAGATAGGACAATTTAAAAAGACAGAGGGCATTACTATACTCCAGAATGAACGGTGGAACCGTATATTTTCTGAATCATTAAAGAAAGCCGAAAAGTATGGGCTCAGTTCAGAGTTCATTACCAATTACCTCAGAGCGGTGCATGATGAAAGTATAGACAACCAGGAGGGGATTATGAATTCATAAATGGCTATTGTTTGATAAATGAATACACCATGATATTAGTAGCTGATAGTGCAAAGGCAGAAACAGGCTAATACAGGGTGTCGAATATAAAAAACATCCAACTAACACTTAAACACTAATGAGGCGCGGTGAGGCTACACTTCATTCTGGGACCCTATCGCATATTTCGACAAAAGCTCAGCGCAACGCCCGGTAATTGGTATGCTGCTTTTTCTCTTGGTGGCTAAATAGGCCCTTTGCCTAAGAAGAGGTTTATATAATGGTAGTTCAGGTACAGTTCTTTACATTTGAATTACGAATGTGCTAATTGACATGGATTAGTTCAGGAGAATCTTTGCCGCTTAATACAGAACGTTACAGATACATGAGCGCTATGGCTCACAAACAAACAGAAACTAAGTTAAACCATGAGAAATTTAATATTAATTGCTTTTGCCCTATTTACTTTAGGAGGATGTTCCAGTAATGAGAAAAAGCCAATTACCACTATAAAAGGCAGCAGTTATTTCGACTATTCCAATAGTGACGACCAAGCTACGGGTGGTGTTAAAATGATTCCTATAGAGACCTCAAAAGGTACATTTAATGTCTACACCAAACGTATGGGAAACAATCCTAAAATGCGTGTACTACTGCTTCATGGTGGCCCAGGCTGTACTCATGAACAATTCGGAAACTTTGAAGGCTATCTTCCGAATGAAGAAATTGAGTACATCTACTACGATCAACTCGATTCATATTACAGCGATAAACCAAATGATTCCACGCTATGGACTACCGAGCATTTTGTGGAAGAAGTAGAACAAGTAAGAAAGGCCCTAAACCTTAACAAAGATAATTTTTACCTGCTCGGCCAATCATGGGGTGGGATTTTGGCTATGGAATATGCCTTAAAATATCAGGATAATTTAAAAGGACTCATCATTTCCAATATGATGGCAAGCGCTCCAGAATACGGTAAATATGCCACTGAAGTTTTAGGCCCACAGATGAATCCTGAAGTGCTCAAAGAAATCATGGATATGGAGGCTAATAACGATTTCGATAACCCGAGGTATAGTGAACTTTTAATGAATCATTATTATACTGAACATATATTGAGAAAGCCTTTAAATGAATGGCCACATTCAATGAGCTCATGCCTAGAACACCTAAACCCCAATATTTATATTTACATGCAGGGGCACAGTGAATTTGGCATGACAGGAAATGCTACCTTAAAAAATTGGGATGTCTCTAATAGACTCCAAGAAATTAAGACACCCACCCTAATGCTTGGCGCTACACACGATACGATGGATCCAAAATACATGGAATGGATGTCTACAGCGGTGCAAAATGGCAGAAGTGTAACGACAAACGGAAGCCATTGCTCCCAATTTGACGACCCTGAAACATTCTTCACTGGATTGATTAAATTTATTAAAGATGTAGATTCCGGAGAATTCAAATAAACGAAGCTCCCCGCACGATATAGCACCTAGAAGGATTTGGAACCCACTTAACCATTTTCACACTTCAATAAACATCCATGCTAATCAGAAAGTTTAGTTATCTTTTCTGCCTTACTTGGTAGTACCCCATAACCAAAAAAAACTATAGAATGAACAATCTCTCCATTTTAACACTAAGCCTTTTATTCTTGTTTTCTTGCACTCAAAAAGCCGAGAAAAAAGACCCCGTTACGCCACCTGTATTGGCAGAACAATCCAGCTCTTCGGATGAAGAAGTAATTCCCAATGACTCAATCCATGAAGAAGGACCTACCGTAAGAGCCAAGTTTGTAGAGTTTAGCCTGGGAGATGCCGAGCATTATTCATTTGAAAAGGAATCAGGTGAAATAGTAGTATTTGATGGCTGTAATATTGACAACTTTTATTTTCCCAGAGAGCTAGAGGAATCTGAAATGAACGAGACGAATCAAGGTTATGGCTCCAACAGTGAACTTCAAGGCAAATGGTTTATACTCACTTACATCACCAGAGAACAGCCCATATACACAGATGGCCCAATGGGAACAGCCCGTATTATTAATAAAGCAGTCCTTGATGACAATTAAAATGGATTATCCTTCAGAGGAGATTTAATCCGAATGAACTTGGGTAAAAGTTCTGGCATTGACAACTTAGACTTTGATCTTCAGAATCGAAAATTGACCGTTTTCCGCCAAACAACTTCTGCCTATGAGAAAACAACCCTGTTTCCACCGTCAAACCCCTCGAAAACAGCTCAAGCAATCCACGCCAATAACATAAGTAACCACTCAGAACTCTGTCGCCAAAGAGTAAACCGCTTTAATAAGACAGCTCATTATCGAGAAATTAGGCCGCTCTAATACTGAAGAAACATCAATGCATTATAAACCATGTTTTTAGACAAGTTGAATAAGAATAATTTTGAGAAATCACATTAATCTTTAAAGTTATCTAAAAAAATAGCTAGTCCATTTTATTTAACTCCTGCAGCGCCAAAAAGAAGCCTACGCCAAACATAATGGAAACTAATCCCGCCAGATATGGAACTAATTCACTCATTTGTTATCAATTTTTATAAGCTTTAAATAAGCAGCAAAACCAAGAATAGAGGGAACCCACAAACCTATAAAAAGGGCACCTTGTTTTTCTCCTTGAAACCACATAACTTCAGAAAACACGAGACACAAAAATGCTGCTGATAGCATTATTAAATCTATTTTAGTTAGCTTTTTTAGCATTGTTCCTATTTTTTTGGCAAGTAATGAATTAAATATGAATTTAGCGTTAGAATATTCAAAATCTATAACCTTTCAGTCACAGAATGTTTTTTCATCTATTCGACCAGCTCAGTGCCATTCAAAATTTATTATTTTAGATCGAGTAAATAGGATAATGCTGGGATGAAGACCAATACGCATAAAATGTATGGATACTCTAAAGAAATAATCATGTGTAAACCACTATCAAAAATCAGCCTAATTGGCTTCCTAGTTTTTTCTTTCAATAATATGTTTCCCAAAACTGAATCTGCTTCACTAAAACAAGGCTCTGGTGTTATAGTTCAGATGAAGAATGGCGTTACACACAAAGAAGTAATAGCTAAAAAAGGCAATGAAGAAACACTCTTGAAAACAGTTAATTCAGGATTTACATCTGCTTTTCAATATGTTAGATATGTCAGAGTATTTTAACACTTTTTAGTTCCCTAGAAAACCTAAATTGAATTTAAATACATTAAAACCAAACCGTTAAGCAAAACATAAGTTGACATGACAAAGAAAAATAAAATGGTGACATTTCTTTTCGATAAATTCCTTTCACAGAATACTCGCGAAAAAATTGAAAACGTCATCCTCAAAGTTGCCATATCAAGCTTTTTTATTCATTTGGCTGTAATCTATTTTTCAAAATTCGGTTTCATAGATTTTTCATCAGACTCAGAATTACTAAAAAATCCTATATCAGCTATTTACACACCCTTTTCCTTTATTCTTATTTATGAGGTTTATCTCTTAATTTACTATTTACCAAAGTCATTTACAACTTATATAACTAAACAGTACGAAATTATAACGCTCATTATAATACGTAAATTATTTAAGGATTTATCAGCTTTAGAACTGACTAAAAATTGGTTTGAAATCAAAGGAGATCTGCAGTTTACTTATGATTTGATTGCTTCTCTTTTACTCTTTTATTTAATATTTCTATTTCAAAAAACAGGAAAACAAAAACCAATTCAGCAATTAGCCATTGATCCTATTATCGAAAGATTTGTGATTAAGAAAAAATTAATCGCAGTTATTTTAGTGCCCTTGTTTTTTGGTATGGCTTTATATACTTTTATAGATTGGACTGCAGGAATTTCCATCTCATCTAACGAATTACCTTCATTGGAAAGTATCAATAATCTGTTTTTTGATCAATTCTTTACGGTACTTATTTTAGTAGATGTTGTTCTGCTTTTGATTTCCTTCTTTTATACAGACCAATTTCATAAAATTATCAGAAACTCTGGATTTGTCATATCAACAATTTTAATAAGAATGTCTTTTGGAGTATCCGGATTAGTCAGTACTATTTTAATTGTTGCAGCTGTTCTTTTTGGACTAGCAATAATAACAATCCATAACAAATACGAGAAAGACACTTTGACCAATAAAAAATATGATTAGTGGATTGTTATGGGCAGCAATTCCGAGTGGAGCAGATGCCCTGTTTTTCGGAACACATGGGAAATATTTCATACACACGTTTAATTCATCGTTGAATAGAATGAATACATTAGATCTTATCCAAAAAGACGCATTAAATATTACACAAAAACTATTAAAGACGCCTAGGACGAATTCCAATCAAGGCCTGATTCACCCCAAAACTTCACCACCCAAAACGCCACTCTCAGGTCCTAACTCCACCACCTGATCTGCTGCATCAATCAACGTGACATTGTGCTCAATAAACAACACCGTATCACCAGCATCCACTATAGACTGAAATACCTCTATCAACCTCAGAATATCTAAATAATGTAGCCCAGTACTCGGCTCATCAAAAAGGTATAGCGCAGCTCCTTTCCGTTTGTCTAGCATAGAAATGGCTAGTTTTAACCGTTGGGCTTCTCCGCCAGACAACGTGTTCCCAGACTGCCCCAGAAGTAAATGCCCTACTCCTACTCCTTCTAGAAGCTCTAGACTTTCTACGATGGCTCCAGAGCCAAAAAACGCCCTAGCTTCTGCCACCGTCATCTGCAGCACTTGTCCTATGGAGCTACCGCCCAGCGTGCAGGCCAATACTGATTCATTGTAACGTATTCCTTTACAGCTATCGCAGGTAAGCCAGATATCACTCATGAAATCCATGCTTGTTTTCAGCTTTCCAAGGCCGCTGCAGGTAGCGCATTTTCCGTTTTTACTTTGGTAAGAAAAATCTGCTCTTTTGAGCCCAGCTTGTTTGGCACTTTCAGTTTTGGAGAATAAGGTTTTTAGCTGTTCTATAATTCCTGTATAAGTGGCAGGAGTGCTCAGTCTGTTTTGTGGCAGCGCCTCTTGGTCTATCAGCAGCACTCGTTCGAATTGATCTAGCCCAAACATTGCAACGCTATTCACTGGCCTGTTTTTCAACCACGAGCTGTACAGCACGTCTTTAACTAAACTCGATTTTCCACTGCCAGAGACTCCCTTTACTGCTATGATTTGTCCCGCATAAAACGCCACATCTATATGCTTCAGGTTATGGGCAGAAGCTCCCTTCACACCAAATGGCCCTCCCTTTACTGTTTTCTTTTTAGCTGTAATTTCACTTTGTTGATGCAGTAATTTATAGGTGACAGAGTCTTTGTTTTGCAACGCTGAAACTTCTCCCTGGTAAATGACCTTCCCTCCCATTCTCCCTGCACTTGGACCTAGCTCTATAAGGTAATCGGCATGGCCTATAAAAAAAACATCGTGCTCTACCACCACCACCGTATTTCCATTTTCTACTATGCGTTTTAACGCATGAGACAATACAGCTACCTGCCCCGCATCCAATCCTACAGTAGGTTCATCCAGCACATAAGTAACCCCAAATAGGTGTGTAGACAACTGCCCCGCCAAAGTAACCCGCTGCCGTTCTCCTCCAGAGAGTGTACTCACTGACCGATCTAAGTTTAAATAACCCAACCCTAAATCCACTATAGTGCGCAGGGATTCTGTAACCGCTGGCAACACCACTTTACTAATGGCCAGCACCACCTCATCTGACTCATGATCCATCTTCTCCAACCGTTCCAGACAAGACACGATGCTCAGCTGAGTAAGTTCATAAATGGTTAATCCCAGAAACTTCACGCGTAGCAATTCTTCTTTCAATCTACTTCCTCCGCATGCTTCACACTGCACACCGCGGAGTAATTCTTCCAGCCCTTTGATATTCTTATTGTGCAGCCTGCGCTGGTATTCATCATTTATATAGGTGCAGAGCCCGAGCCATTGAGCAGTTAATTCCTGCGTTCCCGTTCTCGATTTGGTGGTGTACTCCCAAGTCACCTCCCACAGAGTTTCTCCTGTTCCATAAAGAATTACCTGCTTCACGTGATCTTCCAGCTCCTGCCATGGACGGTCTATGTCCAAATTATTTTGCTTGGCAGCTTCCTTCAGCGTGGCCATGAATTGTCCATTCAAATCAGTATAATAGCCAACCGTTTTATTGGCAGAAAAAGCACCTTCAAAAATGGATAGTTCAGGAGAGACGATCACCTCATCTGGATCACATTTTAGGTTCACGCCCAGTCCCTCACATTCTGGGCAAGCTCCCAAATGATGGTTGTAAGAAAAATGCTGAGCCGTATAATTCTCTCCTTCATGCTGGGCTATGCGTGAGTACAATAGCCTAAACGCATCGTACACTCCAGAGAGAGTACCCACGGTAGACCTCTTGGAGGGAGTTCCTCCTTTTCTATTAATTCCTATGGCTGGCCCGAGCCCAGAGAAAGAAGCTATTTCGGCTTCACTATTCTGCTGCAGAAAACTTCTGTTATAGGTAGATAAAGATTCTGTAAAACGGGCATTGGATTCGGCAAACAACGTATCGTAAACCAATGATGATTTTCCACTCCCAGAAACTCCAGTCACCACGGTCAACTGGTTTTTAGGAATACGCACATCTATATTTTTAAGCCCATGGGTGGTGACACCATTCAGTCGTATTTCATTTGTTATGCCAACGGTCGGAACAGTTGATTGAGATTCCTCCGAATCTCTCTCCGAGCTAAGGTTTTCAAGCATCGGCTTAGCTTCCTGATCTGCTATAGGATTTCCTTGGTAAAGGATAGTGCCTCCAGCCGCACCGCTAAGTGGCCCGAGTTCTATATGCCAATCACTCCAACCTATCACAACTTCATTTTGCTCTATACATACGATGGTATTTCCCTTCTGCGTAATGCTATCAAACAAGTGCAGTAGAGATGTTATATCATCATGGTGCAGTCCTATGCTGGGTTCGGTGATCACGTATAACGTATCACCTGTATCCTTTTTCTGAAGTTGGTTGGCTATTTTAATGCGCTGCGCCTCTCCACCAGAAAGTGTGGTAGAGGATTGTCCTAGGGTTAAATACCCCAGCCCTATTTCTTTTAATATATCAAGTCCTACCAGTACTTTTTTCTGATTTTCAAAAAAAGAAATGGCCTCGTGGATAGATAATTTATAAACCTCTGCTATAGACAACCCGCTATACTTCACCTGCAGTGTTTCTTCATTGAACCGATCACCATTACAGGTGCCGCATACCAAATCTACATTGCCCAGGAAGTGCATGCCTATCTGCGTTTTACCCGCACCTTGGCAGGTTTCGCAGCGGCCACCTTTGTTATTAAATGAAAACCGAGACTTGGTAAACCCTTTCTCTTTAGATTCTGGCAGACTAGCATACAGATCTCGGACATGATCTGAGAGTCCCAAATAAGTAGCTGGATTACTCCGTGGTGTTTTTCCTATAGGCGAGTGATCTATAAAAATAAGTTTATTGATAGCCTCCAAATTCTCAGACCTGGTCAGCATGGCTGGAGCTTCCACTTCCATTCCTAACTGTTCTCTTACCGCATTCAGTAAAACTCCTTTTACCAAACTAGATTTCCCCACTCCCGACCTTCCGCTCACCACATTCAGTTTTCCCAGCTGAAATGCTACATCTATATTTTTTAGGTTTCTTTGTTGGCAGCCAATTAATTGAATGGATTTGCCTTCTGTTTTTGAGGAAGATCTTTTAAGCTCTGTTGTGCTTTTTATTGCCCTGTAAGTTGGGCTGGTTTCTTTCAGTTCCTCAGCTTTCGAAAACTCAGAAAACGCACCGTTAAAGATGAGTTCACCTCCATTCACGCCAGCCTTCGGTCCTATTTCTATAATATGATCAGCGTTACAAATCGTATCCAAATCATGCTCCACCACTATCACTGTATTCCCTTTATGGACCAGTTGTTTTAAATGATAAACCAGCCGCTCATTCTCTGCGCGGTGCAGTCCTATGCTGGGCTCATCAAACACATACAGCACATCACTCAGTGGAACCAATATCTGATTAGCCACACGTATACGCTGAATTTCACTCGCTCGCAGTGTTTTGGAAGATCGGTTCAATGTCAAATGACCCAGCCCCAAATCTTCTAGTAAATCTACCTGAGCAGCTATCTTCTCTATAATTTCTTTGGCCACAGTCCCCCAACTATTCCCCTGCATCCATGAATTCAGTTCGTTCAGTTCCCAACTTGCTATATCTGCTATAGATTTACTATGCACCGTTACGCTTAACGCATCATCATTCAGCCGTGTTCCATTACACGCTGGACAGCTCACAGCATGCACATACTTTAGAATATTGGCATTTCTATCTCTTCTCAGAATATCAGACATAATGGGAACCATACCCTTATAATACCCTTCCTCTCTAGGCTTGGCCTTAATTCCTGTCCATTTTAACCGTGACTCTAAACTATGCTTCCCGAAGGGCACTTTTATCTTATCGCTTCCGTGTAATATGACTTCGCGTTGCAATGCCGTAAGCTCATTCCATACAATATCTACGCTAAACCCCTCGGCCCTACAAACCTCATTTAGCACGTCTATAGTCACCTGAGAATACATAATATATCCATTAGGAAGTGTTGGCGCTAATGCTCCTTCTCGAATCGTTTTTTCTGGATAAACAATCAAACGGTTCAGGTCTATTTGTTCTTCTTTTCCAATCCCATTGCAACGCGGACACTTGCCCACTGCAGAGTTAAATGAAAACAGCGCACGAGAAAGCGCTATGTCCTTTTCTGTAGTTCCAGTTCGAGCGAATAATAAGCGCAGCAAATCATAGATATCAGACATAGTGCCCACAGTAGAACGCGCGTGCATTCCCGTGGTGCGCTGCCCAATGGCTATTACTGGAGAAAGTCCTTCTATCTCATCTACATCTGGACGGTTCAGTTTTCCCATAAACTGCCGAGCAAAAGACGGCAAGGTTTCGAAATACCTGCGCTGGCCTTCCTTGGCTAGGATTTCAAACACCAAACTAGATTTCCCCGACCCAGATATTCCAGTCACCACTATAAATTGGTTATGCGGAATACGCAGTGAAATATTCTTCAGGTTGTTTGTTCGAGCACCCTTAATGACTATTTCTGGACGAGGTTTTGAGGTCATGCGGTGAAATTAATCAAATAAGGTTTGGGTGAGGATTAGAGAGTCTTTTTTGAAAGCCAAGAGAAGTAATTCTCTTCTGTTTGAAGTGAGCTCAAAGTGCTTTTTCATAGGAAAAGGAAAAGCACAAATTAAAACCAATCAAATTCCCCTCATTGGAGGAGTGGATTGCTGAAACGTAAACGTCAGTAAAGAAAAATCACTGAAAGCAATTCGGGATGGTTGATGTGCAACAAGAATAAGGCGGGTAATTCTCCCACAAAAAGTGCGAAATTCTATTTTCACAACGTCAAGCCGCCAAAGTATATTCAACTTTAAAGTTTCATACTCACTCTGGTCTATCGCATTCCCACAAAGCTGAAAATATAATTTGGTTTTTTTATGGTTTCTTTTTTTTCTCGGTCACTGAGTATTTTCAGTCGAAGGGTTGACGAGAAATACCACGAAGAATTAAGTAATTCAAGACAACTTAACTTAGCAGGATTGACTGCGCAGTAGTAAATCAGTATATTTAATTTCTAAAACGAATCTGCACACGCTGGCCCAACCAAACTGTTCAATGCCTTCAAAAAAAATAAAGTAAAGTCCTATGAATGATGAAACTAAATCAGAAGAGCACTACATCAACAGAAGTAATTGGCTGAGGGCAGCTGTCCTGGGTGCCAATGACGGGATTTTGTCTACTGCCAGTATAGCCATCGGAGTAGCAGCAGCAAGTGACGTAAGAGAGCCTATTGTTTTGGCAGCATTAGCAGGATTAGTAGCAGGCGCTTTATCCATGGCTGCCGGAGAGTATGTGTCTGTAAGCTCTCAAACAGATATAGAAAATGCAGATATTGAAAGAGAAAGAAAAGAACTGGAAGATACACCAGAAATAGAGCTACTGGAATTAGCTGACATATACGAAAAAAGAGGTCTAACCAAAGAAACAGCCTTGGAAGTAGCCACTCAATTATCTGAACAAAACGCCTTAGAGGCGCATAAAAGAGATGAGTTAGGCATAAATGAAATTAGTCAGGCCAACCCATTACAAGCTGCTGTGGCTTCTGGTGCTGCATTTACTTTTGGGGGAGCATTGCCTTTCCTTGTAGCTGTATTTTTGCCAGTAAAACAGATGATTTATTACCAATATGGATTTGCGATTTTGTTTCTGGCTCTATTGGGAATATTGGCCGCTAAAGCGGGTGGCTCCAATATCGGACGAGCAATTATTCGAATCACTTTTTGGGGGACTATAGCTATGGGTCTTACAGCACTTGTAGGATACTTATTTGGCATAAGCATATAAAAACCGGATCTTTACCTAATGTATTAAGAATCAAGTTAACGAATGTGCTTTAACTTCTTTCCATACCAAATATATTGGCATGATTTGAGATTCTTCATCAAATTGCGTAAAGCCAAGAAGCTGGCGTGGCGGAGGCATCTGAAAAGTGTAAAATTTGTTTTTTTCAATAATTAGAAATACACAAGAAAACAGAGCTTCCGACTAAGAAACTAAGCCTGAATCATCCTGGGTGACAGAAAGCATACTTTTTTTATGGTTCCTTTTTGTTTCTCCGTCACTGAGGTTTTATCGAAGTATGGGAGAACAACACCTATCTCTCATCTGCCTTAAATGCTCCTCTTCTGTGCAGTATCCACTGAGATTCATCTAATGGAGAAACTCCCTTAAATTCTCTCACTTTCTCTTCAGAAAAACTGGTCTTCTCATAACCATCTAAAGTTAATTTTAATCTTCCTTTTCCAGACGTAGTAGCATTAAATTTCACTCCATAATCCATGGCCTGTTCTACAGAAACTCTTCCTGCGATAGTAAAGAAATCTCCATCAAATACTGGAGCCTCTAGCTGAGCTTTCATTTGATTTAAATCACTGGAAACAGGTCCTAAGAAATCTTGATTGGCCTTTATTTGAAATGCATACATTGGTTCTAAAAGCTCTGTGCCTGCCAGTTCCAATCCGCGCATTATTCCCATCGGAGTAGCCAATAGAAAATCTCCAGGATTAGAGTGAACCGTATGCTCTGAACCTTCGGTTAAGGTAATCTTCAAATCGGTAACTTCCCATCCTTTAACTCCTTGTTTTAAGGACCATGGAATAGCTCTTTTTACTTCGTTTATGTATTTCACACTGATCTCTGAAGTCCTCACTTTGGACTCGAAAATCACTCCACTTCCTGCAGGCGCAGGTTCTATTAAGAAGGTCATTATAGCCCAACAGGGCTTAGGCATCCAGTAGCGCACATATCCCTCAGCAGATTTCTTAGGGGTTTCTTTATAAACAACCTTAGGCCTTAGAAATGTGGTTTCTATTCCATACCGCGTAGCTATGGTTTCTTTCAACACCTCGGTCTGAATAGGGCCTAGAATTTTTAGATGGAACTCTCTCTCTTCTTTGAACCACCTGAAATCTAGCACTGGGTCTTCCATAAAAAGAACTTCCAAGGCCTCTCCTAATTTCTGATAATCCTTATCCTCTTCTGCCACGGCCTGAGTACTTAGTACAGGTTTAGAAATAGAAGAAAAACCAGAAGGAAATTCCTTTCTTCCTAAAACGTCTTCTACTTGAATTAAGTCAGAACTAGTTATCATTCCTACCTCACCCTGGGAGAGCTTTCCTACCTGCGCTGCGCTGCCGAGAAGGCGTCTATAGATTTGATTTATTTTAATCTCTTTCTGTAGTTTCTGTGACCAAATAAAATCCTTGCTTTTTAAGGTTCCTCCGTATGACTTCACATGCGCCAAGCGGCCTAATTTCTCTTCAAACTCCACTTTAAACACTTTAGCTGAACGCTCTGTTTCTATCTCAGTATTAGGCATGAGATATTCTTTTAGTTGGCCCAGTAATTCATCTACTCCTAAGTCCAGTTTGGCACTACCGAAGATTAACCCTATTAAACTTCTGTTTTTCACCTGAACCATAGCCTTTGAAAGCACCTCTTCCAAATTATAATCGTTTCCTTCTAAATACTGCTCTAAAAAATGCTCGTCTAATTCTGCCAAATTCTCAAGTGACCTAGTTATAATTGGAGAAGAAATAAAGGGCAATAAATCTTTAAAAGGAATGACTTTTGGTTTTTCCGGGATACTATTATCACCCATATTTAAAGCGAATAATCTAGCGCCCAAGTCCTTTTCGAAATCTCTAAACACTTGTTCTAAGTCTGCTCCTGGTCTATCTATTTTATTCATAAACACCAGCACTGGTAGATTTCTTTCTTTTATGCTTTCCCATAAGTTTAGCGTATGGGCTTGAACTCCTTCTTTGGCTGAAACTACTAAGATTATTAAATCTAAAACAGACAGTGCTCTATCTACCTCAGCAGAAAAATCTATGTGCCCTGGAGTATCCACTAGATTAATATGGGTTCCCTCCCACTCGAAATCTACTGTGGCTGTTTTTATAGAAATCCCTCTATTTCTTTCCATAGCTAAGCCATCGGTAATAGCACTACCTTTATCCACGCTTCCCTGCGCCTGGGTAGCGCCAGACTTATAAAGCAAGCATTCTGTAAGTGACGTTTTACCCGCGTCTACATGGGCTAAAACTCCTATGGTTATAATATCCTTCTCGACCATCGGCCCGAAAAGTAGGCAATTACACCGCGCCCACAATTTTCCATCAATTAGATCTCATAAAGAAGCTCTAAATCAGAATTACAAAGCCAAGAACTGAAACCTTATTCTCTCTAGGAGGAAATAAATATACTTTTCAGAACGGATAATCAGCTCCTTTTTTTTTGTGTTCTCAATAAGACCTAACACTATTTAGTGTTGCACTTAAACCGCTTTATTTAGTTTATAAATACGAGTGACACACCCAATAATTTATTTAAAAAAGACATTTTTGACCATAATGGATTAAATCTTAAAAATTAATTCACGCTTTTTTTTTATCTTCGGATAATTAATTTGACCCATGAAATCAACATCTATCCCGGAGGATTTAGCACTAGAGAAAAGTGAGATAGAAATCTTTGAATACAACGTTTCTGACGCATGTGAAAAGAATAAAATAATCCTAACTCAAAACACTTTTAGCTTTCTCCAAGAAGGAAGAAAAGAGGTAAACACTAACTCCAGTCCAATATCTGTAGATAATTCTTCTTTTCTCCTCATGAAAAGTGGACATTGTTTAATGACAGAGAAGTTATCAGCACCTAATAGAACATTTAGAAGCATACTACTCTTTTTTTCAGATGCATCTCTCCTTGCTTTCGGTAATAAATATAACTTTCAGGACAGAATTTGTTTAGAGTTAGTCCCTATTCACAAGTTAAATTACGATGAATTCATAAAATCTTATGTAAAAGGACTAAAAGAAATTGATTCTGTAAAAGGAGCAGCACGTAGTAAACTACTCCAAGTAAAGTTTGAAGAAATAATGCTATACTTAATAGAAATATATGGCCCTGAATTTTATTATTCCCTTCTCGGTGAACTGGATATAAAAAGCATTACACTAAGAAGAGTGGTTGAAAACAACAAATTAGATAGACTGACTCTACCTGAATTAGCCTTTCTCTGCAATATGAGTATTTCTTCTTTTAAACGAGAGTTCGGAAAACAGTATGACTGCTCTCCCATTAAATGGTTTCAAGACCAGCGGTTAATTCATTCAGCCTTTCTCCTTAAAACCAAAAATGCTAGACCAAGTGACCTCTATGATAAAACCGGATATGAGAGTCTTTCTAATTTTACGCAAGCTTTTAAAAAGAAATTTGGTTCTACACCAAAACAATATCAAATGAAAATCTGAGCTTTTAAACACATTTTTTGAACTTTTCAACATCCTATTAAGTTCGACATCCTGTTAGTTTTGCGAAAAAGAAACTCAGGAAAAATGTATAACTCGAAATTGATATTAGCACTTATGCTGCTTTCATCATGCATAATATTCGGACAAAATAATTTCACCCTAACGAGCAGTACCCTGAGCGGTCAAGCTACGATCACAGAGGAGTTCAACGGTTTTGGTTGCGTAGGAGAAAACATGTCTCCAGCTCTTTCTTGGAAAAACGCACCTGAAGGGACTAAAAGTTTCGCTATTACGATGTATGATCCCGATGCTCCTACAGGAAGTGGATGGTGGCATTGGGTGGTTTTCGATATCCCTTCTGACGTATTCCAGCTTGTCCAAAATGCTGGTAATCCAGAAGCTTTATTAGCACCACCAGAAGCTATTCAAGCATTAACAAACTACGGAACTGAGGGCTACGGCGGTCCTTGCCCTCCTTCAGGACATGGTATTCATAAATACATTATTACTGTTTATGCCCTAAAAACAGAAACTTTACGTTTAGATAAAACGGTAAACCCTGCTATCGCAGGCTATTACCTATGGAGTAATACTCTAGCGAAAGCTAGCCTAATAGCGTATTACGAGAAAAATTAGAACTTGGTCTCAATCGTTTGCACCCAGATAGTGGTGATAATGATTTTATAAGGCGCTAATAAAAATTGATTAAGAACTGTTGATGAAGAGAAATGTTGGCTTAAAATTTCGAGGTAATATATGTTAAGTCCTGCCTGAGCTAGGACTCTAATTTTACCTCAGCAAAAAAAACTTAGTACACAGAAATTGAGAAAAATAAAATTTATCTGTAGTGCTTATTGTGCTCCTGCGGCATAAGAAAAACGTTGACTTGGGGTCGACCAGATATATCCTTGTTAGCTGAATATTTTCAGCTAGCAGGGATTTATCATTTTTAACTGCTTGTCCTAAATCTGGCCACGGAATGACACTTGAACACAAACCTTCACTAACATGGACTTCAGCATTCTAAATGTTCAGTCATCACTCACAAATCAGTTAATCAACTTCATTTCGATACCAATCCGTATTCTGTTCAAAGCGTTCAAATAGTGCGCTGATCGTCTTATATTTAGAAAAAATAATTTTGATTTCTTAACCTATATCAATTTACAGGGCTAATATTTCATAGAACTTTGCAACGCAAATAAAAAACATCACACAACATGAAAAAAGTAATATTAGGTCTTATGGCTATAGCGGCTATAAGTTTTTCTTTCTCATCTGGAATTCTAGAGAGTGAAAAGCAAGTGAAAACAAGTAAGGTAGTTTGGAAGGGATATAAAGTCTTAGGAAGTCATGAAGGAACCGTGAAGCTTAAGTCAGGATTTTTATCATTCGATAATGAAGTTTTAACTGGTGGCGAATTCGTTTTAGATTTAACCAGCATCTCATGTACAGATTTGGAAGGCGAATCTAAAGGTCAGCTCGAAGGTCACTTAAAATCTGAAGATTTCTTCGGAGTGGAGAAGTTTCCTACTGCCACGCTTAAAATGATAAAAGTAAAAAGCTCAGGGAAAAATTCTTACGCAGTTACTGCTGATCTTACGATGAAAGATGTAACTAAGGAAATTGAATTTGAGGCTTCTATTTATGGAAATAAGGCTTCTGCCAGCTTAAAAATAGACAGAACAGAGTACAATGTAAAGTATGGTTCTGAAAGTTTCTTTGGAGAGCTTAAGGATAATGCTATCTATGACGAATTTGATATAGTGATAGATCTAGAGTTTTAGTTTTACTCAATTTTTTATTAGGTGGTTCTTCTTAACGAGCGGAACCACCTTTTTTTATTCCATTAATTTTAATGCTTGGCTAAAGAGGTAACCTTATAATAAAAGTACTTCCTTCATTTAAAACAGACTCCACGCTAATTTCTGCTTTATACTTTTGAAGGATCTTCTTAGACAGACTTAACCCTAAACCTGTTCCTTCAAATTCATTTCTAGAGTGTAGTCTCTTAAAAAGGGAGAAAATGTGTGAGAAATATTCTTCTTTGATTCCTATTCCATTATCCTTAAAATAGATAGAGAGACTCTCTTCATTCTTCTTATATGATATTTCTAAGGTCGGAGTTTCGCTCCTATTATATTTTAAGCCGTTCTGAATAATGTTTTGAAACACGAGAAGCATATCGGAAGGATTACACTTATAATCAAGGAGTTTATCACACTTAATCTTCCCGTTCACTTCCTCTATTTCGGTTTTCAAAAGTAGCTCCACCTTTCTGACCATAGCCGTCAGACATACCACCTCTTGATTAGTCTTTGATAGGTTATCAATACTAGAGAAATCTTTCATATCCTCAATAAGCTCTGACATCTGAAGAGAATTTGCTAAAACGAAATCTAAATTTTTCTGCAGCTCAGCGTAATTCTGATTTTCTAGGTTTTTCTCCATCAAATTGGAGAAGTTCAAAACATTCCTTACTGGCCCTTTTAAGTCATGAGAAGCTATCCTAGAAAACATCTCTAGCTCTTCGTTTTTTTCCTTTAAAAGTAATTCCTGAGAGACAGACAAATCACTGTACTTGGCATTTTCAGTTAGCACTCTAAAAGTAATCACTAAACCTGCCATCAAGGATAATCCAAAATAAAGAAAAGGTGCAGGCGCCACTATTGAGCCCTTTAATGGAGGTGGCATAATAGACAGAGTAATAGCCGTTATTATGTAGGTTATAGCTATGAATATACACATTACAATTGCTGATTTTTTATTAAAGAAAAAGACGCTGAAAATACTCAACAACAAATAGCTGCTTTCTATCCTAACATCCCAGCCATGGAGCAAATGAACTAGGACCAATCCGACTAATGGAAATAAAATTGTGATTAACCTAGCCGCTGTATATTTCTTAAACCCATTTAATATCAGGGGCCATATAAAAATGAAAACCCAAGATGAACTAATATAATAGGCCATCGGAAATCGCGGCCCTATCGCGTTATAAAATAGATAAGCGATTAGCGATATTATAAAAATTAATGAAACTAAATTGTTAGATTCTGTTCTGAGTTTCTCTGAAAAAGAGAGGTCTTCAGTTACCCCTAAATTCAGCAATGATTTGTATTTTTTTATTAGACTATTAATCATTTAAAATGTTTATCTCTATAAAAATACCTAAATACCGTTTAACATTCAAATAGACGCCACACAATATTAAATTTTAACCGTGTTGATGGATGATAAATAAACTTAGTGTAATTTAGTTAGTGTATTTTTGACACTAACTTTATAATTAATTTGGTTCATTTCTAGTAATGAAAAACAACTTTACCGCAGTAAAAATAGCGCTCTCCCTTTTACTATTACTAGTTGGCGATGAATACCGAAGCCAGTATGTCGCCAGCACTTGCCAATCTACAAATGAAGCATTAATTGGTATTGACAGAAATGACTGGGCGCATAATAATTTAGAGGTTGTAAATGAAGGTTACCTGCATAACTTTATTCCTCCAGAATTACCCTGCGGATTAGAAAATGCTCAGATAACTTCTGTGGTTGCTAATATTGAGATTATTTCTATAAACAACTCAACTAATTGTAATGGAGTTCCCATTTTCGGGAATGTTCTATTAAACTGTGTACTTTCCACATCTTCAATTTGTCCTATAGAACAAGATGTGCTTTCTGCAGGCTGTGCTTTTGGTCAAGGAGTGACCACTACTGGGAATTACTCTCTTAACCTTTCAGGATGTGGAGTAAACCCGAATGTTAGCTCAATAATAGGTGTTGACATTATACCTGCCACTGAAATATTGGCTTCATGTCCTTCTAATGGTGCGGCTATTTCTCAGGGTCTAATCTCTATTCAATATACTATTTGCTTGGATTACACTTATAATATGAATGGTCCTGTAGCTTGTGCGAGCTCTATAGTTCTTCCATGTAATGATGGTGACGACTGTACTTTAAATGATATAATGACCGTAGATGAATGTGATAATTCAATCGTTTGCGTTCCATGTGCTGGAAATGTAGCTGCTGACTGCAATGACACTGCAGTAATTCTATGTGATGATGGAAACCCATGTACAGTCGATGATCAAGAAACAGTTTCTGCCTGTGACAACACCTTTGTATGTATCCCATGTGGGGGGACATTTCAAGCTGACTGTAATGATACTATTTCTCTTCCCTGTGATGATGGAAACTCATGTACTGAAAATGATTTGGAGACAGTTTCTGCTTGTGATAATGACATCATTTGTATCCCATGCGCTGGAGTGGTAACTCCTACCTGTGACAATGTGATCATTCTGCCCTGTGATGACAATGACTCATGCACGGTAAACGATGAAGTGACAGTGGCTGTCTGTGACAATAGTTTTATATGTATTCCATGTGCTGGAAATGTAGCTGCAGACTGCACTAACACCATAGAACTGGCGTGTGATGATGGCCTTTTATGCACCATAGATGACATGGTTATCGTTTCTGCCTGTGATACTGATTTAGTTTGTATTCCATGCAGCGGAGTTCAGGTTATTCAATGTGATTTAACTACCTCACTTCCTTGTGATGATGGAGATCCCTGTACAGAAAATGACGTAGAAATAATAGATGCTTGCTTTAATTCTGATATTTGTATTCCGTGCACCGGAACTCCCATTTTTCCGGATGTATGTAATGATTTCGACTGTACAAATGGAATAGAATTTTGGAACAATGAACTATGTGAATGTGATGTTGAGCTAACGATTTTAGGCTGCACTGATGTCAACTCCTGTAATTATGACTCTGAAGCCAACTGTGACTCTGAGTGTGACTATAGCTGCTTAGATTGTAGAGGTGTTCCTTTCGGAACATGGGCGGAAGACAATTGTGGTATATGCCTTTCTCCTGAAGATGAAATCAGAGATCTAACTTGTTTAGCTGGTCCTTTTATTCCTAATTCATTTACTCCAAATAATGATGGTGTAAATGACTATTTCAATGTGTCTACTGCACGGCCATTTGCTCATTTCGAAATCATTATTCTTGACAAGTGGGGTAATGTCGTATTTACTTCTGATGACTCAGAGTTTAGATGGTTAGGGAATAAAAATAACGGTAATTATTATCTACCTCCTGACATATACTCTTACAAGTTTTCTTACCGCTTTGAAAATACTAGCACAGAAACTATTTTTGCTCATGTGGCCCTTATTCGCTAGCCAAACACTAACTTGCTAATCACGTTCTACAGTAAATCTATTTCTTTCAGACTTTCTATTTTATTTCTCTCTAAGAAATCATCTATAGTTTCGAAATGTTCTATTACCCGTTTATCCTTGAATTCGAAAACCTTTTGAGATAAGCCCATTAAAAAGTCTCTATCATGAGAAACTAGAATTAACGTTCCATCAAAATTGGTTAACGCCTCTTTGAGCACATCTTTAGATTTAATGTCTAGGTGATTCGTGGGCTCATCTAAGATTAACACATTCACAGGTTCTAATAGAAGCTTGACCATAGCCAACCTGGTTTTCTCACCTCCAGACAGTACACTTACTTTTTTTTCTACATCGTCTCCGCTAAACATAAACCTACCCAGAATACTCTTAATCTGAGTTCTGGCGTCTCCTTTAGCTGCTAGATCCACTGTTTGAAAAACAGTTAACTCTGGATCTAAAAGTGAAGCTTGATTCTGAGCGAAATATCCAACTTTGGCGTTATGCCCCAATTCACAGATTCCCTCGAATTCTATTTCTCCCATTAAGGCTTTAATCATAGTCGATTTTCCTTCTCCGTTTCTTCCTACGAAGGAAACTTTCTCTCCTCTAGCTATAGACATATTAGCATCACTAAAGACGGTAAGCTCTCCATATGACTTAGACATTCCACTCACTTTTACAGGAAAATCTCCTGAACGCTGAGATGCAGGAAAACGTAATTTCAATGAAGAATTATCTACCTCATCTATTTCTATAGGAACCAGCTTCTCTAGCATACGCTCTCTTGAAGAAACCTGGTTAGTTTTAGAATAAGTTCCTTTAAAGCGCTCTATAAAAACCATGTTATCGGCTATGATTTTCTGCTGCTCTTGGTATGCCTTTAATTGATGAGTTCTTCTATCTGCTCTAAGTGTGAGGTAGTGACTATAATTAGCCTTGTAGTCATAAATCCTACCCATAGTTACTTCTATAGTTCTATTGGTAACATTGTCTATAAAAGCCTTGTCGTGAGAAATAACTACTACTGCTTTAGCTTTATTAATCAGAAAGTCTTCTAGCCAGATTACAGATTCTATATCCACGTGATTCGTAGGTTCATCTAGTAAGATTAAATCAGGTTTTTTAAGAAGGATTTTCACTAGTTCTATTCTCATTCTCCACCCACCACTAAACTCACTAGTCTGCCTGTGAAAATCTTCTCTTTTAAACCCTAGCCCCTGTAAAGCTTTTTCTACTTCTGCATCGTAATTAATCTCTTCTATCGAATAAAACTGTTCTCCTAAATCTGAAACTTTCTCTATAATTTTCATGTACTCCTCAGACTCATAATCTGTTCTAGTTTCCAATTCTTTATTTAACCTGTCCATCTCGGTTTTCATGTTAAACACAAGATCGAATGCCTTAGAAGCTTCCTCGAACACTGTGCAATCGTCTTCAGTGAGCAAGTGCTGCGGAAGGTATGCTATAACAGCGTCTTTAGGGGCTCTTACGTTTCCTCTGTTGGCAGACTGAACACCTGCTATGATCTTCATCAAAGTAGATTTTCCTGCTCCATTTTTTCCCATCAATGCGATTTTATCATTCTCATTAATAGAGAATGTTACATCACTAAATAGTGGTTGACCACTAAATTCTACCGCTAAGGCATCTACTGAAATCATTTCAAAAAATTTAAGTTGACAAAGCTATGAAAATGAACATCCAAAAATCCTGTATATTTCAGCTGTGAAATTTTCACTCTTTATACTTGCATTCTTTTATACTATTTGTTCATCTGGCCAAAACTCTGTGGACTTGATGAACATGTACTGGAGAAGCTCCCCGTTTAATAAGATAGAGAATTCAGCGTCGCAACGCCACTTAAACACTTTTTCTACAGATGCTAAGCTCCCACTAGTACTGAACGATTCGAATCTTTTAATTATAGGTTTAGGATACCAGAAGAATTCGATCACTGAATCTGAGTCTTTCTCTACTAGAAACGGACTGAATTATTACTCGTCTATGCTTCAATTGGGCTGGGAGCATAAATGGAATGAAAAATCGAAAATGCTCTTTATGGGCATGACTCGACTAAATAGTTATGAGAACAAACTAACTGTAGATAATCTGCAGCAGGCTTGGCTGGCATTAGGGACTACCAAAAAAACGGAACACTTTGAGTGGAAGTATGGAGTTTACTATAACGCTGAATTTTTCGGTCCTATGTTCGTCCCTCTTTTTGGATTTAAATGGACTCCCTCTCCTAAATGGATGCTGACTTTAGTCGCTCCTGTGAACATTGAACTCGTCTATAAACCAAAAGATAACTTAAGGTTAGGACTTAAGTATGAAGGCTTGAATTCATCATACTCTATAAAGCCAGAAGACCCGTTAAACGATGTTTATTTGGATAAAGCTGACAATAATGTTTGGTTATTCACCGAGCTAGAATGTGCCAAACACATTTGGGTTCACTTTAAAGTTGGCCATTCTATACTTAGAGAATATGCCATTTATAGTGCTGATGACAAAATGGACTTGAAAATTAGTGCTGCATCAATAGGAGATGATAGAGCTAAAACCGCTCCTCTATTAGAAAATGGTCTGTCATTAGAATTAAGACTGATTTATAGGCTTCCTCTTTAATTTTTTAATGACTTTTGACGACCAGAACAAAAAGCATGACTTTAGATTTTTTAGAGAACGTAAATGAATTCGGTGAAAGTGTAGTTCGCCTTTATAATTCTAATATGGCCGAGGCCATAGCGTTTAAGGCTGCTCTAGACTTCATCGTTATTCAAGAGAAAAAAGCATTTAATGTCTCTAAACTTTCCTTTGTAGAGAGCAGAAACTGTGAACTTTCTCTCCATATTAATGATGAAGACATAGGAATTCAGACCTTAGATAACCATAAATTTTTCTGTTGCATGACCCTAGAAGGCTTTAAATCTATCAGTGAAATGCTCGTCCCTTATACAGAAAGAGAGACTAAGGGATATAAAATTCTTTATGATGTGGATACTCCTATAGACTTCCTTTTCGCTCCTGGGGGGACTTGGTAATTATTTCTTACTGTGCTATTAATTAATTAGAGTACTTTTGTGCGCTTAATTTTAAAATAGCCTACAGTGAAACGAATTAATGATTACAAGAAACTTTTTCAAGTAGAAAATGAAATCGATTTAAAGGAGTTAAAAAAGAGTTATCGCTCACTTGTAAAAGAATGGCATCCTGATAAATTCTCTCAAGATGATCCTAAGGCAGCAGAAGCTGAAGTAAAAAGCACCGAAATAATAGACGGTTACCACTTTCTAGTGAGCATAGCTCCAGAAACTAGAGATGCCAATATAGAAGAGTACACTGCCACTTTAGGGACTTCAGGTATTTCTGATTTTCAGCATAAGAGACAGGTACTGGAAGTTACTTTCTTAGATGGAACCACTTATGAATACTTCGGTGTTTCTTCTAAATTATATGGTAAGATGGTAAACTCTGATAAAATATTCAGATTCGCTAAGAGAAATATTTTCAATTCTCACCTGTACCGCAAATCTAAAAGAGATAGTGAAGTAGTTAAATAAAAAAATCAACTTATAAAAAAGCCCCGATTCCATTTAAGAATCGGGGCTTTTTATTTTCTAATAATTCTATTATTCTATAATAATCTTTTCTGACGCTATTTTACCATTTTCTACTAGGGTAAACGTATACATACCTGGAGAAAAATCAGTTAAGCTGATTACACCTTGATGTGCACCAACTTGACTCTCTATATACTCTTTATATACCGATCTGCCATTAGCATCTGTAAGTGAGATGAACATCCTTCCGGCGTTTACAGCATTATATTCATATCTGATTTCGGTAGTAGCTGGATTAGGATAGATAGAAAATGAAGAGATAGCTTCGAAATCTTCTATTCCTGAAATAGTAATTACTACTGGCACTAAATCTGAATAACAAGTAGTAGGTGCTGTAGACACATTCCAATCATAGAAGAAATAGTAATACGTAAATTCATTCGATCCATTTATTGTAGTTCCCGTTATGGATCCTAAATCTCCTAATTCATATGGGTAATCGACTCCTGAACCTGCCGCATCTCTCCATAACTGAGGGTTATTCTCATCAGTAATTAAGATGTAATCTTCACCAGCAGGAACAAAGAAATCTAATTCTACTACAGACTCTCCGTCTGGAATATTGAATTCCTCAGACTCTACTACTTGAAATGAACTATTGTATAATACGATAGTTCTATTTCCTTCTCCACCTGCATATACTTTAACATTATCAATAATCATGTCTTCATCTGCATTGAAAACTAACCCGTTATCACTATTGTCATGGTATTGTCCCGGCTCTGAAGTAGTTTCTTTTCCTCCATTGACAGATTCTACATTTCCGTAGATTTCCTGGTTAGCTACATAAACAGTAGTGTTAGAAGTTACATCGATAGAAATAGGACTTCCTGTTCCTATTTCGTTTTCACCTGCGGCATCACCAAACCATATTAAATCACCTCCAGTAGCAGTTAATTCTATTTGACCTGCTACTACCGACACATCCTCAGCAGTAGGATCACTATCAGGACTATCGTAGATAGTTACGTCTATAGTATTACTCTCTACTTCTCCGCCACATGTTCCTAGCATTACTGAATAAGCACCAGACTCAGTAACCTCTATGGTCTGTGTATCTGCATCATTACTCCAAGCGAAGCTAGCTGCATTTGGCGCAGAAAGCGTCACACTCCCTCCTTCACATACTTCAAGATTTCCTGAAGAAGTAATCACTGCAATTACCTCCTCTTCTTCACCAACACAAACGGTGTTAGAAAGAGATGCACATCCATTAGCATCTACAACCACTGCAGAATAATTACCTGTGGTAGATACTTCTATAGAAGTAGATACCATTCCGTTATTCCATAAAATTATTCCTGAAGCATCCACAGACACTGTAGATATTTCACCAGCACATATAAGTGTGGAAGTAGCCGAGGCTGTTACTGCCGAAGCATCACAACTTGTTTCCTCAACAAAATGATATTCTCCAATCGGAGCAGCTTCTATGACAGTTACATTTCCTGCAGGCCACTTAATCACAGCATAATCTACGGAAGTAAACGTACCCAAACCAAAATGAACTTGATTCGAATTAGTAATCCCGTAACTCTCACCTGATCTTACCTCTCTAATCTGCGTGCCGAAATCTCCATAAATTTGAACCTTGGCACCTACTGCATCTTTATTACTCTCTATACCTTCTAAATCAAATCCGATCCAGTTATTGTCTCCTCCATCGTTCAACCAAAGTCTATCATCGTGATCATAATCTGGACTCACATAAGTATCGCCATAACTAGCATAAATATCTAGATATCCATCCTTATTTAAATCACCCAGCCCAAAAGAATGAAGGTTGTCATCACCTGGAAGGACAATATCTATACTTAAATCTGTAAACGTATTATCCCCATTGTTTCTATAAAATCCTGGCGCTCCACCGGAAGTTAATAGGTCTACATAACCATCATTATCGAAGTCTACCATTTTAGCTTGTAAAAAGAATCCTTCTACGTCTATTCCTGAACCAGCACTTATGTCTGTGAAGTATCCTTTTCCGTCATTTTCTAATAACATCATGTTTGTACTGTGGTTGGTTAACAAACAATCAAAATCTCCATCATTATCAGTGTCTGCAAAATCAACAGTCCATGACTGCTCATAAACAACAAGCCCTCTCTCCAAAGCTTCATCAGAATAATTGTTATTCCCATCATTTATGAATGCTGCATTTATTCTTCTCGGATCCGTTGGATTACTTACGAACTGACGACACTTAGCGATAAATAAGTCCAAATCATTATCGTTATCGTAATCTGACCATACGCTTCCATAATTCCCTGAGTTATCAGTGGCTGGAGTTGTAGCCATGTCTATTAAGTCATTTGCTAGCTCTAAAGAACCACTTCCATTATTACTCCAAATATTAGATTCGGCATCATCATGGCAACCAAATGCATCTAACCAACCATCATTATTTATATCAGCCATGTTAGCGCACTGCATATACATTTGCTGTTCTAATTCTATCAATTCATGATTATCTGGGTCAGTGATTTGACAGTAATGAACTCCATCATAACTCCCTCCGGCAAAAACATCTTTGTGTCCATCATTATTAATATCCGCTACAGCCATACCCCACTGATTATTATTGCTAATGGAACCAAAAGACTTCATGGTAAGGCCTGAAACACCATCTAAGTTTTGATAGAAAATTACTATATCCGAGCTCCCGTCTAACGTTAGAATATCATCAAAGCCATCTCCATTCATGTCTGTAACTGCTACACATCCTCCACTGTTTAAGGCCTCAGGTAAATCTGAACTCGAATCTGTAAATGTCTGACCGTTTGCGGAGCCAACACTCCATAAGATTACTGTAGCAAAAAATAAAATTTTTCTCATTGATTTGTTTTTTTCGGTATATTATATAAGGTCCTAAAATTAATAAACATAAACTTATCTATATCACTAAATACAAACTTTTCATAGCATTCCCTACCTAATCTGTAATATCAGAATTAAGCGTAAAAGCTTCATTGCCTAACACTATAGGATTGTCGGGTGAGATTCTATTAAACTCGGGGCCATTTTCAAGTTTAAGTACTCCTCTTGGACATACAGCAGCGCACACACCGCAACCTACACAACTAGAACGAACAATGTTTTGTCCTTTCTGAGCATAAGCCCTAACGTCTATCCCTTGTTCACAGTAAGTAGAACAATTCCCACAGGAAATACACTGACCTCCATTGGTAGTAATTCTAAACCTCGATTTGAACCTCTGAACTAGGCCCATATATGCCGCTAATGGACAACCGAACCTGCACCACACTCTATTCCCGAAAATCGGGTAGAATCCAGTCCCTATAACTCCTGAGAAAACAGAACCTATAAGAAAGCCATACCAAGACCGAATAGTGTCTGAAGATATTCCCAGAAGGGTCACCTTATCGTTATAATCCATATCTGGATGATAGACCTGCTGATAACTTGTGTACCCTGTCCATATGGTCATAAAAACAGCGAAAAGAAGAACGAAATGAATGATATATCGCTCAAACTTCCAGGCTTTTACTGTCTTATCTGAGTGCTGCCTGTAAGGGTCTCCTAAAGTTTCTGCCAAACCTCCACATCCACAAACCCATGAGCAATACCACCTTTTACCATAGAAATAAACCATTACGGGTATGATGACTAGAGAAAGTGAAATCCCCCACACAAACACAAATTTCCCGAAATGTCCGTTCGCAAGAAGATTAGTGACGTTCCAATCAAAAAGAAAATCATAATCTAACGGCCAAGCATTTTTTAAATCTACTCCGGGCAAACCGAACATTGGAAGAATCTCTACAAGTAAGAAAGCAAAGACAACTTGGAAGAAAACAACTGATATCGTTCGTACTATCTGATACTTATTATGACGGTATTTTACTATCATTCTTATTCCCATAATACTCATGGCTGTGCAGTAGAGAAGTCCATAGAGAAACCATTGCGAAGCGCCACCACCACCAAAAATATCCTTAACAGGGTCTACAATGTACGTCCAATTAATAATCACTGATGGGAAAAAGTATAAGCCTATGTAGAATAAAACTAGAAAAGAGAAGGTGACCCATGCTATCCAGCCTTTGCTAGTATTGTTCTCAAAATAAATTCCTGTATTCTTTATTCCTGCTGGCCCTAATACTTTTAAGTTGATGAGTATAAAAATCAAAGATGCTATGCTAGCTAATCCAAAAGTGAGGAACAGCCACAGCCCTTTATTCTCATGAACATGTCCGTTTCCTGAAGGCTTCATCAGATCATAGGCAAAATCTCTATAATTACCTTTAGCTATATTCTGGCGCTCATCATTGGATTTATCCCATTCTTTGTTCGATCGATGTTCAGCCACATTAGCCTCATGAATAGCATTGGATTCGATAAAGACTGATCGAATTTTCCCTGTAGCAGAAAATGAATTAGAAAACTCTACACCTGACACCTCATTTAACAACCGCTCTTTTAAAATTTCAGACTTCATGCCTTTGGAGTCCAAATGAGAATTTATAGTTTCACTGCTCACTTGAAATCCGCTGATGAATAAACTAGAAACAAATGCCACCATAGTGATAGCAAAAAGCGTTATTGCTATTAGCTGTATTTTTTTCATTTAGAGAGTCTTAAAATTCGTTTCCAACTTTTCTTTTTTAACTGTACCTTATAATCCGTTTGAGAATTAAATGCAGCTGCTATTTCTGGCTCATGTAGCGTATAAAATTCAGGGTCAAAATTAGCATCTGCCAAATGTGAAATGACATAATCTATGCTGCGCTCATGATTCAATTGATCATTAATGACTTCATGCCTCATTCTTATTCCAAATGTATTTAAACCTAAGAACTTACCCGTAGAGCCTTCATACACGAAATGCATGCACATTTTACCTTTTTCATGCTCCCAGTAAAAGCTTTTTTCTCCCTCTCTATTATTAGCAAAAACCCAACCATACGTTTGGTATTCTATATCGAAAAACTTGGCACTATTAAACCAATGTCCCGGATTGTACTTGGTCTTTTCACCGCATAAAGTAGCCGCTAAGGTTTCTCCCATAATCCTTCCAGTATACCATACCTGCTCCATATTTCTTCTTCCTACTACTGGCTCATCGAACTGAGCGCAGTCACCTATGGCATATACATCTTTCTGATTGGTTTCGAAGTATTGGTTAATTATTATACCGCGTTGCAACGCTAGGTCTCCTCCTTTCAAAAACTCAACATTAGGACTTACTCCTGCTGTTAAACCTACTAGCTCGCAGTCAATCCTCTCTCCAGATTTAGTCATTATATGACTTACTTTACCGTCTTCTCCAGCATGAATAACATCTAACTCTGACTCTAACTTTAAGTCTATATGGTGTTCAATGATGTGCCTTTTAACCAACTCCCCTTCTCCTTTGGGAAGAACATTACCCCAGAATTTATTTTCTCTTACTAAGAATGTTACTTTAATATTTCTAGTAACCAACATCTCTGCAAGCTCTACTCCTATTAATCCTCCGCCTACTATCACCGCCCTTTTTACACGCTGCTTATTTTCAGGTGTTCCGTATGGATGTGTGTTTTGTTCTAACAGCTCTAAGTCTTGATAACTATATAATCCCTGAACACCAGGCAAATCTTGTCCTGTCCATCCAAACTTATTTGGCTTACTTCCAACAGCCAAAACCAACTTATCATACGACACGTCTTCTCCCGACCTTATCTTCAGCGTTTTAGTTCCATAACTTATATCTTCTACGAAACCATGAACTAAATCTATCCTATTCTTTTCCCAGAAGTGATCTTCATAGGGCTTAGTGTGCTCAAACTTCATGTGTCCCATGTATACATACATTAGGGCTGTTCGGGAGAAAAAGTGCTCAGTTTCTCCGCTTATAATCGTGATTTTAGAATCACTACGTTTTCTAATATGCCTAGCGCAGGTTACTCCACTAATCCCATTCCCTATAATGACTATGTGTTCTTGCATGAAAATGTGTTTGCGACTTTAATAAATGGAAACTTAGTTCTTTTTATTAGTGTGTACAAGCTGAAATTTCGTCTATTGATGTCGTTCTTTAATTCCTAACTTTGCACCGCAGTGAATCAATACGGGAAAATAGCATATCACACGTTAGGGTGTAAACTCAACTTTAGTGAAACCTCCACTATAGCCAAGGAACTTACCGAGGCTGGTTATGCGCGGGTAAACTTCGATGACACACCAGACGTTTATGTTATAAACACATGTTCAGTAACTGACCATGCAGATAAGAAGTGCAGGAATATCGTAAGAAGAGCATTAGCTATAAATCAAAAGGCTTTTATAGCTGTAATAGGGTGTTATGCTCAACTTAAACCGAAAGAAATAGCCGACATACCTGGTGTAGATGTAGTTTTAGGAGCTAATGAGAAATTTAATGTTCAGGAGTACTTGAAGAACATAGAAAAAAGACAGCACGGAGAATTTCATGTAGAGGCTATTAAACAAACCAAAGATTTTATTGCGTCATTCTCTGAGGGAGATAGAACGAGATGTTTTTTGAAAGTTCAGGACGGATGTAACTACTTCTGTTCATTCTGCACCATTCCTTTAGCTAGAGGAAAAAGTCGAAGTTCTAGCGTCGCCAAAACCATGGTAGAGGCCAAAAAAGCTGCTCACACAGACGCAAAAGAAATAGTTCTAACAGGAGTAAACATAGGAGATTTTGGAACGGCTAACGGTGAAAATTTTCTTGAACTAATCACTGAACTAGATACCCTAAAGGGAATAGAAAGACTCAGAATCTCGAGCATAGAGCCTAACTTACTGAGTGATGAGATTATAAAATTCTGTGCCTCATCAGATAAGTTCGTTCCTCATTTTCATATCCCACTTCAGAGTGGCTCTGACACTATTCTTACCTCTATGAGAAGAAGGTATAAGACAGGTCTTTATAACAACAGAATTCAGCTCATTAAGGAGCTAATGCCTGAATGCAGTATAGGTGTGGATGTAATCGTAGGCTTCCCAGGAGAAACAGATGAAGAGTTCGAAAAAACTTTTGATTTTTTACATTCCCTTCCCATCAGCTATTTACACGTATTCAGTTATTCAGAGCGACCTAACACGACCGCTGTAAGAAAAACTGATGTGGTTCCTAAGGCAATCAGACTAGAGAGAAGTAAAAGATTAAGAATATTATCTAGCAAGAAACAGCGGGCTTTTTATCAGAAATTCGAATCTAAGGAGTTTAAGGTTCTGTTCGAGTCTGATAATCATGATGGATTTATCAGAGGGTTTACAGAAAACTATTTAAAAGTTCAAATACCCTATTCTGAAAAATTAGTGAACCAAATTATAGCTGTAGAACTGATGGACTTAAATGCCGATTGCATTTATAATGGTAAGATAAAAGAGCCTATTTTCGCCTAACATGTATCCTACTTTATATCACGCATTACTAGATTTAACCGGTATAGATTGGCCCTGGTTAAAAATGATGAACAGCTTCGGCTTCTTTGTGGCCCTAGCATTCTTAACGGCTAACTACTTTCTTTTCAGGGAACTGAAAAGAAAAGAAAAGCAAGGATTGTTTTTTTACACAACTAAAAAAATAACCGAAGGCAAGCCTGCTAGCATTTTCGATTTTATTACAAGTGGAGCTTTAGGATTCGTAATCGGATATAAATTTCTATACATTTTTCTGAATAGAGCAGAGGTTTTTGCAGATGGCAATCTTCCTCAGAAGTTTCTCTTAAGCCTAGAAGGAAATTTAATCGGTGGATTAGTTTTAGCTGCGGCATTCGTATTCATGAGATACAGGGAATCTGAAAAAGATAGATTGCCAGAACCAATAGAGAAAATTGTATTTATAAAACCTTCCGATAGAGTAGGAAGCATAACCATTGTGGCGGCTTTATTTGGATTTCTAGGTGCCAAAATATTTGCAGGCTTAGAAGACCCTAACGATGTACTAAGCTTCTTCAGAAGACCCTCTGTGGAAGGATTACTGGGTGGACTAGCTATTTATGGAGGATTAATAGGTGGTGGACTAGCTCTTATTGTTTATACCCGAAAACATAAAATTAGCCCACTTCATTTTATGGATGCTATAGCTCCTGGAGCGATGTTGGCTTATGGAATAGGAAGAATAGGCTGTCATGTCTCTGGTGATGGAGATTGGGGAATAGCGAATACTAACCCTTGTCCTAGTTGGGTTCCTGAATGGCTCTGGGCCTATAGTTACCCTAATAATGTAAACGTTGTAAGCTCTTTTAATCCTAAGGGTGGTTATACAGGAAAGTCTATTACTCCTGAAATGATAGAATCAGGAATCCCGAGCTTCCCCGGTTATGGCACTTACTTAGAACCTGCTGTTTATCCTACCCCATTATATGAATTAGCCTTAGCTACTATAATTTTCTTAATATTATGGAAACTGCGATCTAAAGTAAAGTTCGCTGGATCTATAATAGCCATATACTTTATTTTTAATGGTATCGAACGATTTTTTATTGAAAAAATTAGAGTCAATGATTTTTTCGATTTAGGCTTTATGACTATAACTCAAGCGGAGATTATAGCGCTCTGTTTTGTATTATTCGGTGTTATTTTGTTGCTCTTGATTCGCAGCGGTAAAATCCCTGCACCTAAAATCCCTACTAAAAAAGAAATAGGGATTTCTCCATCAGAACTGTAACATATAAAATTATTTCAAACTCTTCAGACAACTACTTTAGTCATCAAAGTGTTTAAAATAGACTAAATTATATTTTATTGTTTAACACCTTTAAATACCACTTCACAACTCTCTTGCTTTTGCTCGCTTTTAATGCGAACTCGCAGAATGTGGTGGAAAGATGTTTTTACAGCATAGGATCTGGTGAAAACTTCGAAAACAGTGCTGACATAACTAACTCTGGAGGATGTGATGTAGGGTTTTATAATGGTTCTGCATGGAGTGGAGTAGCCTTTGGAGTACCCTCTCCTTACGTCTGCGACAATCCGCGTATTATACGAATTCCAACTTCAGAAGCTGTAGGGTTTAGGCTAACCAATGGATTAACCGCAGGAACCAACTTCAACCTTCAAGTACGCGTCTTAAATGCAGGAGGAAATCTCAACTTTGATATTTACACTGGCAACTCCGGACAGTTCTTTAATGAAGATGCCATTCAAGCCACTTTTGTAGGAAACCAAAATGTTCTCGGAACTAACTGGCAAGATTTGACAATTGGCTTCAATGTTCCCGCTGATGCTGGTGGTCATAATTGGATTTTTCTTAGTCCACAATCTGGGACTGGATTTATAGCGAATTTTTGTCAAAATGGCTTAACCAAACCTATAGTAGACCTTGGGACAGATATAGAAATCTGTCAAGGAGATAATATTACATTTGACATCACGAATCCTTCTTCAAGCTATACCTGGAGTACTGGATCTGTAGGGCCTAATATCACTATTGGCTTCGAAACTACACTAACTGGTGAGGCTTATAATAGTTGTGGCTCAGCTTCAGATGAGGTGGCTATAGTCGTTTATTCTGAGCCTGCCTTAAATGTTACAACCGATACCATAATATGTCTCGGAGAATCGCTTTTATTAGAAGCTCCAGGATGGAATGCCTCCTATTTATGGAATGACGGATCCACAGGAGAAACCTTGTTAATCGATAACGCTGGAGTATATAGTGTGCAGGTAACGGACAACTGTTTTACCATTACAGATCAATTAGAGCTTTCCTATTTAAGTCCACCTGAAGTTGATTTGGGACCTGACACCGCAGTATGCAACGGTACAGTAGATTATTATGTAGCTAGCGGAGGCTCTACTTCTGTTTACTCATGGAACACTGGCGGAGCTGGGCCAGGAATAGTCATAACCGAAACAGGTGAATACAATGTAAGTATTACTAACATTTGCGGCAGTGCATCAGATGCCGTATTTGTAGAATTCAGCTATTCTCCTGGCGATTTTTTACCCGATTCTATCGAATTCTGTGAAGGACGACCGATGGTCCTGGATCTATCAGGCATAGAAGGTTCTTTCGAATGGAGTGATGGCGGCACAGATGATATTTATGATGTTCCGAATCCTGGATGGCACTTTGTAGAAATTACAGATGACGACAGCTGCTTCGTGGCTCATGACACTATTTATGTAGACCGCATATTCTGCGACTGCCCAGTTCATATAGCCAATGCATTTACTCCTAACGGTGATGGTTTTAATGAAGAATATTCTATTGTCTTTGAATGCCCTCCTTATGACTATCAGCTGACTATTTACGATAGATGGGGTCAACAAATTTTTAATACAACAGACCCCAACAAGAAATGGAGTGGCAGGAATAGGTATGGTGATATCATCCCCTCTGCCGTTTACTCTTACGTGCTTAAATACACCGCAGAATACCAAGGGTTTTTAAAAGTCAGGACAGGTTCTGTGGCACTTATAAAGGACTGAACCAGACACTCAAGAAAAGACTTGCCTTTGATCTGTCATCTCATTAAACGGTAATATTCTTCATTTTGGTAACGATTGAAAAGAAATCACTTAACCTGTCTTTACTCAAAAGTCGATAATTCCCACTAGACAGTAAATATCAAATTTTCAAAAAAGTCATTAAACCATTTTTAAATTAACTTGTCTAACACAAAAGAAGGTATTTGTCCAGTCCAAAAATCAAGAATATTAATCCACTAGAGACACCTATTAAAGCTGATTTATTCTCAGAGTTACTTTCAGTTAATAAAGAAAGAATTTACTGGTTAGTCAGAAAAATGGTGCTTTCTCATGAAGACGCTAATGACGTCACTCAGGATGTATTCATAAAAGTTTGGGGGAACTTGGACAATTTCAAAGGGAATAGCTCTCACTACACATGGATACATAGAATAGCTATCAACGAGAGTTTAAACTTCTTAGACAAGAAGAAAAGAACACTGAACACTTCTGAGTTGGGAGAACATCTATTTAACTCTTTGGTTTCTGATGAGTACTTCGATGGAGACTTAGGCATTAAAAAACTGCATAAAGCCTTACTTACTTTACCCGAAAAACAGAGACTCGTTTTTAATTTAAAATACTTCGAAAACAGAAAGTACTCAGAGATAGCTGACATTACACAAACAAGTGAAGGAGCCTTAAAAGCATCCTATCACATAGCAGTAAAAAAAATAACGGCATTATTAAAAAATGAAGAATAATCCAGGAAATAGAGGCCTCGGAATCCCAGAAGATTACTTCTCTAATTTAGAGTCGAGTATCTTAAATGAAATCGAATGTCTAGAGTTAGAAAAAGAGATTGAACGTAAAGTGGGTAGAAAATCTGGCCTAGACGTTCCATCTCACTTTTTTGATGAATTCTCTGTACGCACCAATATGCCAAAAGCTTCAGGTAAACTGACAACCTTACTCATTTCTAGCCTTTCTGTAGCGGCTTCTTTAGCGCTGGTATTTACACTTATTCAGCTTAGTTCATCAGGAAACCAAACAGAATTAACTGAACAAAGCTTTAATGAATTATTAGCTGAAACCTCCATATCTGAAGAGTATTTAGATTATTTAGAGTTAGAAGAGCTTACTTCAATTTATGCAGAAATGGATTATGAAAACATGTTCGCTATTGAATCTTCCCCTGAGTCTATAGACTTCTTATTAGAGGATGATGCATTTTTAGAAGAGATAGTTAATGAATTAGATAATATTTAAAAGAATAAGACATGAAATATATACTTACCGCAAGCCTTTTTTTAATTTTCTGTTTTACCGGAACAGCTCAAAACAAACTTGAGAAAAAAGCCAGAATGGATGCACTTAAAGTGAAGTTTTTCACTGAAGAGCTTCAGCTTACTTCTAACGAAAGCGAAAAGTTTTGGCCCATTTATTATGCCTATGAAAACACGAAAAAGGAAATAAAAAAATCGATGAAATCTGAGCAAAGAAAACTATCAGAAGGAGAAACATCAGAAACTGAATTGAAAAACTCAGCAGAAAAGATTTATGCTTTAGAATGCCAACTCTCCCAACAAAAGAAAAACCTCATAGAAGATTGTATTCCCGTATTGGGTGTAAGTAAAACCACTAAACTTATTACTATTGAAGCTAAACTAAGAAAAAAAATAGCTGACAGAGTCAAAACCAGAATGGAAAACAGATAGTTTTTATTACGCTAGAACTCTTTCATGAAATACTCCAAGCTTTGCCTCATTCTGGTTCCATACCATGAAAACATTTCTCCATCTACAAGTTTTACCTGAGCCTCTGGGAAAACATTCATCAACTCCTGGATATGTAGATCCTTAAATGGAAATGGCTCAGAAGAAAGAAAAACGTGAGACGGCCTTAACTGCTTTAAGGCTTCGTAATCTAAAACTGGGTACCGAGCTAAATTTTCACATACGTTATCAAACCCTGTCAAATTTAGCATTCTGCTAATAAAGGTATCTCCACCTATGGACATATAAGGATTTCTCCATATTAAGTAGAGCACTTTTTCAGGGATTTTACCAGAACTTTTAAGCGTTGCAAATTTTGTTTTTAGCTCAGATGTATCAAAATTCAGTTCAAGTATTTCGGATAATCCATCCATCATCTCGAAAGCGTCTATTTCATTCTTTATATCACTAGTCCAAACAGGGCAGAATTTTCTTATTTCTAAAATATCTTCCAGCGTGTTTTCCTCCTTATTAGCGATCACTAAATCTGGAGAAAGGTCCCTAATTTTCTTAATATGAACTTTTTTAGTCCCACCTATTCGAGTTTTTTCTACGCTTAAAGATTTAGGGTGCACACAGAACTTGGTAACACCCAATAACCGATCACCTAGACCCGCATCACTCAAAAACTCAGACTGCGATGGCACTAAAGAAACAACCCTTTGGGGAGTTTTTGAAAAATCTATTTTATGACCAGTTTGGTCTTCTAATATCATCTGAAGTTCTATTAAATAGTAGTTGTGCTCTCTGAGAAAGCCGCTACAAACTTAGTAGTTCTTTCATCGATGACCTTAAGTTATCCCCAAATATGTTTACCCTTCATTAATAGTAATGTCCATTGATCTTGATAGGCTTGAGTTCTTTTCCTTTAGAGAAAAAAACAACCCCTTCAGGCCAGAAATCTCAACAAAACAACTGACTCAACAGAGATAAATGAAACATGGGTTTATCCAATAAGCTGGACTATTTTTTTTTATTATGGGATGGCAGTTTAGTTCTAACCTCTCTTGAATTTTGACCAAGCTTGCAACGTTTATAAACT
>LAQC01000011.1:58998-61562 GCA_000981645.1 Cryomorphaceae bacterium ASP10-05a | reverse complement strand
GAAATCTGCGATGCCAATAACTGCTGTGCAGAAGATGAAGTAGAAGTAGAGTTCACTATTGGGATGGAAGAAAAAGAAAAAGAAGAGCTTATTCTATACCCAAATCCTACCGATGGAGAAATAACGCTGGCTAACTATACGGGAGGAGTAGAGACCTTAAAATTGGTTGATACTTTAGGTAAACTAGTTTTTTTCCAAGTGGTAAATGTCAGTTCTGCTGGTGTTACAATAAACATTGAACACTTGCCGGCAGGAATGTATTATTTAAAAAGTACAACGGAAGGTATGACCTTCGAAATAAATAAAAAATAGAGGGTTCAGAAATGAATCACCTCACCTTTGTTATCTTCGTCCCGAATTTAATTCAGGACTTTTTTCATGAAACATATTTGGCTTTTCTGGAGTAGTTCATCTGACTTAAAAATAGTATCTTGGTATTCCTAATTGATACTACGTATGCTTAATAAACTGTTTTTAGGATTATTCCTTTTCATAGGAATTACCGGAATTCCTCAAAGTGTCACATTTACCAATGTTTCAGGTAATTTGGAAGTAAACCACTCTTTTGGTGGAGGTTCTCAGTTTGGTGGAGGGCTTAGTTTTGTAGACTTTGACCAAGATGGTTTTGATGACCTCACTTTTACTTCTAACGAGTCACTCAATATGTCATTTTATTCTAATGAAGGAACTGGCTTGATGTCTAATTTTGAGCCAATAGGTTTTTTTAATGATGGGAATACGAAGCATCCGCTATGGGCAGATATTGATAATGATGGAGATTATGATTTATTCGTTTCTGCCAATGAAACTGGGAATAGATTGTACCTGAATAATGGAAACTTAGAGTTAGAGGATATTACAGCCACCTCAGGGTTGGATTTACCTTCTATAGATAATAATTCGTTTGGGAGTGTTTTTGCTGATTTTAATAAAGACGGAAATTTGGATTTATACGTTGTAAATAGAACATTGAATGGAGACCTAATGCCTCCACATAATTTAATGCATTATGGAAATGGTGATGGAACATTTGAAAATGTAGGTATTCAGACCAACACTCAAGACGGCAATAAGGCTTCATTAGCTACTGTAGCCTTTGATTATGATGGTGACGGTCTTGAGGATGTTTACGTAGCTCAAGACAAGTTCCATGGCAATACCATGTTGAAAAATGCCACTGGGACTTATTTCTCCGATACGAGTTCAGAGTCTGAGAGCTTAATTTATTTGGATGGAATGAATGCTGATGTAGCAGATGTAGATAACAATGGATTTTTAGATATTTACGTGACTGCTTCAGCCACAGGAAGTATTCTTATGATGAATAACGGGGATGGAACCTTTACTGAAGAGGCACTAGAAAGAGGATGTAAAATGTTAGGAGAGGCTGGCTGGGGTGCTTCTTTTGTGGATATAGATAACGACTCTGACTTGGATTTGTTTGTAAGTGCTGCGGCTTTTTCCATAGCCTATCATGATAATTTATTTCTGAATGATGGCGCAGGTTATTTTACAGAAGCTGATGCATCTTATGGTTTAGAGTCTGTTCCCGTGGATTACAGTTTCGGAAATATGTTTGGAGATATAAATAATGATGGATTCCCAGACTTGGCAGTTAGTAACCACTATGCACCAAGTATTCTCTGGCAGAATTCAGGGAATGAGAATAACTGGCTGAAATATAAATTAGAGGGAACAGTGAGTAACAGAGATGCTACAGGCAGCTATTTAGATTTTTATCTAGATGGAGTGTCTTATTTGAGATCTACTCATTGTGGTCAAGGCTTTTTAAGCCAACAGAGCTACACCAAGATTTTTGGGATGGGAGCTGCAGAAAGTGTAGATTCATTATCCATTCACTGGCCTAATGGTCATACAGATTGGTACTATGATTTAGCCCCAGACTCACTCTACAATTTTACCGAAGGAGAAACAGCGAGTTTATCTTTTGACTTTTCTAATGGAGCTTCCCTGTGTGAAGGGGAGTCTACCGAGATCTCCACTAGCGGAGACTATGTGCAGATTGTATGGAACGGAGAGGCTATGGCGCCTACTTATGTAGTAAATACAGCTCAGACAGTATCTGTAGAAGTTACCTACGAATTTGGTGTTGTTCAGACTTATGAAATAGAAATAGAAAATGCAGGGGAAGGGTTTGAATTATTGGCCATTAACGGTCTTTCTATCTGCCCTGGTGAAATAGAAAGTCAAGTAGAGTTTGATGTTCAAAGCGGAAATATTTTTGAATTATTTATAGATGAAACGCCTAGTGCGCTAAATCCCACATTAGCCTTAGGAGAATACGGGCTGAGTATTGTAGATGCTGAAGGGTGTGTAATTGAAGAGCAGTTTGAAGTGAGCCATTCACAGGAGCCTGAGTTTGATATAACTATTGATAACGTATTGTGCTTTGGAGAGGATAATGGCTCTATTTCTATGCTTATAGAGGCCGCAGAACCATTTAGCTTCACTCTAGATGAAAATGAAACCAGTTTATTCACTCCATCCTTAACAGCAGGTGATTACCTGCTAAATGTAGTGGATGGAAATAACTGCTCTTATGA
>LAQC01000011.1:23295-58864 GCA_000981645.1 Cryomorphaceae bacterium ASP10-05a | reverse complement strand
CTCTCCGATTTAGGTCAAGGATTCTATGATGTAGAAATCTGTGATGCCAATAACTGCTGTGTAGAAGATGAAGTAGAAGTAGAGTTCACTATTGGGATGGAAGAAAAAGAAAAAGAAGAGCTTATTCTATACCCAAATCCTACCGATGGAGAAATAACGTTGGTTAATTATCAGGGAGGAGTAGAGACCTTAAAATTGGTAGATGCTTTAGGTAAACTAGTTTTTTTCCAAGTGGTAAATGTGAGTTCTGCTGGTGTTATAATAAACTTTGAACACTTGCCTAAAGGAATGTATTATTTAAAAAGTACAACAGAAGGCATGACCTTCGAAATAAATAAAAAATAGAGGGTTCAGAAATGAATCACCTCACCTTTGTTATCTTCGTCCCGAATTTAATTCAGGACTTTTTTCATGAAACATATTTGGCTTTTCTTTCTATTCGTTTTTCTAGGGTTAACTGCTCAACCGCAGTTTAATACTAAGCCCGGTGAAACTGAAATTTATATTCTTACGTGTAGTCCCGGAGCGGACCTCTATTCAGTGTTCGGCCATGCTGCCATTGTCGTAAAGACGCCAACCTCTGATTTCGTATATAATTACGGGACATTCAATTTTGATACAGAGAACTTTTATCTGAAATTCGCTAAGGGCCAGCTTCCTTATAAAGTGGATAAGGAGAAATTTGGCTACTTCCAGTACGGTTACATAGTGGAGCAAAGACAAATTTGGGCTCAGAAATTAAATTTCACAGAACTCCAGAAGGAAAAACTAATCGCTCTCTTAGAGACAAACGTACTTCCTGAAAATGCGCAGTATAAATATGATTTTTTCTATGACAACTGTGCCACGCGTTTAATAGATATTGTAGATGAAGCCACGGGGAATACGATAGATTGGAAAACTACAGAAAGTGGAAACGGGCATACATTTAGAGAAATGATAGGGGTCTATCTAACCCAGATGCAATGGAGTGATTTAGGTATAGATCTGGCTCTGGGAATGCCTTGCGATTATGAACTAAAAGAAGGAGAACAAGCTTTCTTGCCAGACTCATTGAAAAGTATATTTCAGCAGGCCATGCTTAATGGAAATACCCTGGTAGCTGATGGGTTTGAAGTATTGCCTGCAGAAAAGAAAAAAGTGAATAACAAGCTAGTAGACGAGACTTCTAGTGTGTTATGGATTATTTCTATCGTACTGTTAGCAGTGCTTATTTTCTACAGAAGAAAAACCCAAAGCCGAATACTATCCGCAGTCATTCTTTTTATAAATGGGCTGCTAGGAGCACTAATCTTTTTTCTTTGGTTCTGTACAGATCATTCTGCCACCGCAGGAAATCTAAATATACTTTGGGCTTCTCCACTGAACTTGATTCTTCCTTTTATTAAGTTTTCTAGAAAAATATGGCTCCAGATATATTCGGGGATAGTCGTGATAACTCTAATGTCTTGGACATTTTTAGCTCAAGATCTTAATGAATCTCTACTACCTGTTATTCTAGTATCGCTGTATAGCGCGCTAATTTACATTAGGAGAATAGACGAGTAGTTTGTACTCATACCAGTAATCCTACTTATTTTTACCAGCTAATGAAAAACATTATTTCAGTATTCAGTTTTGTTTGTTTCATATTATTTCTATCCAGTTGTAATAGAGGAAATACTACTTGGGAGCCTGAATTCGCCTTCCCGATAGCTAAAGGAGAACTTAGCTTTCATGATCTGGAAAATGATAATGACTACCTCCAATTAGACGGAGAAGTGGTAGAAGTTCATTATTACGACACCTTAGTACCGCTGGATTTAAATGAACTAATAAACCTTGGAGATACGCTTTTAGAAGCAGATTATACTCCAGGAATAGGCTTAGGACCTTTACCCTTTGAAAATGGCACTAATATTTTCACCTTAGATGAAGATTTTGATTTTAATCTGGATGGGGCATTGCTACGCTATGGAAAAGTAAAGTCTGGAAGCCTAAGAGTAGTCTTCGAAAGTGATGTAGATGGATACTTAGATTTAACTTACCTGTTAACTGGAATCCAATTAGATGGTGAGCCGTTAAGCTTGTTAGGCCAAACAGAGCCTGCCAGCACAGCAGAGCCATTTGCTGATGAAATAATAGTAGATATATCAGGGTATACATTGGACTTTACTGGAGCCAGTGGAATTGAGAGAAACACCTTAACAGGCGAACTGGCTGTAGCTACTTCTACGTCTCCCGCATATACGGCTCAGGTTTATGGGTCTGACTTAGTAACTGTGAAGCTAGAGCTGTTAGAGCTAGAGATAGAAGAGTTAAGAGGGTACTTCGGTCAGTGGGAGAGAGAGATAGATGAAGAAATCGTGTTAGATTCACTCATTTATCAAGGAGGAACGGTTACTCTGGGAGAGTTAAATGCTTCTTTAGAGTTTATAAATAACTTCGGGGTAGATGCACAGGTGCAGCTGAGTGAACTGGCCACTTTAAATTCTGTAACAGGAAATCAAGTAGTGTTACAAACCACTGATTTATATAATCTCGTGAATATTTCTAGAGCCATAGAAACTGCAGATGCGGTTATTCCTAGTTCTGTTACATTCGAGTTTGATGGGACTTCTAATTTAGCTGAGGCGTTATCTGTAACACCCAATAGATTAACTCTGCGGGGAGATGCTGTCCTTAATCCGCTGGGCGATGTGTCTGGAGGATTCGACTTTTTTCTAGATGAGTATCCTTTTCAGATGGTAGCGGATATTTCTTTTCCTCTCTGCGCAAGCATAGAAGATTTGACCTTGGTAGACACCTTAGCTTTAGATTTAGAAAGAGAAGAAAACATAAAGGCACTCACGATAACGGCAGTAATTAGAAATGGTTTTGAGCTGGGATTCGATGTAGAGATGTTTCTTCCTGGTGTGGAAGAGGTGTTCTGGCAAGCTTCTATTATTCCTGAGGTAGACGGAGAAGCTACTGAACATACCATTACTCTGGAGCTTACAGAGAGCAGATTAGACGAGTTTTATGCAGCCTCAGAGTTAATAGTAAAAGTCATAGCCAATACCACTAATAACGAAGAAATAAAACTGCTTACGGCAGATAAAATAGAAATTCTCATCACAGGAAAAGTAACTTATGGCGTGGAAATTTAGACTATTAATAGTATTCATTCTAGGGTATGGAGTAGCTGGAGCACAGAGTGTCCTTGACTTTACGCATGAGCCTATTACTGAGAAGTACAACGTGCTGGAATTAAACACAGAGGTAGATTACTTCTCAGATAACATTCAAAATAGCCTAATCACTAACCTAGTCTTAGGCGGAGGGATAGACAGAAACTCATTAAACGGCATGTTGGAAAACATGGATGGGCAGAACTCTTTTGGTGGATGGGCCGATATAGGATTGCGCTACAGGTCTCTCTCGGATAGTATTTTATTTAAGAAGAACCGTAGCCTATTTTTAGAATTTGGGATGGCTCAGTATGGGTATGTCTCTTTCCCTAAAGATTTTTTCCACCTTGTGTTTCTAGGAAACGCAGACAAGTTGGGTGAGACTCTCTACATGTCCAACATGACATCTGAAGTAATGAACTATCAGTATGCAGGACTCGGTGTGATGAATGAGTCCACAGGAAGCTACCTTTCTTTTAACCTTATAAACGTACAAAATTACTTTTCTTCCGATATAGAAGAGTTTACGCTCTTTACGGCAGAAGATGCCTCTGAAGTGGAGCTCTCTTATACTGGCACCGTAATTACCAATGATACGTTAAGAGGAAATTTTCTGAGCAACTCAGGGGCAGGAATTACGCTTAATGGGAGGTATAATATGAAGCTCAGAGAGAACAAAGATTTATTCTCTATAGAGGTTAGAAATATAGGTGCTGTTCAGTTAAATGATAGAACTAGACAATTAAAAGCAGACAGCTCGTGGAATTACAGTGGAGTAAATGTAAATGAACTGTTCTCTTCAGACAATCCATTTACCACTATTACCCTAGAGGATTCTCTAGCATATACAGATGAGCAAAAGACCAAAACGGTATGGATGCCATTGGATATAAACGCGAACTATTTTCACCGAATTAATAAAAGTGACCACATAGGATTCTCTGTAAGAAAACGTTTTTTTACTGACCATACCGCTGATTTAGGAGTGAATTACCTCCATAATGAGTCAGACAAGGTGGGGTATAATGTAGGTCTTAGCTACGGTGGATACGGTGGGCTCAGAATGAATGCCGGAGCACATTTGAATTTAAAGAATTGGCGTTTTTACCTCACTACCAGAAATTTAATAGGCGCATTTATAGAAAGCGGAAAAGGCAGAAGTGCCCGTTTCGGAATAGCCAGAACATTTAGACAAACACCATGAACCTTCCAACTAAAATAAACCACGCATCTTCAGATAACTTTTTTCTACTAGCCGGGCCATGTGCCGTTGAGAGCAGAGAATTGGTGTTTAGTATTGCTACGCGAATAAAAGAAATCACTGACCGTTTAGAGATTCCATTTGTATTCAAAGGGTCATATAGAAAAGCAAATAGAAGCAGAATAGATTCATTCACGGGAATAGGAGATGAGAAGGCATTGAGTTATTTGGCTGAGGTGAGCGCAGAATTAAATGTGCCTGTAGTTACAGATATTCACACAGCAGAAGAAGCTATGCGTGCTGCAGATTATGTAGATGTGTTACAAATCCCTGCTTTCTTATGCCGACAAACAGACTTACTAGTAGCGGCTGCTAAAACAGGCAAGTTTGTGAACATAAAAAAAGGGCAGTTTTTAGGGCCAGAGTCTATGCAGTTTGCGGTGAATAAAGTAAAAGATTCAGGAAATGACAATGTGTGGATTACAGAAAGAGGAACCACTTTTGGCTACCAAGATCTAGTGGTAGACATGAGAGGAATTCCAGTGATGAAGGAATACGCTCCAGTGGTAATGGATGTAACACATTCTCTGCAGCAGCCTAACCAATCTTCTGGTGTAACAGGAGGAAAGCCAGAACTCATAGAAACCATAGCTAAAAGTGCTATAGCGGCAGGAGCAGATGGACTGTTTATAGAAACACACCCAGACCCAAGCAAAGCCCTCTCTGATGGAGCCAATATGCTACAGTTGGATAATCTGGAGTCACTACTCACTAGGTTAGTTCACCTAAAGAAAGCGGTGAATTCTTTTCCGGTTTAATTTCAATTAAAAAGCTCCCCAGTAAAAACTAGGGAGCTTCTCTCTCAAACAAAACCCTAGAACTGACAATCCTAGAATATTCTTTTTATACCCGTCCTATCTCTGAAATCCTTTTCCTGAAATCAGTAAAACTGATAGGCTTGTAATCCAATTGGATGTGGTTCTGTTTAGAAGCATCATACTCGCAGTACATCACATTCTTTCCCTCCAGTTTATAAGCTAGGACCCGTGCGTCTTCTGTTTTAGGGATGTTCTTTTGTCTCGCTTCTCCCTCATTCATGTGCAGCGGAATACAGCTGTTTAAAGATGAAAAGTAAAGCATCACATTTTCCTCCTCTTCACATTTACTAGAAACGATAATCTCACGCTTAGGCATAAAATTATCTTCATATAAACGGTCTATATTCATCCATCCCAGGTTAGCCTGAGAAAATATATACCTGGAGGTTAGCCCTTCACTCGGAATACCCAGTTCTTCCATTTTTTCTATATAGGCTAGGGTGACATTGTCACATTCTTCGCGCCACACATCCATAGCTGCCTCATACCCTTTTCTTTTACGAATATTCACCTCTTTCCATTCCTCTCTATGTGCTGGAAGAGTGATTTCATTAAAAGTTGTTTTTTGTAACACCAAGCTTAATTCCCAGTCTTCATAATCACAGTAGTAATTATCTAGCCTTTTAGGAAAAGACTTTTCGTAAGCTAGAAAGCTTTCATACCTATCATGGTACTTTTCCATTTTTCCATCATACTTTTCCCTAGCGCATAAATATCTATCATGAGCCTTTCTTTTGATAGCCTCTTTTTTATAAAACTGATACCATTTAACAGTAGGAGTGTAATTCTCTGCATTGGGCTCTTTAGGCTGTTTAGGTGCTCTGGGTTCATGAGGTTTTTTAGGCTCCTTGGATTTATCCAGTTTAAAAGGAAGATAGTTATAATGAGGTCTTTTATAAACAGGCCTTGATGGAAGCTCCAGCAGATTTTCAGCCATGGGTTTGGCTTCTGTGTCCTCCCAGGCCAGTCCATCAGAACTAACGAAAACGCTCATGCCATCCTGCATATTCGTAGAGGGCATTCCCACCAGCAGAGGAGAAGAAGGGTCTAGAAGTATAGCCTCTCCCTGGCCATTAGTAGCCTCTAGTTTATACATTCCTCCGCTCTCCAGAAGTTGGCCATCAGCCATAGTACCCAGTCCATGTTCCATGAAATGGCTCATGTTTATAGCCTCGGTAAGGGTTAATCTTACCTCACCATCATAGGTGTCTCCATCAGCAGTAAGAAAAGATTTAGGCTTTATTTTTATAAACGTGCCGTTATTTCCTACCATTATTTTTTCTTCATCGGCCTCCATAGTGACTGAGGTAATAGAGGCTTGCTTCAACTCATTTTCTAATTCAGATAAATCCTCGAATTCATAGAGTTTGTAAAACACCTCTACTCTTCTGTTTTCTCCTAAAGCACTGGAGTTAAAGCTGCGTTGCAATAGTTCAAACTCACCCCTAAAAACAGTAGTCAAAAGCCCCTCATCTGCTCCTAGATTGATAAGGTGTTCAGTAATGGTTTGGGCTCTTCTTTCGCTGAGGTGGATGTTGTAATCCGCAGAACCGATTTGATCTGTATGGCCTTTTATAATGAGTTCATAATCTCCAGATAAGGAAATAGAGGTTATAAACGCTCGGAGACTGACGACATGTTCTGCGGTAAGCTCGTGTTTATCTGTTTCGAAATTAACCACCACAGATTTTTCGGTGATTTTAGCATGTAAACAATTAGCGGAAAGGGTAACGAGTAGTATGAGAAGGTATTTATTTTTCATCATACTTGATTTAAAGTGTCAATCATTAAACTATCAGAGCATCATAATATTGCACAATAGATTCAAAAGTTTTTCAATTATGTTTTAGAGGAATATCCTCGGGGAGTATCTTCCACGAAAAATTATAAATCATGCGCTTACTTGTTTTTGTAGCTGTTTTAGCTCTCCTTTCTTTTTCCGCACAATCTCAACTCACTTACACCAGTTATTTCACGGGAAATGAGTCAGACGTAATCACATCTCCTACTGGAGGAATCTGTTTAATGGGTGGTTCTGCAGAAAATGATGAAGCCATGAAGTGGTTTTTAAACAGAGCAGATGGAGGAGATGTTTTGGTAATTAGAGCTAGCGGCTCTGATGGTTATAACGACTATCTCTATTCAGAGTTAGGAGTAACCGTAAATTCAGTAGAGAGCATCGTTTTTCACGGAGCTTCTGCCAGTAATGAAGAGGAAATACAATCCAGTATTATGAATGCGGAGGCTATTTGGATAGCTGGAGGAGACCAGTGGGATTATGTATCTTACTGGAGAGATTCTCCAGTTCAGGATTTAATAAATACCGCTATTACAGAGAGAAATATAGTAATAGGTGGCACCAGTGCAGGTATGGCTATTATGGGAAGTCATTATTTTTCAGCACAAAACGGAACAGTGACATCCTCAGAAGCGTTGCAAAACCCGTATAGAACAGACGTAACCTTGAGCAGTGTGCCGTTTATAGAAAACGCACATTTACAAGATGTAATCACAGACACGCATTATGATGATCCAGATAGAAAAGGAAGACATGTCACATTTTTGGCCAGAATATTCCAAGATGAAGGCGTTTATGCCAAAGGGTTAGCATGTGAAGAGAGAACGGCAGTTTGCATAGATGAAAATGGAATAGCCAACGTATATGGAAATGACCCTGTGAATGACATCGCCTATTTCATACAGGCCAATTGTGCGTTAGAGGATGGAGCACCAGAAAATTGCACCGCTAATGAAACCCTTACATGGAATCACGGAGGAGAAGCGCTTAAAGTGTACAAGATTCTAGCTCAGCCTGACGGGAACAATAGTTTCAACCTAAACGACTGGCAAACTGGTGAAGGTGGAGTATGGGAGCAGTGGAGTGCAGATGATGGTGAGCTAAATATTTCAGCTTCGGAGCCAGTAAATTGTCCAGTTTTCATAGGAGAAACAGAAGAGACTAAGCAGATAGCTTTTTATCCGAATCCTACTCAGGGCATCATTTACATAAGTGGAGTTCAGTCTGGAGAAAATAGGAGCGTGGTCATTAGAGATGTAGCTGGAAAAATTGTTTACCAAACTTCTAATTTTGATACTGAAGCGGTAGATCTTCAATTTTTAAAAGCGGGATCTTACTTCATCTCCTTAACCCACAGCTCAGGCACCGAAGTAAAAATACTTGTGATAGAATAAACTCATGATTAAACCGGTTTTCGTCATCGGTATAGGTTCAGCTTTTTTAATGCAGGCCAAAAAGTGTCGTATTTAGCTATAAACTCATGACTGATTCTAGTGCCTAAATCTAGAGCATCACTTTCTAAGCTACCATACTATTTGTCTTCGAATCTGCAGAAGCTAGCTAATTAGTAAGAAGTCGCTTTCTCTAGGAAATCTAAAACAGTATCTTTGCACGCTTTTTCACGTAAGTAATCCCTATGATAAAGCACGCACTAAGAAATTTCACATTCAGTCCCAAAGACGATATTCTATCTGGTTTAACGGTAGCTATAGCATTAGTTCCAGAAGCAGTAGCATTTGCTTTCGTAGCAGGGTTGTCTCCTATGGTAGGATTGTATGGAGCTTTTATGATGGGAATAGTGACTGCTCTTTTCGGTGGTAGACCAGGAATGATCTCTGGAGCTACAGGAGCTACAGCTGTAGTAATGATAGCGCTTATTAAAGGTGGAGAGCTTATGGGAGCTGCACAGGGAATAGAAAACGGAGGATTGTTATTTCTTTTAGTCACACTATTTATGGTAGGAATTATCCAAATTTCTGCGGGATTATTTAAACTAGGTAAATTCGTAAGGTTGATTCCTCATCCTGTAATGATGGGTTTTGTTAATGGATTGGCCATTGTCATTTTTCTAGCTCAGGCTGGAATGTTTAGAAAACCTGTTTTAGAAAACGGAGCTAAAATCGCTTTACCAAAAGAAGAAGGAAACGGATTTATTACAGAATGGCTACAAGGTCCAGAAATGTGGACTATGCTCGGATTGGTGGCATTGACTATGGCCATTATGCACTTTCTACCTAAACTGACTAAGAAAATCCCTTCGGCTTTGGTAGCTATAGCTGCGGTAACTGGGATTGTTATATTTGGACATATAGATACAGCTACAGTGAGTTCATTTATTACAGACGGGTTACCAGATGGTCAGCAGGGTGGAGTAAGTGGAGGTTTTCCAGCGTTTAGATTTGATGTCTTAAATCCAGCTTTATACACGAGTTCTAACCTGTTGTTCATGTTGCCTTTTGCTTTCATTCTAGCAGCGGTAGGGCTTATAGAATCGTTAATGACACTGAATTTGGTGGATGAGTTAACAGAAACTAGAGGAAGCGGAAACAGAGAATGTGTAGCCCAGGGTAGTGCTAATATTTTAAATGGATTTTTCGGAGGAATGGGAGGTTGTGCCATGATAGGCCAGTCGATCATCAATGTAAACTCAGGAGGAAGAGGCAGACTTTCAGGGATATCTGCTGCACTGGCACTTCTCGTGTTCATTTTAGTAGGAGCCCCTGTGATAGATAAAATTCCTATTGCAGCGCTAGTAGGAGTGATGTTTATGGTGGTGATAGGAACTTTTGCTTGGAGTAGCTTAAGGATTCTTCATAAAATTCCACGACCAGACGCATTCGTGCTAATAGCAGTTTCTGCTATTACAGTGTGGCAAGATCTAGCCATAGCGGTAATCGCAGGTGTAATCATGTCTGCTCTGGTATTTGCATGGAAAAATGCTACAATGATTAGAGCTAGAAAAAGCACTAAAGAAGATGGAACTAAAGTGTACCAGATTTGGGGACCATTATTCTTCGGTTCTGTGCAGAATTTTAATGCTAAGTTTGATCCTGCTGGAGATCCAGACAGTGTGGAAATTGACTTTATAGAATCTAAGGTTTCAGACCATTCAGGGATGGAAGCCATTAAGACTATAGCAGAGAAATATGAAGCTTTAGGAAAGAAGATTAAACTTACTCACCTAAGCCCAGACTGTAAAACGCTATTACTTAAAGGAAATGAGAATTTCGGTCAAATGATAGAAGAGTCTGTAGAAGACCCTAGATATTATGTGGTTACTAGTACGTTGGATAAGGAGGTTTAAGCTCACCCTGTGATAAATTACTTAATTACCTAAACGTCTGATCCTGGTCTATTCCAGTCCTTTGCTTAGTCGCTGTAGGAAGGGTACTCAAATGTGTAGATCTTATAAAAGAATTCAGAAACACTGTGGAATACTTCCATGGTGTAATGCGTTTTTTTCTAGCTGTGTTAGCGCGTGGTTATGGAGTACTCATTTCTCTACCTTACTCTAGTCGTTTTTTATAACGTAGCCAGTTCCATTCCACCCAGTGAGATTAAAGCTATGCACATAGCCTCCACTTCCTCTCAGCGCTTTATTTACGTTATACAGCTTCAAGTACTTCAGTGAAGTACTAATCGAATACTCTGTCAAAAGAGAGGCTTCTGCTGGCTCAGCGGTGTGAATAATGTATAAGGCAGTTTTATTCAATAGCGTTAAATATAGGTACAAAAAAAAGCCGTTTGATTTTGGTCAAACGGCTTTAAAATATTTTATGCTGAGAGACTTAATCTCTCATTTAGTCCATCATTGGAATCTCTCCATCTTCTACTGGAGCCATCTCTAAAGCTGGTTCCGGCATAACAGTTTTACGTTCTGTTACGAGATCCATTTCTTCTATAAGATTAGTAGCTCCTGCAAACTTGTCTATGATAAATAACACATATCTAATATCTACAGAAATAGTTCTCTGAAGTTCTGGCTCGAAAGCGATATCTCCACTCATAGCTTCCCAGTTACCATCGAAAGCTAATCCAATCAAATGACCGTCTCCGTTAATTACAGGACTTCCAGAGTTCCCTCCAGTAATATCATTATCCGTAAGGAAGCATACTATTAAGTCTCCATTAGCATCTGCATAACTACCAAAATCTTCGTTTTCGATAAGCTCTTTCAGTTTACTAGGAACTATAAATTCAGGATTAGAAGGGTCTTCTTTTTCTAAAATTCCTTTGTGAGTAGTAATGTAATCGTAATGCTTAGCATCTGCAGGAAAGTAATCCTGAACAGAACCATAAGTTACTCTCATAGTAGAGTTAGCGTCTGGAGAATAGTTTTTAGAAGAATTCATCTTTCTTAAACCATCTACGAATAATCTATAACTCTTATCATAAGCCACCGGGTCAGCATCACCAAAACCAGTTCTATAAAGAGCGATCACAGAACCAGCAAATTGCCACGCTAGATCTTTCTCTAAAGTTTTCATTTTAGGTTTAGCTATGAAAGCATCGAAGTTTTCTTTGTTAGCGAAGATAGATTTGTCATACATCTTATCCGCGAATTTCTGTACGTTTCCTTTGTACTTACCATTGATAGTTTGGAAAATAGCTGGGGTTTGGTCAGCAGGAACATTCTTCATGTACATAGTCATCACCTTCACGAAAAGGTCTTTGTCTAACATCTCGTTATACTCACTGTAAGAACCTTCTCCCTGAGCTGTTAGTCCAGCTAACTTGTCTGCAGGAAATTCTTTAGCTTCAGCATCATAAGAACGCTGAATTCCGTTACCCATTCTCCATGCCTTAAGCACGATATCTGCTCCAGTTATTCCAGCTTCTACTAGATACTTGTCAGCTTTTACATAAGGCGTAGTGGCAGTGTAATAATCCTCCATCATTTTTAATGCAGAACCATACTTTTCTTTTCTCTCTCCATCAGCATTAGCCCACTGCTGGAATTCTTTTTCTATAGTTTGTTTTTGACCATAAACATTTAGTCTTTTAAGTCCTTTAGTCTGACCTATGAAGTATTTCCAGTAGTTGGCTACTCCAGCATATTTACTCGCATACATTAGTCTCACTTGAGGATCTTCATCCATGTGAGACTTCATTGTCTTTAATTTTAAATCTCTCACTTCCACTACAGCAGGATTAGCTACATCTATAGCTTGCTGAACTCCAAAAGAAGATAAATATCTGTCAGTAGATCCAGGATACCCCATGATCATAGCATAGTCTCCTTCCTCTACTCCTAGAGCACTTACAGGTAAGTGATGCTTAGGTGCGTAAGGCTTATTAGATTCGCTATATCCAGCAGGGTTATTGTCTGCATCAGCATATATTCTTAACATAGAGAAATCTCCAGTATGTCTAGGCCACATCCAGTTATCAGTGTCGCCACCAAACTTTCCTATAGCTTCTGGTGGATTACCTACTAATCGTACATCACTAAACGTTTTGTAAACCATTAAGTAAAACTCATTTCCATAAAAGAATGACTTCACTTCAGTTTCATACATTCCATCATTAGTAGATTCCTCCATAATGGCTTTGCTACGCTCAGCTATTAAAGCTGCTCTATCCGCCTCTGGAGTAGTGTGATCAATACCTTCTAGTACTCTTGCCGATACGTCTTCTATTCTCTCAAGGAAAGAAACTACAAAGTCTTTTATAGGCATTTCCTGGTTTTTTTCATAAGCCCAGAAACCTTTGGTTAGGTAATCGTCTCCGTTTTGAATAGCTAACGTTTGGATAGCATCGTAAGCACAGTGGTGATTCGTAAGGACTAAACCTTGATCAGAAATCATCTCGGCAGTACATTGACCATAATTTAAACGTACAATGGCATCTTTAAGACTAGCGTTATTGATGTCGTAAATATCTTGAGCAGATAAGTTAAGACCTAATCCTTTCATCTCGGCTTCGTTCATCTTATTTAAAAGACTCACTAACCACATTCCTTCATTTGCTTTAACAGCTGAAAAAGAAGTAACGGCTATTAATAGTATGAGCAGTTTTTTCATTGGATTCATTTATTTATTTGGTAAAATTTATTCTGTTTCTATGGCCGGCTTCCATTCCAGCGTAGCAAAGGTGTCGTCCAACTCCTTATATAATTTGTTTAACTCTCTGGGACTTTCGTATCTGTCTAGAACCTTGTGAGACTTCCTTTCGAGATTTACAGATGAAATTACTGAAGGAAGATCCATAACGTACTCATTATCGTATATGCTGTCGAGGCTGAAGTAGTTTACGTCATGAATTCTTTGAATAATGGAGTCTTTTTGGGCCGCTGTGAGCATAGCTTCATACTTTCCCATTTTATCTACAAAGTTTATTCCTTCATAGCTAACTAGTCCTTCCTGAGAAATGCTAGATTTAAATACAGGACACATCCCGAAGCAGTAAGTTCTGCGGTAAGTGATAAGTGGCTTAGGGGCTACAAGAATAAAAATACTTGGAGAATCTAGCTCTTCTAGAGCTAGTAGACTATCTAATTGAACATCTTGTACTATTTTGTCTGATTTTTTACTGGCAGTCTTTAGTCCACATGCGTGAATAGAGATTGAGAGTAATAGAAGAGATATGTAAGTAAATGCTCTATCCATTGAGTTATTTCTTCTTTTTTTGCTGAGCCATCTTTCTCTGCTGATCCTTCTGCATATCCTCTAATCGTTGAGAAAAAGCAGACTTCTTTTTCACAGGCTTAGCTTTGTTCTGTTCCATTTTAGCTTTAATGCTTTCTTCATTAATAAGGAATCGTTTAATGAAGAGCATTTGACTTATAGAGAAAACGTTGGCTAAGAAGTAATATAAACTCAGACCAGAAGCGAACTTGTTAAAGAAGAACAACATCATCACTGGAAAAATATTCATGATTACCTTCATGTTCGGCATTCCTGGCTGAGTGCTTTGAGGCATGTTTCCAGAACTCATTCTAGTGTAGAAGAACATCGAAATAGCCATTAGGACAGTGAATCCACTTACATGTGCACCATAAAAAGGGACATCGAAAGGAAGATTAAGAATAGAATCATAAGAACCCAAATCATCCGCCCATAAAAAAGACTTCTGTCTTAGGTCAATGTTGGCGGGGAAGAAACGGAACATAGCATAAAGAATAGGCATTTGGAGTAATGCTGGTAAACATCCTGCCATAGGATTTACGCCCGTTTGTTTGTAAAGTGCCATGGTCGCTTGCTGCTTCTCCATGGCATTTTTCCCTTCGAATTTTTTATTTATCTCATCTATCTCAGGCTTCAGCACTTTCATTTTAGCACTGTTCATGTAGTTTTTCCATTGTACTGGAAATAGCACAGTTTTTACTACCAGCGTTAAAAGGAATATTAAGAGACCAGCACTTAATGCTAGATTAGCATTCATCCAGTTAAAGAATGGGGCGATTAGGGCTCTGTTTACCCATCCAAAAATGGTCCAACCGTAATCTGGAATTTTAACAAGATCTGGAACATCTAGAGCAGTTAAAATCTCTAAATCATTCGGTCCCATAAATAGTTTGAAAGGAAGCGCACCGTTTCCCGTATGGTTATTAGTAAGTGCTACTCTAGTCTCGTAGTAAGTAGAGTGTATAGTGTCTGCTTCTGTATCTGCCGGATAACTTCTTACAAATCCACCTTTGCCAAACCCTGCTTCTGAAATAGCGATTACAGAGAAATAATTCTGCTTGTGTGCTATCCAGTTAAGCTTGTCTTCTAACTCCTCCTCATTATCCCTAGACTCTCCTAAATAATCTCGCCCATCTTCGAATGTTTTAAAGAATACACTAGAGTGAAGTTGTTCGTTATAGATTCCTTTTTCTTGGTGAAGAGCTGCCGTATTCCAATCCAATAGAACTTTAGAACCAGCACGACCTGCATTCACCAGGTTAACCGTTACGTCTGTGTCATAACTGTTCGGATAAACCGCATAGTTGATCTCTATTTTAGAACCTGCACCTAAATCTGAACTGAATGTAATGCTAGAGGTATCGGTAACAGAAAAACTTTCTTTAGAAGGCGAGAAGAATAAATCTTTAGTATTGATGGTCTTTCCTCCATGTTCGAAACTAATATTCATTGAACTCTGAGGAGAGTTAGCATCCCATAATTCTACAGGAGAAGAATCTTGATAAGCTACATAACCATCAGTTAATACAAGTCTTTTTGGAAGACCACCTTTAGTTCCTACAGTTAAATCCCAGTTTCCGTTAGAGATAACGATGTCTTTGTTTTGCACCGCTGGAATTACATAATTAGAATCACTAGGGTCGTTAGAGCCTGTAAATTCCTCAATTTCAGTAGTGTTTCTGCCTAAATCATCTTGGGTGATAATAGGCTGTACTTGTTCTGTTTGAGCCAGACTGTCAAGCCGAGCTTGCTCTTTTTGCTGTGCAGCTATTTCTTCCTCTGAAGGTGAAAATAAAAATGTGTAAGCTGCGAATAGTACCAAGCATGATACTATAAAGCCGATAGTGGACTTATTATCCATAAAATTGTTCTCTTTTTTGCGGGTGCGAAGATATAGATTAGCCAGCGGTTATGAGCGTTTTCTTCATAAGAATTGATAAATGTAGATTTCTATTTATTCTGAATGAGCAGAGGAAAATAACATAAGCGGATTTTCTTATATGTAATTCAGTCGTTTTAGGTAGGAGAGTTTCTTTTAGGAAAGTTATTTTCGCGTAGCAATGTCAAAACTCGCCATTCTTACACAGTATTACCCTCCAGAGACTGGGGCTCCTCAAAACAGGCTCCATAGTCTGTCTAAAAACATGATAGCATGTGGTTATGATGTGACTGTTTTCACGGGTATGCCGAATTACCCAAATATGGAAGTAGGTGAGGGGTATAAAAAGAAATGGCGCTCTTCAGAAGTTATAGATGAAGTGAAGGTTTACAGGTCATGGCTTTTTGTCTCTAAGAATCCCTCTATTATTTTTAGGCTTATGAATTACTTTTCATTTTGTGCCACTAGTTTTTTCAGGATGTTGGTGAATATGAAACGCAGTGAAGTCATTATCTGCGAGTCTCCACCATTGTTTTTAGGGATAACCGCGGTACTCATTTCTAGAATTAAAAGAACTCCACTGGTATTTAATGTTTCTGATTTATGGCCTAAAAGTGCTGAAGAGCTGGGGCTGATAAAGAATAAATTCATTATTAGAATTACTACATTATTAGAGGAGTGGATTTATAAAAAGTCTACTGCGATATGTGGTCAAACTCAGGGTATAGTGGAAGATATTCAATCCAGATTCCCCGAGAAGCCTATTTATTGGTTTCCGAATGGAGTAGATGCTGAATTGATAGAACGCGACTTTTCTTTAACCCCATCACTAAGGAAAGAGTATGGAATAAACGGCCAAACCTTAGTAATAGGCTACGCTGGAATTATAGGGCATGCTCAGGGCTTAGAAATCATTATTAGCGCAGCTAAAGTTCTAAGTAACCAAGATGTACTGTTTCTATTAGCGGGGTCAGGGCCTGTGTTATCCAGTCTCCAAGAAATGGTTAAAGCAGAAGGCCTTCAGAATATTATGTTTATAGGTTCTTTTCCTAAAGAAAAAATGTTAGAGGTGATAGCTACGTTTGATCTAGCGTTTGTCCCTTTAAAAAAATCAAAATTATTTTTGGGGGCTATTCCAAGTAAGATTTTTGAAAACTTAGCACTGAAAAAGCCATTGCTGCTGGGTGTGGATGGAGAAGCTAAAGCATTATTTATCGAACAGGGAAAAGCAGGACTGTTCTACGAACCTGAAAATAGCACTGAATTAATAAAGGCGATTGAGAAATTCATTTCCGATAAATCGCTGAGATATGAGCTAGGCGAAAACGGGAGGAAATTTGTGATTGAAAACTTTAACAGAAAGCAGATAGCGGAATCATTCGCAGAGTTTTTAAAGAACCTAAAAAAGTAGTCTTATGAAATGGATTTTTTTAGTGATCTCAATAGCATTTATAGAAGGATGCTCCTCCTCTGACCACTATGATTCACAGTTCGAGACCTCTAAGTTTATTTATGTTTCTCACACTAGATTATGCACTGGAGTAGGGGAGGATAGAGTGGATGAACGGTTTTCTCAGATAAACTGGGGAGATTATGATATTCGAATTCATGGTGGAGATGTATTATGCCAAACCTCTAAAGAGGATGAGAGACTGAAAAGAGCTTGTGACACGTTTGGTTTTCTAGATTCTAATTCTATTTGGGTAAAGGGGAATCATGATGATGATAGTTTGGAGTTGTTAATGGCTTCTATTGAGGAAAGAGAGCCTTTTAGGATTGTGAAAAAGGGAATTACCGCTTTTGTAACATTGGACTATTTTATGACAGATGATCCGTTTGACAGTGATTATTTTGCAGATAAATTAAGAGATTTGGATTTGAAGAATACCAAGCATTTAGTTGTCCTAACCCATTATTTATATTGGACTTATAAGCATCCTGAGATGAAAGGTCTGGATGAATCGGTGAGTAATGTAGAGATTTGTGAGCATGCTGACTGGTGCTTATTTCCGAATGATTTTATGGAGAAGATCTATCCTATTCTTAGCGACTATAGAGAAAAAGGTCTGGATGTTATTTGTTTGGCTGGAGATGCAGGAGCCAGAAGAAAAACATTTGAATTCAAAGACAAAAATGGAATAAATTTTTTAGCCAATGGAGTGAATAATGAATCTTCTGCGGATTCAGTGCTGGTTTTCCAAACAACGGCAGATATGAGGTTAGATTGGAAGTTTACTGCTTTGAATGAGTTGATAGACTAGAATGATTTCAGGTCATTTTTAGAAAAAGACCGTTCAGGGGTTCTGATGGTTTCATTTTCGTTTAGTTCATACCATACAGTGAGTTCATCTTCTGATGGATTTTTTAATACGTGAATTTCTTGGGCTGGCATGTATGACTGAGCCAACATGTACATTTTCTCTCCTGTAGTTTCGTTTTCGCACATATCGATCACGATCACCGCATGACCTGGGAATCCTCCTTGGATAAGTAAATCCCCCTCTCTCATTTCTAAAAAAGACTTGGAGGGCAACTCTTTATCTAGAGAAGCTGTTCCAGCATAAGAAAAAACCATTTCTAAATATTTCCAAAAAGACTCAGATGTTCCATTCGAAGAAGTGCTCGGTTTCCATGTTACAGTATTGCCAGATACGGATATTCTATTTCCTGCTTTCCAAGTGGAGAAATCAGCCCTAAACCCATTCGTGAAGTTAAAATGGATCTTTTCAAATTGGCCTGAGTTAAATAGATATTCTGCTCTGAGTCTCATAACTGCATCTGCGCATTGATGAAGGTCTCTTTTTCCTATGGGTAAGTCTATGACACTTAAATGTGCCTGCTGATTTGATTTTAAAGAGCCATCGAATAGTGTGACTGGAGAACCGTACTTTTTTAGCGGTAAATTTCTAAGGTAAGAAACGAATGAGGAGGGTTCTGCAAGTATTCTTGTATACCCTGCTGGACATATGAATCTACTTTCTATGGAATTTCCAGATTCGTTTATAGATGAATCACTTTGCGTAGAGATCTTTTCTTCAGCAGACGGTTTGGTGCCATTTAAGCATGAAAAACTAAGCGCTCCAAAAAGAGTAAGCGTAACAAGTGCATATTTCATTTAGATGAGATTACTGAAGAATAACGCAGAGAAGGATGAGGTTATTTTGCTGCGCTTATAACTCTATCTAACTATAAACTGCTGCACATGATTTTCTCCGCTTGCCGTAATGATGTTCATCAAATAACCTCCAGCTGAAAAATCAGATGAGATTTCTACTGTTTTATTCTTTAGCGCTGACTCTAAATGAACCAGTTTTCCAGATAAACTATAAATCTCTATACGCTGGATAAATGAACTGCTCGTCACGGTTATTAAATCACCTTCTCTCAAGGGATTAGGGAAAACCACGAAACCAGATTTACTTGAGTTGATGTTTCCTGTAGATTGAACGAAGGTAGCGGCTGTGACTTCTTTTATCATAACTGGGTCAGCTCCTTCGGTGTTATACATTTCTCTGAAAGAATCTATTTCGGGAGTGGTGAACATAAACATCTCCGCATTCCACTTAGGAGGGACAGACTGGTAATGCATACGAGCCGTAACGTTCACATTGCCTTCATAGCCGTTCATAGGAGCTTTGTATATGATTCTGTCTGACCCGCTTCCTTCTTCTCCGTCTTCAAAATTAAAGTTAGTGTCTAGTAGGGCAGTTCCCGCGACTATAGTAGTATCGTAGACCTCATGAGACATCGTAAATCCTTTAGGAGTGAGTCTATTGTCTTTTATGTATTCATCTGCTCTCTCTAGCACCGTGGTCACATCTCCATTCACATCTCCTATGACCATTTCATAAATTTGGACTTGGTCTTCAGAGGTTATCTGCGTGTAATGTGGTTCGTAGGTAGCATTCTGGCCATAAACTTCGAAGTCATTCTGGATAGCTCCACTGTGAAATAATGTGTCGCCATTATCTGCTTCTACTAAAAACTCTATAAATGCTCTTCTAGCTGGATATCCACTTGGGAATTTATGTCCAGACAGATTAGTTACTTTGAGCTCATAGCTTAAAGAGTCATCATCCGCGCCTAGTTCCGTGATTTCCATTTCTAATGTCTGCTGTGTAAGCAAATTCATAGTTCGAGCGATTACATCATCGAAATCTTCCTCAGTAGCAGAAATTCCTAACTCATTAATTCTGTTCTTCATTAGCTCTAGCATGAAGGTGTTTCCTCCTACCATGTAGTGCTGGCCAAAAGGAGCTCTTGGCTCAAGAAAGGCGTAGTTAGACGAAATGACTACGGGTTCTTGGATTCTCGGGAAATGGCACGATTGACATTCTCGATTATTCTCGCCTTCCTCAGCATAAATACTATTGAGCCACTCATGGTATGTGGACTGCTCCACAAAGGTGTTTCCGGTATACTCTCCATCCAAGTCTACCGTATTAGTTATGAGGGAATGGCATCCTGCGCAAAGTTCGCTTTCTGCTACATGAGCTCCGTATTCCGGTTGAAATCCTACGAACTGATACATTGGCTGTGAAAAAATAGTAGGGTCTCCCTCTGCTCCATAAGGTCCATAGATAGTGTCTGGTGAAAAATTCATTTCTCCAGAAAATAAATTACCTATGTCTAAATCACTTTGGGCATGACATGCGTTGCAACTAACACCGTCCAATGCCAATGAATCTATAGCAAGCTCGGCCATACTATAATGGCTGGCTCCCTCATCGAAACGTGCCCCGTAATGTCCAAGAGGCGCGTGGCAGCTAGTACACTTGTCTTCTAACTCTACTGCATGCTCAGGGTTTACTGAAGTCTCATGACTTACTTTGGCCTTCCAGAAAGGATCTTTAGCACTATTAGCCATCATAGTCGCTCTCCACTGGTCAGTAGGGTTTATGTCATTTCCTTCCCCGTCTAAGCTAGCTATGCCATTTGGATCGAAACCATGACAGCCTTCACACAAACCTGAGCCTCTAAAGAAATTCTCATCAGTACCGTTTGGAAGCGGTGTAACCACTCCATCTCCTGCTAGCATAGCTTTAAGCTCAGCTGCAGTATGGTGAAAATTTGCCGTTTGGGTAGGCTCGGGATTTTCTATAGACATCAAGCCTAAAGAGAAAAGAGCTATTCCGGCTAAAATTAATATGGATTTTAAAGATTTCAACGCATAGCGAGTTTGGTTTGTTTCAATACAAAAATAACCCTACTATCCCTAAGGATGCGTGATACAATTGTTCGTTTTAATCTCGGAATTAGCATATACTGCGGGGGTGAACTTTAGCTTGAAAACTGAATTTGTTCTATTACAGGTCTTCCGATTTCTAGGTTTAATGCAGCTATAACCTTGCTTTTCTCATGCATGATTTCTGAGCTGATTACTGAGCTTTCTATTTTAACACTGAGAACACTTCCGTTTAGGTAAATAGACTTTGTTTTACTCTGAATGTAAACGCCCATGGTCTTTTCCCAAGCTTTAGCTGCTTCTACCTGTTGGTATTTTCGGTCTAGCCGATACATCTTTAAGAATTTCTCTATGACCTCTTTGAGTGGTTGCTGGTTGTTGTCTTTGCTCATAGCTTATGAAATTCTTCCTTGTGTTAGAGTGAACTCTGCAAGAGTGCCGTTAAGGTCTTTAAAAAGTGAAGATACCCGATTTTTATCGGTGTCAGTAATAAATATTTGACCAAAATTTCCTTCGCTTACCAATTTCATAAGATTGGCTACTCTAGAGCTATCCAATTTATCAAAAATATCATCTAGTAACAAGAAAGGTTTATTACCAGTAGCTTGCTCTATGAAAAATGACTGCGCCAATTTCAGTGCGATTAAAAAGGTCTTCTGCTGGCCTTGGGAGCCGAATCTCTTTATCGTGTGTCCATCTATAGAGAACTCTAAATCATCTTTATGGATACCTATGTTCGTTCTAGCCGATAATTTGTCTTTGTGTCTTGAGTCAGTGAATTGCTCTGCTAGATTTTCATTACAAGTGCTTGTGTATGATAGGCTAACGGTCTCTTTGTTGCCGCTAATTTGAGTGTGTAATTTCTGAAACCAAGGGGTGAAGTCTTCCACGAATTTTAGCCGAACTTCATGAATTTGCTGAATTAATTCAATGAGCTTAAAGTCATAGATCTCTAACGAAGCTTCATCGAAAGTTCGCTCTACTTGAAAATGTTTTAACAATCTATTTCTTTGGTTCAAGGCTCTCTTATACTGAACCATGTGGTTTAAATAAGATTTGTCATACTGTGAAATAATTCCATTAATGAATTTCCTTCTAGTCTCACTTCCTTCTTTTATTAAATCTTCATCAGTCGGAGAAATCATAACCGAGGGATATAAGCCTATGTGATCTGATAGTCTCTGGTAATCTTTTTTGTTACGCTTGAATATTTTTTTAGAGGTGCGACTTACAGAACAGGAGAGAACATCTATTTCATCATTTTTAAGAACTGTGCCCTTAATCATAAATGAGTCTTGTTCATGATTGATGTTCTGATAATCGGCAGGATTGAAATAGCTTTTGCACATGCTTAAATACCTTATCGCGTCCAAGATATTTGTTTTTCCTTCACCGTTTAATCCTGAAAAACAATTTACATCTGAATCTAAATCAACAGAGGCTTCTATTAAGTTTTTAAAATTAACGAGATTTAAGTGTTTTAAAATCAAATTATTGTATCTGTTTGAGAGGCTCGTTACTGATGCTGAACGCGATTATTAAGCCTGTGCAAATCTAATCTACATTGAAAAAAAACACGAAATAAAATGTATTTAAGATATCACTAACTGAAAGTGAAATTTACTAACAATCCAAACAGGATTTCCGGGTGGTAAAATCTCTGTGAAAGAATAAGGAAAAATGGCTATTTTTGCACTTCAATTTTTACGAGTAAAATGGCTAAGAAAAATACAGACGAAACGATACTAGATGTTCAGGAAGTATACACTAAAACTGAATTATTTATAGAAAATAATAAGAAGACATTACTAGGAGTTTTAGGAATAGTGGTTTTAGCTATTCTCGCATTCTTTATGTATAACAACTTCGTGAGCGTGCCCGCTATAGCTAATGCGAATGAAGAAATCCACATGGCTGAGATGTATTTCATGATGGATTCTTTAGAGGCTGCTACAAATGGCGCTGATACATTCGATGGGTTACAAACCATAGCTGATGATCACGCTGGAAGTCCCGTAGGAATGAGAGCTAACTATCAGTTAGGGATTGTTAATAGAGATAACGGAGATTTTGAAGCTGCTCTTGAAAATTTTAAATCAGCCAATTTTAATAGCCCTTTACTTGGTGCTATGGCAAATGGAAATATCGGAGATTGTTTAGTGGAAATCGGAGCTTCTTATGAAGAAGGCGCTGATGCTAACTCTAAATTTAGAGAAGCACTTCCTTATTTCAAAAGAGCAGCACAGAGCTCTAAAGATGAAATAACTACTCAGCTTTATTATAAAAAAGCAGCTAATGTTTGTCTTAAGTTAGAGATGTTCAAAGAAGCTGTTTCTATGTACAACGGAATACTAGAAGCTTCTACCAACGTGAACTCTGCAGAATACAAAGATGCTACCAAGCTGAGAGCATTTGCTTCTGCTAAATCTGCTCAATAAACTTTACAGATGGCTACTGAAGGGAAAGATCTAAGCGATTTTAATCCTGATGAACTTCCTGATTTAACAGGAAGAAAGTTTGGTGTAGTGGTTTCCGAATGGAATCATAACATTACAGGAAATCTTCTAAAAGGGGCTCTTCAGGCTTTTTATGACGCAGGAGTTCTCAAATCAGATATTACCATAAAATACGTCCCAGGAGCTTACGAGTTGGCTTTGGGTGCGCTAAGGCTTATACAAGAAGGTAATATTGATGGTGTAGTTTGTTTAGGTAGTGTTATTAGAGGTGAAACTGCCCACTTTGATTTTGTGTGTCAAGCAGCTGCTCAAGGAATAATGGAGGTGAATCTTAAAACTGGCAAACCAGTAGCTTTCGGAGTTCTTACGGATGATAGTGAACAACAAGCCATAGATAGGTCTGGTGGACGTCATGGTAATAAAGGCACCGAAGCTGCGGTAGTGGTGATGAAGATGCAGTAACATTCTCCTTATTTTCGTTAACAATAATTGATTTAATTAGGATTCTATCCTTGGGCCATAGGCTTACATTTGTTGACAAGTGATTCAATTAGAAAATATAACCAAATCCTATGAGGCAGGAGGAAACTCTATGCAGGTTCTCAAGGGAATAGACCTCAATATTAAGAGTGGGGAACTCGTTTCCATAATGGGTAGTTCAGGAAGTGGTAAATCTACTCTGTTGAACATCCTCGGTATGTTAGATAATTATGACGGAGGTTCATACACGCTAGACGGAAAATTAATTAAGGACCTTAGTGAAAAGAAAGCGGCTATTTATAGAAGCCAGTTTTTAGGGTTCGTTTTCCAATCATTCAATCTTATTAACTTTAAAACTGCTTGGGAGAATGTTTCTTTGCCGCTCTATTATCAGAAAGTACCTAGGAGTAAAAGAAAAGAATTAGCGTTGCAACGCTTAGAAGAAGTTGGCCTATTAGACTGGGCGGAACATTTGCCTAGTGAGATGTCTGGAGGGCAGAAACAAAGGGTAGCTATAGCGCGAGCCTTGATCGCAGACCCAAAAGTTATTTTGGCTGATGAGCCTACTGGAGCTCTAGATTCGGTGACTTCTATGGAGGTGTTGGATTTGCTGAAAAAAGTAAACGCTAGTGGGAAAACGGTAATTATAGTAACTCACGAGAATGAAATAGCTGCTGAAACCGAACGGATAATACGGTTAAAAGACGGCAGAATAATCTCAGTATAATGTTTAATAGAGACACCTGGATAGAAATACTTCAGACTATTTTAAAGAATCCTCTTCGGTATATTCTTACAGGAATTTCTGTGGCCGTAGGTATATTTATTTTGGTTTTTTTATTGGGTATTTCTGCGGGCTTAACTAATGGCGCAGCCAGTATGTTTGGCAAAATAGCCATAAACAGTATGAGTTTAGAAACGGGTAGAACATCCCTGTCGTATCAAGGTACAAAACCCAACAGGCGAATAGACTTTTCGAACTATGACTTCACTAAGATAAAAACAGACCACAAGGATGAAATCCCTTTTGGAAGTGCATTTGAGCGTATTTGGGGAATTCAAATGAACTGGGGAAATGAATCTGGTAACTATTCATTAGCGGGAGCAAATAGCTCAATATTGGAACTGCTCAAGCTTGATGTTTTGCGGGGTAGGTTTTTAAATATGAATGACGAAAATGAAGCTAAGAAATCTGTAGTAATTGGGGTTGACGTTTATAAAGAATTGTGCAAAGAGAAGGAAGTTATAGGGACTCTAATTAATATAGGGGGAGTTCAATTTAAAATAGTGGGAGTGTTTAAGCGGGGGGAGAATAGATGGAATAACAGAAGATGCTTTATTCCTATTCAAACCTTTCATAAGCTATTTTCTCCAACAGATAGAATAGATGAATTTTACCTTAGTACTGGAGATTTAGCGGTTAGTGAAACTGTTGAGCTAGAGGAAGAACTGATGTCGTTTCTTCAAACTAGACATAAGGTTAACCCTGAGGATGATAATGCCATAACTACGAATAACAATAATGTAGAAAATGCTAAATATGCCAATATTGGAGTAGGAATAAAGGCCTTTGTTTTTGTAATAGGGTTAATGACTTTAGTCTCTGGTATAATTGGTATTTCAAACATTATGAGTATTGTAGTGAAAGAAAGAACGAGAGAATTAGGTATTAGGAAAGCTTTAGGAGCTACTCCCAGTAAAATAATTGGACTCATACTTCAGGAAAGTCTTCTTATTACTGTTTTGTCCGGGTTTTTAGGAATGATAGTAGGAATCCTAGTTTTAGAATTGGTGTCTTATTTTATTGAATTAGAATATTTTAAGAACCCCTCTATAGATTTTAATTCTGCCATGATAGCACTTTTTATTTTGACAGTAAGTGGAGTGATTTCCGGATTAGTTCCAGCAGTTAGAGCGGCCAGATTAAGACCAATTGTAGCATTAAGAGATGAATAATGGATAAAGATGTTTTAAAAGAAATATTATCTGTTTTGGTGCAAAACCCCATGAGAACAATTCTGTCCATGATTGGCGTAGCGTGGGGGATTTTCATGCTTGTAATCATGATGGCAGCATCTTCTGGGTTAGAAAATGGTGTAAAATCAGATATTGGCAACAGGGCAGTAAATAGCGGGGGTGTATGGAGTATGATGACTTCGATCCCATACAAAGGATTTAAAAAAGGCAGGAGGTTCGGGATGGATATGGATGATATTCAGTTCTTGGAAGAAAACATTCAGGAAATAGATGTTATATCTCCCCGATGCCAGGCAGGTGGATGGCAGGGAGGAAATAACGCTTCGTATGATAATAACACGGGATCATTTAATATTTATGGAGAAACACCTGGATTAGTGAAGATTCAGCCTATGAATATTACCCAAGGCAGATTTATAAATGCTGCTGACATTAAAGAGGAAAGAAAAGTATGCTCCATAGGAAAGAAAGTCTTTACTACTTTATTTGTAAAAGGTGAAAACCCTATTGGAAAATACATTCAAATTAACAATGTAAATGTTCAAGTAATAGGTGTCATTGCTTCAATGAAGGAAGGAGATGATTCAGCAGAGGAAAATGAAAGCATTTTTATGCCTATTACTGCATTCCAGCGAACATTTAACTATGGAAAAACTATCGGATGGTTCAGTGTTAAGAGCGTTGATGGTTATCCGATAAGCAAACTGCAAGAGGAAATAAAAGCAAAATTGAAAATCAGAAAAAGCGTCCATCCTGCTGATCAAAGGGCATTCGGTAGTTGGAATATGGAAGAGGAATTAGCGGATGTCAATACCCTTTTTGCTTCACTTAAGTTCATCTCTTTTTCCGTTGGGATTTTAGCTCTGTTCGCAGGAATTATAGGAATAGGAAACATCATGCTCGTTTCTGTGACTGAAAGAACAAAAGAAATAGGAATAAGACGTGCCCTAGGTGCAGCTCCTTCCGTAATAATCAAGCAGATTATTTCAGAAACATTACTAATCACTATCGTAGCGGGACTATTGGGTATTTTCTTTGGGGTGCTGGTGGTGGAGTTACTTAATAATGCATTGGCAGGAATGGGAGACTCTGGATCTTTTAGAAATCCTACGGTGTCATTTAATGTCGTTTTTGGTTCGTTTTTAATATTAATAGTAGCAGGAGTTTTTACAGGTTTACTTCCAGCATATTCAGCTGTAAGAGTAAAGCCTATAGATGCCCTAAGAAAAGAATAAGTACATGAAAAAAGGCTGTTTTACACCACTCGTAATTATTATTGTTCTCATTCTGGCGACAGGAATAGGAAGTATTTATTACCTATACGCTAAGGAGCAGGAACCCCCTGTAAGGTATGACAATGAGTCTGCTGAACAGAAAACTATAGTTAATAAATCGGTGGCTACAGGAGCAGTGGTTCCTAGAGATGAGGTGCTCATAAAGCCTCAAATTTCCGGAATAGTAAAACAGTTAAGAGTAGAAGCCGGTCAAACGGTTAACGAGGGAGATATTTTAGCTGTAGTTCAAGTCGTTCCTAATATGGCTAACCTTAATGCGGCAGAGAACAGAATAAATAGAGCTCAGATTAACCTAGACAATGTCAAGCTAGATTATAATAGAAATAGCAGTCTTTTAGAAAAAGGGGTTATTTCCCAAGCCGATTTTCAGCCGTTTTCTATGAATAAAATGAATGCAGAGCAGGAGCTAAGGGCAGCTCAAGAAAACCTTCAGATAGTGCAGAATGGAGTAGCCAAAAGAAATAGAGGGGGTTCAAATACGGATATCCGGTCTACAGTAAGCGGGATGATTCTAGATGTTCCTATTAAAGTAGGAAACTCAGTAATAGAAGCCAATACATTCAATGAAGGAACCACTGTAGCCACTATAGCCAATATGAAAGATTTAATCTTTGAAGGTAAGATAGATGAATCGGAGGTAGAAAAGCTAAAAGAAGGTATGGAGCTTATCCTTACCATAGGAGCTATTGAAGGAGAAACATTCAAAGCTGTTCTGGAATATATATCTCCTAAGGGAATAGAGGAGAATGGAGCGGTACAATTCAACATTAAGGCGGCAGTATCTCTAGATGAGAATCAGTTTGTGAGAGCAGGATATTCGGCTACCGCAGATGTAGTATTAGATAAAAGGGAAGATGTAATGGCTATAAATGAAAGTTTACTTCAGTTTGAAAAAGACGGAAGCGCTTATGTAGAAGTGAAGATAAACGAGAATGAATATGAAAAAAGGACTGTAGAACTGGGATTGTCTGATGGCATATATGTAGAGGTGTTAGAAGGGGTAAAAGCAGAGGACGAAATAAAAGCATGGAATAGCCCGATAAAAGATTTCTAATACCTTAAATAATTGAGTAAAACGCTTACTTTTCTTTTGTTAGTAACTATGATTAAGCCACTTTGGCCATAGATATAATTCAAGTAGCTTAGATGGATTATGAAACCATATAACCTCATATACATTTTAGATGACGATGACCTGAACGGTATGCTTAATCGACAGTTTCTGAATTTCGCTTTGCCGTTATGTAAGGTAGTAGTTTTTCAAGATCCTATAGATTTAATTAAAAACTTGGTTAAGAATAGGTTAGATTATCCAGATTTGCTTTTGTTAGATGTGTCGATGCCGGAACTAACTGGGTGGGAATTTTTAGATTATGCTGCTAAGTATAATTTAAAATTTGACATAATGATGCTTTCCAGTTCTATGCATTTCGATGACATAAATAAATCTAGAACGTTTTCTCAAGTGAAAAATTACATAGTGAAACCACTCACTAAAGAGAATATCAAGCATTACATAATAGATAGAAAAAGAAGTTCAATTGAATTGGATTAAAATCACAGACGCGCTTCCGGAAAATAACCAAAGAGTACTTGCGTTCATTCCTAATAACAAAGTTTTTCTACCTGGAAATGCCTTCGAGTTTGAAATTAGAGAAGTGATTGTCTTAGTGTTTCTAGCTAATTTTTACAAAGATGATAAAGATAAAAGAGACAAGCATGGACTTCATTTTTGGCAAGGAGAAGGAAATTCTAATCACTTTTTTGCTGACGTTACTTATTGGGCAGAAATCCCGCTAGGCCCAACTTCATAGGTTTATAAACACTTCTTTTCTTTTTAATTTATGAGATACTACATGTCTATCTGTCTTGTGTTATTTGTTTTTCATGGTATGGCGCAAGAAAACGTGTCCTATGGTGGATGTAGAATGCTTTTTGGAGAAGAAGAAAATGTAACTAGGGTTTTTTTGGATAAAAATGGCGATTTCTACCCAGCATTTGCAGTCATAGAAGATGAATTTGAAAAAACTGATTTCAGTCTTAGAGAATATACAAATGAAGTTTTAGAGATCACAGAATTTACGGATTCTATTTGGGTGGAAATTCAAGAAAAAGCAGTTTCGGATTTAGCAGAAGAAATTAATTCAAAAATAACACAAGAGGAAGATTTATATGTTTTGATACATGGATTCAGAAAACCTGCAGCGCCTATAAATGGAGATACATCTGCTCATGATGACTACAGCTTTATGAGGGAGAGAATAAATCAGGCCACAGGACAAGAAAATTATTTTTTAGAAATCTACTGGGATGGAATGTACTTGAAGCCCGAGCGAAGTCTAAAATTCATTATTAGTCTAGGGAAAATGTTCAAAAAACAAGTCAAAGAAAATGCTGAAAACGCAGGCCTAGGATTGAGGAAATTCATCTCTAAGATTGAAAGGAATGATATAACAGTCATTACTCATAGTTTGGGAGCAGAAGTGGCGACTAGTCTATTGTTTAATGATGAAGAGAAGGAAGAGGACGGTACGCCTCACCAGCGGATAAATATTTGCATGGCTGCTCCTGCTATTTCTAAAAAAGAGTTTAGGAGTTATTATAATCGTTCAGTAGAGAACCCAATTATAGGGTCAGATAATTATAACTTGACTATTATCTATAATGAAGAGGATTTTGTTCTTTCCAAAGCGTATAAATTCCTCGGAGTTAAACTATCTTTTTCTCGTAGATATGGAAATACTCGACTAGGATGTAACTGCGGTAATGAGGCGTATGAATTAGAAGATTACTTTAAGAAGCATTTTCCTGGTTCTCCTATTCAGTTGATTCATGCCACTTCTTTTGGTACATCCCATCATTCTCTTAGTTACTTTGGGAGTGAGGAGTTTATACTTTATCTAACGGAATAAAATTTAGATTATTGGCCTTCTAAAATACTCAAATCACCCTCCACACAAATAATTAAAGTACCGAACCCTACGAATTTATAGGTGTTGTCTTTTCCTAAAGAAAAAGCATAAGTACTTCCCACTTTTACATTCTTATATTCAGCTCCGATAAATACTAACTTGGCTAAATTGTCAATCATAAAATCGTTCAACCCGAGCAGGTCATCATGAGTTCTCTCTTTGAGTTCTGTAGTAATAAATGTTTCATAATCTTTCTTAGAAGGCACAGTGAATGCCAGTGCTAGGAGAATTCCAAGAACGATAATAAGTATGGCTGCTATTTTTTTCATAATGAAGTTACTGTATGGTAAATAGACGTAGCGAATAGCGCTGCAGTCTCCGTTCTTAGTCTTTCAGAGCCCATGTGTGCAGACTTAAATCCTAACTCTAAGGCTAAGCTAATTTCTTCATCGGAGAAATCTCCTTCAGGCCCTATACATATAATCGTAGGTTTTTTCTGAGAAAGAGCCTTTAGAGACGCTCTGTTAAAGTCAGCGTTGCAATGGGCTAATATACGGTCACCCTCGAAATCCTGCTGTATAAAATCATTGAACTTTATCGGTTCCATTACTTCTGGTAACCATATTTTCTGAGATTGCTTCATAGCTGAAAGCACAAGCTTTTTGCTACGCTCCATATTCAATTTTCTACGCTCCGAATGAAAAGTCAATAAGGGATGAATTCGAGCTATCCCAAGTTCGGTGCACTTTTCCAGAACTAGTTCAAACCGATCATTACTCTTCGTAGGAGCCATAGCCAGCTCTAATAAATAAGGGTTTTCACTTTCAGAATGAATTTCATCTATCTGAATGGTGACGTTTTTTTTGGCGGCTGCAGTGATAATTCCCACAGCAGAGCTTCCTTTTCCATCAGTAAGATTGATGGGGTTTCCATTTTTAAGTCTGAGAACTTTAGAGACATGAAGAGACTCTTCAGTGCTGAGTTTTACTGAGCCTACAGAAAGATTTTCGATAAATGATAAATGCACTAGCTATGAAAAAGGTGAACCCCAAAAGTCGGCTTTATTTTTAAACCGAAAGCCTCGCACTTACCAGAAAAAGGAAGTGCGAGGCTTAATTATTTTTTTTTGCGTTTTCTCTAGTTTAAACAGTCACTGAACGAGGAGAAGCACTCATTATTTCTTCATTTGCATACTCTTCAAACTGCTCAAAATTCTTAACGAATTTATCTGCTAGTGAGTTTGCTTTAGTATCATAAGCATTTTTATTAGCCCATGTATTTCTCGCATTAAGAAGTTCGCTAGGTACATCTGGGCACGAGGTAGGGAAATTTAATCCAAATACTTCATGACAATTGTATTCCACATCATTCAACTTTCCAGTTAAAGCAGCAGTAATCATAGCTCTAGTATACTTCAACTTGATTCTAGAACCAGTCCCGTATTCGCCACCGCTCCAGCCTGTGTTAATCAACCAGATGTTTACATTTCCTTCGTCCATTTTATTTCCTAACATCTCAGCATATCTAGCTGGGTGTAATGGTAAAAATGGTGCTCCGAAGCATGCCGAGAATGCAGTCTGAGGTTCTGTTACTCCTGCTTCTGTGCCAGCCACTTTGGCTGTGTACCCAGATATAAACTGGTACATAGCTTGGTTTCTGGAAAGCTTACTTATCGGAGGCAATACTCCAAAAGCATCTGCTGTAAGGAAAAATATATTCTTAGGAGCATCCCCTGAGCTAGGAACCATAATGTTATCTATATGGTGAATAGGGTAGGATACTCTCGTATTCTGAGTTTTAGTGATATCCGAATAGTCAGGAGTACATCCGTCTTCTTCAAAACCTATGTTTTCTAGAATAGCTCCGAACTTGATTGCATTATGAATTTGTGGCTCTTTTGTAGCAGATAAGTCTATGGTTTTAGCATAGCATCCGCCTTCAAAGTTGAATACTTTATCTGCTGACCAGCCATGCTCGTCATCACCGATGAGTTTTCTATTAGGGTCTGAGGATAATGTAGTCTTCCCTGTTCCGCTTAATCCAAAGAACACAGCGGTATCACCATCATGTCCTACGTTAGCACTACAATGCATTGAAAGAACACCTTTCTGTGCAGGAAGAACAAAGTTGAGTACAGAGAATATTCCCTTTTTGATTTCACCAGTATAACCAGTTCCACCGATAAGAATCATCTTCTTAGTAAAGTTGATAATAGCAAAGTTATGCTGACGTGTACCATCTATTTCGGCATCCGCCATAAACCCTGGTGCACATACTACGTTCCACTCAGGATTAAAGTCTAAAATCTCTTCTTGAGTAGGTCTAAGGAACATATTAGAAGCAAACATGTTACTCCATGGAAACTCAGTTACTACTCTTAAATTAAGTCTGTACGTGTCGTCAGCGCAGGCGTAAGCATCTCTTACGTAAACTTCTCTTCCAGCTAAATAAGCTTGCATTCTGCCCTGAAGTTTATCGAAAGCCTCCGAGTCAAATGGCTTATTAATGTCTCCCCACCAAACTTCGTTAGTTGTGATAGCATCCTTTACTATAAACCGATCTGCTGGAGAACGACCAGTAAACTCACCTGTGTCTATGGCTAAAGCTCCTGTGTCTGTTAAAAGACCTTGGCCTTTAATAATGGTTTCTTCTGTTAATTGTGCTGGAGATAAATTCCAGTATGCCGCGTCTACTCGCTCTAATCCTAAATAAGAAAGATTAGCTTTCTCTGCCTTCAATCCAAAATTGTTCATCTAAAGAATCTTTTGTTTAGTTCTACAAAATTACGAGATTCAGAGATTAACCATGTCACAAAGCCGCGTTAATTCAAGCGAAATTATACCAATTTAAGAATCACGTAATCAGATGATTACGATGCTTGTTGTTTGCGTTGTGTTAAGTGTAATAATAACACTTAGTCTGATGGGTTTAATCTAAAGGCATGTTCGTTATAAATGAAATTTATATAAAAAAGAGGAACAGAGTTCCTCTTTTTTAGCTTTTTCTATTAAATCTTCTTTCCTACAGGACTTCAAAAAGATCTTCTAAAGTTTTTCTAACCTTGGGTGTATGCTGAGTTTTATCTTCCGCTGAACGATATCCTAGGGTTAAGACTACAGTCGCTTCTAATCCTTTTTTATGAAGGTTTAATACAGAATTATACTCTTCTGGAGAAAATCCTTCTAGGGGGCAGGTGTCTATCCTTAGTTCAGCGCACATGGCCATGGCATTGCTCAGTGCTATGTAGGTCTGTTTTGCATTCCATACAGAGGTTTGTTCGGGGGTCATTTCAGCCGTTTTACTCTTCATGAAGTCACCATATCCTTTGAGAGTAGACTCTTCTATTCCCATCAATTTAGATTTTAACTGCAAGTGACTGTCTATGTGCTCGTCTTTTACGCTAGTGAAATTGCAGAACACCATTAAATGTGATGCCTCTGTTACTTGCGATTGTCCCCAGCTATGCTTTTTTAGAGTTTCTCTGGTTTCTGAATTTTCTATGATGAGAACCTTAAATAATTGAAGCCCGTAGCTGGTAGCCGCTAGGTTTATAGATTCTTTAATCTTCTCTAAATCTTCACCGTTAATCTTCTTAGAAGCATCAAACTTCTTAGTGGCATAACGCCATTTTTGATTTTCTATAAAATCCATTATTGAGCTTTTTTTGCACCGCAATTAAAGGGATATATACCCTAGAATTATTTCTTCTTTATCATATCTATCAGTAACCATAACCACCCAAAAATCATCAGCAATCCTCCTATTGGGGTGATGGGGCCCAGTATAGATTTCCCTTTGGATATTTCATGATGTCCCAAGTAGACCAGTCCGTATATAGATAGGGAGAAAAACAAGCAACCGATTAAAATCAATAGAAATCCAGTTCGGTATGATTTACTGGAGAACTTAGACTCTAGACTACCGAGAACTAAAAGACCAAGTCCCATATACATTTGATAATTTATACCAGTCTGAAGTGATTTCATTCGTTCAGGACTTAATATCGCTGAAAAATAATGGGCGCCAAAGGCACCCACTATAATGCTCACGAGCACCAGGAAAATTCCCCACTTTGTTGTAAGAGTATTCACTTTATTTTTGGTAAGCTAAAATTGTTTTCTTGATAATACCCACACACTCCATTAGCTGCTCTTCAGTAATCACTAGTGGCGGAGCAAAACGAATGATATTTCCATGAGTAGGTTTAGCTAACAACCCATTATCTCTTAATTTTAAGCAAATATCCCAAGCAGTCGAACTATCTTCCGTGTCATTGATCAAAAGAGCGTTTAACAGTCCCTTACCTCGTACAGACTTTAGTAAATTATTTTCACTGGCAAAAGTAGATAGTTCTGATCTAAATATGATTCCTAGCTTTTCTGCATTAGCGGCTAAATCTTCATCAACAGCCACTTTTAAAGCAGCCATTGCAACTCTACAGCCTAAGGGGTTGCCTCCGAAAGTGGAGCCGTGTTCTCCTGGTTTAATCGTCATCATTATCTCATCATCAGCTAAAGCTGCCGAAACTGGAAAAACGCCTCCAGACAATGCTTTTCCTAAAATTAAAATATCTGGTTTAACACCTTCGTGTTGGCAGCAATATAATTTTCCTGTTCTTGAAATTCCTGTTTGAACTTCGTCTGCAATAAATAGTACGTTTTTTGATTTGCATAACTCATAAGCCTTTTTTAAATAGCCTTCATCAGGAACCATTACTCCAGCTTCTCCTTGGATAGGCTCTACCATAAACCCTGCAACATTAGGATCCTCTAAAGCCTTTTCTAAAGCTTTTAAATCATTGTATTTCACAATTTCGAAACCAGGTAAATATGGGCCATAGTCATTAAATGCACTTGGGTCGGTAGAGGAAGATACCGCGGCTAAGGTTCTGCCCCAGAAGTTATTTTCAGCAAATAAAATCTTTGCTTTGTTTTGTTCGATTCCTTTTACTTTATAAGCCCATTTTCTACATAATTTCAATGCAGTTTCTCCACCTTCTACACCAGTGTTCATTGGTAATATTTTATCATAACCAAATAATTCAGTCACATATTTTTCATATTGTCCCAAGACGTCATTGTGAAAGGCACGCGACGTTAGTGTTAACAAATCAGCCTGTTGTTTCAAGGCGTCAATAATTTTAGGATGACAATGACCTTGGTTTACAGCAGAGTAAGCCGATAAAAAATCGTAATATTTTTTTCCTTCTACGTCCCAGACATAGACACCTTTGCCTTTATTTAACACCACTGGTAAGGGGTGGTAATTATGAGCTCCATACTTATTTTCTAGTGCCATAGCTTCAGCTGATGACAATCCTTGTTTTACTTCAGATTCCATTTGCACAAATTTAGCGGCTAGGATTTAATTCTACGAATGATTCAGTGGTATAATTTTTCATGTTTTTTAAGTACTGGAGAATAATAGATAGTCTTAATTCCGTGACTATTTAATTTTTGCTCTTTTCGCTTTAAATCAGTTTATTAAGATAGTATGAGAGCGAGTATTCTCTGAGGCAACTCCTCTTATTGTTTTTCGATTTCCAACTGTTCTAATTCATGCGATAAGACCTCCTTGAGCAGACTCATATCCATATTTTTTATTCTAGAATTCTTAATAATCGAGAACTAACATCTAAAATGTCTTCATCTGGGTATTGATTTTAAGGCCCTTCCATTCAAAATTAGTCCAGTACTTTTTAATTCACACATCCAATGGCATTAGCCCTATTAT
>LAQC01000011.1:226-23287 GCA_000981645.1 Cryomorphaceae bacterium ASP10-05a | reverse complement strand
AGAATGAATGGCCTCTAGTGTGATTTAAAAGCAGAGCCCTCAATATACATTAGAGCTACCGGTTTCTAGTTTAAATGAAATGTAAATTTGTGTCTGCTTTAATTCACTTTTTTAGGTATAACCTTCTTATAAAAAAAAAACATAATTTCATGTCGGATAATTCATTAATTTAGTAATATATGGTTATTATTGCGCTCTTGAAAAAACTGGCGTGTAATAAATGAGTCATTAGATGACGAATAGATCTACAAAATAAAGACATTTTTTTTAGAGGTATAGAGTAAAATATGAACGTGGCGGGTATGAGGATTTAAATGTCATCATTGGGAGAGAGTGATGCGGCCCACACGTTCATATTTTACTGTATAATTCACATCATTAGAAAGTCCCTCATCTCGAGAGCTTTAAGATAAGCAGTAGTAAACCCCAATTCATTGTCTAAGGTGCTTTAGTTTTTTCAAAAACATGTCCTAGCGTAGAAACCTTTTTTATTTAAAATATGCTGTTAGTCACCATGAACTTAATTAGTACTTTTGCACTCGAAATTATAAAGATAAAATATTATGGCTGGAAACAGAACATTCACAATGATTAAGCCTGATGCTACGGGTGCAGGTCACACAGGAAAGATTATAGATAAGATCATAGAAGCTGGTTTCAGCATTAAAGCTATGAAATGGGCTCAGTTGTCTACAGCTCAAGCTCAAGAATTTTACGCAGTGCATAGCGAAAGACCTTTTTATGGCGAATTAGTAGAGTACATGACTTCTGCTCCTATCGTAGCTGCTATCCTAGAAAAAGATAATGCAGTAGAAGATTTCAGAACCTTAATCGGAGCTACTAATCCAGCTGAAGCTGCAGAAGGAACTATCAGAAAGATGTTTGCTACTAGTATAGCTGCTAATGCTGTTCATGGTTCAGATAGCGATGATAACGCTAAGATAGAAGGTGAATTTCATTTCGCTTCTACTGAAGTAACAGCTTAATATTATTACCAATAGAACTAGAAACCTCTTCTTTTATGAAGGGGTTTTTTTGTGACTAGAAATTTAAAAATATTCATTGCGAAATAGTACCTTGCGCATTCGCAAAAAAAATAGACAGATTTATGAGCAAAATAAAAGTAGCTAACCCCGTCGTAGAGATGGATGGAGATGAAATGACGAGAATCATTTGGAAATTCATCAAGGATAAATTGATACTTCCTTACCTAGACTTAGATATTAAATATTATGATTTAGGTTTAGAAAAGAGAGATGAAACTAATGATCAAATAACCATTGATTCTGCAGAAGCGACTAAAAAATATAAAGTAGCCATCAAGTGTGCCACTATTACTCCCGATGAGGATAGAGTAGCGGAGTTTGATCTTAAGAAAATGTGGCGCTCTCCTAATGGAACTATTAGAAACATAGTTGGAGGAACTGTATTTAGAGAGCCTATCATCATGAAGAATGTTCCTAGATTAGTTCCTGGTTGGACTAAGCCTATTTGTATAGGAAGACATGCTTTCGGAGATCAGTACAAAGCTACTGATGCAGTGATAAAAGGTAAAGGAAAGTTAACAATGACTTTCGCCCCAGAAGGAGGAGCAGAACCTACTACGTGGGAAGTGTATAATTATGAGGGAGACGGTGGAGTCGCTATGGCTATGTATAACACCGATGAGTCTATTTATGGATTTGCTCATTCATGTATGAACCAGGCTCTAACCAAAAAATGGCCTCTATATTTAAGTACTAAGAATACCATTCTTAAAGCTTATGATGGAAGGTTTAAAGATATCTTCCAGGAGGTATTCGATGCAGACTTTAAAGAGAAGTTTGCTGCAGCAGGAATCACTTATGAGCATAGACTTATAGATGATATGGTAGCAGCAGCTATGAAGTGGAGTGGAGGTTTTGTATGGGCTTGTAAGAATTATGATGGTGATGTACAGTCCGACACTGTAGCACAAGGATTCGGTTCTTTAGGACTTATGACTTCTACACTGGTAACTCCAGAAGGAGATGTAATGGAAGCAGAAGCAGCTCATGGAACTGTAACGCGTCACTACAGACAACACCAAGCAGGAAAGAAAACGTCTACTAACCCAATCGCGAGTATTTTTGCTTGGACTAGAGGGCTTGCTTTCAGAGGGAAATTAGATGACAATCAAGAATTAATTAGTTTTTGTGAAACTCTTGAGCAGGTATGTATAGATACTGTAGAGGGAGGGAAAATGACTAAGGATTTAGCGCTTCTTATCCATGAGGATAAAATGACTGAAGAACATTGGTTAACTACAGAAGAGTTTTTAGACGCTCTGGACCATGGTTTGCAGGCTAAAATGAGCTAACGTAATACTATAAAATAGTAAAAGGCCGTCTTTAATTAAAAGATGGCCTTTTTTTGATTTGGAATTAGCGTTGCAACGCAAACAAAATAGCATAAAAAAAACAGTATACATGCTACTTTTTATCTCTATAACTTACTGAACTTATGCTGTTTATGCTCATTAATCGGCTGATGAACGGCTTAAGTAGGCCCTCTTTCACACCAGTTTTTGTCCTAATTCATCTAAATTATTTCCGCTTAAATTTCCACTTGTCATTATGAGCAAATTAGTGCAGTCCAATGGGGCTTTAGATGTAATGAAAGAGACTAACTCTTCAGAGCTAGTGTAGACACTTATATTCTCTCCACCGAAGGCTTCCATAACTTCATCAATAGACAAATTAGGGAGCTTTTTATGCTTTAAGACTTCTGGAGAGAAGTAAACGATAGCTTCATCAGCTTTCTCCATAGCTCCATGATACTGGTCAATGAATTTTTTATTTAACGAACTAAATGTATGAAGCTCCATAACAGCTATCAGTCTTCTATCTGGAAATTGTTCTTTAACAGCAGAGGTAGTCGCTTTTAGTTTAGATGGGCTGTGGGCGAAATCCTTATAAACTATAGAGGTTTCTGATTCCGCTATTTTTTCTAATCTTTTTGAAGCACCCTTAAAAGATGATGCAGCGGTGTAAAATTCTCGTTTAGAGATTCCCAGTTTTTGGCAGACTAGTTGAGCAGCTTTTAAGTTTTCTACATTATGCTTTCCTATAATTTGAAGCGTGTAAATACCATCATCGTTTAGCTGAATTTTATTGTTTTTTATCTCATAAGCAGGTGCCTGATAAGGCGTGATGGAGATGTCTTTATTTAGTGTGCTCATTTTAGAGAGCGCGTCGTCATTCTGGTAGTAAATAAGCTCTCCTTCAGGTTCTATGAGTTTTACGAATTCCTGAAATTGTTCCACATAATTCTCCCAGGTAGGAAAAACATTTATATGGTCCCATGCTATTCCTGTAATGACCGCTATGTTCGGGTTGTAAAGGTGAAATTTAGGTCTTCTGTCTATAGGCGAACTTAAATATTCATCTCCTTCTAAAATCACTATTGGAGCAGAGTCTGTTAAACTAACCATACAATCATACCCTTCTAATTGAGCTCCTACCATATAGTCATGCTCAACGTTTAAGGTGTTCAGTACGTGAAGAATCATACTGGTAACTGAGGTTTTGCCGTGGCTTCCTCCTATTACGATTCTCTTTTTATCTTTTGTCTGCTCGAAAATATATTCTGGATAGGAATAAATCTTTAATCCTAATTTTTTAGCTTTGAGAAGTTCTTTGTTGTCTTCTCGGGCATGCATTCCGAGTATAATAGCATCCAGTTGGTCATGAATATTGTTTTCATTCCAGCCTATTTTGTTTGGAAGAATACCTTCTTTATCTAGCCTACCTTTTGAAGGTTCGAATATTTCGTCATCACTTCCTGTAACCTGAACCCCCTTTCTCTGAAGTGCTATGGCTAAGTTGTGCATAGCGCTTCCTCCGATAGCTATAAAGTGTACTCTCATGGTTCAAATCTCTAGCTTTTAAGCCTTGGGATTTTGAGGTTTTTAGCAAATTGTTAAATATTTTATGTGAACCCTTATTTTTTACGTGTTGCTAAGGCAACCCCATAGAATTTCATCCGTCTTTAGTGTAGCAGCCAACTACTGCTAACTATATTATTTTTCGGTGATTTTAAGTGTCTTCCCCTGTTAAGCTAGCTTAACAGGGGTTTTTTATTTGCTAATATTTCTGATTATTATCTTTAATCTACAGGCCTGACTTACGTACTTTCACCGAATGAAAGATTTTTTTCTAGGCATAACGGATTGTTTCCGCGCTCACAAAGTGGTAGTTAATAATGGAATGGCTTGGGCTTATTTCATTCCCGTTTTTTTTTCAATTATATTAATTAGTGTAATTTTTGCATTCATCGGGGATTTAGTTTCTGCTATAGCTTCACCTCTGATAGATGTGTTTAATCTTTCTACTCCAGAGAATATGCCTGGAGCTAATTTGGAGAAGGTTTGGTACTTTCTTAAAGTAGCAGGTGAGTATGCGGTTTATGGGATCATCTATGTTCTTAGTATCTATGTTCTATTTAAAATTCAGAAGTATATAGTACTAATCGCCATGGCTCCTCTTATGGCTTATTTAAGTGAAAAAGCGGAGGAAAAGCTTCTCGGAAATTCTTACGAATTTAATTGGATTACTTTTTTGTCAGATATATGGAGAGGAGTACGAGTTGCACTAAGAAATTTACTCCTTGAACTTGTACTGTTAGTTCTTATTGGACTAGTCATCTCTGGGCTCGGTGCGGTTTTTACTCCATTGGCTGTTATTGCAGCTCCTCTTTCAGCGTCTTTAATGTTTATAGTAAGTTCATATTACTTTGGCTATAGTTCTTTTGATTATTTAAATGAGAGAAGAAGACTAGACATTAAAGAAGGAAATCGTCTAATCTGGGACAATAAGAGCTTAGTAGCAGGCAATGGAGCGTTCTTCTCCTTACTCATGTTAATTCCCGTGCTAGGTATAATATTTGCCCCGATATTATGTCCTGTAGGGGCAGTGATATCTTCTCAGAAAAAAAGTTTACACCCAAAAAAAGCCGATTGAGTTAACTCAATCGGCTTTTTGATTTTATTTAGTCTTACTATCTTATGATTAACGACTCCGTTCTCAAAGCATTTTCTGAAGTATACTTGAAAATGTAACTACCAGAACATTGAGTAGATAAATCGATAGTCATCATTGTGCTTTGGTTAGCAGCGCTGAAAACCTCTTTACCTGTAATGTCAAATACCTGAACTGTAGCATTTACGTCATTTGGTAAGTCAACAGTAAAAACACCTAAAGAAGGGTTTGGATAGATGCTTAATTTAGCTTCTAGGTTAGCCTCTTCTACACTGCTTGGGTCAAAGTTAATGTCATCAAATCCAGCACCATATAGATAGACGTGCTGACAAGAAGATAAATCATCAGAACCTGGCTCTATGAAAACTATAGGGAGTTCATATTGGAAACATTCACCTCCATCTATACACACGGGAGACATTGTTTGATAAAAAGTAAATTCCTCATAATCCGTATCTTCTGTTAAGTTTTTCTCAGCAGCATAAATGTCTGTAGCGATGTCATAACCTCGAGCAAAAATATCAGCAGATGTAAGTATTTCATTCCCGAAAGCTTTATGATAAGAGAAGAATATTTTAGAACCATCTGGAGTTCTAGTCGCTTGTGGTTTAAATCTTAAAGCTTGATCACCTAAAGAGAAGTCCTCAGCGGCATCAGAGTTAATAACATCAGTAATGATGTCTGCATCCCAGTCTGTATCTCCCATCGTTCTTACATGGTAGAAAAACTGAGTTTCTAAGCCCGTCGCTATAAATGCTAAAGAATCTGGGTCATTAGTGAACCCACTCAGTACATGAGAGAATAAATGTAAATCACCCTCGCTATCCACTACACAATCAGTATCAGTGAAGAAAGGTCTAACCATTTCTCCTCCGTTAGCATCCGCTAAATTTTCCTGCATAGCTGGAAGAGTTTGGAAATCGAATTCTACTCTCTTTACCCATGTTTCTCCACCATCTGTCGTTTTCCAAACAATAGGTTTCGGAACAGAGGTGTATTCGAGCTCGCTAATTTCAGATCCAATTACATAAACATAACCTGTCATTCCATCTGGTCCCCAAGTCAAACTGTAATTTTGAACAAAGTTACTTTCGGTATTGTCAGTTTCATCTAAGATTCTAACATAATCAGGAGTAAAAGTCTCCATTACTTCATAATCAAAAGCAAAAGTCTCATCATTAAATGTACCTCTAGTTAGATAAAAAACTTGATTAGTAATAGTGTCATTAGCGGCATCTTCAGTAGAATTTATCTGAGTAGATAATGACCATATTTTACCGTTAACATTAGTAGTCCCATAAGGATGGAAATCTACATTTTCACCCATAAACGTAGGTGCGTAGTTAGCGTAGTTCTCAGAGGTATTAGTTCCATCTAACTTAGAGCTTACTTCAAATATGTTTCCCCAAGCAGTAATACCCTCGCTTAATGCAGGGCCATGACCTACTATATAAGCATCATCAGCATTTGTGCTTCCTTCAGGAGCCCAAAGAACACCGTTCGGATATCTTAATCCATTTCCGACATTTGTTATAGTTCCATCCTCAAATCCAGGAGAAAGCGGTCCTTGGTTTACCTCCCAGGTAGCTCCGCCGTCTGTAGAATAATCATACTGCATAACTCCGTTTAGTGGAGCATTATCATCTTTTCTGTGAATAAAAGAGACAGCGTTCAAGTCTGGGTTATAATCCACTTGATTATTTCCTTCTAGTAAAATAGTGTATATGTTTCCTGAAGTTCCTATGAAAATAGTCTCAGCACCACCATCTTTAGTCGGGTTGTTTTGTGGTATCTTAAGTTTTGAATATTCAGAACTATAAGGAGTGATGTCTATAGACTGTTCTTGATTTTTAATAGTTCTATAATCTCGGGCTTCCTGAGCGAAAAGAGCTCCAGTTGAAGATGTAAGAAGTATGCCAAGGAGTAAATTTTTAATCATTTTTTAAAAGGGTAATAGGGTTGTAAGTTAATTCGATTTATTACACGCAATTTAGTGATTCATTTTAAGAACCAAATACGCGTTGCAATAAATCTGATACACGCGCTTCAGGATTTTCTCTGATTTGTTTTTCTTCCTTTGCTATTTGAAGAAACAAGCCATCGAGTGTTTTTTGAGTAACATAAGCCTCTAAATCGGGGTTAATTGGGTCGTCTCCTGATAATAGAGTGAGTAAGTTGTATTTTTCTATTATAGGTTCCCAATGCTTTGTTAATTGAACTTTATTGATGGCATTATTTACTAAAGGGCTAAATTTTTCTCTTAGTTGATTGGATGTTTTTTCTTGGAGAAAAGTTGTTGCTGCATGGTTTGATCCGTTTAATACGGTAAACCCATCAGAAATACTCATGGAAGTAATGGCGTCTATAAAAATTGGAGATGCAATTTTAGCTGCTTCTTCAGCAGACCTGTTTAAGGTCATTTCAAAATCATCAACAAGACTCCCAAACCCAGCATCATTTAATGTGTTTTTTACTTTGATGGCTTCTGGCGGGAATGCTATGAAAATGAATGGATTTTTATAAAATCCATTCATTTTAGAAACCAAACATACAGCACTATCTGTGCCTACTTTTAATGCTTCTTTTAATGCTGAGATAACCTCTGTCTGAGTTAGTTTCATGGGCTTATCTTCACCCAAAATATCCTGAGAGTTACTCAGTACCTTGTTTAAGGTCTGTAATCCTTTTTCGGAACATCCGATTAATAATAACGAAATTACTATTAGCGCTAAAATATTTTTCATTTTTTTGATTTTTTACTCCTTTTAATACAAGTTCTTTGCCGTAAAAATATCAATCATTTAGTATGAAAGCAGAGATAATTACCATAGGAGATGAAATTTTGATAGGTCAAACCATAGATTCTAATTCAGCTTGGTTGGGTGAAAACCTTGGTTTAATAGGTGTTCGCGTGAGCAGGATAGTCACAATATCTGATGATGAAGAAGAAATTAGAAGTGCCTTAAACGAGTCTTTTTCTAGAGTTGATTTAGTATTGATGACAGGAGGATTAGGGCCAACTCAGGATGATATTACCAAAAAGACATTAGCTGGATACTTCAATTCGGAATTTTATTTTAACGAAGAAGTCGCTGCTGAAATTAAGGCTTATTTTAATTCTATAGGAAGGGAGCCTTTAGAGGTCAATTTAAAGCAAGCTGAGCTTCCAGTGAAGTGCACTACTATTTTAAATACCAGAGGTACAGCGAGTGGTATGTGGTTTGAGAATGACGGAAAAGTACTAATGAGTATGCCTGGAGTTCCCTATGAAATGAAAGGGTTAATGAAGGATGAAGTCTTCAAGAAAATTCAAACTACCTTTAAAACTCCAGCAGTATATAACAGAACAATTTTAACCATCGGTGTTGGTGAAAGCTCTATCGCTGCTCAGCTTGAACAGTGGGAAACTAAGTTAAGAGATGAAGGTTTGGGGTTGGCGTATTTGCCTTCTGCAGGAATGGTTAGGCTCAGAGTCTCTGGAGTAGGAGAGGATATGGTGAGCATAAAGAAAAGAGTTGATCAGAAAATAACAGAAGCATTAGCTGTAATAGGAGAGATTTCTTATGGATTTGATGCTGATAGTTTAGCCGAAATAGTAGGGAAGTTATTAAAAGAAAATAACCAAACTTTAAGTTTAGCTGAGAGTTGTACTGGAGGATATATTAGCCATTTGATAACTTCTGTGGCAGGAAGCTCTGAATTTTATGATGGGAGTGTAGTAACTTATTCTTATGATACTAAAAAGAATTGGGTAGGAGTCTCTCCAGAATCATTGGCTAAATATGGTGCGGTTAGTAAATCGGTTGTTGAGGAAATGGCTCTAGGAGTAAAGGAAAAATTTAATACAGATTATGGTATTTCAGCTTCAGGAATAGCAGGTCCAGGAGGGGCTACAGAGGATAAGCCTGTGGGAACCGTTTGGGTTGGTATAGCTACTCCATCTGGAGTAACTAGTCACCTTTTCACCTTCGGAAAACATCGATTAAGAAATATAATTATGACCAGTAATGCGGCCTTAAATATCTTAAGAAAAGAATTACTTAACTAGGTTTTGAAATTGCGTGATAAAAGTGCTATCTTTGCGCTCCGAAATTTTTTAAAAAGAGGATAATGGCTAGAGTTTGTCAAGTAACAGGAAAGAAAGTGATGGTAGGAAACAATGTTTCACATGCCAAGAATAGAACGAAGAGAAAGTTTTATCCGAACTTATTTAAAAAGAAGTATCACGTGGAAGGTCAAGAAGAGCCTATAATTTTAAAATTATCTGCGAAAGGAATGAGAATGATCAATAAACTTGGTCTGAGCGAAGCCTTAAAAAGAGCGAAAGCAGAAGGTCACTACAAGGGATAACACGTTTTTCTTTTAAAATTTTTAAAGCCTTTCATATTATTTGGAGGGCTTTTTTATGCCCTTAGCATTTATCGTAAATCCAAATACAAAGTTTCCTTGTAGGTAAAAGAAGTGCTGCGACGCGGAGTCTTTTTTGTCTGCTGTGGTCCTGATGTTGGGCATGTTTATAAACCCTCCTTTAGCATTGAAATTTAAAAAGAAAGGTTTTCCCAGATGGATTTTTAGTCCCGAGTGAATTCCTAGGCCGAAGCCTGATAGGTGAAACTCATCGTGCCTGTCCTTCCCTAAAATTTCTGTATTGGTTTTAGGCATCATAAAGCCAAGTGAACCACCCGCGTCTCCAGAAATTCCTATTGTTTTATGGATGCTTTTTTCGAGCAAAATTCTAGAGTAGCCGAGATTAATATAGTTCAAACCATCTGTATGCTCGAGTTTTAAGAGGTCGTTAGTCATTAGGATTTCTTCATTCTCATAAATTCCATTCCAGGCCTCGTAATCCCCGTCTATGTTGCCGTCTATGGTGGTCGCTTGTCCTCTGATTACTTTGTATTTCATGTGGTCTACATTTAAGCTTAGCAGTACCTTGTTGCTGATGTTATATGTGATTCCCATGTTAGTTTGAGGAATAGTGATGTTGTCGAGTCGAAAATAGTTTTCGAAAGAAAATTCAGTTTGCTTATCTAAAGCCTTAATATCGTTTAAAGTGAAGTTGTAATCTTCACCCTCAAACGAAATCGAGCTTAACGAATATGCGCTTCTATTCCAGCCAAAGTAGATCGATAAGTTTCCTTCTTTATTCAGAGGGATGTAATGGCTGGGTTGAACCTCTTGAGCTGAGGAAAAACAAGGTATAAGAAGAAGGATTAAAACGACTTTTTTCATGAGGTAAAAGTATTAGTATATATCCGAGAAATTGATTTCTTTCAGTTTTGATGTGTAATAATTTAAAAAAAACACCTTTCGGATTGATATATTGTTTTTTGATTTGTGCTTATTTTTTTAAGTACTTCAATTTAATCAGCTAGTTGTAGTATTAAATTCGGTTTTAAAAAGCATTTGGTTTAATGAAATTTTAATTATGTTTAAACTTTAAACCAGCAAATATTTTAATAAAGGTTTGAAAAAAAGTAAATTAAGCTTCTAAAATTTTAAATATGAATAATTTTTTCAGAAAAAGCCTATTGTTAATGTCCTTTATTTCATTGATTAATTATGCTCAAGCACAATATTTAATTTCAGCAACTTATGTTAATACCACTAATCCCATAGGATTAAGTTTAGCAACTGGTTTAGCACTAAGCTATGATATTGACATGTATAAAATGGTATACAATACTGTAGATGCCTTGGGTCAGCCAACTATTGCATCTGGTGCATTTTTAGCTCCTTCAAATACTTCTTGCACAGACTTTCCGATTTTAGCATACCACCATGGTACAAGTCTTAGGAAAATTGATGTTCCGTCTAATGATGTTGATGAAACAACTATTGGAAGAGTTTTTGGTGCAGGGGGCTATTTTGTTTTAATGCCTGATTATATTGGAATGGGAGATAGTCCTGGTCTGCATCCTTATTGCCATGCTGAATCTGAAGCAACAGCAACTAGAGATATGATTAGAGCTGCTAGAGAATTTATTTCCGATTCCTTACAGATGGTTGATAATGGTGAGCTTTTTTTAACCGGTTATTCTCAAGGGGGTCATGCAGCGATGGCCTCTCATAAGTATATTGAGGATAATAATCTTTTAGGAGAATTCAATGTTTTAGGTTCCGCTCCATGTTCAGGGCCGTATGAGATGTCGGGTGCAATGGCGGATACTATTTTATCTCCTTTCCCTTACTCAAACCCTGGCTACCTTGTTTATTTATTATCATCTTATCAAATGGTATATGGTAATCTCTACACTTCTTACTCAGACATCCTTAATTCTCCCTATGATACAATTGTACCTCCATATTTTGATGGTAACAATACTACTCTTGGAATGGGTTCATTAAATAGTTTACTTTCAGGTTATGTTGACTCTTTAATGGTGGATACTGTTCTTGCTAATTTTTCAAATTCTATGAGTACTTTTGGCCATCCTTTGTGGACAAATCTGCTTGCAAATGACACTCATGACTGGACTCCTCAGCGCCCTATCAAAATGTTTTACTGTACAGGTGATGAACAAGTAACTTTTCAAAACGCAATTTCTGCTGAATCAACAATGCTCTCCAATGGTGCGTCAAATGTTGAAGCAGTAGGTTTGGGTGAGGGCGACCACAATGCTTGCGTTTTACCGGCTTTAACCTCTGCTTATTATTGGTTCGATGGGTTAAGAAGTTTATGCAGCTCTTCTGGCTTCAATGAATCAAGAACGATAGTGAGTCCTTTTGTCTTTCCGAACCCTGTAATTGATGTTTTGTCAATTAGCTTTGTAGGTGAGGGAGACTTAAAGATAACGAATGTAACTGGTCAGATAGTCCATCAACAGATAGTCAATGGAGACATAAGTTTATCAACTTCGGGGTGGAGTAGGGGAATATATATTGTTGAAATTCAAAATGATTACAATAGAATTTTCCAACGGGTAGTTAAAGATTAGTTCTAAAAAATTTCATTGTAACCAAGTTAAAACTAAGTTCGCCATCTCTTTTCTTCTAGCCAAAGTAGATTGATAATTCTCCCGCTTGAATAATGGAGTTAGTATATCTCGATGAAATTTAATCAGATTGAGCGACTCTCTTCTCAGGTAGTTAAAAATGTGATGGTTTGAGATTTGTAAAATAAAATTCTTTGGTATTCAGAGGGTTATGTAGTTATTTTTTATTCTGCTGTCACGTTGTTGATTTAACAGAGATAATAAAGGTATAGCGCTAAGGAAAGAAATGGAGTAAGAAATAGAAGTAAAACTGCTGTTTTTATGGCGCAAAAGTATTATTACAGGCAGAGTGATTTGTTTTAAAATTATCAGTTGAATGAAAGAAAAGAAACTAATATCTCTAACTTCTATGTTATTGCTTTTGATAATAGGCTTTAGTCAGACTAATAGCACAGTATCAGGATATGTTCTTGATTCTGCGACAGGAGAAGCATTAATAGGAGCGTATGTTTATGAGTTAAATTCGAATAAGGCAGCTACAACAAATGTTTATGGGTTTTATAGTCTCACTTTGCCATCGGACTCAATAAAACTATTTACCTCTTATATTGGTTATTCTAGTCAAACCGTATCTTTTAATCTAGTGCAAGACATAAGTAGAACCTTCGACTTAGATTCAAGTTTAGAGCTGTCTGAAGCCGTGATTGAAAGTTCTCAGTCTGAGCCTATTCAGAATAGAACTCAAATGAGTTCATTAGAATTAGATATGAGAAAGGTGAAAAGCCTGCCTGTTCTATTGGGTGAAACGGATGTGTTAAAAACGCTTCAATTATTGCCAGGAATTCAATCTGGTACAGAAGGTGCTAGCGGTATTTATGTTAGAGGAGGAGGTCCAGATCAGAATTTAATGCTCTTAGATGGAGTTCCAATTTACAATGCATCTCATTTGTTTGGCTTTTTTTCGGTTTTTAATGCAGATGCTATTCGCGATGTAAAGCTTATAAAAGGAGGGTTTCCTGCTCGGTATGGAGGAAGATTGTCTTCAGTGATAGATGTGCGTATGAAAGAGGGAAATCTTTATGAGACCCATGGTGAGGCGAGTGTCGGTATTGTTGCAGCTAAATTGAGCATTGAAGGTCCGATTAAAAAAGAGAAATCCTCTTTCCTGTTTAGTGCTAGAAGAACTTATATCGATGCTTTAACCAGGCCATTAATAAATGCATCAGCAAAGCAATCTGGTGAATCTGCAACTGGAGGTTATTACTTCTATGATTTAAATGGAAAAATCAATTATATCATATCTAATAAAGATCGATTATTTCTGAGTGGTTATTTCGGGAATGATAGAGCTTTCGCTAAATATTCGAGTTCATTCGGAGATCAAACTGAAAATATGAAGACTAAGCTCGAATGGGGAAATGCTATAGTGGCCGCGAGATGGAATCATGTGTTTTCCCCTAAACTCTTTTCGAATACGACACTAACCTACAGTAAATATAAATTTCTTACAGCATTTGATATTGAATCCGGAAGTGAAGGGATGATGGAAGAAATTGGTTTAAGGTACGATTCGGGAATAGATGATTATTCTATTAAAACTGATTTTGAATTCATTCCTAATCCTGATTTAAATTTGAAATTTGGATTGAGCTTCGTAAATCATAAGTTCACTCCGGGGGTTAGCCGAATTGAGGCGGAAGGGGTAGGTGAGAGTATCAGTTTGTCTTTTGGGAGTAATGAAATTAGAGCTAATGAATTAAATGCATACACCGAAGCAGATTGGAAATTAGGAGATAGATTTAAAGTTAATCTTGGGGTTCATTCATCAAATTTCTTTGTGGAGAGTGAATCATATTTCTCAATTCAACCTAGAATTTCTTCAAGATATTTGCTGAACAAAAAAAGTTCGATAAAGGCTTCTTATGCCAATATGACTCAGTTTTTACACCTTCTCAGTAATTCTACCATAGGACTTCCTACAGACTTATGGGTGCCAGTGACTGAGAAAATCAAACCTCAAACGAGTGATCAGCTTGCTTTGGGCTATGCTGTTACTCCAACAAAAGGTTATCAGATTAGCGTAGAGGGTTATTACAAGTGGATGAATAACTTGATAGAATATAAGGATGGAGCAAGTTTTCAAGGTTCAGCTGAAGACTGGCAAGATAAAGTGGAGGTAGGTAACGGTTGGAGTTATGGGGCAGAATTTTTATTAGAAAAAACAAAAGGAGATTTCACTGGTTGGATTGGTTATACGCTAAGCTGGACTAATAGAGAATTTGAGAATATAAATTTTGGAGACCCTTTCCCTTATAGATTTGACAGAAGGCATGATATCGGTGTGGCATTAACTTATGAGCCAAGTGATAGAATCGACTATGGATTAGTCTTTGTTTATGGAACTGGAAATGCTGTAACTCTTCCGGTGGCTAAGTATAATGGGGCTTTTGTTCCTCCAACTATCTCCGGAGGTGGGTTTGAGTTCCAAGAGTTGGAGTATATTACTGAAAGAAATGGATATAGAACTCCCAGCTATCATCGTTTAGATTTAGGTGTAAACTTTCATAAAGAGGTCTCTTGGGGTAAAAGGACATGGAGCTTAGGCTTTTATAATATATATAGCCGACAAAACCCCTTCTTTTTGTTCTTTGATCAAGAATATAATGAGAGTGAGCAAACTTCAGAAAATGTCTTGAAGCAAATTTCCTTATTCCCTATAATCCCATCAATATCATACGCTGTAAAATTTTAATTAAATGGTACATTCACTTCAGTATTTATTTTGTTTTATTTTTTTGATTTTATGCTCTTCTTGCGAAAAAATCATTGATTTTGATGAAGAAGAATCTAAGCCTGTTTTAACAATAAGTGGTTTTGTGAGCGATGTAGATTTGTCTTATTTAGACATTGGTTCTAGTGTTTCTATATTATCCTCAGATAACCCCCAATTCATTTCTAATGCTACGGCTACACTTTTCAGAGATGGTGAGGATTTAGGTGACTTTGAGCTGACAAACGCTGAATTAGGAAAGTACATCTTTCCCTTTGTTTTAGACGAGGTTGGTGAGTATGAGGTTCAGATTTCTTCTGGCAATTTTAAAGAGATTTCCTCGATAACAAGTATACCTTCAAAGCTTCAGGGTGTTGAAGCAGAGGTTCTTGAGGTAAATTCTTCCGGAGACTTTGAAGTAAGACTTAGATTTATAGATAACCCCTCTTCAGACGACTTTTATCACATGTTTGTGGGCTTTTCATCCGATGGGGGAAGTAATTTCTTAAGTACGTGGTTTGGTTCTAACTCTGAGTACTTAATAAGCGAAGAATTTGGTTTTTCGTTTGAGGGAGAATTAAATTATTTTTATGACCGAGCTATATTTAGTGACCAGCTATTTCCGAATAATGAAGTTGTAATTGATTTTGAGACATCTATCCCTGAAGGAGAAACTGCCTATATTCAGTTAGTTAAATCAAGTGAGGAGTATTACAGCTATTTTAAATCCATATATGCTTATCAGGGAAGTGGAGGGCCTTTTTCACAGCCAGTTCAATTGTTTGATAATGTAACAGACGGTCTAGGAGTGTTTGCAGGATACTCCTATGAGTTAATAGAAATTGAGCAATAAATAAAGATGAATATTTTAACTCATCTATTCTATTGCTTAGAATATAAAAAGTAGTATTTTTGCAAACGCAAATTTTGTGATATGAAAGAAGGAATACACCCAGATAACTACAGATTAGTAGTTTTTAAAGATATGAGTAATGAGTACGCTTTCTTAGGAAAGAGCACTGCTAATACCAGTGAAACTGTTACTTGGGAAGACGGAAATGAATACCCAGTTATAAAATTAGACATCAGTTATAAGAGTCACCCATTCTTTACTGGTAAAATGCAGTTCGTGGATACTGCAGGTCGAATTGACAAGTTCAAGAGCAAGTATGGTAAATGGGATAAGAAGAAGAAGGACGCTCCTTCAGAAGATGCTCCTGTAGATGAGGCTCCTAAAGCCGATGATGCTGCTGCTGAATAAATTAAGTCAAGCTTGATAAAAAATTAAAGCCCTTTAACTTCACGTTAAAGGGCTTTTTATTTCAGCTATTCTTTAATTAACTGCTCTGTTTTTAGAGGTCTAAATTTATTTTCACTGTTTCTGTTACACTGAGACCGAATCCTTCTATTCCAGCTATTTTTCTGATTGGGTTGTTAGTCAGTAATCTCATTTTAGAGATATTTAGGTGTCTTAATATTTGTGCGCCTATTCCGAAATCCTTTGAGTTGAGTTTTTTGATAGAGCTGCTTTCAGAATTTGCTTTATCTCCGAGGGCTTTTAATTCATCTACCATTCCGTTACCCTTTCTTAGAGTGTTTATGTATACTACTACACCCTTACCTTCTTTTTCTATTGCTTTCATAGCGCAGTGTAACTGATGTCCTTTTCCGTATACATCGCTGCCGAAAATATCTCCAATCATACTCCCTGAGTGAACCCTAACCAGTATTTCTTCTCCTTCTTTCCATTCGCCTTTTACTAAGGCTAGGTGTTCAGTGTTACTTGTCGTTTGCCTAAAAGCATGTAGCTTGAATTCACCATGCATTGTGGGTAGGTTGACAGTTAATTCTTCTTCTATTAGACTTTCGTTTTCGAGTCTGTAAGCGATTAAGTCTTCAATAGAAACCACCTTTAAATTAAATCGGTCTGCGATTTTAAACAAATCAGGAAGACGGGCCATGCTTCCATCTTCGTTGCAGATTTCAACAATAACTCCTGCAGGCTCAAATCCTGCTAACCTGGCGAAATCTATAGCGGCTTCTGTATGACCGGCTCTTCGTAATACACCTCCTGACTTTGCTCTAAGAGGGAATATGTGTCCGGGCTTGCCTAAAGTTTCAGGGTCTACCTGAGGGTCTACAAGCGCCATGATTGTCTTGTGTCTGTCAGTTGCAGAAATACCTGTTGTTGTCTCTGGCGAAACTAGGTCGACAGAAACTGTAAAAGGAGTTTCGAAGGCTGCGTTAGTATCATTTACCATTAATCCTAATCCTAACTCGTCACATCTTGACTCTATTAGAGGTGCGCAGATTAACCCTCTTCCATGAGTGGCCATGAAATTGACTATTTCAGGAGTGGTTTTTTCAGCCGCTATGAGAAAATCGCCTTCATTTTCTCTGTCCTCATCGTCTACTACTATGATAACTTTTCCTGCTTTGATGTCCTCTATGGCATCACTTATTGAATCTAACTTTCTAGACATGTAAAAAATTTGAGGCGAAGATAATGTCTTTGAGTTCTTTTGTATGTATAAAAAGTCACTTTCCGCTGAGGTAAAGTCCTATTTTTGCTACGCAAATTATTCAAAGAGCAATACCTAATGATTTTACCTATCATAGCATACGGAGATCCAGTTTTAAAAAAGAAGGCTGACGAGATAGAAAAGGATTACCCAAACCTTCAGAAGCTAATAAAAGACATGTTTAAAACCATGTACAAAGCAAATGGTGTCGGTTTGGCTGCTCCTCAAATAGGGAAGAGTATCAGGCTTTTTATAGTGGACGCTTCTCCATTCGCAGAAGGTGAAAGCGGAGACGCTTCATGTGATGGATTTATCCGTGTTTTTATAAACCCGGTGATTTACGAAGAATCGGGAAAAGAATGGGGAATGGAAGAAGGGTGTTTGAGCATTCCGAATATTCGTGAAGAGGTTTATAGAAAGCCAAATGTCAAAATTGAATATTTTGATGAAAACTGGGAACTTTATGAGGAAGAGTTAACAGGTTTTCCAGCTAGGGTAGTTCAGCATGAATATGATCATATAGAAGGTACGCTATTTACTGATAAAATTAGCAGCCAGCGAAAGACCTTATTGCAAAGCAAATTAAAGGACATTTCCAAAGGAGAGGTACAAGCAAATTATAAAATGAAATTCCCTAAACTAAATAGAAGAAAATAAAGATGAGAGTTTCTATATATCTTACAGTCCTAGTTGTTTTTATGAGCAGTTGTGGCGGGGAGTCCAAAAAAAATTATGAAAAAAGAGCTGATGTAAATCAAAAAGAAGATTTGGTGCGCGCAATAGATAGTTTAGAGTCTATACATGCTGTTAAAGGGGCCAAAGATCCCTACACTGTGTCTAAGTTAATTAGTGCGTATTCCGAGTATCGAAATAAGTTTAGAAAAGATGAAGAAGCGGGCGATTATTTTCTCAAAGCCGGAGACTTAGCCATGTCAGTAGGAGACTGGGATAAGGCCGTAGAAGTATTTGATAATTTTTATAATGATTACACAGAACATCCCTACAGTGATGATGCTCTTTTTCAGTTGGGTTTTGTTTTCGATTTTCAATTAAACGATAAAAGCAAAGCCAAGCAGGTCTATGAGCATTACTTTGAACATTATGGAGACAGCATTCACATTAACGAAGTTAGAGCTAGATTGAAAGATTTAGATTTAACAGAAGAAGAGTTAATAAAAAAATTCAGAAAGCAAAACAACCTTGATTAAGTTTATAACTAATTAAATAATAGCAAGGTTGAAAAAGGAAGGGTTTAGCTTTGTAACGCAATATTAAAAAGACAACTAAAGATGAGTAAACTATTTAAACCAGGAGTATTGTTTGGCCAAGAAGCCATGGAATTATTAAAACATGCTAACGATAATAATTATGCGCTTCCTGCGGTAAACGTTATCGGGACTAATTCAGCCAATGCAGTTTTAGAAACAGCTAGAGAGCTAAATTCTCCGGTTATTGTTCAGTATTCGAATGGAGGGGCATCCTTTTTCGCAGGTAAAGGATTATCTAATGAATCGCAAAGCTCAGCAATCCTTGGTGGTCTTTCTGGGGCTTATCATATCCATCACATGGCAAAAGCTTATGATGTTCCTGTAATCCTGCATACGGATCACTGTTCTAAGAAGATTTTACCTTGGGTAGACGGTTTATTAGAGCACGGTAAAAAATTCCATTCTCAAAATAAGAGACCCCTTTATACAAGTCATATGTTAGATTTGAGTGAAGAATCGCTTGAGGAAAATATAGAGACTTGTGTGGAGTATCTTAAGGTTATGGCGCCTTTAGATATGATTTTAGAAATTGAATTAGGCGTAACAGGAGGAGAAGAAGATGGTGTAGATAATACTGATGTGGATAGCTCAAAATTATACACACAGCCAGAGGAAGTGGCCTATGCATACGAGGAGTTAAGTAAAGTGAGTCCAAACTTCACCATAGCGGCTGCTTTTGGTAATGTGCACGGTGTGTATAAGCCAGGTAATGTAGAATTGACTCCAGTAATTCTGAAAAATTCTCAATCATATGTTCAGGAGAAATTTAATACGGCTGAAAACCCTATAAACTTTGTATTCCATGGTGGAAGTGGTTCACCTCAAGCTCAAATAAGAGAAGCTATAGAGTATGGAGCTGTAAAGATGAATATAGATACAGATATGCAATGGGCTTATTTGTTGGGGGTTAGAGATTACATGAGTGAAAAAAGTGACTATTTAAAAACTCAGATAGGAAATCCAGAAGGAGCTGAAAGGCCAAATAAAAAACATTACGATCCAAGGGTCTGGTTGAGAAAAGGCGAGGATGCTTTCGTTACTAGATTAAAACAAGCGTTTGAAGATTTAAACTGCATCAATAGAAACGCCTAATTAGAAAAATATGTTGAAGGAGTTCAGTTTAATAGACTTAGCCAGTTGGAAAGCGCTAGTTACTCATTTTGAAGAGGTGAAAAATCTTCATATGAGTTCAATGTTTAAAGAGGATGATAAGAGATTTCAGAAATTTTCGATAGACCAAAAAGATTTTCTATTCGATTTTTCAAAAAATCGCATAACAGATAAAACTTTTGATCTATTATGTGATTTGGCTAGAGAAACTGGCGTTAATGAGGCTATCCAGGCTATGTTTAATGGTGAGAAAATTAATGTCACCGAAAACAGAGCTGTTCTTCATACAGCACTTAGAGATTTTTCTGAAAAAGACACCAAGGTAGATGGTGAATCCATAAAGCCTTGGATAAAAACTGAGCTAGTGAAAATGAAGAGTTTTTCTGAGTCTGTTATTGCGGGGAAATTTAAAGGGTTTACTGGAAAAAAAATAGAAAGAATAGTAAATATTGGAATAGGAGGTAGTGATTTAGGTCCTGTTATGGTCAGTGAAGCTTTAAAAGCTTATCAATGCGGTCCAGATATATCTTATGTATCTAATGTAGATGGGGCGCATTTAGATGAGGTTCTGAAGAGGTGTGATGCTGAAACGACTTTATTCATAGTAGTCTCTAAGACTTTTACTACTCAGGAAACGATGACTAATGCCTCTAGCGCTAAATCCTGGCTGCTAGAAAAATTAGGGAGTGAAAAAGCTATATCGAATCATTTTGTGGCGGTTAGTACTAATGCTGAAGGCGTAAAGAAATTTGGCATAAGTCCAGAAAACCAATTTCTGTTTTGGGATTGGGTAGGAGGAAGGTACTCCTTGTGGAGTAGTGTGGGATTAAGTGTCTCTCTCCATTTAGGGTATGACAATTTCGAGAAACTTCTTAAGGGAGCTCATGAAATGGATGAACACTTCAGAACTTCTGAATTATCTAAGAATATTCCAGTCATTATGGCACTTTTAGGTGTGTGGTACAATAATTTCTTTGAAGCCGACTCTCACGCTGTGTTGCCATATAATCAATATTTACATAGGTTTCCAGCCTATCTCCAGCAGAGTGACATGGAAAGTAGTGGGAAATCAGTAGATAGAAACGGAAAGTCAGTAACGTATCAAACTGGTCCCATAATTTGGGGAGAGCCAGGCACTAATGGTCAGCACGCATTTTATCAGCTAATTCATCAAGGAACGAAATTGATTCCATGTGATTTTATAGGTGTAGTTGAGCCGAAAAACAAGATGTCTGATCATCAAGATAAATTGTTTAGTAATTTTATAGCTCAATCAAAAGCCTTAATGAAAGGAAGAACGCTATCTGAGGTAGAGAAATTGAATCCTTCGGAAAACTCCGTCTTTAAAGTTTTTGAAGGCAATAGACCTTCTAACTCTATTGTTTTAGATAAGCTGAACCCATTCAGTTTAGGTAAATTAATTGCTACTTATGAGCATAAAATATTTGTACAGGGAATTGTTTGGAATGTGTTTAGCTTTGATCAATGGGGCGTGGAATTGGGTAAGGTTTTAGCGGGTGACATTCTTGGTGAAATCAATTCTAACTTAAGCTCTAGTAATCATGACTCTAGCACAAACGCCCTCATTGAGAGGTATAAAATGAGGTCCTTTAAGTAAGGTGGGCGTTTTGATTTGACTTGCGTTTAATGTATATTTGGGACATATACCTAATTACCTTAACCAAAATTCAGTTAAAATGAATCTTAAATTCTCACTAGCTACACTAGCCATGATGCTGTTGCTAGCATTTCAATCTAATGCCAATTTTACTGGTCTTTCTTCAGAAGTCCACGCTACAAATGGAATTCCCGGATACACAACTTATAGAATCTATGCGGATTTTGATGATGTTGGAGACCAGTTAGTCCAAGTTTTCGGTCTAGATATCAACCCTTTGTTTATTACGAGTACTGGTGATATTTACCAAAATACTTCAGGAGGAGGATTGTCTTCAGATATAAGTCCTTTTCTTTATTCATTTATTCCAGACTTAATTTATGACTCATGGTTAACGATTGGTGGGACAGATGTCACAACTACAGGTTTGATTGCTTTAGGGCTCGATTTATCTTCTTTCGAAGCAGGAGGAGACCTAGTTATAGATGATTTTGTAGGAGGTGCTTGGTTTATTCTGCCTGGTTCTGTTCCAGAGGCGTATGCGTCTACAAATAGAGTCCTTTTAGCTCAAATCACTACGAATGGAGATTTAGATATTCAGCTAAATGTGCAATGGAGAGATGCTCTCAATAATGATAATATAAGCTTGACTCAAACTTTAAGTCAGCCATTTTTATTGCCAGGCTGTATGGATTCTAACGCAGACAATTATGATGCTAACGCTACAACCGATGATGGTTCTTGTACTTATCCAGCTCCTTCATATAACGGGTTGTCTTTTGAATTAGTAGCTAATGACGCTGTAGTTGGTTTTGACACCTATAGAGTGTATGCCAACTTTACAAATCCTTTTGATCAATTAGTTAGTGTCTATGGACAGGATATAAATCCTCTTTCAATTTCTACAACTGGAACTTTTTATCAAAATCCAGGAGGAGGACCTACTAGCTCAGATATTAATTCAGCACTTTACGGGCTTGTTCCAGGGTTGGAATATGATTCGTGGGTGACTATCGGAACCGAAAGTCTACCTAATTCTTTAAATGTGCTTGGCGTAGACTTTTCGTCTTACGAAGCAGGGGGAAACCTACTTATAAATGATTTTGTAGGAGGCGCTTGGTTTGTAGTACCAGACTCTGAGCCTACCGCCTTCCCTGATGGAAGTGGAAGAGTGTTGTTAGGACAGTTTACTACCGATGGAATTACTACTTTCTCAGCTGCACTTCAATACAGAGCTCAAGACGGAGATAGTTATATAGAGTACGAATCTATTTCGTTCCCTGATGTGGTATTCGGATGTACCGATGCTACAGCTTGTAATTATGAAGCGATAGCTACAGATGATGACGGTTCATGCATCCTTCCAGACGGATGTACTGATGCTTCAGCATGTAACTATGATGCAACGGCACAGTGTGAAGATGGATCATGTGTTCTTCCAGACGGATGTACTGATGCTTTAGCATGTAACTTTGCACCGTTAGCTTTATGTGATGATGGCTCATGTATTCTTCCAGATGGATGTACTGATGCTTCAGCATGTAACTATGATGCAACAGCACAGTGTGAGAATGGGTCATGTATCCTTCCAGATGGATGTACTGATGCTTCAGCATGTAACTACGATGCAACAGCACAGTGTGATAATGGATCGTGTATTCTTCCAGACGGATGTACTGATGCTTCAGCATGTAACTACGATGCAACAGCACAGTGTAATAATGGATCGTGTATCCTTCCAGACGGATGTACTGATGCTTCAGCATGTAACTATGATGCTACGGCACAGTGTGAAGATGGCTCATGTATCCTTCCAGATGGATGTACTGATGCTTCAGCAT
>LAQC01000011.1:0-153 GCA_000981645.1 Cryomorphaceae bacterium ASP10-05a | reverse complement strand
ATTCCTAAGGTTATATTATGAAGATTTACGTTGCTGGTCATAGAGGTATGGTTGGGAGTTCAATACTTAGAAAGTTACAACGCCACAAGGGAGATAATCCGGATTTAGAGCTATTAACACGCACGCATGAGCAACTTGATTTGACTGAACAAT
>LAQC01000010.1:118117-133355 GCA_000981645.1 Cryomorphaceae bacterium ASP10-05a | reverse complement strand
GAATGGACTGGGCTGATTGGTCTAACCAATTATTCCCTACTTCATACAAAGATGATTGCGATACTGCTGAAGAGTCTGGAGAGTATGAAAACTGGACTTACTACATTATGCAAGCGGGTAATGCTTCATTAACTGGAGCTGGAGACTTATTGGGATCATTCTTCGACTTGTCTCACGCACCAGCAAATTCTTACTACGCATACCAAGTAGGTAACGGAGCTAACAATGTGAACGGTAACTACGGAAACGGAGGATGGTTCAACGGAACAGGTCTACTAGTAGATGCTGCGACTGATTCTGAGGTAGAGCTTAACGGATTCCAAGGTGACTTCGCATTCGATGCTGACTGTTGTCCTCAGTACTCTATTGAAAGAACATGGACTGCTACTGATTGTACAGGTAACTCTGTAAGTCATACGCAGACTATTACATTCGCAGACCTAGAAGAAGAAGAGCTTGCTGAAGTTGAAGCGGTATCAGTTTCATTTGATTCAGTAGATGGAGGTTTATTCATCGGCAACATCTTCCCTAACCCGGTTAGTGATAAAGCTCAGATTAACTATGGAGTGGCTAAGACTTCTAATGTAACATTAGATGTATTAGATATGAATGGAGGTCTAGTTCAGACCATCTTCTCAGGATCAGCAGAGGCAGGTGTAACTTACCAGCAGATGTTCGAGACAGCAGGAATAGAAAGTGGAGTTTATATGGTTAGATTAACCGGAAACAACACGGCTAAATTCGAAAGAGTAGTAGTGGCTAAATAGTTCATTTACTAACTAACATATTTAAAACGCCTCGGCTTATGCTGAGGCGTTTTTTTTATGAATTTTTTTCTTGAAGTATTTATGTCTAATAAGGTAAATTTGTAAATAGAATTTAGAATAATGAAATCCTCAAAGAAAGCAATAGAGACCCTAGCCATGGGGACACACCTCGTGCTGCCAAATGACACGAATACTTTAGGTAATCTGATGGGAGGGAAGCTGTTGCATTGGATGGATATTACTTCAGCTATTTCAGCCCATAGACACTGCAGAAGAGTGGTGGTGACAGCTGCTGTTAATAATGTTTCATTTAATCAGCCAATAAAGCTAGGTGACATCGTTACTATTGAGGCTAAAGTAAGTAGAGCATTCTCTAGCTCCATGGAGGTGTTTATGAATGTTTGGGTAGAACACCACACTACTGGAGAAAAAATACAGTGCAACGAGGCGATATATACTTTTGTGGCCGTGGATCAAGTAGGTTCTCCAATCCAAGTTCCACATTTGATAGCAGAGTCAGATGAGGAGAAGGCTAGGTTTGATGGAGCACTTCGAAGAAAGCAATTATCGCTAATACTCGCAGGAAAAATGAGCCCAGAGGATGCTTCAGAATTAAAAGCACTCTTTTTTAAGGATTAGTTCTATTTCTTCTGTGATTCTAGAGGGGTTTACTGATTGAATACACCAGTTTGGCGCATACTTACACCTGTTCCCCAGTTTAGCACATGGTCGCTTTAAATGTTCAAGGGGTTCTATAATTACAGAATGAGCATGCCCCTGATAAGGGAACATGCCTAATTCAGGTGAAGTACATCCCCATATTGAAATTTGAGGAACTTTAAATGCTGATGCCATATGCATTACACCTGTATCTCCGCTTATGGTGATAGTTGACCTTCTAATCACTTCTGCGGTTTCTAGTAAAGAGCTTTTAGCAGTTAAGTTCCAGACAGTATCATTGGAGGATTCGCTTAATTTTTTAGAGAGTTCTAATTCTCTTTCCCCTCCCAAAAGAACTATTGGAAGGCTCGTATTTTTTATGATGTGTAATAATTGCTCTTCACTTAAACATTTACCTGTGTGCTGAGCACCTATACCTAAGGCAATGTATTTTTTCGGAAGAGCTAGCTTGTCTGTCGACACGCTGATCGATGATGGAATAAATAGTTCGTTTCCCAGGTCATCATTTTTTATTCCGAGGCCTTTTAAAGAATCGAAATATCTATCTATGAGGTGTGACTTCGGAAGAAGGTTTATCCCAGATTGAACTAATATCCATTTCTTTACATTTAGTTTACTGAAAGTAAGCGCCTCTGTATTTAGCTCTTTGGTTATTTTCTTGCTTTTTCTATTCTTTTGGAGGTCTAGTATTAAGTCGAAATTCTCCTTTTCTAATTTCGAAATAGTGCTCTCTAAACTTTCACTTAGCGTATGAACAGAATGAACAAAAGGGGAATGTTTCACTAAATCTCTAAAAGAGTCCTTTATAAGGTAGTGAATTTCACAGTTCAATTGATTGTGGACAGTTCTAACTACTGAAGATGTGAGAATAACATCTCCCATAGAACTAAGCCGTATAATGAGAATTTTTTTGATTCGCCTAAAGTACTATCAATTTTTAATATGAATATTTCTTTTCGGAAGAACATGAAAGGAAAATCAATTATCAAATTACCTTTGTTCTATGGATTTCATAGACACGCATACACACCTATTTTCCTCAAAGTTTGAAGGAGATAATGAAGCAGCGGTAAAAAGAGCCATTGACTCTGGTGTGAATAAAATGTTTTTACCCAACATCGATGAGGAAAGCATTAATCCAATGCTAGAATTAGCGGCCGCTTTTCCAAAGAATTGTTTTCCTACGATAGGTCTGCATCCTTGTGATGTAAAAGAAGATTATAAGACGGTCTTGGCTAACATGAAAACTCTTATTTCAAAACATAAATTTTATGCTATTGGAGAGACCGGCTTGGATTTACACTGGGATAAAGAAAGTCTTCCTTTACAAATAGAATCCTTGAAAATTCAAATTGGTTGGGCTAAGGAACTAAACCTTCCGATAATAATTCACGCTAGAGAGAGTTATAAAGAGTTGTTCGAGGTCTTTGATGAACTGAATGACGAGAAATTAACAGGTGTTTTTCATTGTTTCACTGGAAGCCAAGCACAAGCCGAGCATATAATAGCTTATGGTGGATTTAGCCTTGGAATAGGAGGGGTAATTACCTTCAAAAATTCAGGATTAGCTGATACCATTTTGAATATAGATTTAAGCCACCTAGTGTTGGAGACCGACTCACCTTATTTAGCCCCTCATCCAAATAGAGGCAAAAGAAATGAGAGCTCTTATTTACATTACATAGCCTCTAAATTAGCTGAAGTAACAGGTAAAACAATAGAAGAAATAAGTGAGATCACTACTAGAAATGCACTGAAGCTCTTTAAGTTTTAATATCAAATGGAAGAAATAAAATCAAAAATATTATTGATCTATACTGGAGGAACCATAGGTATGGAGGTGAATTCAAATGACGGAAGCTTAATGCCTCTTTCTTTAGAGAATTTGGTAAAACACATACCAGAGTTAAGTAGATTGGAATGTGCGTTGAGCACTTATTCGTTTGTTAACCCTGTAGATAGTTCCGAAGCCGATTTTGAGTTTTGGAATGACATAGCGAGAGTAATAGAGGAGAATTATGATTTGTTTGATGGATTTGTTATTCTGCATGGAACAGATACCATGGCTTACACGGCCTCAGCATTGAGTATAATGCTCGAGAATTTGACGAAGCCAGTAGTTATTACAGGGAGCCAACTACCTATGGGGATGCTGAGAACAGACGGCAGAGAAAATCTTATCTCGAGTATCGAAATAGCAAGTTTAAAAGATGATAAAGGCTCCTTTATACTGCAGGAAGTAGCCATATATTTTGAGTATAGTTTATACAGAGGAAATAGATGTCATAAATTTAGCACCGAACATTTCGATGCCATAATAAGTCCTAACTATCCTCCTCTGGCAGAAGCGGGAGTGAATATTAATTGGAATTATGGGGCGTTGCAACGTAAAGTAGATTATGAAAAATTAGCTATACATTATGAATGGGATGATAGTATTTCCATTATTAAATTTTTCCCAGGCTTAAAAACCTCTCAACTCGAATATGCGCTCAATCAGCCAGAAGTCAAAGTTTTCATTCTCGAAACCTTCGGAAGTGGAAATATTCCGATGAGAAATGATCTCGTAGACCTGATAAAAGGAAAGGTTGATGAAGGTAAATGCTTTATAAACGTGAGTCAATGTCGAAAAGGAAATGTAGACCAGAAAACATACGCATCTGGATTGAAGCTGTCTAAAATTGGAGTCTTGTCTGCTGAAGATATGACTTTCGAGGCTGTGGTAGTGAAGGTCATGCACTTACTAGGTAAGGAATTAAGTGTAGAGGGATTTGCTAGAGAATTTCAAATTGATTATTCCGGAGAGTTATCAATGTAAAAGCGATGTTTTCACATGTGTTTTTTTAGACAAATGTGTTTTGTTTGTCTAGACTAATTTTTTGTATTTTGGCTCCCGATTTAAGAGAGATTGGAGAGGTGGCCGAGTGGCTTAAGGCGCACGCTTGGAAAGCGTGTTTACTCGAAAGGGTAACGGGGGTTCGAATCCCCCTCTCTCCGCCATAAATCTGTAGTAAAGAGTGAAAAAGTGAAAATAGAATATAGAAATAGTAGTCAAATAAAAAAATTAACAATGAAAAAGCTGTTATCAGTAGTTACCCTAGTCGGATTTGGAATCCTGGGCTTTACCTCTAAAGCATTTACGCAAGCAGACGGAGCAGAACCAAACGCTCAAGAAATTACAAGTTTACATCAGAGCGTATTAGATACATTTATAGATGGAGGACCATTCTTCATGTCTTTCGTACTTATTTGTTTGATTTTAGGATTAGCGCTATGTATCGAAAGAATTATTTATTTAAATATGGCTACTACCAATACTAGAAAACTTCTAGATAAAATTGGAGCAGCGTTAGATGAAGGTGGGCTAGATGCAGCTAAGGAAGTAACTAGAAATACTAGTGGTCCTGTAGCTTCTATATTTTATCAAGCACTTGATAGAAGTCATGGAAACATAGATCAAGTAGAAAAAGCAATCGAACAATATGGTGGTGTTCAAATGGGATTATTAGAGAAAGGTCTTTCATGGATTTCTTTATTTATCGCACTAGCACCGATGCTTGGATTCATGGGTACGGTAATCGGTATGATTGGTGCCTTCGATGCCATAGCAAAAGCAAATAACATTGCGCCAGCTATTGTAGCTGATGGTATTAAAGTGGCACTGATTACTACAGTTTCTGGACTTATTGTAGCTATTATTCTTCAAGTGTTTTACAATTACATCCTTTCTAAAATTGACGGAATTGTATTAGACATGGAAGATAGTTCTATCGAAATGGTCGACATGATTTACAAGCATCAACTTCAAAATAAAGCATAATGGAAGCAGCTAAAGGGATTAATATCGGTGCTAATGTTGTGAAATTTACCTTTGCTATCGTTGGGGTGATTTTGGCTGCACTGATTATGTTTAAATGGGATGCTAAGCTCGAAAACGAGTCTGACATTTTACCGTTTTTAGATGGTAGTTATTGGATGAGCTTGGTAGGTCTGGTTATCTGTACAGTAGTAGCTGTATTGTTCGGGTTGTTCCAGTTCATTACTAAAATCGGAAAGAATAAAGGGGGATTAATTGGTTTAATTGCCTTTGTAGTAATCCTTGCGGTGTCTTTTGGGGTTATGGCTAAAACAGATATTTTGGATTACAGAAATATCAGAGGTGGAAAGTTTCTAGATGCCGACCTCCAGTATAATGGACTTACAGATTTTTGGTTAACCTTTTCGGAAGGTGGAATATATGCTGTTTACATCTTAGTGGCTATAGCTGTGCTAGTAGCAGTGGTGGCTGAAGTTTCTAAAATTGTAAAATAAATAAAATGGCAAGAAGAGAATTAGCTGAAATAAATGCAGGATCCATGGCTGATATAGCCTTCCTTCTATTAGTGTTTTTCCTAGTGGTGACTACTATGAACTCTGATAGCGGTATGAAAAGGCTACTTCCTCCGCCATTACCTCCAGAGTTTGTTCCGCCTCCTGTTATAGCCAGAAATGTTTATGAAGTTTTAGTAAACTTCAATAATGACTTGCTTGTGGAAGAGAGGGCTATGGATGTGAAAGACCTTAAAACGGGTGCTAAAGAATTTTTACTTTCCAATGGAGATAACGTTCTTATCCCATTAGGTCCTGCTTTAGATAACTTTCCTGTAAGAGAGACTTTAAGTAGAGATAGTGTGAATGGTGTAGTTCGTTCATTTGAGGTGCTCATTACCCAATTGGAAACAGAGTTGGAGGCGACTTCAGATGCTCTCAAGAGTAAGGCGATCGAAAAGGAGCTAAAAACAGCGAATAGTAGTTTAAATTCATCGCTTGCTGAGCAGTATGCTTTCGAGTTTTTTGGGGAATATGCCCCGCTACCTAGTTCAGCATTAATTTCAGTTCAAAATGATAATAGTACGGATTATGAGACCTATGTGCTTGTAAATAATGAATTAGAGGCTGCTATTAGAGAGTTGAGAGATGAGATTTGTTTAGCGAAATTCGGAGTGTTGTTTAAACAGCTTGATGAAAACGATGAAGAGGATAAAAAGAAAATATTGGCTATAAGAGAAGTTTATCCTCAGCGTATTTCTGAGGCAGAACCATTAGACGTCAAAGGTTTCGGAGGTTAAAAAAGAATAGTATGGCAAAATTTACAAATAAAAAGAAAAAGTCAGTAACACCGGTATCGACAGCTTCCCTGCCTGATATCGTGTTCATGCTTCTTTTCTTCTTCATGGTAGCTACTGTGATGAGAGATAAAGACCCATTGGTAGAAATTAAATTACCAAAGGCTACAGAGGTAGAGAAAATAAAAAACAAAACTAGGGCGGCATTCTTAAGTGTAGGACCTCCTGTGGATAAAAAGAGAGGTTCTGATCCGGTACTTCAATTAAATGATGATATCGCTGAAGTGGCAGATATTCGTCAGTGGGTTGAGGATACTAAGAACTCTAAAGATGAGGAAGACAGAAAGAAGATGACTTGGGTGCTTAATGTAGATAAAGAGACTAAGATGGGAAGAATTTCAGCTATAAAGCAGGAATTAAGACAATCTTCAGCATTAAAAATCATGTACCAGAGTACAGAAGATGTTAAGGTAAGCGGAAATAAATAATCGCTAACTTAGGGTACTACTTAAAATAGCTCAACTTCTAGTTGGGCTTTTTTTATGCCTCTTTTTTTTAGCACCAGTCGGTTAGGATTTTTTCAGCTAAATAAGAGGAAAGCTTTAGGTATGATTCTTTAGTCCACCCTGCTACGTGAGGACTCAGGAGTACATTTTCTCTTTTGATAAGCGCATTCCATTCTTTAGGAAGTTCTTCTGAAGTAATGTTTTCAAAACTAAACTTTTCATATTCAAGAACATCTAAACATGCCCCCAATATTTTTCCAGTATCCAAGGCGGTGAGTAAATCTATAATTTTTACATGATTTCCCCTAGCAGTGTTAATGAGGAAAAATGGCTTTTTGACTTGCTTTATAAAAGCAGAGGATACGTAATAGTTCGTTTCTTCTGAAATAGGAATATGAAGACTTATTACATCTGCCTTTTTCTGCAGTTCTGCTAAAGACACTTCCTTTACATGTTTAGTTTGAAATCCCTTTCTGTATTTGTCATAAGCGAGTACCTCACAGTCAAAACCTCCTAGCCGCTTAGCAAAAGCAGAACCCATGTTGCCATATCCTATTATTCCTACGGTTTTCCCGGAGAGTTCCAACCCTCTGTTCAACTCTCTATTCCATTCTGCAGATTTTACTTCCGTATCTCCTCTCTTTAAATGATTAAATAGCGACAGAATCATTCCTATGGCATGCTCCGCCACAGCAGTCATATTGCCCTCTGGAGAGCTGTAGACTTTGATGTTATGAGCAGTGCAGTAGTCTAAGTCAATATTCTCTAACCCAGCGCCAGATCGTGCTATAAATTTTAGATTTGGAAGTTGAGAAAGTTCCTGTTCGTAGAGTTTGAATCTGCTTCTTATGACTATACCCGAGCATTGCTGCGCAGACTTAAAAAAATCCTCTTTAGCTACTTTAGTTCTGTCTAAACATGTAAATCCTTTAGAAGATAGCGTATCCCAAAGTAGGTCATGTACTGTATCTATGAAATGTACATTCATTAAGTAATTTGCTCGAGAATAGTAGTACAAGCCTCAAGCTCTTGGAAATAGAGATACATCACTCGACCTATAATGAAGTATATAAATAGACCCACGATATCATTTGCCGTGGTTATAAATGGACCAGTGGCTAATGCGGGGTCTATGTTAACCTTATCTAAGACCAGTGGAGTAAGTGTTCCGAATAAGCTGGCAAATATTATCACACAAAACAAGGCAATACTAACCGTATAACTAAGCGCTAGAGAGTCTCCAAAGCGCAAGTTGAACGCTAAGATGACAAGTGCTAATATGATACCATTAAGGGTAGCTACTCCTAGCTCTTTAAGTAATTTTTGGCCAGTGCTTGATAGTCCTATGGTCTTATTGGCCAGTCCTTGCACTATAATAGCCGAAGACTGTACGCCTACATTTCCTCCCATAGCAGCTATAAGCGGAATGAAGAAGGCCATTTCTGGATATATTTTTATGTCATGCTCAAAAATATTGATAACTAAAGCTCCGAATATACCACCTATAAGACCGATCAATAACCAGGGAAATCGTGCTCTTAAAATCCGTTGAATTCGATCTTCCGAATCTACACGTTCTGAGATTCCACTCGCCATTTGGTAATCTCTTCCAGCTTCATCTTTGATTACATCTACCACATCGTCTATGGTAATCCTGCCTACTAAAAGATTATTTCCGGTAATTACAGGGATCACCACTAAGTCGTATTTCTGCATAACATCAGCTACTTCTTCCACATCCTCGTCAGATTCAACACTTCGTAAATCTTCATCAGTGTAAATCTCTTTGATAGTAGTTCTCGTACTCGTAGCAGAAAAGAGTAGTTGTTTTAGGCTTAACCTCCCTTTAAGTATTCCTTTATCATCTATAACGTATATGGTGTATACGTTCTCTAGATCATCTGCCTGTTTTCGCATTTCGCGAATAGCCTGGCCTACGGTCCAGTTAATGTTAACGGCCACTAATTCTTTTGCCATAATAGCACCAGCAGTACCTTCTTCGAACTGGAGTAGAGCTATTATGTCACTAGCCTGTGATTCATCTGAAATTTTAGAAATTACCTCTTCTTGTTTTTGTTGAGGTAAGAGTTGAATTACATCGGCAGCGTCATCTGAGTCTACATTCTCATCTATTATTTCAGCTATCTCCTTAGAGGTTAGAACAGATAAAAGTTTGGATAATTCATCATCTTCTAGTTCGATCAGTACATCCGCAGCCTCCTCGTTCTCCAGAAGCTTATAGATGTAAGTGGCCTCATCAGACTTTAACTCTTCCATCACATCAGAAATGTCTGCAGGGTGAAGTCCATGAAGAGCTTCTTGGATGGCATTATCCCGGCCGTTCTCTATGAACTCCTGTAAAATTGATATGAATTCTTTAGTTAATTCGAACTGCATGGCTGCGTAGCAATAAATCTGTATCTGCCCACAAAGATACGGGTATGTGCGAAAGAAGGATTTTCAAACGAATACAATTTGTATTTACTTACTTATTAAATAGTATTTCTTACTTAAAGTAAAGTTTGTTTGACATTATGTAAAAAAAGAGTTACTTTTGTTTCGAATTATAAACTTTTACTTCATGAATTATTTATTTCCACATCAGTATAAAAAAATAGGATTAATGGCATTGATACCTTCCGTGATTTTGGGGGTAGTAGTCATCATAACAGACTTTGCTCCTGAATTTTTGGATATTAAAATTGACTTTGTATTGTCTGCGAATCCATTTACTAAATCAACTAACAATTTATTGAATGAAATACTCGGTATTCTAGTTATACTTTCTGGGGTGGTGGTCGCCTTTTCAAAAGAGAAAGTAGAAGACGAGTTTATTGAAAAGATAAGACTAGAGTCTCTGGTGTGGTCTGTTTATGTGAATTATGCTCTACTGTTTTTGGCCATGGTTATTCTTTATGATTTTGATTTTCTCTTTTTCATGACGTTCAATATGTTTACCCTTTTAATTTTCTTTATAGTCAAGTTCAATTGGCGAATTTCAAAACTAAAAAAGACTTCTTTTGATGAGAAATAACATAAAAGTAGAAAGAGCTAAAAACGATATGACTCAAGCTAAATTGGCTGAGTTGGCCGAGGTGAGCAGACAAACTATTAACGCTATGGAGTTGTCCAAGTATGTTCCTTCCACAGTTTTGGCCTTAAAATTGGCTAAGATATTTGGCAGAGATGTGCAGGAACTTTTTGAATTAGAAGATAAAGATTGGAAGTAGGGTTAATTTCTCTTCGTTTGGAAAAACTCTTGGAGTAGTTGTAGGCAAGCATCTTCCAATACTCCTCCTATAACCTCGGTTTTAGGGTGAAGTATTCTTTTATTCGTGAGATGCTCATGGTCAAATTGGGTGTATCCTCTGCGCTCGTCATAAGCCCCGAATACGATTCTCCCTATCCTGGTATTAAAAGCCGCCCCAGCGCACATTAAGCAGGGTTCTAGCGTCACGAAAAGGGTGCATTTGTCTAAATACTTACCGCCTAAAAAATCGGAAGCTGCTGTAAATGCCTGCATTTCCGCGTGAGCAGTGAAATCATTTAGTTGTTCAGTGAGATTGTGCCCCCTGGCTATGATTTGGTTTTTAGCGACTATAACTGCGCCTACAGGGATTTCTTCGCGTTGCAATGCGTATTCAGCTTCCTTAAAAGCCATCTTCATAAAGTATTCGTCAGAGTAGATTTCCATATTGGGGACAAAATTACAATTGATTCACCCATTTACCAATCACAGAAGAAAGCAAGTTGTCACTAGTGCACGAAATCTTTTGAGCCAGCTGTAAATTGTCTTCTGAAATTTGCTTCTCTTTTAGAAGTGCAACGTTGAATTTTTTTAGAAGTCTTCTAGCAAGATATTCCTGCTCAGACTGTCCTTTTGTAGCCACTAAAATTACAGGAGTCTTTGTAGCCATAGCATCCAATATAGTGCTATAACCGCATCTGGAAATAAGAAGCTTGCAGGAGGTTAAAAGCTTTTCTAAATCTTCTGTTAGTAGATGGTTGTGAACAGTAAAATTTTCAGGAAAGACCTTTTTTCCCTCAGATTTAGGGATTCCTCTTACCACAGTTATTTTTTGTTTAGAGTTCCTGAAAGATTTAATTAACCTGTTTTCTAGTGTTGTCCTGTGAGGCTCTGTTCCGGAGAGAGTAGCCAGAATAAAGTTTTCTCTGGTAGTTTTCGGTGCAGATTTGAATCTGCTCAATACTCCCAAGTATTTTTTAGTTGTAAAATCATCTGTAGAAGAAAGTTCACCAGAAATAACAGAACCTTTTTCATCGGGTACCCAGATTTCAGAAAACCGATGAAGGTATTTTTTTATTTGATTATTGGCTATAGCTCTAAAAAGTGTTTTTGGGGCTAATTTTAATTGGTGGGTAATCATTACGCTTGGGATGGATGAGGAGTAGACTCCATATCTGTTGTCAGATATAATTCCAGCTATTTCATGTGCGGCTAAGTAGTTGTCTAAAACCAATTTTTCACGATTGATATTTCGTTTTATTTTTAAAGATTGCAACGTGACATGAAGCCCTATGGGAATAAAATGATTAAAATGAAGGTCGTAATCTGGGAGGATTAATGTCTGCAGCAGAGGGAATTCAGCTGAGATTAAATCTAGACTTTTTCCAGAGCCTGCTATCACCACATCAACGTTGGTGGTCAGCAGTTCTTTAATTATAGGGATGCATCTTGTGGCATGTCCCAGCCCCCAATTTAAAGGAGCTATTAATATGGTTTTTTTATGTCCGATTTGGATTTACTTTTGCACCGCAGAATTTATTCCACATGGGCAAAGATAAACTTAGAAAGTGGGCGGAAAACGAGTCGTTTGATATTGTTTTTGAACCGCCATTAAAAGAAATAGTAGAAGGAGCCACGTTCAAACAAAATGAATGGGGCAGTACTGTTTTCGGGAATGACAATCCTATCACGTTAGAATTAGGATGTGGAAAAGGCGAGTATACTCTAGCGCTGGCTAAAAAATATCCTGAAAGAAATTTTGTTGGTGTAGATGTTAAAGGACATCGTTTTTGGAGAGGCGCTAAAACCTCTATTCAGGAAGGGATTTCTAATGTGGCTTTTCTTAGAACTAGAATTGAATTCGTTCATCACATGTTTGGTAAAGATGAAGTAAGTGAAATATGGCTCACTTTTTCAGACCCCCAAAAGGGAAATGAAAGCGGAACTAAAAGGATAACAAGCTATCATTTTTGGGAGAGATATAAGAGGTTTCTTAAGCCTGATGGGATTATAAATATTAAGACGGATAGTCCCTTGATTTATAAAAATGCTTTAGAAGAGATTAAGGAACACGGAGCAGAACTTTTAGTTGAAAACGGAAATATTTACGAATCGGATATTTCTCATTTTCCAGTCGATATTCAAGAGCTATTAGAAGTGAAAACGTATTATGAGCAGATATGGCTGGCTCAGGGAGATACGATTAAATATGTGCAGTTTAAACTCAACGGATAGAAAGGAATATTAATTCTCTTGGTTGTCTTCTTTTTTCTCGAGTTTTTCCCAGATCATATCGGCATTTAAATAGAAACTTCCTACCGCATTAAACCTACACTCATTCGGAGCTATAATAGAGAGAAAATGTTCACCAGAATCTCTTTGGTAGAGGTGATAGGTTTGACCTACGATTGGTTCAAAGCTTAATTTAGAGCTGTGAATGAGTTCATTGTACTCAAACTGTCTCATCATATGTTCATACTCAGCTTTAAGCTCTAGGAACTTAGTTTGGACTTTGTGGTTGATTTTATTAATGCTTCTGTTTTTCCAGCTCGAAGTATCTACTGTAGTGATGGAAGGGGCTCCTACGTTGGTTCCGTATGGCTTTAGAGCAGCATCATATGTTTGCTCTTTTTCGTTGTAAACTACGTTGTCAGGTCTCTTTTTTTCCATGCTCATGATCAGGTATATTGCGCAGCAAAGTTATGGTCACATGCAGTTTGTGCAAGTCACAGAAGTATATTTAAATCGGGATTAGAATGTTTAATCCTCATTTTCTTCATTGGAAGTGGGTTCTAGCTCATCTGAGAAATCTAAACTTTCATTAAAATCATCTATTAGGCTCAATAAATCATGATTTACCCTAATGAGGTATAGAGATTCCAGAGAGGGTATTTCTAAAACATCCATATAGTCTCCATCTGAAGTTTTAATAGAAGTAAAGTCAGAATCTGAAAATCCTTTCGGGTACTTTTCTCTTATGAGAAGCATGTGTTTATCGGTTATGTTCCGATAGTCCTTGAAAATACGTTTCATGGTATCTTGATTTAAAAATGAATATTCATCTTCACTCAAACTCCACTAGCTGACCGCTCGCTTTCTGATAAACAAGTTATGGTTTATTATTCATAAATCAAACGCTTTCGAAGTGATTCATTAACTCTGAGGGGTGTATTTTTCTTTAGAAGGGCATTAAATAGAGGGCTGTAAATAAAAAAGCCCGACTAATAAAAGTCGGGCAATTTTACTAATAAAGGGTGGAAGCCCCTATAGTTAGTGTTTTAAGTAAAAAGCCCAACTCCGAAGAGTCAGGCCTTTTGTACTCGAGGCGGGACTTGAACCCGCACGCCCATAAGGCACAAGATTTTAAGTCTTGCGTGTCTACCAATTCCACCACTCGAGCAAAATCTTTTTTGTTTCCACCTACCAATGGTAGAAATTTAATTGTCTTCAATCACTAATGAAGCACTCTCAGAGCGAAAGACGGGATTCGAACCCGCGACCCCGACCTTGGCAAGGTCGTGCTCTACCAGCTGAGCTACTTTCGCGTTGTTGTATAAAGAACATTCCGCTTAAGCGGGGCGCAAATGTAATAATATTTCTTATTTCTCTGTCAAATTATTTTAAAATTCCTGAGTCTTTTAAATGCCGAAGGATTTTTGTAGTAGCTCCTTTATTTTTATAGACATATTCCTTGCTGACTTTACCTCTTCTTGTTATTTCGGAATGATCTGATTTTAGCTCCAATAACCTGGCTACTCCATTTTCTATGCTATCAAATGAAATCCCTCCTCCTAGATGTTGAAGTTCCATGGCCTCAGTAAATTTCTTGTGGTTTGGCCCGAAAAGTACTGGTTTCCCCCAGACGGCAGCTTCTAGGATGTTGTGAACTCCATCTCCAAAACCGCCTCCTACGTAACAGATGTCTCCTAGTTTATAAAGTCTGTTTAATAGACCTATGCTGTCTATGACTATTACTCTACTTGATTTTAGTGCGCTAGCTGGAGAGTTGGAAAGACGCAAGGGATGGTCTTGAGAGAAAAGTTTTAGAATACTTTCTATACGGTCGTTATGAACCTCATGAGGAGCGATGAGTAATTTCCAGTCGCCGTCCATTTTAGCTAGTGCTTTTTGAATAAGCGCTTCGTCTTTAGGCCATGTGGAACCAGCCACGATGCATTTTCCGTTTTCTGGCAGAAAATCAGAAAAAATATCTAAAGCCTTACTCTTACTAGAGATGTCTAGAACTCGATCAAATCGAGTGTCACCAGTAACGTTAGATTGCGCAATTCCAATATCGTGCAATAGCTTTTTTGATTCTTGGTTTTGAACGAAGAAGAATTTAATTTTTTCTAAGTCCTTTGCAGAAGATTTTCCATACCATCGAAAAAAGTGTTGGTCTTCTCTAAATATGGAAGAAACAGAATAAATTGGAATCCCCATCTGCCAAGTTTCAGTTATCAAGTTTTTCCAGAATTCATATTTTATGAGTATTACTGATTTTGGCTGGTATGACTTTAAAAATTCGCGAACCTGTCGTTTAGTGTCAAAGGGAGAATATAGAACAGCGTCTACCAATGGATAATCTTGAAGATGATTAAATCCACTAGGGCTAAAGAATGTAAGCAGGATGTTCTGGGTAGGGTGTTTTTTTTTAATATTTTCTATTAAGGGTCTGGCCTGTTCAAATTCTCCAACACTGGCGCAATGAAACCATATAGGAGATGTGATGTTACTTATTGTTTCTTGGTGGTTTCTTCCTTCAACAAACGCCTTAATTTTAGCATTAAAAACGCCAATACAGTTAAGTGTTAGCCAAGCCAAGTTCATGCTCCAGTCATACAAACGGCCCATTAATCGTATAGATTTTTTTTGTAGAATGGGACAACCCATCCTGCTTTAATTCCGAATAATAAATCTAATCGCGTATCTCCT
>LAQC01000010.1:93999-117977 GCA_000981645.1 Cryomorphaceae bacterium ASP10-05a | reverse complement strand
TAACCTTTTTCGTACTCACCATCTAGCTGAGGGATGTCGTCTAATTGATGTTCAAATCGAATATTGTGCTGTATAAATCCAGTTCCTATGGTGAATAGAATTCCTGATTCGTTTTTAGAATTTGTGAAACGCATAAATTTCCCAAAGTCAACGCTGAAATTAAACCCACGTTGTTGGATAAGTACTGATGCTGGTTTTCCTTCTACGCTAATAATCTCATTATTTACTGAAAGTAGATTTTGGATCAAGCCAGACTCTTGCACATCACTTCCAAATTGGTAATTCCCATTAACCCCAAAGTAAGTTCCGTTTTCTTTTTTCGTAGCAAAAGTTAATCCTAGGCTACTGTTCAGCCCAAAGCGGTCTGACATATCCCCTCCAGGAATTTGGAAGGTGTACCTTGGGCTAAAAAATGACTGTGCCTTTGATTTTAATTGGGCGCTAACACTAGCGGCTAGAGAGCTAATGAATAGAAATAAAAAGAGTTTCTTAAACATGAGTGCTAAAGTAGCAGAAATTGAAGAATGTCCGTGTAAAAAAAACGACTAGAAGCACATTTGTAAGCAGCGTAATCTCTTTATAAATTGGTATATTCGCATGCTATTATGTGAATTAAATGAAAACAATTCAAATGGTTAATCTCGTTTCTCAATACGAGAAAATCCAAACTGAGGTAGATCAAAAAATACTAGAGGTAGTAAGGTCTAGCCAATACATCAATGGACCAGAAGTGAAATTATTCGCTGAAGAGCTTTCAAGTTTTCTCGGCGTAAAACACGTCATTCCGTGTGCCAACGGAACGGACGCTCTTCAAATAGCTATGATGGCCCTGGGGCTAAAGCCTGGAGATGAAGTTATCACAGCTAGTTTTACTTATATAGCTACAGTGGAAGTTATTGGGCTGCTTGGTTTAGTGCCGGTTCTGGTAGAGGTGGATCCGGACACCTTTAATTTGGATATAAGTGCATTTGAGGCCGCGATTACTGAAAACACAAAGGTGGTAGTGCCTGTGCATCTTTATGGACAATGTGCAAATATGGAGGAGATTCTTAGAATTGCTAAGAAGCATGATTTAAAGGTTGTAGAAGACGCAGCGCAAGCTGTAAATGCTAATTACACTTTCTCTAATGGTGATGTAGTTAAGGCGGGTTGTATGGGTGATGTAGGAACGACTTCTTTTTTTCCAAGTAAAAATTTAGGTTGTTATGGAGATGGTGGAGCTATATTTACCAATAATGATGAGCTCGCTATATCTATTCGGCAGATAGCCAACCATGGTCAAACCGTAAGATATCATCACGATAATATAGGAGTGAATTCAAGACTAGATAGTCTACAGGCGGCTGTTCTTAGAATTAAATTAGGACATTTGAACGAATACACGGCAGCACGACAGTTTGCTGCGGCATACTATGACGAAGCTTTTAAAAATGAAACAGCTCTGATGATACCAAAGAGAGACGCCAAAAGCAGTCATGTGTTTCATCAGTACACTTTGAAGTCTAGAGGAATAGACAGGGATGAGATGCAGCGTTTTTTAGCATCGAAAAATGTTCCATCTATGATTTATTACCCCATCCCCGTGCACAAGCAAAAGGCATATATGGATGAAAGATATGATACAGTGGATTTCTCGAATACGGACACGCTTTGTGAGAGTGTAATTAGTTTGCCTATGCAGACTGAATTATCTGAGGACCAATTAGAATATATTGTGAATACAGTAAAAGAATTTTTGAATAAATAAGATATGAAAATAGCAGTAGTAGGAACTGGATATGTGGGGTTAGTTACAGGGACTTGTTTTGCTGAAACAGGAAATCAAGTAATCTGTGTAGATATAGACAGCGAGAAAATAGAGAAAATGAAAAACGGTGAGGTTCCTATTTATGAGCCTCATTTGGACGTGATCTTCGAAAGGAGTATTAAGCAGGGAAGACTTCATTTTACAACAGATTTGGCAGAAGCGATAGAAGATGCTCAAATAATTTTCCTAGCTCTTCCTACTCCTCCGGGGGAGGATGGGTCTGCTGATTTGTCGTACGTGCTTGGGGTGGCGGAACAGTTGGGTAAGATGATTACCGATTATAAAGTTATCGTGGATAAAAGTACAGTACCAGTGGGAACAGCAGATAAGGTGATTGCAGCCATAGCTAAAAATGCCAAAGTGAATTTTGATGTGGTTTCTAATCCGGAATTTTTAAGAGAAGGATTTGCTGTAGATGATTTCATGAAGCCAGATAGAGTGGTAGTGGGAACAGAGTCAAAGAGAGCGCAGGAAGTAATGAAGGAACTTTATGCCCCTTTCATCAGACAAGGGAATCCGCTTATTTTCATGGATGAAAAAAGCGCTGAGTTAACTAAGTATGCAGCTAATGCATTCCTCGCAGCCAAGATTACTTTCATGAATGAGATCGCTAACTTTTGTGAGGTGGTAGGTGCAGATGTGGATAAAGTTAGGCTGGGAATGGGGTCAGATACTCGTATTGGAAAAAGATTCCTGTTTCCAGGGATTGGGTATGGAGGAAGTTGTTTTCCGAAAGATGTTCAAGCGTTGCAGCGCTCAGGAAAGGAACTAGACTACGATTTTAAAATTTTAGACAGTGTTATCGAAGTGAATGATAGGCAAAAGACTGTTTTGGCTAAACCTATAAAAGAATACTTTAAAGGAAACCTTCGTGGGATTAAAATCGCTCTATGGGGATTGGCGTTTAAGCCTGATACAGATGACATTAGAGAAGCTCCGGCATTGTACATGATAGAGAAATTAATTAGTGAGGGAGCCGAGATAACTGCTTATGATCCTGAGGCGATGCCTAATGTTGAGAAATTACTTGGTCACCGAATAAAGTACGCTCCAGATATGTATTCAGCTCTTGAAAATGCTGATGCACTGTTAATTTGTACTGAATGGTTGGCTTTCAGAAATCCAGACTTTGATATTGTAGAAGAGAAGCTAAACAACAAAGTGATATTCGATGGAAGAAATCTTTATGATTTAGAGAAAATGAATAAGCTAGGTTTTAGATATAAATCAATAGGTAGGTCTGAAGTGTTAAATAAAAAGGAAATATGAAAAGAGTCGTAGTGACAGGTGCAGCTGGGTTTTTAGGTTCGCATTTATGTGATAGATTAATAGCAGAAGGATGTCATGTGGTGGGAATAGACAACTTGATTACGGGCGATCTTAAAAATATTGAACATCTATTTGATAATGAGAGATTTTTATTTCAGAGAAATGATGTTTCTAATTTTGTGCATGTGTCGGGTGATTTGGATTTTATTTTTCACTTCGCTTCTCCTGCAAGTCCTATCGATTATTTAAAAATCCCTATTCAGACTTTAAAAGTGGGGTCTCTGGGGATTCATAATTGTCTAGGATTAGCTAAAGATAAAGGAGCAGGATTAATGATAGCCTCAACTTCTGAGGTGTATGGAGATCCTACCGTTCACCCTCAGCCAGAAAGTTACTGGGGAAATGTAAACCCTGTGGGGCCAAGAGGCGTTTATGATGAAGCTAAAAGATTCCAAGAGGCTATAACTATGGCTTACCATACGTACCATGGAGTAGATACGAGGATAGTTAGAATATTTAATACTTATGGTCCTAGAATGAGGTTAAATGATGGAAGAGTACTTCCTGCATTTATAGGTCAAGCATTGAGAGGTGAAGACTTAACGATTTTCGGTGATGGAAGCCAAACAAGGTCTTTCTGTTATGTAGATGATTTGGTGGATGGAATATTTAAACTCTCTCAGAGTAATCATCACCAACCAGTAAATATTGGTAATCCAGATGAAATTACCATTAAACAATTTGCTGAAGAAATAGTGAAACTTACAGGTACATCACAAAAGATTATTTATAAAGATTTACCTATTGACGACCCCAAACAAAGACAACCAGATATTACTAAAGCTACGGAAATATTGAAGTGGGCGCCTAAAGTTAATAGGGCTGATGGACTAAAAATAACTTATGACTATTTTAAATCCCTTCCTGAAGAAGAGCTATATAAAAAAGACCATAAAACTTTCGAAAATTACAGCAAATAAAATGAGCTATTTTTCACATGAAACAGCTGTTATTGACGAAGGATGTCAAATAGGTGAAGGGACTAAAATCTGGCACTTTAGTCATGTAATGCCTAATTCGGTTTTGGGAGAAAAGTGTAACATTGGGCAGAATGTGGTTATTTCACCTGAGGTAATTTTAGGAGATAATGTTAAAGTTCAAAACAATGTCTCTATTTATACTGGAGTAATTTGTGAAGACGATGTGTTCATTGGGCCTTCTTGCGTTTTTACGAACGTAATTAACCCACGAAGCGCAGTAAATAGAAAAGATGCCTACCTGAAAACTGTTGTTAGAAAGGGAGCTAGCATTGGAGCCAATGCTACCATAGTATGTGGAAATGACATCGGCCAGTATGCTTTTATAGGAGCAGGGACGGTGGTCACTAAAGAAGTGTTGCCATATAGTCTTGTAGTTGGTAATCCAGCCAGACATATCGGATGGATGAGCATATTTGGCCATAGATTAGATTTTATTGATGGAAAGGCTAAATGCCTTGAAAGCAAAGAAGAATATATATTAGAGAATAACAAAGTTAGAAAACTGTAGATACATGATTTACGATAAATTAATAAAGAAAGAAGCTACTTTAGCTGTGGTAGGTTTAGGATATGTAGGACTTCCTATAGCTCTGGAGTTTGCAAGAAAAGTAAAGGTCCTAGGTTTTGACATTAATGCCGAACGGGTAGAAATGATGAAGAATAATGAAGATCCTAGCCAGGAGCTAGACTCTTCTGCATTCGATGGCTGTGATATAGAATTCTCGGCTGACCCTGAGGATCTTAAAAAAGCCAATTTCTTTGTGATAGCCGTTCCTACGCCTATCAACGAAAATAATCTTCCTGATCTAAGACCAGTCCTTTCTGCAAGCAAAACAGTAGGGAATGCACTAAAAAAAGGGGATTATGTGGTTTATGAGTCTACTGTTTATCCTGGGTGTACAGAGGAAGACTGTGTGCCAGTATTAGAGGAGTTAAGTGGTCTGAAAATGACGGATGATTTTATGGTAGGTTATTCTCCAGAAAGAATAAATCCAGGGGATAAAGTTAACACTATCAGAACTATAGTTAAGGTAGCAGCAGGCTGTTGTGATGAGAGTTTGGAAGATATAGCTAAGACTTATGAATTAGTTGTGGATGCAGGAGTTCATAGAGCTTCTAGCATAAAGGTAGCTGAAGCCAGTAAAATCATAGAGAACACCCAGAGAGATGTTAACATAGCTCTTATTAATGAGCTCTCGATAATATTTGATAAAGTAGGCGATATAAATACGTATGAAGTACTAGAAGCTGCCGGAACTAAATGGAATTTCCTGAAGTTTTCGCCAGGCTTAGTTGGAGGTCATTGTATAGGAGTGGATCCTTACTACTTAGTACATAAAGCTAAGAAACATGGCTACCATGCTAAGGTGATTAATTCTGGTAGATATGTGAATGACTCTATGGGTTTCTACGTAGGGAAACAAACAGTGAAAAAAATTCTTAGCGAAAGAAAAAACATTCAAGATTCGAGAGTGTTAGTGATGGGCGCCACATTTAAAGAGAACGTAAGTGATATTAGAAACACTAAGGTCATAAACGTAATTAGGGAATTAGAATCCTTTAGTGTGAACGTAGATGTAATAGATCCATGGGCTAGTTCTGAGGATTTTATGGAGGAATACGGAATAGGTATTAAAGCTGAAGCAGATGAAAATGCTTATGATGCTATTATTGTAGCTGTAAATCATAAGGAGTATATCGGTTGGCAAGCAGCTGATTTTAAGAAATACTTTAATGATGATAAAGGTGTTTTTGTAGACCTGAAAGGAATTTACAGAAATATGAAGGAAGAGTTTAATTACTGGAGTTTATAAGTCATAGGCGCATTGCAAAGCAAGAAAAACATATTAGTAACAGGAGGAGCAGGTTTTATAGGAAGCCATCTAATAAAACTTCTCGTAAATAAATATCCTCAATATAGAATTATCTGCTTTGATAAACTTACGTATGCCGGGAACTTAGAGAATTTAACTGAAGTAGAGACTGCAGAGAACTATAAATTCGTAAAAGGAGATATCTGCATTGAGGAAAGTGTGGCTAAAGTATTTCATGAGGAGGCAGTGACAGACGTCATTCATTTGGCAGCAGAGTCTCATGTGGATAGGAGTATATCGAACCCTAGTCAATTTATAGAGACCAATGTTTTAGGTACTACCACTCTTTTAAATGAAGCTAAAAAGTCGTGGTCCTCAGATGAGAATCTCTTTTACCACGTGAGCACTGATGAGGTTTTTGGTTCTTTGGGTAAAGAAGGATTCTTTAATGAAGAAACAAGTTATGACCCCAAGAGCCCATACTCTGCTAGCAAGGCTGCTTCAGACCACATAGTGAGGGCGTATGGGCACACTTTTGGCTTAAGTTATGTAATCTCTAACTGCAGTAATAATTATGGTGCTAATCAGTTTCCAGAGAAGCTAATTCCTTTAGTAGTAAATAACATAAAAAACTCCAAGCCAATACCTGTTTACGGAACAGGTGATAACGTAAGAGACTGGCTATGGGTAGGAGATCATGCTCGAGCCATAGATGAGATTTTCCATAAAGGAAAAAGAGGAGAAACGTACTGCGTAGGAGGTGAAAACGAATGGAGTAATTTAGATTTGGTTAAGCTGCTTATAAAGCTTACTGATAAGCATCTAGGTAGAAAAGAAGAGAGCTCATTAGGATTGATTAAGTTTGTGACAGATAGAGCTGGGCATGATTTTAGGTATGCTATAAATTCTAGAAAATTAATGGAGGAATTATCTTGGAAGCCGAGCTTAACTCCTGAAGAAGGAATGAGCCAAACCGTAAGCTGGTATTTGAAAAATGCTGAATGGATGTCTAGAGTAACTACTGGGGCATACATGGATTATTATAACCAACAATATTTAAAAAGGTAATCACCTTTGAGTTTCTTAAACAAAATATTCAATCGAAATAAAAAAGAACATTCTGTTAGCCTAGAAAGTATATTCGTAGATATGCACTCCCACCTAATTCCCGGAGTAGATGATGGGTCTAAGTCTATGAATGATACGATCCAATTAATTCAAGGCTTAAGTAAATTAGGAATAAAGCACTTTATCACCACACCTCATATTATGAGTGATATATACCCGAATGTAGGGTCTAATCTTTTATCCGAGGGTGAAAAAGTGAAAGAGGAATTGAGGACTAGGGGCATGGATGTCACTTTTCAAGTTGCAGCTGAGTATTATTTAGATGACCACTTTATGGGGCTGTTGTCTAAAAGAGAACTCTTAACGTTTGGAGATAATTATGTGTTATTTGAACTGTCATTTATGCAGGAACCTCCTAATTTACAGGAGGCCATATTTGAAATGCAAAGCGCTGGCTATAAGCCCATATTAGCACATCCAGAAAGATATCTGTATTATCATAATTCCTTTGAGGTTTATGAAAACTTTCATAAACAAGGCGTTTTTCTGCAGCTAAACTTGAATTCACTTATGGGCCAGTATTCGCCTCATGTGAAAAAAATATCTGAGAAATTGATAGAGAGTAAGCTAATTTCTTTTCTTGGTTCGGATTGTCATCATTTAGGCCACATCGCGCTTTCTAAGCAAGTCCTATCTAATCCTTACCTAAAGGACCTTATTTCTAGTGATTGTCTTTTAAATAAGACGTTGATTCAATGACTTCATCAAAGTCCACATACGAACATCAATAAACTGTCTAGAGAAAGAAAGTAGTCTAATCTGCACTAACTTCTGCCAACCGTACTGTAAGGCCATCTAGTTCATTCGCTAAATGAACCTGGCAGCCTAGCCTAGAATTATCCTCTACAAAAAACGCTTGGTCCAGCATGTCTTCTTCATCCTCTGAAGGCTCAGGAATTTCATGGTCACTCTCTACATATATATGGCACGAGGCGCACATAGCCATTCCACCGCAGGTTCCTTCCACTGGTAGTTCAGAAGCTTTGCAAAGCTCCATCATATTCATGCCCATATCTGTAGGCGCTTCTATAGTATGAGGAGTCCCTTCTCTATCTATAACTGTAACCTTAATTATGTTTTCGATCAAAATTCCTGAATTAGATTTACTTAAAATCCCTGAATACCATTTACTGTAGTATACTTCAGTACTAAGTTCTTCTCAGGGTTTATTCTTTTAAATGCGCTTTGAACCATGATGGTAGCCTCATGGAAACCGCATAAAATTAACTTCAACTTGCCTTCATAGATATTGACGTCTCCTATGGCATAAACTCCAGGAATATTCGTAGAGTAATCCAAGGTATTTACTTTAATAGCATTTTTTTCTATATCCAATCCCCAGTCGCCTATAGGACCCAATTTGGGAGAAAGACCAAATAGAGGAACCCAGTGGTCAGTAGCTACTTTGTATTGGCCTTCTGTTTTGTGCTTAATAATTATGGAGTCTAGTTTACCGTCACCCTCTAATCCTATTACTTCAGCATCAGTGATTAACTTTATTTCCCCTTTTTCTGCTAAGTCCATTACTTTCTGAACACTATCTAAATGACCTCTGAAGGTTTGTCTTCTATGAACGAGTCCTACAGATTTGGCTACTCCTTCTGCTAGAAAAATAGCCCAATCCAGCGCTGAATCACCACCACCTGAGATTATTACATCTTTTCCTCTGTAAAATTCCGGGTCTTTAATGATGTATTCCACACCTTTATCTTCAAAGTCAGATAAATTCGGGATAGGTGGTTTTCTTGGTTCGAAAGAACCTAGCCCCCCTGCTATGGCTACTACAGGTGCTATATGCTTAGTACCACGGTTGGTCGTTACGATAAATTTATCGTCATCTGTTTTTTCGATAGTTTCTGCTCTTTCCCCAAGCGTAAACGTAGGTTTGAAAGGGCTGATTTGTTTCATTAAATTATCTACCAAGTCTCCAGCTAATATTTCCGGAAACGCGGGTATATCATAGATAGGTTTTTTCGGGTAAATCTCTACACATTGACCGCCTGGCTGAGGTAGAGCGTCTATTAAATGGCATTTAAGTTTTAAAAGACCAGCTTCAAAAACCGTAAACAAACCACATGGTCCTGCTCCTATTATAATTATATCTGTTGCTATCATTGATAAACCTATTTTTCAGCAAATTTAAATTTATTATTTGTCAGAGAATCACTAATCTCGAATGAATCTATTATTTTTATACAAAAACAACAAATGAAGAAGTTTCTATTGGCTATTTGCATAGCTATTGGGTACACAGCTATTGGCCAGTGTGAAGATGGCAGGTATCAAGACTTAATTTTCCCATCTGTTTCAATTGAATCTGATATTGTTTACGGTAATAATATTAATTACTTAAGTGTAGCCACCGATTTACATTTAGATGTTTACACCCCTGAAGGAGATACAGAGATACTAAGACCCTTGATTATGTTTGCCCACGGAGGTAGTTTTGTAGGAGGTAGTAAGACAGGCGGTGATGTAGTTCCGCTTTGCAATGATTTTGCAAGGATGGGTTATGCCACGGCTTCTATACAATACCGCTTAGGAATCCCCTTTACCCTAGAGCTTGAACTTCCGGCCACAGAAGCGGTTGTTAGAGGTTATCATGATATGAAGGCGGCTATAAGATATATGAGAAAAACCGTAGCCGAAGATGGTAATCCACATGGAATAGATCCAGACAAAGTTTACGTGGCAGGTGTTTCTGCTGGAGGATTCATAGCGCTTCATGTAGCTTATATGGATGATGAGGCTGAACTTCCAGAGATTTTAGATCTTACAGCAGAAGGTCTTACAGGAGGATTAGAGGGTGATAGCGGAAATTCGGGTTATAGTTCAGAAGTAAATGCTATAGTGAATATTTGTGGGGCTATAGGAGATGCAGAATGGATAAATGCTGAAGATGAGCCTCTTTTAAGTTTCCACGGGCCATTTGATACAGTAGTTCCTTATGGTTCTGAGACATTGTCTTTATTTGGCTTTCCAGTGCTAGATGTAGATGGTTCAGCTAGTATTAGTGTTAGGGCAGATGAAGTCGGTCTTCTGAATTGTTTCGAGATTTACGAAGATCAGGGGCATGTTCCTCATGTTGATAATGTTCAGATCTATGATACCACTAGAGCGATAATGAGTTCCTTCCTATCTCATCTAGTCTGTCCAGAGATAGAATTAGACTGTGAGTATTCAGAAGTTATCGATTTATCAATATCAGCAGGGACTTATGGAGATAAATTCGAAATTTATCCTAACCCTACCTCAGAGCGATTAATTATTGATTTCCCCGTTGTTTCTGAGACTTCAGAGATACTCATACTAGATGCTTTGGGTAGAGAGGTAGAAAGACTTGTTATAAGTCCTTTATCTGAAAGTACGGAATTGAATGTCTCTACCTTTAAAGAAGGATACTATACCTGTTTGTGGATTAAAGAGGGTCAAGTAGAAAAGAAAAAACTCTTAATTATGAGATAAACTCCGGGTTTATGGCTACTACTTGAGTGATTTCTGGAGCGGCAGATTTGATAGATTGCTCTACGCCTGCTTTCATCGTCATCATACTCATGGAGCATCCTACGCATGTTCCATGAAGTTCTACTTTGACCACATTTTCTTTGGTGATCTCTACTAATGAGATGTCTCCTCCGTCTGCTTCGAGGTAAGGTCTTATCTTATCTAAAGCTTCTGTTACACGTGTCTTTAATGAATTGGTCATGTCTTTTTCTACTGATACAAATTTAATAGATAGTAGGTGCTGTTTAATCTCTATCTATAGTTTATTAACGGCTAACTCTAAATTATCGATCATCTTATCTAATTCTTTTTTGGAAACCGAGTCATCCTGCAGTATGGCAGGTCTCCCAGCATCACCAGATTCACGGATACTCTGTATTAGTGGAAGTTGAGCTAATAATGGGATGTCCAGCTCTTGAGCTAACTGTTTTCCTCCGTCTTTTCCGAATATGAAATATTTATTCTCAGGTAATTCAGCAGGAGTGAACCAGCTCATGTTTTCTACTAGGCCCAGTATAGGAACGTTTATACTTTCTATCTGGAACATATTTATTCCTTTTCTAGCATCAGCTAAAGAAACGTCCTGCGGTGTGGTTACTACCACAGCTCCAGAAAGAGGAGCTGCCTGTACCAGCGAAAGATGAATGTCACCTGTGCCTGGAGGTAAGTCGATAATCATATAATCCAATTCGCCCCAATATGCATCTGTGAACATCTGGTTCAGTGCCTTAGAGGCCATAGGACCACGCCAGACAATAGCCTGATTAACCTCTGCGAAGAAGCCTATGGAAAGCACCTTAACTCCATGGGAAGTAATAGGTTCTATGAATTGCTTGTCTCCGACCACTATAGGTTGAGGTTTGTCGTGCAGCAGATCCATCATAAGCGGAGCTGAAGGCCCATAAATATCGGCATCTAACAATCCTACTTTGTACCCTCTTTGTGCCAAGCCTGTCGCTATATTGACAGAAACGGTAGATTTACCAACACCACCTTTTCCTGATGCTATAGCGATAACATGTTTAACCCCAGGTAATATTTTTCTTGAATCGATGTTGTCAGGGTTTTTTGGGTTTGGCAAAACGTTAATATCCGTTTCGATGTCTTTACCAAAGTTTCTTTCTAAAGCGAACAAACAAGCGTCTCGCATCCTGTTTTTGTTGTGAAGAGCTGGATTGTTAACGTAAAGGTTGAAGGAGATTTTAGTCCCCTTTACCGCAGTATTAGTCACTAAGCCAAGATTTACGATGTCTTTTTTTATTTCTGGCTCGAGTACATTTTGGAGAGCTTTTAATACACCTTCAACGTTTAATTCCATTGTACGAAATTAATCAACTATTGCTCAATTGGTATCTTTTTTATCGTTCTTCTAATCGGAAGCCAATACCATGAATGTTAGTGATTGATATAGCAGAGTCATCTTTAAGGTACTTCCGTAAGCGTGTAATAAATACATCCATACTTCTTCCTACGAAGTAACTGTCATCTCCCCAAATTAGATTTGATACTATTTCTCTTTCGAGTATCTTCCCTTTGTGCTCGCAGAGTAACTTTAAAAGAGCAGACTCCTTTTTCGTAAGCCTGCGGTTGTCATCGTCCTTAGACAAGATTAAGGTCGATGGTGTAAATGTGTATTCACCTATTTTGTACTCTTTGTTGGAGTTGTTTTTCTCGGTGCTACCGCGCCTGAGTATTGCCTTCACCCGAAGTAAGAATTCATCGGAATCAAAAGGTTTGGTGATATAATCATCCGCTCCTAACTTTAACCCTTTAATTTTGTCCTCTTTCTGGTTACGCGCGGTGAGAAAAACAAGAGGTACGGAACTATTCACTTTTTGAATATCCTCTGCCAGTTCGAAACCATCTTTTTTAGGCATCATAACATCGATTAGACAGAGGTCATATGTAGATTTATTAAAGAATAATAGACCTTCCTTTCCATCTCTTGCTAAGTGAACTTTATAGCCATTCATGGAAAGTAAATCTTGAATGACATACCCCAGATTTTCGTCATCCTCTACTAAAAGTATTCTTTGCTTATCCATGGTGTTGAAGTTCTATTTTAAAAGTACTACCGGTATAGTCAGATTTAATTAATCCAATCGAGCCATCAAGGGCCTCCAAGACTGACTTCACATAGAATAGTCCTAGCCCAAAGCCTTTTACATCGTGCTTATCTCCACTCGGCACCCTGAAAAATTTCTCGAAAATCATAGAGTAATGTTTCTTATCTATTCCTATTCCGTTATCTTCTATCAAGATGATGATTTTATTATTCAGCTGAGACGTATGTATTTTTATCTCTGGTGATTGTTTACAGTATTTAATAGCGTTGTCTATCAGGTTGGTAAATACATTTGTTAGATGTAGCTTGTCGCTGTATGTGATGTCTGATTGAGCTTCAAAATTAAAATAAAGTTTCCCATTTACTTCTGCTAACCTTAATTCTAGAGATTCGGTGACCTCTTCTAGTAATTTATGGATGTAAATGTGTTTTTTGTCTAAATTTAGGGTGTTGGGACTAAGCGTTGCAATATCTAAGACTCTCTCCACTTGATTTTGAAGTCGTTCGTTTTCAGTCTTAATTATTCGAGCATATTTCTTAACAGACTCCATGTCAGACACGTTTAAAAGAGCTCTAGTACTTATTGAAATAGTGCTTATGGGAGTTTTTAACTCATGAGTCATGTTGTTAATGAAGTCTGTCTTAATTTCTGAAAGTCTTTTTTGTTTTAAAATGGCCATAATAGAATAAGCGAAGAATAAGACCACCAAAAGAATAATGAAGCTGCTGAACATCCAAATACCCATCTGATCCATAATGTATCCTTTTTTTTCTGGAAAATAAACTCCAAAATAGTGACCATCCCGGTTAAGTTTCTTTTGAGGAGTGACATCTTCTGATTTAACTATATTGTCAGGCTGTTCTACGTTTACTTTACTACCAAAAACGATAGAATCATTAAAGCAGTCGTAAATAACATATTCAAAGTTTTGCTTAAGAAGACTTGCTTGAAACTCTTCTTTAAGTAAAGACTCCAGTAAATAGGGGTGCAAAGTATCATTTACATGTGCCACAAAGTAATTTGATGTTTCCTGAACCACAGGTTCATCTACATCTGAAGAATCTTTATTTAGGGCTTGAAGCCTTTCTACCACAGAGGTCAATGCTATTACTGTTCTGTCATTAAATTCCCTATCTTGAATAGTGAAGGCTTTATCTACCCAGAAAATTTGTGTTACGATTATTCCTATCAGTGAGATAGTGGCTAAGAATACTACGAGATAAATGGACTTACGACTCATTACAGCAAAACTAAGAGAATAAACCCTGTCCTCAGAATAGTTAACATTCGATTAACAAAGTGTTTCTAGAGATAGCTCTAATCTATATTTGAAGTATATGAATTTTTTAGCACATTTACTTCTTTCAGGAGAAAATAGAGCAGTTCAAGCGGGTAACTTGTTCGGAGATGAGATTAAAGGAAGAGATTATTCTTACTTGCCTCGCGAGGTAGCGAAAGGTGTTACTCTTCACCGATTTATAGATAATCATACAGACACATCTGAGTTGAATTTAGAGTTGAAAAAGGTTCTTTATCCATATTTTCATAAATATGCGGGTGTAGCATTAGATATTTATTTTGATCATTTTTTGAGCCGGCACTGGGCGAAGTTCTCAGAAATAAGTTTAGAACTTTATGCTGAAGAGGTTTGCACGGAGTTAAAGCCGTATGTGGAATTATTTTCTTCCAAATCTGAAAGGTTATTTCTCAGTATGAACAACCATGGTTGGTTAGCTAAGTATGGCGAATTGAATGGGATGACTTTGGTCTTTACCGAAATGCAGAAAATCTTGCCAAATAACGCGGGTATGGAAAACGCAATAGAGGCTTTAGAAGAGCACTATGAATTAATAGAAAATGGATTTATTGAATATTTCCCGATTCTATTAACTGATTCACAGCATAAATTGTTAGATTTGTTTTAATAGAATCAGAAAACAACTTCGAGTCCGAACCATGAATTTTATAACCGGACTTTCTTTAGAAGAATTTTAGAAGAAGATGAGAGTAATAACTACTTGTGCTTTATTTGTTCTCTCCAGCCTAACCATGTTAGCTGGAACTTTGATACTTGAGGGTAAGTATCAAGGAAAGGATTTGTATGTTGTAAACAGCGTTTCCGCTAGTGGAGTTGGTTACTGTGTTTTTGAAGTCCTAGTTAATGGCCAGGTATCCTCTGATGAATGGAATTCTCCAGCGTTTGAAATAGATTTAGATATTTACGGATTTCAGCTTGGTGATGATCTTGTCATCACTATTAAGTATAAAGAAGGATGTCTACCTAAAGTAATTAACCCAGGAGTTTTAGAGCCTCAGCCTACTTACCAAGTTTTAAATATTAGTATATCAGATTTTGGCGTGTTTACTTGGGGTACTTCCGGAGAAACAGGTGCTCTTCCTTTCTTGATTCAGCAGTTTAAGTGGAATAAGTGGGTCAATGTAGGTGAGGTTATGGGTAAAGGTAATCCTGGAGAGAACACCTACAATTATCAAACTGCCGAAGTTTCTGGAGTTAATAAATTTAGAGTGCTACAGAAAACAGATAATGGAGACTTAAAAAGTTCTGTAGCCGTAGAATATATGAGTTCTATGCCTCCTGTAGCGGTAGTGTATGATAAGAAAGGCAGAACGCTCACATTCTCAAGAGAAACTAACTACGAACTCTACAATGTCTATGGCCAAATCGTAAAAAGAGGTTTCGGTGCAATGGCAGACTTAACTGATTTACTCAAGAATGATTATTACATCAGTTTTGACAACAATACTGAGAAATTCTATCGCAAATAGTAACTAGGATGAAACACAGGATAGTTCAGGTCTTGTTTTTTTTATGTGCCCTCTGCTGTTTTCAATGTGAAAAACCCACAGAAGTTAAGTATAGAATCTACGGTACAATCTCCAACTCTTTAACGAATAGCCCTATTAATGATGCTGAAGTTAGAATTTCTGCTCAAATTTTGAATGCAGGGACTTTTAATAACAGTTTTCAACTTTTAGAAACTCAGAGGACCAATTCTCAAGGATATTACGAATTCAATATAGACAAGGAGCTTTTCAATTCTATGAAAGTTCAATTTGATAAGGAGTTATACGGTGCACAGGAGGAAGAGATTAATCCTGAGTCTATTGACCCTATTGAAGGTTTGGAAGTTTCAATGGAGCTAGAACCTCTGGCGTTTGTCAATTTGAACGTGAGAAATATCAATCCTTTTAATGATGAAGATCAATTAGTCTTTAGATATACAACATCTTATTTTCCGCAATGCGCATGCTGTAATAATCAGTATCAGTACTTCACAGGAACTGAAGTTGACACAGTTGTAAGCTGCACCATTATTGGAGAAACACAGTTAGATTACTATTATTCAATATTACGTGGTGGCTCCATTACGGCTGCATCTGGCAGTCAATTTATAGAGTCCTTTGGAACAGTAGATATCGAAATTAACTATTGAGACTAACGCCTGGTCTCAATCTACTAATGTAAATTCGAGCGAATGAGATTTAAAAATTCAGCACGAGTTTTATCTTTTAAGAACTCTCCGGTGAACGCGCTAGTTGTGGTTACTGAATTTTGTTTTTGAACACCTCTCATTTGCATACACATGTGGCTTGCCTCTATCACTACTGCTACTCCACAAGGATTCAATGTTTCTTGAATGCAGTCTCGAATCTCTACAGTTAGCCTTTCTTGGACTTGAAGTCTTCTTGCAAATGCATCACATATTCTAGGTATTTTGCTCAAGCCTACTATCTGTCCGTCAGGAATGTAGGCTACATGAGCTTTTCCAAAAAAGGGTAGGATATGATGTTCACATAAAGAATAGATTTCTATATCTTTTACGATAACCATCTGACTATAGTCTTCAGCAAACATTGCGGAACGAAGAATTTCTGAAGGATTTAAGTCGTAGCCATGAGTAAGAAATTGCATTGCTTTCGAAGCTCGTTCTGGTGTTTTCTGAAGGCCTTCCCGTTCTGTATCCTCACCTAAATCAAGTAGGACATTTTTATACTGGTGTGCTAATTTTTCAGTTAACTCCAGGTCATACTCGTCTATTTTGTTATACTTTTTCATGTTATTCACCGTAATATTCTGCACTATTATTTTCAGTTTCGAAAAGAAGAACTTTATGAAGTTGAGCTTCCATAGAGGTTACTTCCTCTGACAACTCATCCCATATTTTGAAAACTAATATCTCGGTGGATGTCATTCCATTTTTTAAGAACTCCACATCTAGATTTAGGTTTTTATGGTCTAATTTATCTGTAATATTCTTTTGTATGAGTTTGCTCAAATCCTTCAAATCAACTAAATATCCTGTATCATGATTGATGTAGCCTTTGACTGTTACGAATAAATCATAGTTATGCCCATGCCAATTTGGGTTGGCGCACTTTCCGAATGTTTCTAAATTCTTCTGCTCACTCCATGAATCATTCCATAGTTTGTGAGCAGCATTGAACCTTTCTCTCCTGGTAACATATACTAGTCTTCTTTCCATTTTTTGAGCAAGTCTATTAAATTCAAAGTAAGGGATAAATCTTTATTTAATATATAAATCCAACTAAAGAATTTGACTCTATTTTTGTGGGTACATAAGAATAGAAAAATATTAAGGAGAATGATAGTAGTAACAGGAGCAGCAGGTTTTATTTCTAGTGTGTTAGTAGAGAAATTAAATCAAGAACGTTTTTTTGATTTAGTACTGGTTGATGATTTCTCCAGAGAAGATAAGAAAAGGAATTTTGAGAATAAAAAATTTCGTTGTCTAGTTGATAGAGGTAATTTTGAAAGTTGGTTAGATGAAAATGAAAATGAGGTTCAGTTCATTTTTCATCTAGGTGCACGAACAGATACAGCTGAATTTGATAGAGATTTATTTAATGAATTGAATCTCAATTACTCTAAGATGATTTGGAATAAATGTGTGGAATATGGTCTTTCTCTTGTTTATGCTTCTTCTGCAGCTACTTATGGATTGGGGGAGCAGGGCTATTCTGATTCTCATGAACTCATAGAGAAATTAGTTCCACTAAACCCATATGGCGATTCTAAAAATGATTTTGATAAGTGGGTGTTGGGCCAAGAAAGAAAACCTTATTTCTGGGTTGGATTGAAATTTTTTAATGTGTATGGTCCGAATGAGTATCATAAAGGAAGGATGGCGAGTGTGATTTTACATGCCTTTAATCAAATCAACAAAACTTCGGAAATGAAGTTATTTGGATCGCACAAGGAGGGGGTTGAAGATGGTCACCAGTCGCGCGATTTTATATATGTTAAAGATGTAGCAGATGTTTGCTTCTTTTTGATGAATAATAGAAAAGACTCGGGGATATATAATTTAGGAAGTGGAGAGTCTAGAACTTTCTTGGATTTGGTAGAAAACACATTCAAGTCAATGGACGTGCAGTCTAAGATTTCATTTATTGATACTCCGGAGGACATTAGATCTACCTATCAGTATTTCACTGAGGCTAAAATGGAGAAGCTAAGGGGAATTGGCTATGATCAGAAATTCACTTCTTTGGAAGAAGGAGTAAAGGATTACGTGAGAAATTATTTGATGGCTAATAAAACCTATTGATATTCGGTAAGAAGCTGCTGTAGCTTTTGTCTTATTCCAGTAAGTCTCATCACTACGTCTGCACTAGATGAGGTTTCAGTACTTCCGTTTTTTAAAGCTTTTCTAGCTCCTTCTAGCGTGTAGCCTTTCTGCTTAACTAAAGAGAATATTCTATTTAAAACCTCCAAATCTGAAGGGGTGAAGAGTCTATTTCCTTTTTTACCTTTCTTAGGTTTAATTTGGGAAAATTCTTTTTCCCAAAACCGAATCAAGGATGCGTTAACGCCTAAGATAACTGAAACCTCACTTATGGTATAATACCTTTTTTGTATGTCTTCCATGGCAGCCATTTAGTAAAAGAATAAATTGATTAAGCTTAATCCAGAGATTTGCCTTTTTGTGAAGCCTTCTCTAGAAGTCGGTTGTATTCTTCGGGGGTAAGGTCATTAAAATAGTAGTGAGCGGGATTTACCTTTTGACCATCCTTCATAACCTCATAATGACAGTGTGGCGCAGTAGAAGCACCAGTGCTTCCAACTAGTCCAATAACTTGACCTCTTTTTATTTTCTGTCCGGGTCTTACTTTCATTCTACTCATGTGGGCGTAAAGAGAAACATAGCCATAACCATGGTCTATTTCTACTCTGTTTCCATACCCGGAGTATTTATTGTCTGAAGCTCTAACCACGCCATCTCCTGTGGCATATATTTCTGTCCCGGTAGTGGCAGTGAAATCCATTCCCCAATGCATTTTGAGAACCCTATAGATAGGGTGAATTCTCATGCCGAAACCAGAAGCCATTCTAGTCAGGTCTTTATTAGAAACCGGCTGAATAGCTGGAATGTGCGCTAAGAAATCCTCTTGGTTTTTAACTAAATCAAAAACCTCTTCGAAAGACTTTGATTGAGCGACAAGTCCACGTGTTACTTTACTAAGAAGTTTTTTAGTCTCTATCAGCTCCGTGCTTATATCATATCCTTCTAAGCCATCATACCTATTTATTCCTCCTATAGATAGATTCCTTTTATGGTCAGGGTAGGGCTCTGATTCAAAAATAGTTCTATATAAATCATCGTCTTTCTCTTGTATGTCTTTAGCAAATGATTTTAAATTCCGAAGCTCTTTTTTGATTTCTGTGAGCTGAACTTTCAGAAAACGATTTTCGTTTTTAGCTTCTAACTCTCCAGGAGAGTCAATACTGCTACTAATTAACCAACCAAATACTCCTGAAAGAATGACTAAAGGAATGATATATAATGATCCCTTCAGAAAATAGTCTTTAACTCTTAAAGAGATCTTCTCATATTCGAGAGTCTTAGGATTGTATCTAAACTTTGATTTAGCCAAACTATTCTGATTTTGTGGCTGCAAAGTTAGACAAAAATTGATTTACCTTTGCAGCGCTAAAATTCGCGTAAAAGCAATGTGAATCGCAAACATGAATAACATGACAGCAAGAGAAATAAGAGCTAAATTTTTAGAGTTTTTTGAGTCTAAAAAGCACCATATAGTGGCTAGTGCTCCTATGGTAATAAAGGATGATCCTACGTTAATGTTTACGAATGCAGGAATGAATCAGTTTAAGGATTTGTTTTTAGGGAATTCTGAAATAAAAAATGCGAGAATAACCGATTCTCAGAAATGCCTGCGTGTGTCGGGTAAGCATAATGATTTAGAAGAAGTAGGTGTAGATACATATCATCATACAATGTTTGAAATGCTCGGTAACTGGTCCTTCGGCGATTATTTTAAAAAAGAAGCTATTTCATGGGCTTGGGAGTTATTAACTGAGGTTTATGAAATTCCAAAGCAAGATTTATACGTGTCAATTTTCAGTGGTGACGAAAAAGATGGGCTGGGTAGAGATGATGAGGCTAGAGATATTTGGAAAGGGTTGGTCGAAGAGGACAGAATTTTAGAGTTTGATAGAGAGGATAATTTCTGGGAAATGGGGGAGAGTGGTCCATGCGGTCCATGTTCTGAGATCCATGTAGATATGAGGTCTCCAGAAGAAAAGGCGCAAGTTTCTGGAGAAAGTCTAGTAAATAAGGATCACCCTCAGGTAGTAGAGGTTTGGAATTTGGTGTTTATGGAGTTTTCCAGAAATGCTAAGGGAGAATTGTCTCCTCTGCCTAATAAACATATTGATACAGGTATGGGTATGGAGCGGTTAGTTATGGCGTTGCAACGCAAGACTAGTAATTATGACACTGATGTATTCCAGCCTTACATTCAGAAAATAGCAGCTAAAAGTGGAGTGAAATATGGTGCTTCTGAAAAATCAGATATAGCCATACGTGTTGTTGCTGATCACTTAAGAGCAGTTTCCTTTGCTATTGCAGACGGTGAATTGCCTTCTAATACTGGAGCAGGTTATGTCATTAGAAGGATTTTGAGAAGGGCTATTCGATATTCATTCTCTGTATTAGAAATTAAAGAAGCTTTTATCTACGAGTTAGTTAAGGACTTAGTACGAGAAATGGGAGATTATTTCACTGAGTTAAAGTCTCAAGAAGCGCTTATAACAAGAGTGATAAAGGAAGAAGAAGAGAATTTTCATAGAACACTAGAGAAAGGTATAGTTCGATTAGAAAATTATATGAATGAAAATAAAACTGATGTCATCAGTGGTGAAGTAGCATTCGAGTTATATGACACCTTTGGATTTCCATTTGATTTAACCAGATTAATGATCACGGAAGCAGGAAGAGAGGTAGATGAAAAGGGATTCGAGGGAGAATTGCAGAAACAAAAAGAGAGATCTCGTGCTGCTACGAAGTTAGAGACTAAGGATTGGAATACTTTGAGTACAGTTAAAAAAACTGATTTCATAGGGTATGACAAGTTGATTTCTGAGAGTAAAATAGCTGAGTGGAGGGAGATTAAGCAAAAGAACAAAGTGTTCTTTCAGTTTACTCTAGATATTTCACCGTTCTATGCAGAAGGTGGAGGACAGGTGGGTGATTCTGGAGTACTCACTAATGGGACAGATGAGATTTTAGTGTTCACTACCAAGAAAGAGAATAATCAGACTTTACATTACACAGAAAAATTACCTACTGAATTGGCAGGAGTCTGGAGATGTGCTGTAGATTCTGTGAGCAGAACATCGACTGCAGCTAATCATACTTCTACCCATTTGGTGCATTTGGCGCTTAGAACTGTTTTAGGGAGTCACGTCGAGCAGAAAGGTAGTTTGGTAAATGCGGATTACTTAAGATTTGATTTTTCTCATTTCAGTAAGGTGAGCGAGGAAGAATTGGAGGAAGTAGAACGTATGGTAAATGACCTTATTCGTGAGAATATTGAGCTAGAAGAAAACAGAGACTCTACTTTAGAGGAGGCTAGATTAGAAGGAGCCTTGATGCTTTTCGGAGAAAAGTATGGAGATAAAGTACGATTGATAAAGTTTGGTGATAGTGCTGAATTATGTGGCGGTACTCATGTGTCTAACACAGGAAGTATAGGCTATTTTAAAATCACATCTGAAGGAGCAGTAGCTAGTGGGATAAGAAGAATCGAGGCAGTGTCTGGAGAGAAATGTGCTAGTTACATAACGGAGCTATCTTCTCAGATGAAGTCGTTAAAAGGGATTCTTAAATCACCTAGGGATTTGGTTAAGGCTGTAGAAGACCTTCAAAAGAAGAATAGTAATTTAGAAAAACAAATTCTCTTACTAAAGAAGGACGCAGCTGCCGGAATGTCTGAAGCGATTAAAAAAGAAATTATTGAAATTAATGGAACGTCATTTCTGTCTGCAAAAGTGGATTTGGATGCCAACGGAATTAAAGATTTAGCTTTCGAGTTGCGTAAAGAGTACAAAGACATTTTACTCGTTTTGGCTACAGATGCGGGAGGCAAACCGGTTATTTCATGTCTAGTCGGAGATGATACTATAAGTAAGAAAGGATTGCACGCTGGGAATATAATTAAAGAATTGGCCGCAGACATTAAAGGAGGTGGTGGTGGACAGGCCTTTTTTGCTACTGCTGGTGGTTCAGATGTTTCTGGAATAGAAAAGGTCCTAGCTAAAGCTAAGACCTTCCTTTCATAAATATGTTAAAGAGAATTAAGCTAGGGCTCTTTCTGCCTTAGCTTTCATTGCAGCTAATTCTTCATTAGACTTGTCGTAAACAGTTCCATAATAAACTTCATTATAAGCTAAGCCTAAATTTAGAAAGTATAGAATGCTAAATAAAATGGCTAAGGCGTAATCCACTATGTGAAATTTACCGAAGCTGTTCAATAGTTCGAATAATACTTTTACTACGAAGAATATATTAAATAAAGGAATAAAGAAGAAACCAAAGTGTGAGCCAGGTCTTCCTACAATTTTAAGTGTTAAGTAAAAGTCATACACAGGAAGAAAAGTTCCTAATAAGATTTCTTTCTTAGATAATCCACATTTATCAAATAGTCGCCATTTAGCTACAAGACCGATTATGAAGAGAAGTGGAAGAACTATCATCATTCCAATACTCATGTTAGAAAATATGGCTACAATGCTTGAAAGCGGGTTGGTGAATAATTCCATGATGTCTAATTTTTAGTGTTTAATGAAACCTTTGCAATAGGGCTTCGTAGGTAAGACGTTAAAATGTTGTCTGGGTTGCCTCTTTTCGTGTACAAAGTAAAAGATCTTTTACTCAGGGTTAGGGTTGGCGTATTGTTTGACATGGCTAGCTTCTATTATTTCTGGACATAGAATTATTAGTCTTTCTATAATGTTTCTAAACTCTCTTATATTACCTGTCCAGTTAACGAGTTGAAGTTCTTTTATCGCTTTAGCATCTATTTTCTTTTTGGCCATACCATATTCATTACAAATTTTAGCAATGAAGAAATCAGCTAGCATTGGAATATCATCTCTTCTTTCATTCAAACTGGGAACATGAATAAGGATCACGCTCAGTCTATGAAATAAATCCTCTCTGAATCTTCCTGCGTCTATTTCTTCTCGGAGATTTTTATTCGTAGCAGCTAGAATTCTAACATTAACTTTGATGTCTTTCTCGCCGCCTACTCGAGTAATTCGGTTTTCTTGAAGTGCTCTTAGCACTTTCGCCTGAGCACTTGAACTCATGTCTCCTATTTCATCTAAAAATAGTGTGCCTCCATCAGCTTGTTCGAACTTGCCCTTGCGCTGTTTAATCGCGGATGTAAAGGCTCCTTTTTCATGACCGAAAAGTTCGCTTTCGATTAGCTCGCTTGGAATAGCGGCACAGTTTACTTCTATAAATGGTGCTTTATGTCTAGCGCTTTTTTCATGTAGCTGTCGTGCTACTAGTTCTTTTCCTGAGCCGTTGCCACCAGTGATTAGAACTCTAGCATCGGTAGGAGCCACAGTGTCTATCATGTCTTTTATGTCTTGAATAGAGCTTGATTCCCCGACGATATCAGAAGTCTTACTGGCGTGAATTTTCTTTTTTAGAATTTGAGTTTCCTTGACTAACGTAGATTGGTCGGTAGCATTTCTAAGAGTAACTAATATTCTATTTAGATCTAATGGCTTTTGGATGAAGTCATAGGCTCCATTTTTCAAAGCATCCACTGCAGTATCCACCGTTCCATGACCAGAGATCATTATTACAGGAACATCTAAACCTAATTCTTGAATTTTACTTAAAACTTCTAGGCCATCCATTTTAGGCATCTTTATATCACAAAAAATGACATCAAATTTCTCCTTGCTCAATAGATGAAGCCCCGCAGCTCCGTCCTCTGCGGTATCGACTTGATATTTTTCGTACTCTAAAATTTCCTTTAAAGAATTTCTTAT
>LAQC01000010.1:83174-93870 GCA_000981645.1 Cryomorphaceae bacterium ASP10-05a | reverse complement strand
GCTGACCTTAGTCGCTCTAATCACCTCAAAAATTTCTAGACTCGAAATTACCATCATGTCGGCACGCATAGTCAGCAATCCATTCGTAGAGTGTCTTTCTTTTAGAGTAGAAGCTACCAATTTATTGTGCAGTGAGAAATAATCTGCGAGATCAATTTCATTGAAGTCTATTTGATTTGATGAGTAGTCCTCGTGTATATCCCATTCCAGCATATCGTGAATAGAGTCAAATGAGCCGCTGCTACCGATTAGTGTATTTGTCTTATGCTTAACAATAGCGTCATACAAGTCCTTCAGTTCATGTGACAGTCGTTCAGATAATCTGTCTCTTTCAGAGGCTGCAATAGGATCAGACGGATTTAACCAATCTAATAACCTACTTACTCCAAGATTATAGCTTTTGGACCAAACGACTAACTTATTTTTTACGATAATGAATTCAGTACTTCCTCCACCCACGTCCATAATAACGTAATCCTCTAAGCCGTCTGGTAAAGTTAGTTCTACTCCTTTTTGGATTAGGGATGCTTCTTCTTGACCTGATATAATGTCTATTTGTATTCCAGTAGATTTTAGGACTTCTCTTTGAAACTCCCCTGAGTTAGAAGAATCTCTCATAGCAGAAGTAGCTATAGCTTTAATTTCGGTTACTTGATGGTGGTCTATAACTTGTTTATAGTGAACCATAGCTTTAACTCCTCTAATAAAAGCATCAGGCATAATTTGGCCTTCTTTCAATCCAGACTTACCAAGTTTAACCGCTTGTTTTTCCTTGGCTATGAGTTGAAAACCACTGTCAGTGATTTCCGCAATCAACAGATTGAAGGTGTTTGTGCCGAGGTCAATTATTGCAACGCGCATACTAGTACTTTAACCATTTCCATAGTTCCCTATAAGACACCTTCTTTCCGTACATCAGAATTCCGGTTCGGTATATTTTACCTGCTAAGGCTACAGTTCCTATAAATGTAGCGATGAGAACTATCATAGAAAGGGCTAATTCCCACCATTCAAAGCTACCCATCGAAACTCTCACCAACATAATAATAGGGGAGGTAAGAGGGAAAATACTAAATACTGTAGCTATGGTACTTTCAGGATTTACAATGACTAGCCGAGATAACATAATAGCTGCGATCAAAGGAATAGTTATAGGGACTAAGAATTGTTGAGAATCTGCTTCTGCATCTACTGCCGATCCAGCTGCTGCCATTAGCGAACCATAAAGTAGATATCCTCCTAAAAAATAGAAAATAAAGCAGAGTGCTACTAATGTCCAATTCATGGAAAATGCAGCTTCTATGTAATCTCCTGCCTGTCCCATGCTGGCTAAAGCTTGTTCCATAGATGCATCTTGAGAGATTACATTTCCGTTTTCTACTTGAGCGGCTAATTCAGAAACATCAGTCTGACTAGATATAATGCCAATCCCTACTGCTGAAATCACAGCAAAAAGGCCAATCCAAAGTATGAATTGGGTAAGTCCTACTAGCCCAACCCCTATTATTTTCCCCATTAACAGTTGGAATGGTTTTACAGAAGAGATAAGTACTTCTACTATTCGACTCATTTTTTCTTCCAGTACGCCTCTCATTACTAAAGAACCGAAAAGGAAGATGGTCATGTAGATTATAAGAGATAGGGCGTAACCTATCCAACCTCTTGTTCTTAAATGAGGGTCTTCTACATCTAGATTCTCGGCATCCTGTTCAACTAAATCAATGTTGACTTCTGCTTTTTTGTAATCTTCAGGCTTTACATTTAAGAATGTCTCCCATGTATATTCCTGAAAATCATCTTGCAGATTGTTTTCTATCTGGGTAGAGATAATGCTTGATGGAAGATCCTTATAGAGCATAGGGACATTCTCATCATTCACTGTCTGATCGTCTATACTTATCTTTAAAGTATAGTCGCTATCGAGAAATGCTTGAACCTCGATTTCTTCGTGAGTGAAGTTGTAAACGATGCTGCTGTCTTTAGCATTTTTCCATCTTTCTGTATTGATAGGGATAATCTTGCCATTTATATTATTAGATAAAATACCGGAAGAATCTACCACTAGAACATTATGGTTAGTACTGTCTGATACGCCTAAAGCGATAACTCCAGCAAATACTGCTACGAAGAGAAAGGGAACTAAAAAGGTGACTATTAGAAATGACTTTTTAGTGACCCTAGTTAAATATTCTCTTTTAATGATTAATGAAGTCTTATTCATGATTGTGCATTTTTAGTCTCTATTGCTTGAATAAAGATGTCATTCATACTAGGAATTACTTCACTTATACTATTGAACTTCACTTCAGGTAAAGTGGAGGATAGTAAATCGTTTAATTCCATTTTGTCATTTAGAATTTTTACTCTGCACTTATGGTTATCTCCATCAGTTTCTTTTTCTAGTAGTTCGAAGTTAGTCCAAAGGGCATTGGTAAATCCTATAATACTTCCGGTGAAATCCAGTTCGTAGGTTTGAGTTTTAAATTGGTCTTTAATGTCTTTAACAGTCCCGTCTAGTAATTTTTCACTTTTATTTATGAGCGCTATCGAATCACAGATCTCTTCTACAGAACCCATATTGTGAGTAGATAAGATGATACTAGTTCCTTTTTCTTTTAACCTTAGTATTTCAGATTTTACCAGGTTAGTGTTAATAGGGTCGAACCCACTAAATGGCTCGTCTAATATTAAAAGTTTAGGTTCATGCAGCACAGTGGTAATGAACTGAATTTTCTGAGCCATTCCTTTAGAGAGCTCATCTACTTTTTTATTCCACCATTCAGATATTTCGAATCGCTCAAACCACTCCATGAGCTTGACCTTCGCTACAGATTTGTCCATGCCTTTGAGTTGAGCTAGATATAGTGATTGCTCTCCTACTTTCATTTTTTTGTACAAGCCTCTTTCTTCTGGTAAATAGCCGATGTCTTTAATGTGTGATCGGTTTAGTAACTCCCCATCTAAAAAAATCTCACCAGAATCTGGACCAGTAATCTGATTGATTATCCTAATTAATGAAGTTTTACCAGCTCCATTAGGGCCCAATAACCCAAAAATAGTTTTTTCAGGAACGGCTATGCTTACATCATTTAATGCTCTATGGCTAGCATAGTTCTTAACGATGTGTTTGGCCTCTAGTATGAGTTTTGACATTTAAAAAATGGTTTAATACAAATCTAAAATTTCTAAATATTTAGAGCAGAAAAAAGGACAGAAGCTCCTAAAAAGATGTTAACTCCTGTCCTTTATAATTAAGGTGTTCAGTGATTTATTTCTTAACTGAACATTTCTTTTACTTTCTTGAAAAAGCCCTTGTCTTTAGATCCAGGTTGAGGATTGAAGTTTTCAGAGTCTTTAAGTTTCTGTAAGATATCTTTTTCTTCAGAGCTTAACTTCTGTGGTGTCCACACATTAAAATGAACTAGTAAATCACCGCTTCCGTAGGATTGAACAGAAGGAAGTCCTTTTCCTTTTAACCTTAGCGTTTTTCCACTCTGAGTACCAGCTTCGATCTTAATCTTAGCTTTCCCCTCTATTAATGGCACTTCCACTTGATTACCTATCGCTGCGTCTATGAAGTTTACATAGAGGTCATAATGTAAATTTTGTCCTTCGCGGTGCAATTCTAGATGCTCTTCCTCTTCGATAAGTACTATTAAATCTCCAGGTACTCCTCCAAATGGAGCTGCATTTCCTTTGCCACTCACATTAAGCTGCATTCCCTCTTCTACGCCAGCTGGAATATCGATGGTTACAACTTCCTCTTTTCTGTCTAGTCCATTCTCATCAGTTCCTTTAGGTCTGCTAGTGATTTTCTGACCTGACCCATGACAAGTAGTGCAGGTTGCACTTGTTTGCATTTGTCCAAGAATAGTGTTTGATACCCTAGTAATTTGTCCCGTTCCCCGGCATGTAGAGCATTCACCATATTCAACTCCATCTACATTTACTAGCTTGAATACTTTTATTTTTTTCTGAACTCCTGTGGCGATGTCTGCGAGAGAGAGTTTAACCTTAATTCTTAGGTTAGACCCCTTGACTCTTCGCACTCTTCTGCCTCCACCTCCGAAGCCACCAAATCCTCCACCACCACCTCCGCCTCCGAAGATGTCACCAAACTGGCTGAAAATGTCGTCCATATTCATGCCACCGCCACCACCGCCAAAACCTCCGCCTTGGCCCATTCCGGCATGTCCATACTGATCGTAACGTGCTTTTTTGTTTCCGTCACTTAATATATCATAAGCTTCAGCAGCTTCTTTAAATTTAGCTTCAGCAGATGAATCATCTGGGTTTTTATCAGGATGATACTTAATAGCCATCTTTCGATAAGCTTTTTTTATCTCTCCCTCAGAAGCTCCCTTGCTTAAATCTAATATTTCGTAGTAATCTCTTTTTGACATCTAAAACTCTTTTATAATTATTGTCCTACCACCACCTTAGCGAACCTAAGTACCTTGTCATTTAAGAAGTAGCCTTTTTCTATGACATCTACTACATTGTTCTTCATGTCCTCGGAGGGTGCAGGAATATTTGTAATAGCTTCGTGGTGCTCTACATCGAATGGTTTTCCTATGGAGTCCATAGCTACGAGTCCTTTTCCTTCAAGAACTCTAAAAGTTTTACCTCTTATTAATTCGAAACCTTCTTTAACTGCATCAATGTCATCATTTGTAGCATTGGCAGATATTGCTCTATCAAAATCATCTAAGGCTGGTATTATATCTTTTAATAAATCCTTACTAGCAGACTTAATTAGGTCGATTCTTTCCTTAGCGTTTCTCTTTCTGAAATTATCGAACTCAGCATAAAGTCTTAAGTATTTATCCTTCCACTCTTTCGATTCGTTTTCAGCTACTTCTAATGGTGAAAGTGCAGGTTCTGTAGTTTCGGCTGTATCTTTGGATTCCTGTTCAGCTTCTTGATTAATTACCTCTTCCTGTTGTGCTTTCTCCGTTTCTTTTGCTTCGTTTTCTGTAGACATATTCTTGATTTAATTTTCTTCAGTTTCGGAGGCAAAGATACTGCCAGCACTAACATTAATGACAAACTGTCAATCTTTCCATTTTGGCTAGACTAATAGACTGACATTATGGTGGCTATTCTGCCTTACAGCGACAATAGATTTCTTTTTTTATGATGATTAATAATCAAGACTGTACCTGATTTTTAGACAAAAAAAAGCAGGCTAGAAGCCTGCTTTAAAAATAAAATCGAGTTAGGAGCTATTTGAATTTTTTCACATGTGCGTCTACCGCTTTATCTATACCCATACCTCTCAGGTTCTTAGCGAGAATAACACCGTTTTCATCGATTAAAAAACTAGTGGGGATAGACGAGACATTATACAGTCCTGCTGCTTCAGAAGACCAACCTTTTAAGTCGCTTACATGATAATCCCAGAATAGGCCATCTTTTTTTACTGCCGCCTCCCAAGCCTCTTTATTCTTGTCTAATGAAACGCTTAAAACTTCAAAGCCTTCAGCCCTATGGAACTTGGCTTTTTGGTATTTCTTGTAAGCACGAATTACATTAGGGTTTTCTCTTCTACAGGGTCCACACCAGCTTGCCCAAAAATCGACTAGTACAATTTTTCCTTTTAAATCGGAAAGTTTGATCGTTTCTCCATTTAGCCCTTTTAGTGATAATTCTGGTGCCTGATCTCCTACGGTAGTTCCTATCTTCACCCCGTTTTCTATACTAAAGCCAAACCCTAGAAGGGCTAAGACTAAAATCATGGTTATATTTCGAGCTTTCATATTATTCTTTTAATTTTTTCTTAAAGTTATATCTTCTTCTTGTTATATACAAACACTGTTCCACTAAAAATAGTGCGCTATTTCGGAGAGTCTACTCTTGTGATTTTAGCTCCGAGAGCCCTTAGTCGAGTGTCAATATTTTGGTATCCTCTGTCTATTTGGTTGATATTGTGAATTGTACTAGTTCCTTCAGCAGAAAGCGCTGCGATTAAAAGCGATACGCCTGCTCTAATATCAGGGCTTGTCATTGTAACTCCTTTTAGAGGAGCTTTTTTATCTAAGCCTATTACTGTGGCTCTGTGAGGATCACATAGGATTATTTTAGCTCCCATATCGATTAGTTTATCCACAAAGAAAAGTCTACTCTCAAACATTTTTTGATGAATAAGTACCGAGCCTCTTGCTTGAGTAGCAGTGACTAAAACTATGCTCAACAAATCTGGGGTAAAACCTGGCCAAGGGGCATCGGAAATAGTCATTATTGAGCCATCAATAAATGATTCGATTTCATAATTCTTTTGAGCTGGAACGTATATATCGTCTCCTCTTCTCTCCAGTTTAATTCCCATTCTTCTGAAAATAGTAGGTATAACTCCTAACTTATCATAAGAAACATCTTTTATGGTAATTTCAGAACCTGTCATGGCAGCAAGCCCTATGAAACTTCCGATTTCTATCATGTCAGGAAGCACTCTATGTGCTGTCCCTTTTAGGGACTTCACACCTTCTATTTTTAACAAATTAGAGCCAACGCCAGTAATCTTACCTCCCATTCTATTAATCATCTCACATAGCTGCTGTAAGTATGGTTCGCAGGCAGCGTTGTAAATTGTCGTTTCTCCCTCCGCCATGCTGGCTGCCATTACGATGTTAGCTGTTCCGGTAACAGAAGCCTCGTCTAGCAGCATGTAGGCTCCTTTAAGTGGAGTTCCTGTTACTCTGTAGAATTGATTTACAGGGTCGTAGTCAAATTTCGCTCCGAGTTTTTGAAAACCGATAAAGTGGGTATCTAATCTTCTTCTTCCTATCTTATCTCCTCCTGGTTTCGGAATGAAGCCTTTGCCGAAACGGGCTAGAAGCGGACCTACTATCATAATTGACCCTCTTAATGAAGCCCCCTTCTTTTTAAACTCCTCAGACTCCAGGTAATCTAAGTTTACGTTTTCTGCTTTGAATGAATAATCGGATTCAGATAGTTTATTCACTTCTACACCTAAATCTTGAAGTAGGTCTATTAGTTTTTTTACATCTACAATGTCAGGAATGTTTTTTATGACGACTTCCTCGGATGTTAAAAGAACTGCACATAAAATTTGCAACGCTTCGTTCTTTGCTCCCTGTGGTGTTACTTCACCTTTTAATTGGTGGCCTCCTTCTACTATAAATGACGACATTTTAATTTTTTAAATTCTCAGTAAATTTGGCACAAAAAAAAACTCAAAGAAAAATCTCTGAGTTTTTTATTGACATCTGAAAATGGAAATGTCTATCGCTTCTTATAATTCTTTTTAAATGGGGCTTTTTTCTTTTTATGGTGATGTGCTTTGGTAGCTGTTGGAATGTCAGCTACATGGGCTAGCTGGACGTCCTCTGCCAGTTCTAGCTTTCCATCACTCATTTCTCTGAGTTGTTTTTTTATAGTGTGGTCTACAACTGAACTTTGGTTATATACCATATAATGTCTTTTCATTAAGTTGGCTATAACAACTTTTAACTGCTCCTTCTCCTCACCTTCTTCGAAGTCCTTACAAACATTAATAATGTTCTGAATGTTCTTTCCGTAATGACCGTATTTCAAATTAGATTGTGGGTAAGGAACTCTCTGAGGTTTTTCTGCTAGTTCTTCTGGCGCAGGTTTTGCGTATGGGGAATCTACATCCAATTCAAAATTGCTTATGATGTGCAAATGATCCCAAAGCTTGTGTTTGTAGTCTTCCACATCTCTTAAGTGCGGAGAAAGTTGTCCCATAACACTAATAATAGCGCTTACAGCCTTGTTTCGTTCATCTCTATCCGCTAGTTCCAATGCGTAAGCCACCATATTATGGACATTCCTTCCATATTCAGGTATAATTAAATCAGGTCTGCTTGAATTATACTCCATTTTAAATACCTCCATTTTTCAAAACTTTATTGCGTTGCAAATTTAACTCTATTAAAGGATAATTTTTTGTTTTAGTTCAGAATCTTAACTTTAGCGAATCGAAGTAAGAGTTGTTTGTGGCCAACCCTAGGAAAGAAAACGGTAGCTTTTTTATTCGGCGATTCACCTTCAGTGGAAATAACCTTTCCTTTACCGAATTTTTCGTGCATGACCTCCATTCCTGTTGCTATAAGGTTAGCGTCATCTGATTCAAAATTACTTGGAGTACTTGTCTTTAGTTTCCTTACTGGCTTTAAATTTGGGTTTTGAGAAGTTGAATTTCCAGTAGAACTGAAATTCATTCTTTCTTGATCAAATGAGAATGCCTTTCTTTTTGGTTCAGTTATTTTAGAAGGCAACTCAAGGAAGCGGACATCTATTTCGTCTACAAACCTACTTGGTTCACATTGGATAAGATTACCCCATCTAAACCTAGTTTGAGCATAACTCAAAACAAGTGTTTTTTCTGCTCTTGTAATAGCTACATAAAAAAGTCTTCTTTCCTCTTCTAAATCGGCTCTAGAGTTTAAGGAGAGCTGTGAAGGGAATAAGTTCTCTTCTAATCCTACGACAAACACAACAGGGAACTCTAACCCTTTAGCTGCATGTATGGTCATGAGAGAAACTTTGGGTTCAGAGTCATCTTCTGCGTCCGCATCTGTTAACAGAGCTACGTCAATCAGAAAGTCGCTGAGTTTTTTCAAGTCATTATCTCCGTCTGAATCTGAGAATTCCTTTATTCCATTGAGTAATTCCTGAATATTTTCAAACTTACTTATTCCTTCAGGTGTTTTGTCTCCACCTAATTCCTGCAGAATTCCAGTAGTCTTAGCCATTTCTTTAGCTAAGTCATAAGCATCAGTGCTGTCTAATCTAACGCTGAAGCTTCTTATCATAGAATAAAAGGATTCGAACTTATTTAGAGTGGCTGAATTAAATTTTAGGCCAAATTTTGATGGAGATTGAATAACCTCCCAGAGCGATGTTGAATTTTCATTGGCGGCAATAGTTAGTTTGTCCAGGCTCGTCTTACCTATTCCTCGAGCAGGGTAATTGATGACTCTTTTTAAAGCTTCTTCATCATTGTTGTTGGCCGCTAATCGAAAATAGGCGAGTAGATTTTTAATTTCTTTTCTCTGATAGAACGATTGTCCTCCATAAATTTTATAGGCCAAGTTCAGTCTTCTTAGTGCTTCTTCAAAGGATCTAGACTGAGCATTGGTTCGATACAGTATGGCAAATTTATCGTTAGATAATTGTTTATTGTTCTTGAGATTAAATATTTCGTTGGCCACGAAAACGCCCTCATCATTGTCAGATAAAGAGCGTTGCAATTTTATTTTGTCCCCCTCTTCATTAGAGGTCCATACTTCTTTTGGAATCTGCTCCTTGTTGTTTGCTATAACGCTGTTCGCGGCCTCTACGATGGTTTTTGAGCTCCTGTAATTTTGCTCAAGCTTGTAAATATTAAAGTCAGGATAATCTTTTTGGAAATTTAAAATATTTTGAATGTTAGCGCCTCTGAAGCTATAAATGGACTGAGCATCATCTCCAACCACACATATGTTCTCATGGGCAGCAGCGAGCTGTTTAATAATTAAATACTGACTAAAGTTGGTGTCTTGATACTCATCCACAAGGATGTATTTAAACTTGTGCTGATATTTGACTAGTACTTCAGGGAAGTCTCTTAATAGAACGTTGGTATTGAATAGTAAATCGTCAAAATCCATCGCTCCTGACCTAAAACATCTTTGGACGTATGTTTTGTATATTCTTCCGATTTCTGGTTTTCCTGTTCTTTTATCTTCCTCTTGTATCTCAGGATTTGTAGCATAATTTACAGCAGAGATAAGGTTGTTTTTTGCACCGCTTATCCTTCCATATACCATGCCCACTTTATACACTTTATCGTCAATCCCTAATTCTTTTATTATCGATTTCAGTAAGCTCTTAGTATCCTGAGTGTCGTAAATAGTAAAATTGGAGGGGTAGTTTAGTTTCTCTGCTTCAATTCTTAGTATTCGAGAAAAGATGGAGTGAAATGTTCCCATCCATATATTTCGCCCCTCGTTTTCACCAATGATATCGCTGATTCGAGTTTTCATTTCCCTTGCAGCTTTGTTGGTGAAAGTTAAAGAAATGATGTTAAAAGGATCAACGCCATTATTAATGAGATGAGCTATGCGATAGGTTAAAACCCTCGTTTTGCCGGAGCCTGCGCCAGCTATAACCATCATTGGTCCATTGATATGAGTGGCAGCTTCTAACTGAGGCTTGTTTAATTCTTGGAGAAATTCCATTGCTCAAAATTAAAGAAAGATTTTTGGTGGATATGAATAAATAACATGTTCTTTTTATTGGTCAATAAAGTACTGTTCATCAGTGATTAAGGGTCTTAGAGTAAAAAAGCCTAACAACCAATTATTACCATAATCTTTTTTTTTTTGGAAATTATTAAAAGCAGGGTATTGGTATCTCTAAAAAGATTAGTACATTTGCACACCCAAAAAAATTGGTTTGGAAGAATATTGCATGCAGAATGTTTAGAAATTAACGAGAATGCCAACAATACAACAATTAATAAGAAAAGGTAGAGTAAGTAAGACTACCACGAGCAAGTCAGCAGCGCTAGACTCTTGTCCTCAAAGAAGAGGTGTTTGTGTTAGAGTTTATACTACTACTCCAAAGAAGCCTAACTCAGCTATGAGAAAGGTGGCTAGAGTTAGATTAACCAACGGTAAAGAGGTGAATGCCTATATCGGAGGTGAAGGACATAACTTACAAGAGCACT
>LAQC01000010.1:31470-83112 GCA_000981645.1 Cryomorphaceae bacterium ASP10-05a | reverse complement strand
GTGTAGAGGGAAGGACTCAAAGAAGAAGTAAATACGGAGCTAAAAGACCTAAGAAATAATATCCGACCATGAGAAGAAGAACGGCAAAGAAACACAGGACGTTACCTGACCCAAGGTTTAACGAAACTCTAGTTACAAGGTTTGTGAATAACCTTATGTTAGATGGTAAGAAGAATACATCTTTTAAAATCTTTTATGATGCTATAGATAAGGTTTCTGAAAAGACAGGTGAAGACGGGTTGGAGCAGTGGAAAAAAGCATTGGAGAATATCACTCCGGCTGTTGAGGTTAGAAGCAAGAGAGTAGGAGGGGCTACGTTTCAGATCCCAATGCCTATAAGAGATAGTAGAAAGTTAAGTATGGGTATGAAATGGTTGATTAGCTACTCGAGAAAAAGGAACGAGAAGTCGATGAGTGAAAAATTAGCAGGTGAGATTATCGCTGGAGCTAAAGAGGAAGGAGCAGCTTTCAAGAAAAAAGAAGATACACATAGAATGGCTGAGGCTAACAAAGCATTCTCTCATTTTAGGTTCTAACAATAGATTATAAGGAAATTTCCACCAGGACGATGGCAAAAAGAAATTTAACATATACAAGAAATATTGGTATTGCTGCGCATATTGATGCCGGTAAGACTACTACGACTGAGCGTATTCTTTATTATGGTGGAGTTAGTCATAAAATTGGAGAGGTTCATGATGGAGCGGCTACAATGGATTGGATGGCTCAGGAGCAGGAAAGAGGTATTACAATTACTTCAGCGGCTACTACATTGAACTGGGATTATAGAGGTCAGGAATATCATGTGAATATCATCGATACTCCAGGTCACGTTGATTTTACTGTTGAGGTTAATCGTTCTTTAAGAGTGTTGGATGGTTTGGTTTTCTTGTTTAGTGCTGTTGATGGTGTTGAGCCACAATCAGAAACTAATTGGAGATTAGCCGATAATTACAACGTGCCAAGAATTGGTTTTGTGAATAAAATGGATCGTCAAGGCGCAGACTTCTTGAAGGTTTGTGGTCAGGTTAGAGAGATGTTAGGGTCGCATGCTTTACCGCTGCAGATTAATATTGGTGCAGAGGATGATTTCAAGGGAGTGGTTGATTTGATTAATTTCAGAGGTATTGTTTGGAATGAGCATGATCAAGGGATGACTTTTGAAGAGATTGAAATTCCAGCTGATATCATAGATGAGGCAAGAGAGCTTAGAGAAGCGCTTTTGGAAGCGGTAGCGGAGTTTGATGATAATCTGATGGAAAAGTATTTCGAAGATTCTGAATCGCTAACGGAAAGAGAGATTTTGGATGCGTTGAGAGAAGCGACAATCGCTGGTAAAGTAGTTCCAATGATGTGCGGATCAGCATTTAAAAATAAAGGAGTGCAAACCATGCTCGATATGGTTATGGAAATTCTTCCATCACCTATGGATACTGTGGCAATAGAAGGCGTTAATCCAGATACAGATGAGCCGACTTCTAGAAAGCCAAGTGTTGATGAGCCGTTTGCAGCATTAGCTTTTAAAATTGCAACAGATCCTTTTGTGGGTAGGCTTTGTTTTACAAGAGCATATTCGGGTGTTCTGCCTTCTGGTTCTTATGTTTTAAATACAAGAACAGGAAAGAAAGAAAGAATTAGTAGAATATTCCAAATGCACGCCAATAAGCAAAATCAGATAGATACGTTACAAGCTGGTGATATTGCGGCGTTAGTTGGATTTAAAGATATAAAGACGGGTGATACTCTTTGTGACGAAAAGAACCCTATAGTGCTTGAGTCAATGGATTTTCCGGATCCTGTAATTGGTATAGCTATTGAGCCAAAAACTCAAGCTGATGCGGATAAGTTAGGTATGTCGCTAAATAAATTAGCGGAAGAAGATCCAACGTTCCAAGTGAAAACTGATGAAGATACTGGCCAGACCATCATAAGTGGAATGGGTGAGTTACACTTAGAGATTATTTTAGATAGACTTAAAAGGGAATTTAAAGTTGAGTGTAACCAAGGAGCTCCACAAGTTTCATACAAAGAGGCTATTAGTGGAAGCATAAGACATAGAGAGGTTTACAAGAAGCAGTCAGGGGGTAGTGGTAAATTTGCCGATATAGTGGTGGAGATATCACCTAATGATGATCCTGAGAATCCGGGTCTTGTCTTCAAGAATAGCGTGAAAGGGGGGAATGTTCCTAGAGAATTTGTTCCTTCAGTTGAGAAAGGGTTTAAGATGGCAATGGCTAACGGGGTGTTGGCGGGATATCCATTAGATTCACTTAGTGTGGAGTTGAAAGATGGAGGTTTCCATGCAGTAGATTCTGATGCTTTATCTTTTGAGCTATGTGCTAAGATGGCGTATAGAGCAGCTTTACCACAGTGTAATCCTGTTTTATTGGAGCCTATGATGAAGTTGGAAGTAGTTACTCCAGAAGAGAATATGGGTAATGTTATCGGAGATTTAAATAAAAGAAGAGGTCTAATCGAAGGTTCTTCAGAGAGAAACGGTGCTACCGTTGTGAACGCTAAAGTTCCTCTTTCAGAAATGTTTGGTTATGTGACAGATCTTAGAACTATAACATCGGGTAGAGCAACTTCAACTATGGAGTTCTCACACTTCGCTCCAGCACCAAAGGGTGTAGCTGAGGAAGTAATCAAGAAATCTAAAGGAGAATAATTAAGAGGATAATTAGAGAGGACAATGGCTCAGAAAATTAGAATAAAATTAAAGTCTTACGATCATAACTTAGTAGATAAGAGTGCTGAGAAGATTGTGAAAACAGTAAAAACGACAGGTGCAGTTATTAGTGGGCCGATTCCACTGCCAACTCATAAAAGAATTTATACTGTACTACGTTCTCCGCATGTGAATAAAAAGGCGAGAGAGCAGTTTGAGCTAAGCTCTTACAAAAGATTAATCGACATATATAGCAGTAGTGCTAAAACTGTTGATGCATTAATGAGACTCGAACTTCCTAGTGGAGTAGAGGTAGAAATAAAAGTTTAATTAGTATCTATTAAAATTAAGATATGCCTGGATTAATAGGAAAGAAAATAGGTATGACTAGTATGTACAGTGCCGAGGGTAAGAACTTACCATGCACCGTGATATCTACTGGTCCTTGTGTAGTAACACAAGTCAAAACCATCGAGAATGACGGCTATGAAGCTGTTCAACTTGGGTATGGTGAAAAGAAAGAAAAGAGAACTACCAAGTCTCTGAAAGGTCACTTCGAAAAGAGTGGTGGAAATCTTTTGAGAACTCTAGTAGAGTTTAAAGGATTCTCTCAGGAATTGAAGGCTGGAGATGTACTTAATTTAACAGATGTTTTTCAAGAAGGACAGTTTGTGGATGTAGTAGGAACATCTAAAGGTAAGGGTTTTCAAGGTGTGGTGAAAAGACATGGATTTGCCGGTGTAGGACAAGCGACTCACGGACAGCATAACAGATTAAGAGCACCAGGTTCAATTGGAGCTGCTTCTGATCCAGCGAGAGTTTTCAAAGGTATGAAGATGGGAGGTCAGATGGGTAATGTTAGAGTTACTGTTCAAAATCTTAAAGTCTTGAAGATATTTGCTGATGAAAATCTAGTAGTTATTAGTGGTGCTATACCAGGCGCTAAAGGTTCAACAGTTTTAATACAGAATTAAGATGCAAGTAGAAATTTACGCTAAAGACGGAAAAAAGACTTCGAAGAAAGCTAAGCTTGATCAGTCTATATTTGGTATTGAGCCGAATGATCATGCTATATACTTGGATGTAAAAAGATATTTAGCTTCTCAAAGACAAGGGACGAATAAGTCAAAAGAGAGAGGAGAGATAGCAGGATCTACTAGAAAGATCAAAAAGCAAAAGGGTACAGGTACCGCGAGAGCAGGTAGTATTAAGAATCCGCTTTTCAAAGGTGGTGGTACTATATTCGGGCCTAAGCCAAGAACGTACAAAGTTTCTCTAAACAAAAAAGTTAAAGGCTTAGCAAGGAAATCTGCTTTAAGCTACAAGGCTAAAGAGAACAATATAGTTGTTATGGAAGCGGTGTTGATGGATTCTCCAAAAACAAGTGCTTTCAAATCAATACTAGCGAATATGGAAATGGTAGATAATAAATTGTTATTTGTTACTCCAGATTATAACACAAATTTATATTTGTCTTCTAGAAACTTAAAGAAACAAAGGGTGATGTGTGCTGACGATTTAAGTACATACGATATTCTTAATTGTAGTAAGTTAGTTTTGTTGGAGGGTAGTGTGAATAAAATTGAGGAAACTCTAAAGTAAAGAGAGATGAAGACAATATTAATAAAACCGCTCATCACTGAAAAGACTTCTGCAGCTAGCGATAGACATAATCAGTTCTGTTTTATAGTAAATAAAGATGCTAATAAAATTGAGATTAGAAAGGCTATCGAGTTGGAATATAAAGTAAGTGTTAAAGAAGTTAGAACCATTAATGTAGATGGTAAATTGAAAAGTAAGTTCACAAAAACTGGTGTAGTTTCTGGAAGAAGACCTTCTATTAAGAAAGCAGTTATAAGCTTAGCGGCCGGTGAAACTATTGATTTTTACGCTAATCTATAAGATATATAATTATGGGATTAAGAAAGTTAAAACCGATTACACCAGGACAGCGTCATAAAATTATCTCAACTTTTGAGGAAATTACAACTGACAAACCTCACAAGCCTTTATTGGCACCTTTGAAAAAGTCGGGAGGTAGAAACAATACTGGGAAAATGACTATGCGCTATCGAGGTGGTGGTCATAAGAGAAGATATAGGATTATCGACTTTAAAAGGGATAAGCACATGGATGCAACCGTTTTAACAGTAGAGTACGATCCAAATAGAACATCTAGAATATGTTTGGTAGAGTATACTGATGGAGATAAGAAATACATAATTGCTCCAGCTGGAATAGAGGTAGGACAGAAGATTATGTCTGGTCCAACTGCTATACCGGAGCTAGGTAATACGATGGCATTAGCCGATTTGCCTTTAGGTACGGTTGTCCATAACGTAGAGCTTACACCAGGAAAAGGTGGTATTATGGCGAGGAGTGCTGGATCTTCAGCGCAATTAGTTGCAAGGGAGGGGAAGTATGCGGTTATTAAGCTACCTTCAGGTGAAACGAGAATGATATTAGTTAAGTGCGTTGCAACTGTAGGAACTGTTTCAAATTTTGAACATAACTTGCAGAGGTCAGGTAAGGCTGGTAAGTCAAGATGGTTAGGTAGAAGACCAAGAGTTAGAGGTGTAGCCATGAATCCTGTTGATCACCCAATGGGTGGTGGAGAAGGAAAGTCTTCAGGTGGGCATCCACGTTCGAGGAAAGGTCTTCCGGCTAAAGGATTCAAAACAAGAAGTAAGACTAAATCTAGTAGTCAGTTTATAATTGAGAAAAGAAAAAAATAAGAGATAATGGCTAGATCGCTGAAAAAACCACCATTTGTGCATTACAAGTTAGCACAAAGAGTTGATGAAGCTCATGCTTCAGGTAAAAAGACTGTGATAAAAACTTGGTCTCGTTCGTCTACAGTTACACCGGACTTTGTTGGTTTAACATTTGGAGTACATAATGGTAGGCAGTTTGTACCAGTATTTGTAACAGAGAATATGGTAGGTCACAAGCTAGGTGAGTTTTCTCCAACTAGAACCTTTAGAGGTCATGGAGGAAAGAAAGATAAAGGTAAAAGATAATTAATATAGGTAAACTTATATAAAATGGGTGCCAGAAAAAGAAATACAGCAGAGCAGAATAAAGCTGAAAAGCTTAAAGTTGCTATAGCAAAGTTGAACAATTGTCCTACTTCTCCTAGAAAGATGAGAAAAATGGCCGATTTAGTAAGAGGCAAGGATGTTTTCCAAGCTTTAAACATGTTGAAGTTTAGTAAGCAGGAAGCATCAGTAAGGTTAGAGAAGCTTTTAAGATCGGCTATAGCTAACTGGGAAACGAAGAACGAAGGTTCAAGAGCTGATGAGGCAGACCTATTTATTAGCGAGGTTAAAGTGGACAGTGCTAGAATGTTAAAGAGAGTTCAGCCTGCCCCTCAGGGTAGAGCGCACCGAGTAAGAAAGAGATCTAATCACGTAACGATTATAGTAGACAATACTGCTAAAAAGGATTAATCATGGGACAGAAAACAAATCCAATAGGAAATAGACTGGGTTTCATCAAAGGGTGGGATTCTAACTGGTACGGAGGTAACGATTATTCTGATAAATTGGCAGAAGATGATCAAATTAGAAGATATTTGCACGCACGTTTACAAAGGGCGAGTGTTTCTAAGATCATTATAGAAAGAACTTTAAAGGTGGTGACTGTAACAGTCATGACTGCAAGGCCAGGAGTGATTATTGGTAGGGGTGGTTCTGAAGTGGATAAGTTGAAGGAGGAGTTAAAGAAATTGACTAAGAAAGAAGTTCAGATTAATATCCATGAAATAAAAAGACCAGAGTTAGACGCTAAGTTGGTCGCGGATAGCATTGCAAGACAGATTGAGGGAAGAATATCGTTTAGGAGAGCATCAAAGATGTCAGTCGCTGGGACGATGAGAGTTGGGGCAGAGGGTATTAAAGTGCAAATATCTGGTAGGTTGAATGGTGCCGAGATGGCAAGAAGTGAGTCTTATAAGGATGGTAGAATTCCTTTACATACGTTTAGAGCTGATATAGATTATGCATTAAGTGAGGCACATACAACTTACGGAAGAATCGGAATTAAAGTTTGGATTTGTAAAGGTGAGGTGTACGGAAAGAGGGATTTATCTGCTACTGCCGGATTAGAGAAGAAGCAGTCAAGAGGTGGAGCAAGAACTCCAAGAAGAAAAAAGTAAGAATTAAGGTTAAAAGCACATAGACATGTTACAGCCAAAAAGAACGAAATTTAGGAAGACCCAGAAAGGAAGAATAAAGGGTCTCGCATATAGAGGTAGTGATATCACTGCAGGGTCGTTTGGACTCAAGACTCTAGATGAGGGATTCATTACTTCTAGGCAGATTGAAGCTGCGCGTATCGCGTTAACAAGATACATGAAGCGGGAGGGTAAAGTTTGGATTAGAATTTTTCCAGATAAGCCAATGACTTCAAAGCCAGCAGAAGTAAGAATGGGAAAAGGAAAAGGTGCTCCTAGTCATTGGGTGGCTGTCGTAAAGCCAGGGAGAATCATGTTTGAGGCGGAAGGTGTACCTGTAGCTGTTGCTAAGGAAGCATTAAGACTTGCGGCTCAAAAACTTCCAGTGAAAACAAAGTTTGTAGTTAGACCAGATTACGTAGAATAGAGAAATATGAAAGGATCAGAATTCAAAGACTTGTCTATAAAGGACTTGCAAGTAAGATTAATGGAGTTGAGAGAAGCTCTTAGTCAAATGAAATTTCAGCATTCAGTGTCAGGCTTAGAAAGTCCGATACAGATCAAAGGCTCTAGGAAAGACGTAGCTAGACTCTTAACTGAACTTAATAGTAGAAAAGCCAATTAATTAAGGTTAGGAAACATGGAAAAAAGAAACCTTAGAAAGGAAAGAGTAGGTGTGGTTACTAGTAACAAAATGACGAAGTCAATCACAGTAGCTGTAGAAAGAAAAGTTAAGCATCCGATGTACGGTAAATTCTTAAATAAGACTACTAAGTTAGTAGCTCATGATGAGGAGAACACTTGTAATATTGGTGATACAGTCAGAATTATGGAAACGAGACCTCTTAGTAAAAGAAAGTGCTGGAGACTGGTTGAGGTAATTGAAAGAGCTAAGTAATAAATAGTTATAATTTGAAGCTATGATACAGACAGAGTCAAGATTAAAGGTTGCAGATAATAGTGGGGCTAAAGAAGTTTTATGTATAAAAGTTCTTGGTGGATCTAAAAGAAGATATGCATCTGTTGGAGACAAGATAGTTGTTTCTGTGAAGTCGGCAATGCCTTCAGGAGGAATCAAGAAGGGTGCAGTTTCCAAGGCGGTTGTTGTTAGAACAAAGAAAGAAATTAGAAGAAAAGATGGCAGTTACATCAGATTTGATGATAATGCTGCTGTACTTCTTAATGCTGGTGGGGAGTTAAGAGGAACAAGGATATTTGGACCTGTTGCCAGAGAGTTGAGAGAAAAAGAATACATGAAAATTGTTTCGTTAGCACCAGAAGTGCTTTAATATACAAGATTATGAATAAGAAATTTCACATACATAAAGGAGACTTGGTTAAAGTGACTGCTGGTGTCGATAAAGGCAAGGAAGGTAAAGTCATAAAAGTTCTTACAAAAAAAGATCGCGCTCTTGTAGAAGGGGTGAATATTGTAAGTAAGCATATTAAGCCTAGTCCTACAAATCCTCAAGGAGGGATAGTTAAGGCTGAAGCGGCAATTCATGTTTCAAATCTTATGGTTATAGATTCTAAGGGAAATGTAACAAGAGTTGGAAGAAGAAGAGATAAGGATGGAAAGCTTGAGAGATATTCAAAAAAATCAAACGAAGCAATTAAGTCATGAGTTATACACCTAGATTAACAGATACGTATAAAACTGAGATAGTGCCTGAACTAATGAAAAAGTTTGAGTACGCTAGTATTATGCAAGCACCTAAGATTGAAAAGATTTGTTTAAATCAGAGATTGGGAAAAGCGACTTCTGATAAGAAGATAGTAGATATGGGTATTCAAGAAATGACATCTATTTCTGGTCAGAAGGCTATTGCATGTTTGTCAAAGAAGGATGTTTCCAACTTCAAGCTGAGAAAGGGGATGCCTATTGCGACTAAAGTTACGCTAAGAAGAGAAAGAATGTATGAGTTTCTTGATCGTTTGATAGCTGTTTCTTTACCGAGAACAAGAGATTTTAGAGGAGTTAAGGGTTCTGGTTTTGATGGGAGAGGTAATTTTACCTTTGGTGTCAAAGAGCAAATCATATTTCCTGAGATAGATATAGATAAGATTAAAGATATAAACGGAATGGATATAACTATAGTGACTTCAGCTAAAACAGATGAAGAGGCTAAAGCATTATTAACAGCCTTCGGGTTTCCATTCACTAAAAATTAATACCGATGGCTAAGGAATCAATGAAAGCGCGAGAAAGGAAGCGTGAAAGATTAGTTGAAGTTTATGCTGAGAAGAGAGCGGCTCTAAAGGCTGCAGGGGACTGGGATGCTTTGCAAAAGTTACCTAGAAATTCGGCAAAGGTTAGACTACATAATAGATGTAATTTAACAGGAAGACCTAGAGGATATATGAGGCAATTTGGAATATCTAGAGTTACATTCAGAGAGATGGCAAACAAAGGATTGATCCCAGGAGTTAAAAAAGCCAGTTGGTAATAACAAGATAAATAAATTAAGGATGAATACTGATCCAATAGCAGATTACTTAACGAGAATAAGAAACGCACAGAGTGCAGGTCATAGAATGGTGGAAATACCAGGCTCTAATATCAAAAAGGGTATGACTGAGATTTTATTCGATAAAGGGTATATTTTGAACTATAAGTTCGAAGAAGATGATAAGCAAGGAGTAATAAAAATTGCCCTTAAGTATCATCCGCAGTCTAAAAGACCCGCGATTACTAAGATTCAAAGAATTAGTAAACCAGGTTTGAGAAAGTATGCAGGGGCAAATGCTTTACCTAGGGTTTTAAATGGTTTAGGTGTAGCTATTGTCTCTACTAGTAGAGGTGTAATTACGAACAAAGAAGCTCAAAAGGCGAATGTAGGTGGAGAGGTTCTCTGCTATGTTTACTAAAGTGTTTATCTAACAATAGCTGAATTATGTCAAGAATAGGAAAGGCTCCAGTGAGCATTATAAAAGGGGTAGAAGTATCTGTAATAGGTAACGTTATAACTGTCAAGGGTCCAAAGGGTGAGTTGACTCAAGAGATGGATTCTTGTATTTCAATGAAACAGGAGGGAGAAGAGCTTGTTTTTGAAAGATCAAGTGACAGCACTGATGATAGAGCTAAGCACGGTCTTTACAGAGCACTAGTATCGAATATGATAGTAGGTGTAACGGAGGGTTATAAAAAACAATTGGAATTGGTTGGTGTAGGTTTTAGAGCTAAAACTTCTGGCCAGCAGCTCGAGTTGTCTTTAGGTTTTTCTCATCCTATTATTATCGATTTACCGAAAGAAATTAAGGTAGAGGCAGAAACTCAGAAAGGAAAGAATCCTATAGTTACTTTTGAGTCTCACGACAAGCAGCTTATTGGTCAAGTGGCTTCCAAAGTTAGGTCCTTGAGAAAACCTGAACCTTATAAAGGAAAAGGTGTTAAGTATGTAGGTGAATATATAAGAAGAAAAGCTGGTAAAGCAGCTGCTAAATAATTAGTAAGATGGCTACGAATAGCAAAGTTCTTAGAAGAACAAAAATAAAAAAGAGAGTTAGAGGAAAAATCTTCGGAACTCCTGAGACTCCTAGATTAACTGTTTTTAGAAGTAACAAACAGATTTACGCTCAGATTATTGATGATGTAAATGGTGTTACTTTGGCAGCAGCTGGTTCAGTTAAAGTTAAAGAAGCTCAGTCAGTGAGTAAAGTTGATCAAGCCACAATAGTTGGAAAAGCTATAGCGGAAGCTGCAAAAGGAAAGGATATTTCTAGTGTGGTTTTTGATAGAAGTGGATATTTGTATCACGGAAGGGTTAAAAGTTTAGCCGAAGCTGCTAGAGAAGCAGGATTAAAATTCTAAGGAAATGAGCACAAAGAAAATGTTAAGGTCTAGTGAAATAGAGCTAAAAGATAAGTTAGTGACTGTTAATAGAGTTACTAAAGTTACAAAAGGTGGAAGGACCTTTAGTTTTTCAGCTATAGTTGTTGTTGGAAATGAAAAAGGTATTGTTGGTCATGGTTTAGGAAAAGCTAAAGAGGTGGCAGAGGCTATAGCGAAAGCTATTGATGATGCTAAAAAGAATCTTGTTGAGGTCCCTGTTTATAATGGTACAATTCCGCATGAGCAGCTTGGTAAGTATGGCGGAGCAAGGGTTTTTGTAAAACCAGCTTCAGGTGGTACAGGCGTTATTGCAGGTGGTGCTATGAGAGCTGTTCTAGAGTCCGTAGGTGTTAAAGATGTATTGGCTAAATCAAAAGGTTCTTCAAATCCGCACAATGTGGTAAAGGCGACAATTGATGCACTTATGCAGCTGAGAGATCCTAAAGAAGTAGCTGAGTTAAGAGGTATCTCAGTGAATAAAGTATTCCACGGTTAAAATTTAAACCATGAGCAAAGTTGTAATAACACAAGTACGCAGTACTATTGGAAAACCTAAGAGACAGAAAGATACTGTAATAGCTTTGGGTATAAAAAAGTTAAATAGACCTATTGAGAAGGAAGCATCTCCTCAAGTATTAGGAATGATTAAGAAAGTAAAGCACCTCTTAAAGGTAGAAGAGAAGTAAGAAGTTATAAAACTCATTAAAATGAATTTAAGTAATTTAACTCCAGCTGAAGGCTCGATAAAAAAGGGTAAAAGGATTGGACGTGGTCAGGGATCTGGTAAAGGCGGGACTTCAACAAGAGGTCACAAAGGAGCGAAGTCAAGGTCTGGTTATAAGTCGAAAATTGGGTTTGAGGGTGGTCAAATGCCTCTTCAAAGAAGAGTTCCTAAATTTGGTTTCAAGAATAGAAACCGTGTGGAATACAAGGCTGTTAATTTAGATAACTTACAGAAATTGGTTGATGTTAGTAAAATTACTGAAATCACACCAGAGGTAATTGTCGAGAATGGTTTGGCAAATAAAAAGGATTTAGTGAAAATTCTTGGTAGGGGTAACTTCTCCGCGAAAGTTAAAATAAGTGCACACAAATTTTCTGAATCTGCGACAAGCGCAATTGAAGCGGCAGGAGGAAGTATTGTTACATTATAAAAAATTAGCATTTTATGAAGGGTTTCTTTCAAAAGATAAAGGACATCTGGTCCATTGAAGAGTTAAAAAAGAAGATTTTATTTACGTTAGGACTAGTCCTGATTTATAGAATAGGTTCTTTTATAATTATACCGGGAGTTGACAGTAGTGCTTTGGATAGTGCTTCCGTTAATGGCGGTGGTGGTTTAGGAGACCTTCTAAATCTTTTTTCAGGTGGTGCTTTTTCTAGAGCTTCAATCTTTGCGTTGGGAATAATGCCATATATATCGGCGTCAATAATCATGCAGTTAATGGGTATTGCTGTGCCTGCTGTTCAGAAAATGCAGAAAGAGGGTGAAAGTGGTAGAAAGAAATTGAATCAGTATACGAGATTCCTGACTATAGCTATAACTCTAGTTCAAGCTCCAGGTTATTTGGCTTCATCTGTAACGTCAGTTCAAGGTGCGGTTCCTAATGAAGGTCCATTTTGGTGGTTTTCGTCCGTAACTATTCTGACCTGTTGTACTTTATTCATTATGTGGTTGGGTGAAAAAATTACCGATAAAGGTATTGGAAATGGTATTTCTATAATTATAATGATAGGGATAATTGCAGGTTTTCCAAGAGCTATACTAGAGGAATGGGGAGCAGGAAATCCTTTCTTCTTCCTCGTAGAAATTGCAGCATTCTTTTTAATAATTGTAGCAAGTGTCGCTTTAGTGCAAGCTGTAAGGCGTGTACCAGTTCATTTTGCGAAAAGTAACTTTGCTTCAGGAGAACTACCTAAAGGAGAGCAGGCAAGAAGTTTTATTCCGTTAAAGGTTAACTCTTCAGGTGTAATGCCAATAATTTTTGCTCAAGCTATTATGTTTGTTCCGCTTTATATGTCACAAAGTGAGTTTTTCCAAGGGTCTGAATGGATAGCATCGCTAAGTAATTTTAACGGAATCTGGTACAATGTGATTTTCGCATTGATGATTATAATCTTCACTTATTTCTACACTGCAATAACAGTCAATGTTAACCAGATTAGTGACGACATGAAGAGGAATGGCAGTTTCGTTCCGGGGATTAAACCTGGAAGACCTACAGCCGAGTATTTGGATGAGATATTAAGTAGGATCACATTGCCTGGATCAGTGTTTTTAGCCTTAATTGCTGTTATGCCAGCAATTGTAGCTAAGGAGAATTTAGGACTTACAAATTCGCAAAATTTCGCCATATTTTTTGGGGGGACATCATTGTTGATTATGGTTGGTGTAATTCTTGATACACTGCAACAAATCGAAAGTCACCTATTGTCAAGACATTATGACGGTTTAATGCAAAGTGGAACATTAAAAGGAAGAACAGGGATGCCTGTTAGTGGTATTACTGGATAGTGTATTTTTGCACTCCTTTTGGAAATGAGAAAAATAAATTATAGAACGGAAGAGGAGATTGAGCTAATAAGAGAGAGTTCTTTACTTGTTGGGAAAACTTTAGCAGAGGTTGCTAAGAATATTAAACCTGGGGTAACAACCTTAGAGTTAGATTCTATAGCTGAAGAGTTTATAAGAAGTCATAATGCGGTTCCCGGGTTTAAGGGGTATAATGATTTTCCTGGCTCATTGTGTACTTCAGTTAACGAAGCTGTAGTTCATGGAGTGCCTACTAAGGAGCCATTACAAAATGGAGATATTGTTTCTGTGGATTGTGGGGTTTATAAAAATGGTTACTGGGGTGATAGTGCTTATACTTTTGCTGTAGGAGATATTGATGAAGATGTAGCGAGTTTATTAAAACGAACTAAAGAATCTTTAAATCTCGCAATAGAAGCTGCAGTAGCAGGGAATAGAATAGGGGATATTGGTTTTGCAGTCCAGTCGTATTCGGAGTCATTTGGGTATGGGGTTGTAAGAGAATTGGTAGGTCACGGATTAGGGACAGACTTACATGAGGCCCCTGAAGTACCTAATTATGGTAGAAAGGGTAATGGTCCTCTTTTAAAAGAAGGAATGGTTTTAGCAATAGAGCCTATGATTAATTTAGGAGGAAAGGCAGTTAGACAGAAGGAAGATGGATGGACAATAGTAACTTCAGACGGAAAAGTATCAGCTCATTTTGAGCACGATATTGTTGTTAGAAAAGGAAAGGCTGAAGTTTTATCCACGTTTGAATATATAGAAGAGGTTTTAAAAACAAACTAAAAGTACATGGCAAAACAGGCCTCGATAGAACAGGATGGTACAATAATAGAAGCCCTGTCCAATGCTCGTTTTAGAGTTGAATTGGAAAACGGTCATGTAATATTGGCACATATTTCTGGGAAGATGAGAATGTACTATATTAAAATATTACCAGGAGATAAAGTTAAATTGGCAATGTCGCCTTATGACTTAACAAAAGGTCGTATCACGTTTAGATATAAATAGGAAAGATGAAGGTAAGAGCATCCATAAAGAAGAGATCTGCAGATTGTAAAATTGTAAAAAGAAAAGGCAGATTGTACGTAATTAATAAAAAGAATCCTAGGTTCAAGCAACGTCAGGGGTAATAATTATTAAAAGAAAAGAACATGGCTAGAATAGCAGGGATAGATATCCCTAAGAATAAGAGAGGGGTAATTAGTCTGACATACATCTACGGAATTGGTAGTACTAGAGCGGTTCAAATACTTGAAAAAGCTGAAGTAAGTGCTGATAAAAAAGTTGATGAATGGGATGACGAGGAACTAGGTAAAATTAGATCAATAGTTACTGAGGAATTTAAAGTAGAGGGTGCTCTAAGATCAGAGGTTCAAATGAACATCAAACGTTTGATGGATATTGGATGCAATCGAGGGATTAGACATCGTTCTGGTTTACCGTTGAGAGGTCAACGTACTAAAAATAACTCAAGAACTAGAAAAGGTAAAAGAAAAACTGTAGCTAATAAGAAAAAAGCTACCAAATAATAGATAACGATTAAATCGTTGGATCATGGCTAAATCAAACGCGAAAAAGAAAAAGAAAGTTAAAGTAGAAGCTGTTGGGCAAGCTCACATAAGAGCAAGTTTTAACAACATCATAATATCTTTAACTAATGCTCAAGGACAAGTTATAGCTTGGTCTTCTGCAGGGAAAATGGGTTTCAGAGGTTCGAAAAAGAACACTCCGTACGCTGCTCAATTGGCAGCTGAGAATTGTGCAAAAGAAGCCCATGAGTTAGGACTAAGGAAAGTGAAAGCTTACATTAAAGGTCCAGGTCAGGGTAGAGAATCTGCCATAAGAACTATGCATAATAATGGCATTGAAGTAACTGAGATAATCGATGTTACACCTATGCCACACAATGGATGTAGACCACCTAAAAGAAGAAGAGTTTAACAGAAGAAATTATTTGAAATGGCAAGATATACAGGACCAACGTCAAAAATTGCGAGAAGGTTTAAGGAACCTATTTTTGGGCCAGATAAGGCTTTAGAAAAGAGAAATTATCCTCCCGGGGTTCACGGACCAAATAAGAGAAGAAATAAGCAGTCAGAGTATGCTGTGCAATTGTTAGAAAAGCAAAAGGCAAAGTATACGTATGGGATTTTAGAAAAGCAGTTTTCTAATTTGTTTAAAAAGGCATCTTCAAAGACTGGTATAACGGGAGAAATTCTTCTTCAGTTGTGTGAATCAAGATTAGATAATACGGTTTACAGACTAGGTCTGTCAAACACTAGGAGAGGAGCTAGACAGCTAGTAGGTCATAGACACATTACGGTTAATGGTGAATTAGTAAATATTCCTTCGTTCCAGTTAAAACCAGGAGATGTTGTGGGTGTAAGAGAAAAGTCTAAATCACTTCTGGCTATAACAGCCTCTTTGGCAGCTAATTCTAGTGCGCAACATGAATGGGTTGATTGGAATGGGAATGATATGAGAGGAACTTTCATTACAATTCCACACATGGAACAAATTCCAGAAAACATTAATGTGCAGCTTATAGTAGAGCTTTACTCTAAATAATTAATAACTCGATAATAACTAAGTATGGCAGTTTTAGATTTCCAAAAGCCTGATAAAGTAATAATGATTGATTCAGATGACTTTCATGGTCAGTTTGAGTTCAGACCGTTAGAACCTGGGTTTGGTATAACAGTTGGTAATGCATTGAGAAGGATTTTACTCTCTTCATTAGAGGGGTTTGCTATTACTTCTATTAAGATAGAAGGAGCAGATCACGAGTTTTCTACAGTTAAAGGTATTGTGGAGGATGTTACTGAGATTGTATTGAACTTAAAGCAAGTTAGATTTAAACAACAAATAGAGGGTAGTAACGAGGAAACGGTTAATATCTCTATTAGTGGTCAAGATAAATTTAGTGCTGGAGATATTGGTAATTTCACTTCGGCTTTTCAGGTATTGAACCCGGATTTGGTTGTATGTTCTTTAGAAAAGAATGTTAAATTGAACATAGAAATGACCATCGGTAAGGGTCGAGGTTATAGACCAGCGGATGAAAATAAATATAGTAATGCTCCATTAGGAACAATTTTTATTGATTCAATTTTCACGCCAATAAGAAACGTACAGTACAAAACGGAAAATTATAGAGTAGAACAGAAAACTGATTATGAAAAATTAGTTATCACGATTGATGGTGATGGTTCTATTTCACCGAAAGATGCTTTGCAAGAGGCTGCAAAAATTTTAATTCATCATTTTATGTTGTTCTCAGATGAAAGAATAACATTGGAAAGTGAAGAGAAGGCTGCAACTGAGGAGTTTGATGAGTCGTCATTGCACATGAGACAATTACTGAAAACTAGATTAGTTGATATGGATCTTTCAGTAAGAGCATTGAATTGTCTGAAGGCTGCAGATATTGACACTCTTGGAGAGTTGGTGTCTTATAATAAGAATGATTTATTGAAGTTTAGAAATTTCGGTAAAAAGTCATTAACTGAGTTAGAAGACTTAGTAGATAATAAAGGATTGTCTTTTGGAATGAATGTTTCGAAATACAAGCTAGATAAGGAATAAGAATATTTAGAGCCCTCTTAATACATACAACATGAGACACGGGAAGAAATTTAATCACTTAGGAAGAAAAAAGGCGCATAGATCAGCATTGCTTTCTAATATGGCCTGCTCTTTAATAGAGCACAAGAGAATTAATACTACAGTAGCTAAAGCAAAAGCTTTAAGAGTGTATGTGGAACCTCTAATTACAAAATCTAAGGATGATAGCACTCACTCAAGAAGAACTGTATTCAGTTACTTGAAAGATAAGTATGCTGTTTCGGAATTATTCAGAGAGGTTGCTCCTAAAATTGCTGAAAGACCAGGCGGTTATACGAGAATCATTAAGACTGGTTTTAGACAGGGAGATGCTGCAGAGATGTGCATGATTGAGTTAGTAGACTTTAATGAGATCTACGGAGCGGATGCTGGAGCGAAGAAAAAGAGGAGTAGAAGAGGCGGGGCGAAGAAGAAAAGTGCAGTTGAAGGTGAAGGTTCTGAAGTAGTTGATGATACTTCCGAATCAGTAGCGCCAAAGGCAGAGCAAATAAAAGATTCTGCTAGTGAAATTAAGGACGATTCTGATAATAAGGAAGAAGAGAAAGCTTAGTTTTATTTTATAAAATTTGATAAAAGAGGAATAAACGTTTAAATGTTTGTTCCTCTTTTTTTTTGTATGTCAAGCACAACTAGTTTCTTTGCACACTAATGAAAAATATTCAAGATTCTCCTGCGCTTCTAGTTTTAGAGGACGGGACAGTATTTAATGGCAAGGCTATTGGAGCTATAGGAACTACTACGGGTGAGATAGTATTTAACACAGGTATGACAGGATATCAGGAGATTTTTACTGACCCTTCTTATTTCGGTCAAATTTTAGTGATGGCTACTTCTCATATAGGTAATTATGGTGTTCATAAGGAGGAAACAGAATCGGAAGGAATTAAGCTGTCTGGCTTAATAACTAAAAAGTTTTCCGACGTTCATAGTCGAATAGGCTCATTAGGTGATGCTCAGGATTATCTCGAGAAAGATAAGTTAGTGGGTATATGTGATATCGACACTAGAAAGTTAGTTAGACATATCCGTTCGTGCGGTGCAATGAATGCTATCATTTCATCTGAAAATCTTAGTGTAGCTCACTTAAAAGAAGAAGTAAAACATATTCCTTCTATGCAAGGTTTGGAGTTGTCCTCTAAGGTTACTGCGAAAGAGGCATACGAGATAGGAAGTGCCTTGGCTGACACAAGGGTAGCTCTTTTGGATTTGGGTGTGAAAAAAAGTATTGTTCGCTGTTTGATTGAAAGAGGCTGCGTGGTTAAAGTATTCCCTTTATCTTCTTCCTTTGCTGAGATTATGTCTTGGAATCCGGATGGAGTAATGGTATCTAATGGACCAGGTGATCCATCTGTAATGACGCAAACCATTGCATTGACCAAAGAGCTAATTAATTCGGGAATACCTTGTTTTGGAATCTGTCTCGGTCATCAGATAATAGCTTTGAGTCAAGGTTTAAAAACGAAAAAAATGTTTAATGGCCACAGAGGGATTAATCATCCAGTAAAAAACCTAATTTCTGGAAAGAGTGAAATTACTTCTCAGAATCATGGGTTTGTGGTTACTTCAGAAAGTTTAGAGGAGAGTATCACCATGGAGCTTACTCATATTCATTTGAATGATAATACTGTAGCAGGTGTTCGATTGAAAGAAAAACCCGTATTTAGCGTTCAATATCATCCAGAAGCAAGTGCAGGACCTCACGACTCTAGATATTTGTTTGATGATTTTATAGCAATGATAAAGGAACATAAAACCATAAAAGTGTAATGAGTTATATAGGAAGAATTCAGGCAAGACAAATTCTCGATTCTCGAGGGAACCCTACAGTAGAAGTTGATGTAATAACGGAGTCGGGCGTTTTAGGTAGGGCAGCAGTGCCTTCTGGTGCTAGTACTGGTATTCATGAGGCAGTCGAGCTTAGAGATGGAGACAAAGGTAAATATTTAGGAAAGGGTGTGTTAAAGGCTGTAAATAATATTAATACGACGCTTAATGATGAGCTAAAGGGAGCGTATATCTATGATCAGAATTTAATTGATCAAGCTATGATTGGCATAGATGGTACAGACAATAAGGGTACATTGGGGGCTAATGCTATTTTAGGGGTTTCTCTGGCAGTTGCAAAAGCTGCTGCTGAGAGTCTAGGTCAGCCACTTTATAGGTACATAGGTGGGGTAAGTGCTAACACGCTGCCGATTCCAATGATGAATATCATTAATGGAGGGTCTCATGCTGATAATAAGATAGATGTTCAGGAATTCATGGTAATGCCTGCCGGAGCGACTAGTTTTTCGGAGTCATTAAGAATGGGGACTGAAATTTTTCATCATTTAAAAAGTGTTCTTCATTCGAAAGGGATGAGTACTAATGTTGGCGATGAAGGAGGGTTTGCTCCTAATTTAGGGTCTAATGAAGATGCTATTACCTGTATACTTCAGGCTATAGAGAAGGCAGGATATCGTCCCGGTGAAGATGTTTATTTGGCTTTAGATGCTGCTAGTTCTGAGTTTTACAATGAAGAAAAAGCAAGGTATGTTTTAGAATCTACAGGTGATGAGTTAACTTCCTCTGAAATGGTTTCTTATTGGAAGGATTGGGCTAATAAGTACCCTATCGTTTCCATTGAAGACGGCCTTGCTGAGGATGATTGGGATGGATGGAAAGAACTCACTGTGGCGCTAGGAGATAAAATCCAATTGGTCGGTGATGATTTATTTGTGACTAATACTGAACGATTGTCTAGAGGTATAGAAGGTGGTATAGCGAATTCCATACTTGTAAAAGTTAATCAAATAGGAACGCTTACAGAAACTGTAGATGCTGTGAATTTAGCTCACCGCAATTTATATACGTCAGTCATGAGTCATAGGTCTGGAGAAACTGAAGACAGTACTATCGCAGATTTGGCAGTAGCATTAAATACGGGTCAGATAAAAACAGGTTCAGCGAGTAGATCTGATAGAATAGCTAAATACAATCAACTACTTAGAATTGAGGAAGCTTTGGGTGAAACGGCATATTTCCCAGGGAAGGATATGAGATTTATTCCTTAATTAGTAGGAAATTTTCTTGGTGATTTAGTTTCCCTGTAGTGTCATAAAATTGAAGAGCATAACTCCCTGGAGTTATGCTTTTGCATTTAATAGAGCTTCCGTTGATAGCACCTTGTTGTATTACTCTTCCACTTAGATCTACTATCTTGTAAGAGCTATAGGTTAAGAGCTTTTGAGATAAATTTATTCTATCTAAAACTGGATTCGGATAGATTAAAAGTTCTGATGATATTTCCGTAATGCTCGTCTCTCCAGTAGAGAATCCCCAGGTGTAATCACCTTGTTTTAAATCCAGAAAGTCAATTCTTCCTATGTAATCGTCATCAACAGCTAAAGTATTTAGCTCATAATTTAGATGTTCTGACCAGCTACTGGAGGCATTTTCTCTGTAGATTAGTTTAAGTTCTGATTCTGAATATCCGTTGTCTTGAGCCATATCGAAGAAACCCTCATCAAAGGTAAATCCACTCGATTCCGAACCGTAGTATCTAATTCGTCCTCCAGCATCGTATTCTTCGGGAAAATCTCCGATTACTCGCCAAAACCTATCAGATGAAATTAAATATTCTGCTTGTGGTTGTGTTTCATGTGGACCAGTAAAATGACATTCGACTCTCATCCACACAGAATCCTGGTCGCTCATCTCATTAATGTCTGACCTAAACTCAGCATATGAGAATAAGTCTAAACCAGTATCGGTTATTAGCTTTTCTTCAGCGAGTATAGCTGGAGTAAGGTTATAATCTCTATTAAGTATTATGTGTTTTGGAGCAAGGCTTGAAATAAAAGATACTTCGCTGAGCTCTCCAGAAATAATTACTGTGTGAGTTTCGTCAAGACCCTCTGCAGAAATAATAGTAACATCTACCGGCATATTAGAAAAGGAGGAAGGAGCTTCGTGCCTTCTCTGGCTAATAGTTAGTTCTATAGTGTATTCAGATTCAGAAACTTCTGTTATAAGTTTACTGTCAATGGAAAAGTCAGTAAATCCAGGATTAAAGATCCAATCAGCGAAAAATGAGGTAAGGTCACTAGTTGTGTAGTTTTGGAAATGGTTTCTCATTTGTTCACTAGAAACTGATTGCAACGCGTACGTGCTCATAAACGATTCGGATGCACTCTTAAATGCGGCATCACCCATGTAAGTTCTAAGGTTATGTCCCACTGAAGCTCCTTTATTATAGACATGGGAGCCGTATGTGTTTTCATGGCCAATACCTGAAACAGGAAGATAGGCTCCATCGGTATTGTGAGCATAGAGTAATACATCTCTGTGGTTATCTGTAATCCAATCATAATAGGCATCTGCACCATAGGTATGCTCCATAAAAAGTGCTTCTGAGTAGCTGGCCATTCCTTCGTTAATCCACATGTCTTCTGCGGTTGAACAGGTTACATAATCACCCCACCAATGGTGAGCAAGCTCATGGGCCATTAAAGTTTCATAATCAAGGCTTCCATCTGCTAGAGATAATGGGTATGCTATATTGGTGGCATGCTCCATTGCACCGCCATTAAATGGAACGAATGAGTAGCCTACTTTCGACCATTTATAACCTCCATAAAACTCTTCGAAAGATGAGATGGCTGCTGACAAATTAGTGAATGAGGATTCGACTTGAGCTAGATTGTTTTCTGGTGCTATTAGCCAAATGGGAACACTATCATTTTCTGATGTGAAGTGTTGAGATACAGAAATGTCATATTCACCTACCGCCATTCCTACTAGGTATGAGGGAATCGCATTGTCAATTGTCCATTGATTTAATGTAACTCCTGTGTCATCTGTAAACCCTATGTATGAAAAATCAGGAAGTCCATTAAAGAATGCTTTTTTAGGAAATGTGGTATAAGCTGCGAATGAATATGTGCAGCGTTCTACGAAATTATCAAAACAAGGAAACCAGGATCTACCAAAGCTGTGAGGGGCAGCATCGAAGCCGACACCTAAGTTGTAGGCGTAATCATTGGTCCAGTAAAAGCCTCCCCATCCTGAGCTATCTGTAATTGGTGAGCCTTCATATTTGATATGAAGTTCAAAAGTATCATTTTCGTTGTACACTTGATTTAGAGTGATTCTGAGAAGAGTCCCATTATGGGTGTATGCTAGATCTTCACCATTTAGACTGGCTGTTGTAACTGTGAGGCTTTCTAGGTCGAGGTCTACTATGGTTAGGTTATCAACTTTTACGGTGAATGAGATATCAGCTTCGCCTTGCAAAATTTGATTAGTGAAATCTGTTAATTGGAGTGTTAAGTGTGTATGTGTAATATCTAAAGAATCACTTCGGGTATCATTAGCGCTCACCGACTTCATAGAATGTTGATGACCACACTTCTTCTGAGAGTAAGCGTTGCAATTCACTGACAATAAGACGGTAAACAAAACCAGTATCTTTTTCATTTCAGAAAGTTAGCCAGAAGAATGTTTGGTAATTGGAACTATAATAATAAAAACTATAAATCACTGATAGTTAGCAATTAATAGTTTATGTAGGGTTTTAGGAAACCAAGGTGTATCACATGCGATAGTAATCGCGATAAAACATATAAATGAAGCCGTCTACTGAATTATTTGAGCTAATAAAGTCTTTGTCCAAAAGTGAGAAGAGATTCTTTAAGCTTTCCAGCTCGCTCCAAACCGGAGATAAAAATTATCTAAAGATATTTGATGCCATAGAAAAGCAGGCGGTTTATAATGAAGCTGGTTTAAAATTAGCCTTTAAGAAAGAGACTTTTGTGAGTCACTTTCCTTCTGAAAAGAACCATCTGTATAAACTTATTCTTAAGAGTCTAAGAAACTATCACAGCGATAATTCTATTAATTCTGTACTTAAACAGGAAATAAAGAATGTAGAGATTTTATACAAAAAAGCCTTATTTAAAGAGTGCAATAAGTTTTTAATTAGAGCTAAAAAGCAAGCAATTGAGAATGAGAAGTTCTACTTCTTATTTGAACTGATTAGCTGGGAGAAATTACTTCTTGAAGAAGCTTTTGAAGATGGACAATTTAATATGGATTTGGATAAATTAATTGAAGAGGAGCAAGATGTGATTGCTAAACTCCAGAATTTAGCAGAATATCATGTTTTGTATTCTAAGATTAATTATGTATTCAGAAGTGAGGGGTTTAGTAGGAATGCAGAAGATATTAGAATAGTAAAGGAGATAGAAGATCATCCTCTTATCAAGGGAAAGAATACGGCCTTATCTGATCGAGCAGCGACTATTTGTTATTATACTCAGGGGTTCTGTGCTATGGCTAACTCGAGAACGGATGTTGCTTTACTTAAATTTAATAGGGTTAAAGAGATCCTAGATGAACGACCTAAATTAAAGACTGATCTGGCAAAAAGGTATGTGAAGACGTTGTCTAACATTATTGGAAGTCATATAGATTTGGGGTTATATGATGACGCTTGGCGGTTTATTGATGATTTAAAAGGATTAACAAATCAGAGTGGGTTTAAAAGCATAGACATCCAAGTAAATGTGTTTAAAACGACTACTATTTCAGAGCTTCAACTGTTGTCCAGATGTGGGAGTTTCTCAAAAGCATTAGACGTAGTAGAGCATGGTGTTTTGGACAAGTTAGAGAGCTTAGAAAACCGTCTACGAAAGGAGCAGCTATTAGAACTTTACTACCACATAGCATATACGTATTTTGGTACAGGAGAGTATAGTAAAGCGTTGTTTTGGATAAATAAAGTGTTAAACGACAATGAAAACACTCTAAGAAAGGATTTGTTCAGCTATGCGCGTCTTTTTAATCTTGTCATTCACTTTGAACTTCAAAATTATGACCTATTGGAATACATCACTAAAAGTACACAGAGATACTTGGTGCGTAGACAGAGGGATTATGAGTTAGAAAAGCTCGTAATAGACCATCTTAGGAAATTGATTAGAGAATCGAAATCTAAAAATACTATTACAAAGTTTACAGAGTTTAAATGCCAACTAACTGAGCTGGTTACTGAGCCTGAAGATCAAATAGTTCTCAAATACTTTGACTTCGTGTCTTGGTTAAATAGTAAAATTGAAAGCATGTCATTCTCTAAAGCGGTATCTCTAGAGAATGCAGGTTAATCAATTACTTATTGTTGCCAGATTTATCGATTACAATAAATTCAGATCGTCTATTTATTTGATGCTGTTCTTCGAAACAGGTCACACCATCTATGCAATTGTTAAGTATTTCTTTTTCTCCTATACCTTTTGAAGTAAGTCTATTCCTCTCAATTCCGTTTGAAATTAAATAGTTCATTGCTGACTTAGCCCTCTTTTTAGAAAGTGTTCTATTAAAGCTATCACTACCTCTTGAATCACAGTGAGACCTAATTTCCACTTTGAGGCTTGGGTTAGTCTTTAATAAATCGGACAACATGTTCAAATAAGGCTGAGCATCAACTCTAACCTCCCAGTCGTTATAGTTCCAGTAGATGTTAGGAATGGGATAGGTTCCGTCTCCCCCGGGTATTATGTTGTTTGGGTCGTTTGGTATTACTATCCTTTCTAAATTGAAATCTATATCAAAGGTTTCATCCTCTCTTAAGCCCATAGTCGATATTTTTTGACTAGAGTTAAAATAGATTTGGTCTTCGTTTAGGTCTTCGGCTATAATTTCGTATTTTTTATTAGGAAGTAGTTGATAGGTGAACTTACCATCCATATCAGATAAGATTATATCTGTAGTATTATCCGTAAGATTTTTAATTGTTATTTGAATTTTTGGAATTGGGTCTCCAGTTTCTGCTTCTAATACATTGCCATCTATGCTTAGTGTAGGGTAGAATTGCTCGAAGCTATAAAGGCCATCGAGGCCACTTCTATCAGAAGTTAACAACCCTTTGTCTTTTTCAATGTATACCATCCCAAAATCGTCCATAGAAGAGTTTAGTGGATAGCTAAGTTGGATAGGGGAAGACCAGTTATCGTCTTTTAGTTCTGAAAAAAGTATATCTAAACCACCCAAAGTCTGGTGACCATTAGAAGAAAAGTATAATGTATTATTATCTTTTAATGTAGGAAAGGCGTCATCGCCCTGACTGTTGATAGTAGGGCCTAAATTTTTAGGTTCGCCCCAGACACCAGCAGTTAATTCTGTCATGTATAAATCCATTCCTCCTGAACCTCCGTCTTTATTAGATGAAAAGTAAAGTGTTTGGTCATCTGAAGTTAAAGCAGGATGAGCATATATAAAGCTGGCATTATTGAAAGCTAGTTTTTCTGGTTTTGACCAGCTCGTTCCACTTTTTGTGCTTTTATAGAGCTGGGGATTACTAGTGTTTTTAGAATCAAATTCGAGCTTATTGGTTCGTGTTTGATTACTTCGGGTAAAGTATGCTGTATTACCATCCTTGGAGAAAATAGCCATGGCGTCATGATATTTAGAATCTGAGAATGGCAGTTTTTTCGTATTACCGAGAGAATCCATTTCAAATACATCAAGAAATGATAAGCCTGTGTAATTATCTTTGATCTTGGCGTTATCGACCTCACCTGATATTAGATAACCAGTAGATGTTTTAGAAACAGACATAGCAGTTTTAACTCCTGTAACGTGAAAAGGAGTTAGTTGATAAAGACTTGAGTCTTTTTTCATTTTGTCAACCCGATTAGCCGAGATCTTAACGCTTTGTGCTACTTGGTTTCCTGGGTCTCTTGATAGAATTCCATTGGCGATGACTTCGGCTTCATCGTATTTTTTAGCACTTAGTAACGCTGAGGCATAAGCGAGTTTCAAGTTGTCATCAAAAGCCGGATCATTTTTAACTTTTTGAAATTCGTAAATAGCCGCTACCGGCTGATTAGTTTCAGCGTAAGCTAAAGCTAACAAAGTGCTAGCCTCAATGTTTGGCTTCTTTTCTACACTTCTCTCTAAGCTTTGGATAGAGTTCATGTATTTTAAATTTGCGAAATCTTCTTTTCCCTTACTTAAGTACATATTAGCACAGGAAGGAAGCAGGATTATCGCAAAGGCTATACTTAGTATCGTTGAAATTCTTCTCATAGTAGTCTGTTAGAAGTATCTAGGTGATGTTTTTTTAACGAGAATATCTTCTCCAAAATCGAATGCAATCATTATTTCATGAGAGCCATTACTATAGTTTCCGATATCTGTAGTGGTAAAATCATAGGCGTATCCACCTCTCAGCCGGGTTGATATATTATACTCGACCATGCCTATCAAGGCGTCTCCAGTTCTGTATCCGAGACCTAACCATAACTTATTGTTAATAAGAAAGTTAGCGTTAATATCCACTTCTGCTGGTGCTGCATTCTGATATTTAACGAGTATAGAAGGTCTGAGGTCTATAAGTGGAGATAACTGGAAAACATATCCAGCTCCAGCATAATAGTGTTGCTCGAAGTACTTTGCATTTGCTGATGTAAGTATTAATTTATCATCATTAGGGGCACTGATTGTTGGGATCGCTAAGCTGACATACCACTTTTGGTCATATAAGTAGGCTCCTGCACCAAACTTTGGGATGAAGGCTCCGCTAATATTAGAACTTGAGTAAATAGGGTCGTCAGCATCCCAGACGTCTATTTCTCCAAAGTCAGTAGAATAGGAACTTACACCAAGTCTAACTGCTAAAGAAAGTTTAGTGGTGGAGGTTATATTGAACTTATATCCAACATTCCCCATAAAGCTAAGTTCCTTTATAATTCCATGACTGTCATTAGTCACTAATAAACCGAGGCCAATCTTCTCTCCGATAGGAGTTTCTAAAGACGCTACCTGTGAAGTAGGTGCATTATCAAAAGAGACCCACTGACTTCTGTGTATAATGCTCGCACTTCCGTAGCTGTGCGTTCCAGAGTATGCTGGATTAGTCAATAATTGATTAAACATATATTGACTAAGCTGAAGCTCTTGCTGAGCATTCAGAGTTAAGGCAGATAATGCCGTAAAAAGAATGATTGGTATTATTTTTTTCATCATAATAGTAATGAGTTATTATCTTCTTAAATCTACAAAGCTGTTCAGTTCAGTGTTTTCATTGTTCGACACGGCAGTTGCTATTACATAGTAAGTACCGTCAGAAAGTTCTTCTCCATTGTCATTTAATCCGGACCAGTTATTGGTGTAATTAGAATTACTATATACTACATTACCCCATCTGTTGTAAACGAGTAATTCGACTTTATCAAATTGGTCTACACCTAAAATTACATAATTGTCATTTCTCCCATCTGCATTTGGTGTTAAACCATTAGGGAGTGTCAGTGGTTCTGGTTCTGTTACGGTTATCAGGTCAGTGCTGATACAGCCATTATCATCGGTTAAGAGCAGGGTATATGTTCCAGCCAACAGAGAGTTTAGACCCTGTTCGTTACTAATGTAATTATTCGGTCCCATCCAACTGAAGTCATAGGGTGTAACTCCCCCTTCTACATCAGTTTGTATAACGCCATCTGCTCCTTGATAAACAGAAACATTGTATCCACTAGTGGTGATTGGACTTTCCAGTAATATTTCTATGCCTTCAGGCTGAGAAATTGTAAATGTTTGTGTGTATTGACAGTTTTCTTCATCAGTTAAAAGAACTGTATATTCTCCTGAAGGGATGTCACATGAATTTGTGGTTTCTCCAAATTCATTTGTATAAATAGACTCTACGTTACCATTTGATGTTCCTATTTCTAGTTCGATACATCCAGTGTCTTCGCTGTAGCATAGAACGTCTGTAACAGTTGTTAAGGTAATTTCTATTCCTACAGATGAATCCACTAGAACATCCAATTCTGTTTCACAGTTGTTGTTATCCGTCAAAGTTAGTGTATAGGTATTTCCTGCTAAATTATCTGGATTGGGAACAGGTGAGGCACCATTAGACCAAGAATAGGTGTATGGTATAGTTCCACCAGTAGAAGAGGCGCTAATAGCTCCATTATCTAGTCCACAAGAGGAAGGTGTGGTAGTCGCACTAATAGATAAAAGAGGTGGTTCCATTAGTTGAAATTGCTCGAATGTAGCACAACCATTTTCATCTGTTACGGTTACCTCGTAAGTAATTCCCGCAAGACCAGTAACCACCGCATTATTATCTGGAGTATGTCCCCAAGCGAAAGTGTAAGTTCCACTTCCTCCATTTGGATTAGCATCTATTACTCCGTTGTCGTTATCAAAACAATCAATCGGTGTTATAATCTCGTTAATCTCTAAGGAGTCAGGTTCGGTTAAGTTAAAAATAACTTCAGTTGTGCATAATGCCTGGTCAGTGAAGATTAGATTATAAACACCAGCTCCGATAGCGAAAAGTGTATCATTAGTAGCATCATTATCACCAATGTTTCCAGTCCAATTTAAATCATAGGGACTAACTCCTCCAGTGATTACGACATCTAATTGACCGTCTTCAGCATTAAAGCAAGATACATTATTGATTGGAGTACCTAAGTAAGTCGTTATATTGGAATTCACTACAATTGGCAGAGGCTCTGTAATTGAGATGGTCATTAGGGTATCACAACCATTCGCATCAACTACTAGTACTTCATAGGCACCTGCGCAGAGTTCATCTGCGGTAGGACCGAAATCAAGTTCTTCTTCGTTTAGCTCCCATAAATAATTGTAATCAGAATCTCCACCTGTAGCTGTAATATTTATGATAGCTGTACATTCTCCATTACACTGTATTGGAGAAGTGAGGGCAGCATCAGCAGTAAATAATGACAGCGGTTCAGTAACAGTTACTGATCCGTTTAGTAAACATCCACTTAAATCCGAGATGTCTACGCTATAGGTTCCAGCGGCTAAATCAGATAAAACAGACTCACTACCGATAACTGTATTTTGGTCATCTGTCCAGACATATGTGTAATCAGGAATTCCGCCTGTTACCTCTGCCAAAACACTTCCGTTTTCATCGCCTAAACATGCTAGGGTAAAGTCTCCTGTTCCTGTTTGAAATAATGTGAGGTCTAAGGCGAATATTTCATCTGAACTTACATCTATAGTGTCGCGGGTAATACAACCGTTATCATCTGTAACAGTGAGATAGTATTCTCCTGAAGGAATGTCAGTCAATATAGCGCCTGAGTATGTATTCATGGAATCATCGATCCAATCGAAGCTATAGTCGGGAGTACCACCACTAGCAGCGACTTCTAAAGAGGCGTTAGAACTTCCAAAACAATCTTCTTGGGCAATACTAACAAGCTCACTTTCTAGTAGACTAGGTTCAGTTACCTCAAAAGATTCAATAAAAGTACATCCGTTGGTGTCAAACACTTCAAGAGTATAGATTCCTGGGCTTAGATTAAACAGGGTGTCTGCATCTACTTCATTGTCTCCAATATCTCCTGTCCAGTCATATGAAGTGATGTTTCCACTTCCTCCAGTTATATTAGGAACGATTCTTCCGTCATTTAATCCAGTACATGAAACGGTAAAGAGTGTTTCCATAGCGAGAAGAGTATCCGGAGAAACAGGGTTTAGAATAGTACTTATTTCACATCCTGCAGTATCAGTAACGACTAAGCCATAGGTCGTTCCACCCATTAGGTTAGCTTGGTTAGGGGCGCTAGGGTCATTTTCTAAGGGTAAATTGGACCAGTCATAGAAGTAACCAAACTCTAAATTCTCAAAATCTGGATTTGCTCCAGATGCGGCTACATTATAAGAGCCATCTGATGCATCAATGCATGAAGTGAAAAATCCTCCATCGTATACGCTAAACTGAATATCTAATTCAAATGCTTGTGGTGCTTCTAATTCTACTTCTAGCGTTGCAACGCACATATTACTTTGATCCGTAACGTTTACGGTGTATATGCCATCTTCGAGTGACTCTATATCTTCATCGGTAGAACCTCCGAATTCTCCTAGCGGTTCCCATTCTGTAGTTAGTGGGCCTCCTCCACCCGAAACAGCGATATCTATTTCTCCAGAATTCTGACCTTGACAGCTAGGGTCTAAAGTGCTTATTAGCTCGATAATTATTTCAGTTGGTTGTGTTATTATAAATTGTTGTGAAGCTTGGCACCCGTCTTCAGAAGTAACCACAACAAAGTAAGTGTCACTGCACAAACCTGTCAAATCTTCATCTGTTGAATACACACCACCGAGAGTAGACCACTCAACGGTATATTCTCCTGGCGCTCCAGTTATATCAATAGCTATACTACCATCACAACTTTCAAAACATGAATTATTATCAAGATCAATAACGGTTATTACAACACTCTCTTCATTAGTAACCTGAGTGCTTATTGTTCTAAAGCATCCGTCTGAATCTGTAATTGTTACAGTATAGGTACCAGAGGAAAGATTGATTAGGTCTTCATTGACACCATAGTCAACTCCATCTTGATCTTGCCAGCTAAAGGTATACCCTATTCCGCTTCCTCCTGAAGGCGTTATGTCTATAGCTCCTTCAGATAATAAATCTGAGCAGGAATTTGGAGTAACTGATAGGTCTGCAGTTATTTGAGTAGGACAGGTGACTTGAATAGATCCGGTTTCGGTACAACCATTTTGATCTATTACACTTAAGGTGTATAATCCACAATCCAATCCAGTAATTGTTTGCTCATTTCCAATCGGATTATTCGTGTCATCGAACCATTGTAAATCATATTCAGAAACACCTCCAGAAACGTTAGCGGTTAATTGACCGTCTGAGGAATCGAAACATGTAGTGTTGAAACCATTTCCATAAATGAGTGCTGATAAGGTTATAGAAATTGGTGGCGGTGGTGGTGCTACGATTACTTCAACAGAGTTTTCAGCTATACATCCATTGCCATCACTTACAGTTACGAAGTAAGTTCCATCCCCTAGATTACTCAGAACTGGACCTAAACCTAATACAGGAATTCCGCTGGGGTCATTACTCCATGAATAAGCGTAGGGACTTGTCCCTCCTGAAGCTGAAACTGAAGCTTCTCCGGAAGACGTCCCGTTACAAAGAATTTCAGTAACTCCTAGTACAGATCCTTCAAGAAGTTCTGGCTCGCTAATTATGAATGTCTCCGCTATTTCGCATCCTTCAGAATCGGATATAGTAACAGAATAATTTCCTGGGCAGAGATCGGATAAGGAGGTGGTGTTTTCTGGAACTGACTCACTCCAGTTTATCGTGTAATCTCCTGAACCTCCCGAAGGAGAAGCCAAGGCAGTTCCATCACATTGACCGTTACATGAAATAGTACTTCCATTATAATCACTTAGTAATAAGTTGGCTTGTAAGGTGTTCTCCTCGTTAATCACAAAAGACTGAGTGGCTTCACAGCCATCTCCGTCAGTAACAGTTACCGTGTAGACTCCGGCAAGTAAATCAGAAATGTCTTGATCTGTCGATATTTCAGTATTACTACTATTTGTCCAAGAAATAGATAAAGGTTCAGTAAAATTAGAAACGGTTAGGTCGATAGAGCCAATTGCCGCTCCAGAACAGTTTATCGCAGTGGTCGTAGCACTTAAGCCAATGTACTTAACAAAGATAGAGGTTGTTGCCTCAGCCTGACAAGCAGCGAGATTGGATGTGATTGTAAAATCTGTGTCCTGCAGTGGAGAGGCCGTAGTAACTAGTGCAGTCGGTGAAACGACTTCATCCTCAGGCTCCCAGCTAAATGTGAAGTCTCCATTTGTATCTGAGATGCCTTGAAGTGTTACTTCGTCACCTGGACATATTTCTAAATTGGGCGGTATGACGCTTAATTCCAGTGAGTCTTTTATAATGAATATTACTGAGTCCTGTATGTATGTGTCACATACCGTATTTAGAATGTATAAAGTTATAAACTCATCACCTTCAGTAACACCATCATCTGTAGTGTTGACCTGAATAGAAGCAGATAATTCATTAGCAGGTATGGTTATCGACTGCTCATCCAAGGGAACATTGTTTCCTAAAGAAGGTGTGGTAGTATAGTCATCGAAAACATCTGCCGATCCACCAAAACTGTATGCAATTTCCTGATCAACATTGGATATTTGTTCAGCTACGAAAGTGATTTCTCCATCATTACATCCTTCTATCATATATGGAGTTCCTCCTGAAGTACTTGTTACTATATCGTTATAGTTAGAGTTGATTTTCTCAATGAATACAGCAGAGTCATATAATCTATCGGTTCCATCTGCGATGATTAGTTTTAAAGTATATGTTTCGCAAGGTATTAAGTCACCAACTTCTGCTTTTAATCCTAAAGTAAAACCGTCATATTGAATGTTTTGACCAAGTGGGTTTCTATTATCATAGTAATACTCTGTGTTGAATATGTTGTTAACGCTATTTATGGCTACAGGTAGATTTGTTCCAGGAATCAAAGCGATATTAACATCATTGAACCCGCCAGGGCCTGAGATAAAGAACCCAAAAACATCATTAAATGAGGAACCCACCCACTCTTCATATTCCTCCGAGGCAAAGGTAAAATCAAAAGTGAGGCTATCACCTTGTACTTTTACGTCAAATTCAAATGTAGTAGCATCAAAAGTAGTTCTATCGTTCACCGTGTTCAGTAAAGCACTGCCAGGAAAATCATTGTCAAATTCATCGCAATTTAAACAAGTGGTTTGATTTTCAATTTCAGGAAGCCCCGTTCCATTAATTCCATCTTGTACTACGGCATTTCTTGCTTTTCCAGTGGTAAGAAGTAAACCCTCTATGGAGGAGAGTTCAGTGTTGGAGTTATAGAAGTAAGCCCAAGAACTATCCGCAGCTGAGACATTAACATTCGAAATAGTTACTCCGGACCCTACAAGCAGTTGAGCGGCAGATTCAGGAGTGATAGTTTGATCTAAAGATAGCTGGCCAAACCCTATTTGGCAGCCTAACAAAAAGATTGTACTTGCTATTATTTTGTTCAATAAATTCATTTTGTGTTGGTCTAATATGATTTTCCTAATCTCGCTCTTCCGCATCTCTCTTGGAAATCCGTCATTGAGTAATTAGTCAGAATTTTCACTTCTCCAGAATTAGCTAGTTGCTTAAAGAAATTCACAATTATTTCAGTTTCATCGGAGGTTGTTTCTCCAGTGAATTTTGCGCATATCAAGTTTGCGGGTACACAAGCTTCAACAATCTCAATATCTGCGTTTTCAAGGCTTGAAAGCATATAATTCTTGAAGGTGTCTGGGTTTAGATTTTCGATTTCAATTATTCTCACTTCACCATTAAATGGGTGAGAAAAACTTATTAAAAGCAGCGATACAAGCAAAAAAGGGACGCAAATAATGGACTTTAATTTCATAAGAACACTGTTTTATTTAAATCGTTAGGACAAATTCATATATGTCAAACAAAATTGCACACTTATCGCTTTCTTTTTAGGGATTTGCAAACTTTATTTAATTATTTTTTCAACACCGTTTTTCGTCTAATTATTAAGAATTTTTGTCGAGCTTATTTTTTATTTCGTAGATAGCCATGCCGGCAGCAACTCCTACGTTGAGAGATTCTGTAGAACCATACATTTGAATTTTTAGATGATTGTCTGATGACGAAATAAGCTTGGGGTTAATTCCGAGCTCTTCAGATCCAAGAATAATGGCAACTCCACCTTTTTCTGGGGTGAAGTCTCTTAGGTTTGATTCAGCTTTCTCTGTAAAACTAATCACTTTTATCTCAGAAGCTTGTAGGTGATAAATGGCATCTTGAAGGTGATTTATTCTTGAAATCTTTAGCTTTAGAACTGCGCCTGCACTTGATTTAATCACACCTTCATTAATCGAAGCCGAGTGGTTTTTAGGGATAATTATTCCATGAACCCCCATGCATTCAGCCGTTCTGCAAATCGCACCAAAGTTTCTAGTGTCTGTGACCGAGTCTAGTATAATAACAAAGGGACTTTCGTTCCTGTTTACCGCTACTTCAATAATGTCATCTATTTCGACAAACTTTACTGGAGAGATGTACGCAAGAATTCCTTGATGATTTATTTCTGAAGACTTGTCTAATTTTATTTTAGGAACTTTTTGGACAGGAATTCCTTTTTCTTTAGCGATTTTTACTATTTCGCTTAATTCGGAATTCGATGTTTCTCTCGATACAAGGATCTTTTCTATCTCTTTACCCGACTTTATAGCCTCTCTTACTGGGTGGGTACCTACTACTTTTAATACTTCGTTCATGTTAGTTGTATATTCTTCCGTTTCTCCATGCGCTCACTTTTTTAGCCCATTCGGATTTGTAAATTGAATTCCTTTTTAGTTCGTAGTGATTGTCACTAAAACCGTTTGTGATTTTTTTAAATGTAAACCTTACACTGCCTAGGTCATTTTTGTCTCCGTATACCCATGTTTGAGAAGCCTTAGCCGTATTGAGCTCTGTAGGTGCGCCAAAGACTATAAAGATCATTCCTCTATCTGTTTTCCATCCGCTTTTGTATGAGGAGAAGTTCAAGTTGGCCAGTTGTACTCTATCGTAGAATGCTGCCATAAGTTCCTTTGCTCGTTCTTGACTTTCTCCACAATCTAGCCAAAACCTTTCTAGGCCACTTCTGAGGTCAGAGTTTGTGTTTAGTCTTTCAAATTCCTTTCTCGCTGAAATATAGCGTAGAGGGTAAATCATTTCTGAGATGGAAGTTAACGCAGGGTATTTGTTCGGTCTGACAAGTAGACTTAATCCTATGGAATCCTTTTTAAGCAGTATGTCTCCCAACGGAAAATCATTGAGGATTAGTTCTTTTTTGCCCACAGGAATAGTGAGAATTTCAAACTGCGATATTTCGGGTAGATCTTCTTTGGAAGTGCTGTAGGGTGGGGGAGGTAACCCTCCATTAGCAGGTCTGAACCATAGTTCGGTCTGTGTTAAGTCTAATCTTTCAGAGGTTAGGCTGTAACTAGACTTGCTGTTGATTAATAGGTTGAAGTTAGGGTAAGTGTTTTCACGTTGCAGTAGAAGAAAATTTTCCCTAATTAATTCTGAAGTCTTGTTTATAGTTCCGCTAATCGCGTATTGAGTTGCTCTGTTTTCATCTTTTAGAATTAATCGATAATTGTAAAAGTTTAAATCTTTTAAAGGGAAGTTGATAGAGTAAAAATAAAAGTAGGATTCATCGCTAGAGGTTCTTCCATTTGCTTTAAATAGAACCGTGTCAATAGTTCTGTCTCCTTTGGAGTCGGACAAGAATATCTTTCCGCTGATTGAAGTTGTTAGCTCTTTGGAATTTGTTTTTCGCGAGGCTAAAAGCTCAGAGTTTTTTATTTTTAGGAATAATGATGTACTATCATCGCTAAAATGGTAGAATTTTAATTGGACATGGTCATTTCGAAGAATGATTTTAGACTCATTATCATAGTGCTTTAGACCCGTTTTTCCAGTCCTACACTGGCTAAACACCACTCCGATTAAAATTATAATTATTATATAATTATGCGCTTTCATTCAGAGCGAAAATACTGAATTCTAAAATGTACTGATGTAACCAAAGTTGATTTTAGCATTTCTAAAGAGAAAGCGATTTTCTGTATAATTTGATATTCCATACAAAAATGTAAATAGACCAGTATTGGTTCCGATTGAAACGCCTAGGCCTATGGCATCTATTGATCCCTTTTGATATGATTTTAACGTGTTTTTCTCAAAGTAGTTTTTCTCAAAGAAACCGAAAACATGAGAGTTTTCATCAAGTAAGTACCGGTATTCAAGTGATGTAGTTATCCATGATGTGGTAGGGATGGTCCTTTGGTCAGTTCCTCTTATGCTGCCTAATCCTCCGATTTGAAGAACTTCATTTTCCAAAATGTTTTGTGATGAAATACTCTCACCTGAAGCTCCGATGACTAATGAGCCTCTTTTTAATAATTTAATGTGTTTTGAGCCTTTGTAGATGAGTCCTATGAGTTTTGTGCGTTCTATAGAGGTTGCCGTTCTATAGCCGACAGAGAGGCTTAGTTGATTGGTGAATCCTTTCGTGGGATTCAGAGGGGTGTCCAAATTTGCATAGCGCCATTCTCCTTTATATAAAGTAGAGTTGGTGTTCTGAGTAAATTGTTCATCGCTTTGATTAGAGTTGTTTTTGGTTTGACCGACAAGAAAACTTAATTTATTTCTTGGGTTGATTTGGTACCCTGCGCCATAGTCTATGCCTAACCGGTTAATGGTGCTGTCTTGTCTAATAAATGCAGTCTTGAGTTCAATACTTAGAAACGTATTAAAGAGGAATGGAGTTTTCACATTCACCGCTAATCTTTGATTTTCGGATTTTAGCCTTTCCCAGTTGAGAGAGAGTGACTCTGCTCGGTTTAGAGTGTTGATTAAATCCAATGAAAGAAGCCCCGTAACTGAAGTAGATCCTTCTGTTGAGGGCTGAAGTCCTATAATTCCATCAAAGCGGCTTGTCTTTTTTTTCTTCAGAAATAAAGTAACAGAAGCTTTATCATTTCGGAACGAAATTTTTGGTGGCTTATTAAAGCCGAAGAAGGAATTGTCTCTGGCTAGTTTGGATAATCCTTTAGCATAATTTTCTGAATATAGTTTGTTTGGTTTGAAGTTAAATATCTTCTTAATGGTGTTGTAATCGAAAGATTCTTCACTCTTTATAATGAGGGTGTCAAATTTAATTATAGGACCCTTGTCCAGCGTTATTTGAAGAGTAATGTTGCTGCTGTCAAGTATTCCCTGGCTTTGGATTTTAACGAAAGGGTAGCCGTTGTTTTCTTGGAATGACAACTCCTTTCGAATCATCATTGAAATCGCTGATAGCTCCATTTTTCCTTGAAATGTCCTGGTTTGAAAGTCAATAAGATTTATCGACTGAATAGTGTACTCTGGACCGGCAGTAATATAGATGAGTAGTGTGTTGTTTTTTTGCACCAAGCTGTCCTTGGCGGCCTCTAGATAGCCATTTATATGTAGTTTTTGTATCTCAGCGTTGCAAAAATCAAGAGGAGAGGTTTTGTTCGTAGGGGTGTTAGAAATTTCTTTTGTTAACCCGTTTTGAGTTGTGAAAACTTGAAAAAACTTTATCGCATCGCTATTCTGTAAATGGCTTAAAAATGGAGTGCCTAAAAATGCTATGAATATTAGATATTTCAAATAGTTAACTGTGGTAAACAATAACGAATATTAAGTATGGTTATTTAGTTAAGGAATAAAACTTGTTTATAAAAATTGAAACCATTTTCAGTAAAAGATGTATAATAAGATAATTTTGTATCAATTGCTGGAAAATAAAATACCATCATGAAAAAAACTGCATCTATATTTATCATCATTGCGCTAAGCGCGATATTCTTGTCATCTTGTCGTTCATCGAAGCCTTCTTGCGCTGCTTATGATCAATTGGAGCAAATTAATGATCAAAAGTAATCGAAATATTTTGTTTTGTCTGATTGTTTAAGCTTAATGCCACTGGACAATTTGTAGCTATATCATAGATATTCTTTTTCTTTTGCGGGCTCAGTTCCACTCTCGTTTTTATTTTTAAGGTTACGACTATTTCAGAAATTCTTCTGGGAGTTCGTTGCATTATTTTTTCTACATCTGCTAAGCAGGTTTCTATTCCAAAAATTCCATTTAAATCACTAATATTGATTACGGTCACCATGCATGCAGCTAATGAAGCGGCCACTAGGTCTGTGGGGCTAAAGGATTCACCTTTTCCATTGTTGTCTTTCGGTGCGTCTGTTAAAATTTCTGTTTTTGATTCTAAATGAATAAGACTGTTTCTTAATTCCCCGTTATACTCTAAAGATATTTTAGACATTAGTTAAATTGATTTAGGTGCTAAAATATTCCTAAATTTGAATACTTATGAGATACTTGATTCTTATTCTGTTTTTTTTCGCATTCATCTTAAGGGGTCTGTCCCAAGGAGCTTATGATGGCCCTAGTTTGATTTATACCAATCAGGTTTTAGGAGGAGCGCAGCTCAGTACTTCGGGTTGGGGTGTGCAGTTTAATTCAGGTAAATACGACGGCTTTTATAAGATTAAAACAAAAGGAATAGAATTTGTGAAAATTAAGCATCCAAAAGAATTTAAGTTGCCAAATAACGGCAGAGATAATTCGAGAAGATTTGCTTACGGAAAACTGAACTCCTTTCAGTCGTTAAGATTGCTGTGTGGAGCTAAGAGCATAGTTTCAGATAAAATTAGGCATGGAGCAGTAGCTATTGGTTATAAATGGGGGTTAGGTCCGAATATAGGGTTTCTTAAACCGATTTATGTAGAGGTTTCGAAACGAACAGATACTTCAGTTGCCATCGAGCGTTACGACCCTGAAATTCATGATTTCAATGTTATAAACGGAAGGGCGAATTTCTTGAGAGGATTGGATGAAATGAAATTAACTTTTGGTGCAGTCGCTAAAATAGCAGCCACTTTCGAGTATAGCGGAGATAATGACGGGGTTCAGCAGTTGGAAGTCGGAGTGGTGTTGGATGCATTTTTAAATAAAGTACCAATAATGGTAGAAGAGGCGAATAATCAGAGGTTTTTCCCCTCGATATTTATATGTTACTCGGTAGGTAAAAAGTATGTAAAGCGATGAGTTCAGAAATAGTAGAATCTAAAAAGCAAAGAGTGGCCAAGCCTAAGTGGTTAAGAGTTAAGCTGCCAACGGGAGAGAGCTACAAAAGAGTCAGGGGTCTTGTTTCAGAGCATGGTCTTCATACTATTTGTGAAAGTGGAAATTGTCCTAACATGGGAGAGTGCTGGGGGGAAGGTACCGCGACTTTTATGATATTAGGAAATATTTGCACTAGAAGCTGCGGATTTTGTTCGGTAATTACGGGTAGACCTGAAGCTGTTGACGAGTTTGAGCCTGGTAAAGTGGCGAGGAGTGTTAAACTTATGGAAGTTAAGCATGCTGTAATAACAAGTGTTGATAGAGATGATTTGGCAGATGGTGGAGCAGATATTTGGGTGAAGACTGTAAAGGCTATTAGGCACCAGTCTCCAACGACAACTTTAGAGACACTAGTACCAGACTTTGCAGGAAACTGGAATAATCTCCAATATATAATAGACGTTGCTCCTGAGATCGTATCTCATAATTTGGAGACAGTAAGAAGGTTAACGAAATCAGTGCGAATACAAGCCAAGTATAACCGAAGTTTGGAGGTTCTTAGAAGATTAAAAGAAGGTGGCATGAAAACTAAGTCAGGTGTCATGCTGGGATTAGGGGAGTCTTTTGATGAGATCTTAGAAACCATGGATGACCTAAGAAGTGTTAATGTAGATGTATTAACATTAGGTCAATATCTTCAGCCAACACCTAAGCATCTGCCAGTTCTGGAGTTTATTACTCCTGAAGTATTCGAACAATTAAAAGAAATTGGCTTAAAAAAAGGCTTCAGGTATGTAGAGAGTGGCCCATTAGTAAGAAGTAGTTATCACGCAGAGAAACACCTTTTTTAGGCGTTTGATCTCTTTGAGATGTATATAATGTGATTTTTCTGGGTGAATATTGTAATAATTTAGCTTAGATTTTATTGTAAATTGCCGATCCAAACCAAAATATAATATCAAATAATATGAAGACGAGAATAGCTTTATTTTTAATAGCACTAGTGGCTTTAGTAATAGGAGTAGTATTAGCTCCTGGTACGGAAAACATCTCAGATTACTCTCCGAGAGCGAAGGATGTAACCGAACAGAGTTTTAGTGGAGCTGCAGAGCATTACGCTATGCTGAGACGAAACGTAGAAACGGGAAATCTCGAGTCTGGGGATTATGCGAGTATGCTAGCTAAGGTGAGTAAATTTAACAAAGAATCCGGGAATAAAGACTTAGGTCTTGACATTAACTGGGAAGTAATGGGACCTACGAATTTTGGTGGAAGAACTAGAGATATTTGTTTCACTTCTGATGGTCTTCTTTTTGCTGGAGGAGTTTCTGGTGGGTTATTTCAATCTTGGGATTCTGGAAATACATGGTTCAGGGTGACTGGATTCAAAGAAAATTTAAACGTTACTTCTGTAGAGCAAATAGGAAATGGAAGCATTTTTGTAGGTACAGGTTCTTTATTTGATAGTTCAGGTGGCTCAGGTGGTTCAGGATTTCTTGGTTCAGGAGTATACAAAAGCGCAGATAATGGTGTTACATGGTCATCAGTTGATGGTCTTAGTCTAGATGTATTATCAACAAGTGGAGACTTCACTTCAACAGACGTACTGTATGCCGACCCTCAAAATCCAAATAAGTTATGGGTAGGAAGTAGAGGCGGACTGTTTTGTTTTGATGATTCGAACGGAACTGTAAATGATGATTTCGATGGAATTGCTTTTGCTGGTTCATGTCAGGACATGGCTATTTCTTCTGACGGAAATAGGATGTTAGTTGTTCTTGGAACAGGAGTCTATCGGAGTAATGACGCTGGAGTTTCTTGGTCAACTGTAACGGGGAACGGAACAGGAGAATTGTCGGTTTCTGGTGCGAATAGAGTTGGCCTGGCTATTAGTCCACAAGATCCAAATTATGTATACGCCTTAATAAGCGTTAGCGGTAGAATGGGAGGTGTTTATGCTTCTACAGACGGAGGAATTACTTGGTTTAATATTTGGCCGGAAAATGACATCCAAAATACTAATATAGACATTGATCCATTCGGTGAAAACACCCAAGGAAGATATGACTTAGTAATTACGGTAGACCCTACAAATAAAGAGAGAGTTATAGTTGGAGGTGTGACCCTTTGGGAAGGAGGGATTAATATCCAGCCACAAAAACTAGCGTTTAATTTTGGTTTTGGAGCGAATTACGTGCATTCTGATATTCACCATTTTGAATGGTTGAATAACCAATTATACATAGGTTGTGATGGTGGTGTTTTTAAATCGAATGATGTAACGGTTTCTGATAGTCCAATATTTGTAGAATCTAACTTTGGATACAATACAACCCAATTTTATGGAATTGGTATAAGCACTACAGGTAAAGTTAATGGGGGAACACAAGACAATAGCACATTTTTAGTTGGTCCTAATTCTACATTGGGTCTTAACCAATTTGGAGGAGATGGTTTTGATACTGATATTTCTGCTGTAAGTGATTTAGCTCAATTTGCAACTAGTCAGAATGGTCCACTTGGAAGGTCATTTGATGGAGGTAGTTCTTTTAATGGTTTTTATGATGCAGAATTAAACACACTATTACAAGACGGAGCATCCAACTTTCCGTTTATAAATGTCGTAAGGTTATTTGAAAACACGAATGATCCATTCTCTGAACAAATCATGAAGTTTGTAGCAAATGAAGACACTATCCCTTCTGGGACGACAATAACAGTGTTAACCAATAATTTGAATCAACCTGTAGAGCATGTTCTGGAGGACACGTTATTTATTAGGCCACAGATCACCTTACCACAAGAGGTTATTACAGAGACGGAAGATTCTTTAATTACGCTTATTTATGATTTTGATGAGATAGATTACTCTTCTGAGGATTTCTCCTTCACAGAAACTATTGAAATCGGAATTACAGAAGTAACAGTTACTCTGCCGAATGATAATATTGTAATAGATGAATCTACATTAGAAGGTATAGTTACAGTAACAGTCCAATTTACTGAAGATATAGAAGTTGCTACTATCGAAGATGTCACTTTGTTCAACGTGCCAGACACACTAGAGATTATCGATCCATACACTTCTCTTTTCGCAACTTATACTTATGATGGCATCTATGTTACTCGTCAGGCTCTTGATGGGAATACTACTCCAGATTGGACTAAAGTCGTCAGTGGTAATTTTAATGTAAATGCTATAGAATTCTCCTTAGACGGAAACCACATGTATTTAGCGTCAAGTAATGGGAATGTAACAAGAATTTCAGGTTTTCATAATTTTTGGGGAGATGAAGATGTCGCTGAGTTAACTCAGACTAGAATATTTAATACAAATGGTCCAGCTATGGGAATAGGTATAGATCCTAACAATTCGAATCGAATAGCTGTCGCAGTAGCTGGGTATGGAGGAAGTGGTAAAGTCTGGATTACAGATGCAGCTACCACGGCTACTCAAACTAATGGCACAGAATTTTTTGATAACATTTGGTTTAGTCAAGGTCAAGACTTTGCTGGAATGCCTTGTTATGATGTAATCATTACAGATAATCAAGCTACAGGAGACGATGTAATTATGGTAGGAACTGAATTTGGCGTTTGGGCCACTAATGACTTATCCGATAATAATTCGTGGGAGCAGTGCAGTAATAACCTTGGAAATGTTCCGGTTTTTGATATTAAACAACAATATAGAGGTCCTCAACAGTTTATTGAGAATCCTACAAATACGGGTATCGTTTATATAGGGACACACGGAATGGGGATTTGGAGATCTGGGGGAGTTGTAAATGTTGAGGAGTTAACTGGTACAGGGATTACTTCTGATGATAAGAATCTTTTAATATTCCCGAATCCAGCGTCAGATTTAGTGAATGTGGAAGTGAATTTAAATGAAGGAAAGAGGCTGTCTTTAGACATTTACAATATTTCTGGTCAATTAGTATTTACAGAAGATTTGGGATTTGTTTCTAATGGAAACCAAATAGCTACCGTGTATATAGGAAGTTTAAATAGCGGTAACTATATCATGAATGTAAAAGGAGAAGGATACAGCGAGACTGGTAAACTATTAGTAAAATAAAAGCATAGAAGAGATTATAGAAGCCGTTAGATGATTTAATCTAGCGGCTTTTTTTTGGACTAAAAATTTATTATGATTAGAATAGGGATTAATGGATTTGGCAGAATAGGGAGGACATTATTTCGACTGGTTTCTGAAAGAGATGATTTAGAAATAGTTCATGTAAATGATGTACACCCGTTAAAGACACTTTTACATTTAGTGAAGTATGATAGTGTTCATGGCAAGTTCAATAAATCATTGACTTATGTTCAAGATGATTTATTCCATCTGGAAGACCAAGAGGTTACTTATTCCAAATGTTCTGACATTTCTGAAATATTATGGGGGAATGTAGATGTCGTATTTGAGGCTACCGGGAAGTACAAGGTAAAGGCAGACTTAGATCATCACATTAAAAACGGAGCGGATAAGGTTATATTGACAGTGCCTCCCGCAGATGAGTCTATGAAAATGATAGTCATGGGCGTGAATGAACACTTGCTCTCAAAAGAAGATACAATATTCTCTAATGCCTCCTGCACCACGAATAGTGCTGCTCACCTCATAAAAATAGTGTCTGAAAACTTTAAATTGGATAGTTGTTTTATAACTACAGTGCACTCCTATACTGCAGACCAGAATCTTCATGACGCTCCTCACAAGGACTTAAGAAGGGCAAGAGGAGCTGTCCAATCAATAATTCCTACTACCACTGGAGCGGCTAAGGCATTGACTCGAATATTTCCGGAATTGGCAGATAAGCTAGGAGGTTGTGGAATAAGAGTTCCCGTGCCAGATGGCTCGCTTACCGATATAACCTTTACGATTAATAATCCACCATCGGCAGATGAGCTAAATCAATTGGTTAAACTCTCTTCCGAGAATGATTTTAGGGGTTTTGTCCAATTTACAACTGATCCATTAGTTTCATCAGACATCATCGGAAATCCACACTCATGTGTGTTTGATTCGGGTCTTACTTCAGTTGTAGGTAATATGCTGAAGGTAGTGGGATGGTATGACAATGAGATTGGCTATTCAAACCGGCTAATAGACCTTTTAGACTTTCATGACTCATTGTAATATTTCAAATGGAATTCCCCGTCATGTAACTCTCCGTAGCTGTAATAGTTAATCCAATCTCCTAAGTTGAAATAGGTAGATTTTTCATTAAGTGCTATTTCTAGGGGCAAATGTCTATGGCCAAAGATGAATATGTCGTAGTGTTTAACCTTTAAAATTTCCTTCGAATATAGAGCGAGCCATTCTTCATTGTCACCTAGGGATGAAGATTCCGAGTCTCCAGTTTTAGCTCTACTACTTCTGCTTAAATAATTAGCCAGTCCTATGCCAAAGTTAGGGTGAAGCCTAGCAAACATCCACTGGCATAGTTTATTTGAGAATACACGTTTTATAAATTTATAGCCATAATCTCCTGGGCCTAGACCATCTCCATGCCCAATATAAAGATCTAAACCTTGTCTTCTTATGGAGATAGGTTCTCTGTAGAGGATCGCATTTATTTCATGAGGTAGATAGTCGAATATCCACATATCGTGATTTCCAGTAAATAGATGGATTTTAATACCGCTATCTGAGAGCTCAGCTAATTTTCCTAAAATCCTTGTAAATCCTTTGGGTATGGCTTGTTTGTACTCAAACCAGAAATCAAAAATATCACCAACTAAGAATATCTCCGAAGCGTCAGCACTAATTTCATTTAGCCACTGCACTATTAATTTTTCTCTAATAAGACTTTTCTCGTAGGTGGGAGCACCTAAATGAAAGTCAGAAGCGAAATAGATTTTATCTTTCAATTTCAAAAATCGATTAATAACCAAAAATAGATTCGAGCTTATCTTCTAAAGCCCCACCTCTGATTTTAGTCTGAAGTATGTTGCCATCTCTATCTACCAGAACAGTGTGTGGAATACCACTGAACTTATAGATGGCCTTATAGGGAGTAGCCCATTTTTTGAGATCGCTAACATGATAATCCCAAACTAGTCCGTCTTTTTCTATGGCTGCCAGCCATTTATCGCGGTCGCTATCTAATGACACAGAGAACACTTCGAATCCGGCTTCATGATATTTGTTGTAAGCCATAACTACTTTTGGGTTTTCTCTTCTGCATGGTCCACACCAAGAGGCCCAAAAATCTATGAGCACTACTTTTCCTCTAAGTTCGTAGAGTGTCTTTTTGACGCCATCAGGGTCATTTAACTCGATATTCGGGGCTACTTTACCTACATCAGAACTCTGGGCGCTAGATCTATTTCTCTGGTTGAAGTCTTTTACAGAAGCCTCACGAGCTTTGTAATAATTAGAATAGGGTACTGTCTTCGCTAGATTGTTTATAATAGTGCTTGAGAGCTCTATTTCAGTGGTGAAGTCTAACGCATCGAAAAAAGCGGCTATTCCTGGAGATGAACTGTTGCTTGCTATATAGCCGTTAAGGTCAGATTTGAATTGCTTTTTAATCGTCTGTTTTTGTTTGCCGAGAACTAGTTTTTCTTCTAGCTTTTTGGCTTTTTTGATTTCATTTTCTACACCTAATACACTTTTCTTGTGCGCAGAAACTATATCGAACAATTCGTGATAAACAGATGTGTTTGGACTTCCTGTTATTTCTGAAGGCTTATTTAAGGTATTATAGTTAGCATTGAGAATAACGTTCTCTGTACTATCTGTAATAAGGAAAATTTGATTTCTCTTGTTGTTAGTAAGCACGTAATAATCCATTTTTAGAGGTTCGTTTACCTCATGGTTGAAAATTCCTCCTTCTCCAATCCTGATGGTATCGAAAATCTCACCGACTTTCCGCTTATTAATCTTATTTATAAATAACATCTCACCATCACCACCTTCTATCTTTCCAGAAATAACGGTTCTAGAAGAGTTAGAGTCTGTAGTCTTTTTCGATGAGCATCCTGTAGCTAATAGCAGTGACGTTACTGCGGCTAAAACTAAAATTCTTTTCATAAATATTATTTCGATTATCAGCAAAGATACCTAATCCTGTAGGATATTTTTATTGGTTAGGAACCGAATTAATTCTTTCTCCTCTAAAATGGGTGTGCTTATTTTTATTGTGAACAGATTTTGACCAAATAACTTTCTCTGACTATCGCTCAGTCTAGAGAAGTCTTTAAGTGTCGTCATGTAATTAGGTTGAGTCGAATTTCCTTTCCCAAATTGAATAATTTTCTCTAACTCTGTGTCAGTGAAGTAATGATGGTCTGCGAATTTGAAATTCTTTTTCAAAGAATAATTTTCTTTTAGATGCTTTTCGAATAAGGCGCTATTCGCTAAGCCAGTAAAACTTATAACTTCATTAGAGCCTATTTCCTGGCCATGCTCATTAACGGGTGTCTGATATACTATTTTAGAACTGAAAGTATGCTTAGAGTCCCATTCTTTTGGTTTTTGCAACGCGCTATAATCTCCTGTGGTTTTTGTAATAACCAAGGCATCGGCTCGAGAAGCAGCGCTTTTTATATCGCGTAAATATCCAGCAGGGACTAAGAAATCTTTCCAATATGGCTTTTTCTCTGTAGTCAGCAATAAGAGCACTGAAGGCGTTATATACCTGTGCTGGAAGCAGTCGTCTAGAAGAATTACATCTGGTTTGTCATCCGATTGGAGTAGAAAACTAATCCCTTCTTTTCTTCGTTCGGCTACCACTATTTGGGTGTTATCTAGTTCAGAAAGGTACATTTTCGGTTCGTCACCTATTTCAATTGCAGTATGACTAGCGTTGCAATGCACTACTCCTTTAGTCTTTCTCCCGTAACCCCTAGAGACTATAGCTACTGTCTTTCCTTTAGATTGGAGTAGTTTCGTTAAGTAGATTACTAGAGGGGATTTTCCAGTCCCTCCAAATGACAAATTCCCAATCCCGATAATAGGCGTCTTGAATTGGTAGGATTTTATTATTCCAGCGTTAAATAGACAATGCCTCAGCTTGAGAATTAAACTGTAGATAAATGCTGCAGGAAGAAGGAGTCTTTTTATGAAAAATAACACAGGTTAAAAGTAAATAATTAGCCCGTTAAAGGAAGTTTCTTTCTTAATTTGTCGAGAATAATTTTTTTTCAATATGAAACTGCACGAAATCACATCTACTCTTGAGTCAATAGCTCCTAAGATTTACCAAGAGTCATATGACAACTCAGGCCTAATCGTTGGAGATTTATCCATGGAGGTGACAGGAGCTATAATATGCTTAGACTCCACAGAAGATGTGGTGGATGAGGCTATAAGGAAAGGCGCTAATCTGGTGATAGCTCATCACCCCATCGTATTCAAAGGCTTAAAAACATTCACAGGAAAGAACTATGTAGAAAGAACGGTGATGAAGGCTATAAAGAATGACATCGCTCTTTATGCCATTCATACGAATTTGGATAACGTAAGGAGAGGGGTAAATGAGAAGATTGCAGATAAGCTAGGACTAAAGAATAAAAGGATACTCTCAGCAAAGCGAGGATTTCTAAATAAGTTAGTTTTTTTCTGCCCTGATAAAGATGCGAGTAGGGTTAAGGAGGCTATTTTTTCTGCTGGAGGTGGTACTATAAGTGATTATGACAATTGTAGCTATTCCTCAGGTGGTGTAGGTACATTTAAACCCATGAGAAACGCTAACCCGGTAGAAGGGAGTTTAGGAGAGTTAAGCACAGTTAACGAGTCAAGAATAGAAGTGCTCGTGAAGAACAGTGTTCTAGAAGAGGTTATTCATGCGCTGAAATCAACCCATCCTTATGAAGAAGTGGCGCATGAAGTGTATTCTATCAAAAATGAGGATCAGGAATTAGGGAGTGGAATGATAGGCGAGCTTGAGTCTTCTGCTTCTTTAGATGAGTTTTTAACTTACGTATCGTTTACATTTAACACAGGGGTTATAAAGTATACGCCATTTAAAAAGGAGATAAAAAAAGTGGCCGTGTGTGGTGGCTCAGGAAGTTTCTTGCTTAAAAATGCGATAGCCGCCAAAGCGGATGTATTCATTACAAGTGACTTTAAATACCATGAGTTTTTCGATGCGGAAGGTGAAATATCTATATTTGATATTGGACACTTTGAGAGTGAGCAGTTTACAATAGATTTAATTAAGGAATTTCTCATTGATAAATTTCCTAAATTTGCACCCCATTTAACGGAAATAAATACGAATCCCGTAAAATATTTTTAAAGCATGTCAAAAAAGAATTCTGGTACAGTAGAAGAAAAACTAAGATCACTTTATGATTTACAGATCATAGATTCTAGAATAGATCAAATAAGAATCGTTAGAGGAGAACTTCCTTTAGAAGTTCAGGATTTGGAGGATGAGATAGCAGGCATGAATGCTAGATTAGACAAGTATAGAGTGGAAATAGAAGGTTTAGATGGTCAGATAGCTGATAAAAAGAATACTATCGAAGAAGCTAAAACTGCTATAAAGAAATATGAAGGGCAGCAGAGTAAGGTTAGAAATAATAGAGAGTTTGATTCTTTAAATAAAGAAATCGAATTTCAGCAGTTAGAAATTCAATTGTCTGAAAAAAGGATAAAGGAGTACACCCTAGCTAAAGAGCAGAAACAGGAAGTAATAGGAAATTCTGACGATAGCTTTTCTGAACTAAAGAATGATTTAGATATAAAGAAAGGAGAGTTAGACGAGATTATAGAGGAGACTAAGAAAGAAGAAGAGTACCTGGTTAAAAAATCAGAGGTACTAGAAGGAAACATCGAAGATAGATTACTAAAAGCCTACAAGAGAATTAGGAATTCTTCGAAAAACGGATTAGCTGTAGTCTCTATAGATAGAGAAGCTTCTGCTGGTTCGTTCATTAAAATACCGCCTCAGAAACAATTAGATGTAGCTGCTAGGAAGAAATTAATAGTAGACGAGCACAGTGGTAGAATTTTGGTAGATAAGGTTCTAGCAGAGGAGCAGGTAGAAAAGATGGAAAAAGCGTTAGCTAAAGAATTAAAAAAGTAGAGTTTACTTTATGTGAAGAAATAAAAAAGCCTCTTTTAGAGGCTTTTTTTTTGACTTAAAATCTCCAACCTAAAGTTGTAAGTAAATTTAGTCTTCCGTTTGTCGTTTGAGCTTCATCTATATAGGATGAGCCATAAGCATAATAAGAATCGGATCTTTCAGTATAAATGGCTGCTATATCTAGGTAGAAGTCACCGTCTTTAAACCCAAACCCTCCTGTATACGAAATGATAGGCCCAGAAACATTATCAGACAGCTCCCCTTCGGTATAAGGAGATTGCGAATAGCGAGTTCCCGCTCTTACTCTATACTTTTTTGCTATTCTTATTTCTACTCCTGCTTTTACATTATGCGTCTCTCGATAAGATTCTCTGGTTTCTACATTTTCTGCTGCGAAATCATAATTATCTCCAGATAATGAGCTCATTTTAAGCATACCTGTAGAGTAGTCTCGGTATTCGTAATCTGCACTAATAATACCGGACTTACCTGCTATAAAAGCACCGTTCACCATTAGCTTAAGAGGAGTTTTAATTCTATAGTCGTATGTTCCTACAAAGTCATCTGGAGTAATAGTCTCGTCCTTGAACTCTGCAGAAATACCTCTGCTGTAATTATCGTTAACAGAATAAGCCGTTGGTGTGTGAACGGCTGCTCCTATTCTCAATTTTTGGCTTGGTTTAAGAATTACGCCCATTTTTAAATTTATTCCTACACCACTCACGTCTAAACTCTCATTGTAAGTGAATCTATCCAAAGGGAGTGAAGTATTGCTAGCGGATTCTTTATGGGTGATTTTTTCAGAGAAATTCAAGAATGGAATACCTATAGCTACACCCCAGTATAATCTGTCACTGATATTGGCTGCGCCTCCAAATGAAAGTTCGCTGATACCTCCTTTTCTTTGTACTAGAATATCATGATTCGAACCGTCAAACGGGATAGCTGTGTTGTATTGGTTTGAAGAACCGTTAAGTGTGTCTATTAAAAATGCATCATAAGCTAATTGACTGCGAATAGAAGCATCTTGTATATCGAAGTAGTCAGTTCCTTGAGCATCATCAGCGAATACATCTAATAAGCTATTATCATTCTCTCCTTTCAGTCTGAACTGAGTATTGAAATTAGCTAACTGATTTATTGATATTGCGAAAACCACCTTTTGCACGTTTGTTTTTTCAGAATCTTGAGTGATTGCAAATCCAAGTGTGTTCAACTTGAAATGAAAATCTCCTTTACTTTCGGTCTGATTATTAAAAGTTGTTTTTGAAGAACTCCCGCCAAGATTAGGGGTTAAATTAAAATCGCTTCTACGGTAGAGTCCTAATCCTGCAGGGTTAGAGTTTAAGGCTGATAAATCAGCACCTAACGCTCCAAAAGCACCACCCATTCCAGCACTTCTAGCGGTAGAAAATGAATTATGAAAACTAGCTCGCAGAATGTCCTCTTCATTTTGTCCGTACGTGAGGACACTGCTAAGTAATGCGAGTATAATTAGAGTACGAGTCATATTTAAATTTATTTAGTGTTATTGTCTTCTGCCACCGCCTCTTCCAGAAGAACTTCCTCTTGAAGAAGAGCGACTAGACTTGCTTCCTGCGCTGCTACTTCGGCCAGAAGCGTTAGAGCTTCTTGTCGAAGACCCTGAATTACTTCTAGAGTTACCACCACTGTATGAACTTGAGCCTCTGTTATTAGAATCAGAGCTTTTGGCGCTACTTCCTCTAGGTGATTTATTTCTGTTTATGCCATTTTTACCAGAGTTTACACCTCCTCTTGAATTCCCTAAATTAGGTTTGGTTGAGGAGATTTTATTTGGTCTCGTGTTTGTTCTCGGAGAATTTGTTCTAGTAGACGTGTTTGTCCCAGGTCTAGCAGAACTATTTGCGTTTACCCTTCCTGTGTTTACTCCTGTTGGATTAGATAGGGTAGGTCGAGTTGTATTAACTTTTTCTGTATCTCCTTTCGAAATAGCTCTAGGTTTTAAACTAACGCTTCTTTCTGGAGACTTTTCTAAAGTCAAAGGCCTTACTCCATTTTGATTATATGAACCAGCTAATTTCCCTCCTGTATTCAAAACGCCATCATTCCCGTATGAGCTATTTGAAGACGACACAGAGCTTAAAGAACTTCTTCTTCCGTAAACGAAATTGGTGTTAGACAGTCCAGATCCTCCATCATAATAGCCATTGTATCCACCAAATCCATTAGAATTACAGTAGCCTGAGCCCCACCCGTTGTTATAAGGATTACCCCAAGAATTCCATCCGTTATTGTAAGGATTCCCCCAGCCATTATTATAGGAATTCCAGCCATAGTATGGCGTTCCCCAAGAATTCCATGGGTTGTAGTTATACCCCCAATAATTAGGTCTATTCCAGTGGTTATAATTTGAATTCCCAAAGCCTATGTAAATTGAATTATTTAGGAAAGGGTCGTAGTAAGAATTGAAATTGGAGTAACTATTATAAAAGGGTTGATAGCTATTTCCGTAATAATTATTAATTACGGAGCCTCCTTGTGTGTTATAGTCTTCCTGATAGTAATTATCATCATAATAGACCTCTTCCGAGTTAGTGTCTTCAGTGTAATAAGAGTCTTCAGGCTCCTCGGAGTAGTACTCATCTTCCGTTTCTCCCTCAGTATATAAGTCTGAAGTATCTGCGTATTGTTCATTATCCGCATCGGATTTAACCCAGTAAACTTCGTCATCTTCATAAGCACTAGTGCTGCTTATGTTTTGAGTTTGACAAGACATTAATATTAATGTTAGCAGGAAGGAGAAGAGTACAATTGGATTTTTCATGTTTCTAAAGTTACATTTGTCTAGCGAGCGTTGCAAAAAAAACAATGAATCATTTGAATTTGCTACATTTGCGGACTGGTAATAAAACAACAATTATACCAAAAAAAAGATGGCTAAAAAACTTACTTCAAGAGCAGACGATTATTCTGCATGGTACAACGAGATAGTAGCGGGAGCGGATCTTGCAGAACATTCAGCAGTGAGAGGGTGTATGGTGATAAAACCATATGGATTTGCTATTTGGGAAAAAATGAGAGACCAATTGGATAAAATGTTCAAAGAAACAGGGCACCAAAATGCTTACTTCCCGATTTTCGTACCTAAAAGTTTATTTGAGGCTGAAGAGAAGAATGCAGAAGGGTTTGCTAAGGAATGCGCTGTAGTAACTCATTATAGATTGAAAACTGACCCAAATGACTCTACCAAA
>LAQC01000010.1:27068-31216 GCA_000981645.1 Cryomorphaceae bacterium ASP10-05a | reverse complement strand
AAAACTGGATGGCTATGCCCGTTATTATGGGGAGTAAATCAGAATCAGAAAGGTTTGCTGGAGCTGATGAGACTTATACTATAGAGGCCTTAATGCAAGACGGAAAAGCGCTTCAAGCCGGAACATCACATTTTTTAGGTCAAAACTTTGCCAAAGCTTTCGATGTTCAATATACCACCAGAGAAGGGAAGAAAGAACTAGTATGGGCGACTTCATGGGGCGTGAGCACTCGTTTAATGGGCGCACTGATAATGACTCATTCGGATGATTTAGGCTTAGTTCTGCCTCCTAGACTAGCTCCTATACAAGTAGTAATAGTGCCTATTTATAAAGGGGATGATCAGTTGGAGGCCATTAGAGAGCACATTACCCCACTAATGGAGAATCTTAAGCTGAAAGGTGTTACGGTTAAATTTGATGATGATGACACTAGAAAACCAGGTTGGAAATTTGCTGAACATGAGTTAAAAGGTGTGCCGTTAAGAGTAGCAATTGGTAACAGAGATTTAGAAAACGGAACACTTGAATTAGCCAGAAGAGATTTAAATACAAAGGAATCTATAGCGTTCGCAGATGCTGCTGATATTATTTCCGTAAGACTCGAGGAAATCCAAGAATCTCTTTTTAATAGAGCTTTAGAATTCCGTAAGGAGAATATTACTGAAGTGGATACATTTGAAGAGTTCAAAGAAGTATTAGAAAAGAAAGGTGGGTTTATTTTAACCCATTGGGATGGAACAGGAGAAACAGAGCAAGCTATTAAGAAAGAAACCAATGCTACTATTAGGTGTATTCCTTTCGCTGAAAAACCTTCTTCTGGAAAATGTGTCTACTCTGGTGCAGAAAGTAATCAAAGGGTAATGTTTGCTAAAGCGTATTAAAATGAAAAAGGAACAAAGTCCGAAACAGTTAATTCTCGACATGCTAAAAGATAAGGCATGTTTGAAGCAAAATATATTTCAGAATACCGCTGAGAGTTTTAAGCAGTTAAAAGAAGTCCTTGCTGATATTATTGAGGATGTGCGAGATTTATTCGGAGATTCTGATGATAGAGTTCTACTAGAATACAATGATAAAGGGGATTATGAGGCTCAAATTATTGTTGGAGGAGATGTTCTTTACTTTTATATGCACACCAATGTATTTAAGTTTGAGGGGACCAACAGTCTTTGGAGAACCACTTATTTAGAAGAGGACGAGAGCAGAGGGTATGTGGGAGTAATAAATATCTATAATTTTTTAGCAGATTCTATAAAGTATAATAGAATGAATGACTCCGGCTATTTAATCGCACGAATCTTTGTGAATAAGGAAGATCATTTCTTTGTTCAAGGAAAACGTCAGCTGGGTTTTCTGTACAATGACTTCGCAAATGCAACGCTAAATAAAGAGGGCTTGAAAGGAATAGTACAATCTGCTATTATGTACACCCTCGATTTTGATTTGTTTACCCCTCCATATCAAGAAGTTCAAGAAGTTTCTGTTCAAGACATAAGCGCTGTAAGTCAGCACTTAAACATAAAAACAGGCAAAAGATTAGGGTTTAAATTTCAGTCAGAAAACGATTCAATAGAATAATTAAGACTTTTTTAATTCAGAACCGAAAAAGCTCATTATATTTGCACTCCAATTTTAAAATTGGCCCGTTCGTCTAGGGGTTAGGACGCCAGGTTTTCATCCTGGTAGCAGGGGTTCGAATCCCCTACGGGCTACATAAGTTAAAAACCCTTCCTTTTCAGGAAGGGTTTTTTTTTGGAAATATGTTTCATGTTTCTTTCAGTCATTGACATAACCGAATTTATTAGGTCTAGCCGAAGTTTTGTCATTAGTCTATATCCTCCATAGTCATCTTTATTTTAAAATTAGTAAGCGGTTGAATTTGGAAAACAGCTCAGATATTTGTCTATTGTTTTGGGGTGTGAATAGAAACTTCTTTCAAACTGAGTCGTATAGATTGGAGTTAAAACCAAAAAAGCTTCGGAGAAGAATTCGGAAATCGATGCCAATGACAAATTCACTACCTTCAATATCAGCATATAGTTTTTTCGAGAAATCGAAAGATTGTGGAATATCTTTTGCTTACAGAGGCGCTTTTATAGACGCTCTTACCGCCAATATTATTGACCTTTCCGAAAGCACTATAGTTGAGAGTCAAGGACTACCAAAAGTGAGTAGAAAGATATCTTTTCTTTTAATTGAATGTTTTCAGAACATTGTAAGACATGCAGAGGAGCCTTCTCCAGAGCTAGCAGCTACACTAAATGACGGGTTATTTAGCTTTAAAAATGTAGGGGGAGCATACGTGATTAACTCGATAAACTTAGTTCATAATAATCAGGTTGACGACTTTATTAGTCAAGTAGAGTATATAAACAGCTTAAATTCTACTGAGTTAAAGCAAGTATATAGAACAGCCTTAAGGGATAATCAGCTAAGCGGAAAAGGCGGGGCCGGTTTAGGGTTAATTGAACTAGCCAGAAAGTCAGGACAAAAAATTAAGTATAAAGTGGAAGAGGTCAGTAAAGAAATGTCTCTCTTTCATCAGCAAGTTTTATTCTTAAAAACAACGGAAAAAATAAATATTGACCATATAAAATTTACCTGTGATACTCTAACTAATATGCATAAGGAGAATCTACTTCTTCAGTATAAAGGAGATTTTAGTCAGAATTCCATCTTGCCTTTGCTCCGTATTGTAGAAGATAATATGGGCACAAACCATGCTGAAATAAAAAGAATGAAGAAAGTTGGGCATTTGCTCGTAGAAATTCTTCAGAATATTTCTAAAAATGGACAGGACAGAGGTAGTGTAAAAGAAGGAGTGTTCCTAATAGGAACTCATAATGGCAGCTATTTTATAGAAGCCGGAAACCCTATTGAATTAACTCAGAAAGTGGAATTCGAAGAGTTATTGGTCAGTGCTCCCGCCAGTTTAGGTGGGGAGGTGAATCCACAGGTGAGAAATAAACTCATATTGTCTCTTGCTGGGGAGGATAAAATAAGCTCAGACCTGGGCTTGCTAGAAATAGCTAAGTCCAGTACTAAACCTCTTCGTTATAGTTTTACGAAGACCCGAGAGGGCAAGTTGTTTTTCACTCTTAAAGCGTATTTATAAGTGTAAATCGCGAATGAAGTGGTTTTTATTGAACCATAAGCAGACAAACTCTTTTTAGAGTATACTCCCAGCAGAAGTATTATTGTTAACAAATGAGCCGCCTTTTAGAAAACATCTATGAGGACTAAATCGTTGTTGTGTGGATTAATAGTTTTGTGAACTAATCCGAGTTTCTCTTAGTTGAAATATTAAGCTCGACTACTTAAGGGCTAATTGATATTTCATGCCGTTAGGTTCGATTTCAGTCTATTATGATGGAGGAGGGGAGTGAACAAGTAGGTCTTTAGTAGAGCTAGACTTCATTATTATTCTTCTAGAATTAAAAAGAGCAGAAAACTAGTTGGATGTTGGTGTTGTTCTTAATATTCTTAGTATATTTGCAGCCCGAAATTTTTACACAAGATGGCAAATCATAAGTCTACATTAAGAAGAATAAGATCAGACGAGAAGAAAAAGCTCAGAAATAGATATGCGCATAAGTCTACAAGGACAGCTATCAAAAATTTAAGAGCAAGTGCTGATAAGAAAGAGGCGACAGAGATGTTACCGAGAGTTACTGCTATGCTAGATAAGCTAGCTAAGAGGAATATTATTCACATGAATAAGGCCGCAAACCTTAAATCTGGTTTGGCTCTGCATGTAAGCGCATTATAAGATTAAAAAATTATATATTTGAAGCTCTCAAGTTATTCTTGAGGGCTTTTTTATGCACTAATTTTTGAAAGACTTAAAACTAAATAAGAGCGTAATAACAGAGTGGGCTGAAGAAGACAGGCCACGAGAAAAACTGTTGTTAAAAGGAAAGGCAGCTTTATCTAATGCCGAATTAATAGCCATTCTTATAGGTTCTGGAAATAGAAACGAGACAGCGGTGGATTTATCCAAAAGGATTCTTTCAGAAATAGATGATAATCTGCACAATCTGGCACGTCTCTCTTTATCTGATCTTCAGAAATTTAAAGGAATAGGAGAAGCCAAGGCCATTTCTATTCATGCAGCTCTGGAGTTAGGGGCTAGAAAAAGAACCGCTGAG
>LAQC01000010.1:14193-27023 GCA_000981645.1 Cryomorphaceae bacterium ASP10-05a | reverse complement strand
ATCCGCCCTGCAATACGAAGAGTTTCATGTCCTACTACTCAATCAAGCGAATAAAATATTAAAAAAGCAACTCATCTCCAAAGGAGGAATAAGCAGTTCTATAGCTGATCCAAAGTTGATTTTTGAGGCTGCTCTCAACGCTAAAGCCTCGGCTTTAATTTTAGTACATAACCATCCGAGTGGTAATCTAAAACCTTCCAAGCAGGATATAGCCATTACCGTTAAGTTAAAGTCTGCAGGACAAGTATTAGATTTGCCCATATTAGACCACATAATAATAGCGGAAACTGGTTACTACAGTTTTGCTGACGAAGGAATCTTATGAAAACAATACTTACAGTAATAGGCGCACGGCCTCAGATAATTAAGGCCGCAGCTATTAGCCGAGCTATAAAAGAGAGTTTTAGTGGAGATTTAAAAGAAATTTTACTTCACACAGGCCAGCATTATGATGCGGCCATGAGCCAGATTTTCATAGACCAGCTAGGAATTCCTGAACCAGATATTAACCTAAATGCGGGAAGTGGTTCCCATGGAAAACAAACAGCCTTCATGCTAGAAGGAATAGAGGAGCAACTAGATAGTCATAAGCCAGACGGGTTGTTAGTTTATGGAGATACGAATAGCACCCTAGCGGCAGCCCTAGCGGCTTCTAAAATTCACATTCCTGTAATTCATGTAGAAGCTGGTCTAAGGTCTTTTAATAAGCGCATGCCAGAAGAAATAAATAGAATAGGATGTGACCATGTAAGCACCATGCTTTTTAGTCCTACCAGGACTGGCATGGAAAATCTAGCTAACGAAAACTTTAAACTGAATGCTGCTCCACCTTTTACCATAGACACTCCTGCGGTTTATCACAGTGGAGATGTGATGTATGATAATAGCCTCTATTTCTCTAAAATATCAGAGGAGAAATCTACGATCCTAGATGATTTAGGATTAAGAGGAAAAGACTTTATTCTTTCCACCATTCATAGGCCGTCTAACACAGATAACAAAGAACGTTTAGAAGGACTTATGGAAACGCTGCTGGAAATAGCAGAAGGAAATAATACTCAATTAATTCTACCGCTTCACCCTAGAACTAAAGCTAAGCTAGAGCAGTTCTTTTCCGGTGAATCCTTAATGAACAGATTAGAAAATAGCGAGTACTTTAGATTCGTTCCGCCATGTGGATTCCTAGATATTATAGCTCTAGAGAAAAACTGCAGCATGGTAATGAGTGATTCTGGTGGCGTGCAAAAAGAGGCGTACTTCTTTGGTAAGCCTTGCTTAGTATTCAGACCCCAAACAGAATGGATAGAAATAATTCACTCTGGATGTGCCATATTAGTAGATGCGGACACCACTAAAATCAAGGAAGGGTACGAGTACTTTAAGAACAATACAGACCTTGAGTTCCCTTCTTTATTTGGAGATGGAAGAGCCGCCCATTTCATTTGTGATCAGATGTTAAAACACTTGTAGTCTATGGTTTGGATTTACTCTCACATAAAATCAGAAAGATTAAAATTCGTCTGTGATTTTATTTTTGGGCGTATCCTTCAAGAGGATTACACACTACTTTATGACTCAGCCGACTTTAAGGCTATAAGTGGCATCAAGCTAAATTACTCCAATGAGTCTTTAGAGGGAGTTCAAGTACTTCCAGCGGCTCTTCTTGAAGAGAAAGGGATAAGCAGACAAGAGCTAAATACCGGAAAATGGGATGGCTTGCCTATACTCTTTACTAATTCTTCAGAAGAGATTCCGTTCGATATATTTTCTGCTACGTTTTATCTTATCACCCGGTATGAAGAATATTTGCCCGCAGAAAGAGATAAGCATGACAGATTTAAATGTGAGGGAAGCATTCTCTCAGTGTTAAAATGTTTGGACAAGCCCATCATAGATATTTGGTGCGCTAAGTTTCAAGAAGTTTTAACAGGAAAAGAAGAGTTCTCCAGAACATATAAATTCATTTCTACCATAGATGTAGATAATGCCTACGCTTATAATTTCAAGTCTTTTCCCATCAAGCTCGGAGCTACCATTAAATCAATTTTGGCTGGAGATAAAGAGGATTTAAAAACCAGATTTGGCTGTTATTTCAGGCAGCAGAAAGATCCTTATGAAACGTACGATTACATAAATTCGATTCACTCAGAAGCTGAGGTGGAGAGCATGTTTTTCTTCCTGTTGTCTAACAGAAACGAATGGGATAGGAACCTGCCTTTTACGAATAAACATTTGAGAGCATTGGTTTTAGCGTTGCAACGCCAAAATACTATAGCCATCCACCCAGGATACCACAGCTACCAGAGTGCCGAAACCATGCTGGAAGAAAAGCTGAGGTTAGAGCACATCACTGAAGTCTATGTAACTCATAGCAGACAGCATTTTTTGAAATTCAGTTTCCCTGAAACTCCCAGGAGTCTATTGCGCGCAGGAATAAAAGAAGACTATAGCTTGGGTTATGCCGAGCAAATCGGATTTAGAGGAGGTACGTGTACGCCATTTCAATTTTTCGATTTAGAGAAGAATGAAACAACGGAGCTTGTTTTTCACTCTTCAGCCATAATGGATGCCACCTTAAATAGGTATTTAGGGCTGACACAAAAAGAGGCAGTGGCTAAGAGTGCAGAAGTCATAAAAGAGGTTAAAGCAGTGAGTGGAGAGTTAGTTACCATCTGGCACAATGAAACTTTAAGCGAACTTCGTGAATGGAAAGGGTGGAGGCATGTCTTTAAAGAAGTCGTCACTCTGGCTAAATCTTAAGATTTGGATTGGTTAGAAATCATAGCGAACGTAGGTTTATTCATCTGGACGGCATTGAAATTTATGGTGTTTTCTCCTGTGGTGGCATTAAAGTTTAGTTTCTTGACAGGCCTCCTTATGAATATAAGTGCTGGGTTTACCGGGGTGTCTTTCTTTTTTTTTCTCAGTGATTACTTTATGGGAAGAGCGCATCAAAAGCGCGTAAGACGATTAATAAACGGAACTGCTAAGCCTAAGAAAACCTTCACTTTGGTGAACAAGTTCTTAGTTAGAGGAAAGAGGAAATTAGGGTTGTTTGGTATAGCCATATTGACACCAATGTTTATTTCTATTCCTTTGGGATCAATTATCACAGCTAAATTTTTTACGCATAAAAAGTGGGCGTATCCTTCCTTACTTTTGGCGGTAGTTTTCTGGGCGTTAGTGATTGGTGGATTAGCCAGTTTTTACCCAGATTTATTTGACAGTATTTTCCCCGAAACCAAAGAGTCATAAACCAATGAGCCTTAAATACGAACACATTATATGGGATCTAGACCATACACTATGGGATTTTGATACCAATTCTACAGAAACGATACTAGAACTTCTTCATGAATTTGACCTTATAGAAAAACCTATAATGGAACCACAGAAATTCTTAGAAGATTATATTAGAATTAACCGTCACTGCTGGGATTTATACCAAATGGGAGAGATGGACAAAGAGACTCTCAGGTATACCAGGTTTCAGCAAGCTTTTGAGTTAAATGGCGTTTCTTCAGAATCGAGTAGAGAGCTTTCAGATAGATTCTGCGAAGAATATGTAGTAAGGTGCCCTAAGAAAAATGCCTTGATAGATGGAGCAGTGGAGATTCTAGATTATCTGAAAGCGAAGAATTACAAAATGTGCATCATGACCAATGGCTTCATAGAAGCGCAGCATGTTAAGATGCATGTGTCTGGGCTAAACTCATATTTCGACCATGTCTTTATTTCTGAAAACCTGAAAGCCAAAAAACCAGACCCTAAGGCTTATTATGCGGTGTTAAATGCGCTAAATACAAAAGTTGAAAACTGTATTATGATAGGAGATTCAGCATCGAGTGATATTCAGGGAGCAGTAAATGTAGCCATGGATTCTATTCATTTTTTGCCAGACGGTTCTACGGAGACAAAAGGGACCCATGCTATTAAAGAATTGATGCAGATAAAGGAGATCCTTTAAGTCTTATTTAATAATCGTAAACTATTAATTCTGAACCACAGGCTTATAACTCAGATGTTTTGGATAAACCGATTCTTTTTTAAGTCTAACGTCTTACGTTCTAAAGTCTAAAATAGTAAAGAAACTTAAATCGAAAGTCTATCTTTGCGAGGCATAAAAAATCAACGAAATGGCAGAAGAGCAGAAACCTCAAAAGGGAAAAATAAACATTGAACTTTCAGAAGAAATGTCTGATGGTATTTATTCTAATCTAGCAGTAATTACCCACTCTAATTCTGAGTTTGTTGTTGATTTTATTCGAGTAATGCCAGGAGTTCCTAAAGCGAAAGTGAAGTCTAGAATTATTTTAACTCCTCAGCACGCTAAGCGTTTGATGGGAGCTTTAAATGAAAACATAAGAAAATTCGAAACGCAAAACGGACCGATTAAAGAAGTCAAAGGAATGGATCAAACCTTACCAATGAATTTTAGCGGACCACAAGGAGAAGCATAGGCGAAGTAAAGCTTCGAGTTCGAGTTTTGTTGAGAGGTTTGTGGTTTGAACTTCAGGTGTTTTTAGACTAGCGTAAACAGTCAAGTTCTAAGATCAATTGTCAATTGAACTCTTTCCTCTATTTATAACCCCTACCACCTTTCCAGTAAACTTAGAATTGTTATAAGGAGTGTTTTTAGATTTAGAAAGCATCTCCTCTCTCTGGAAAGTCCATTTTTTAGATGGATCAAAAAGGGTGAAGTTAGCTACTTCTCCTTCTTCAAACTGAGGGATAGATATACTTAAAATCTCTCTAGGGGCTGTAGTGAATTTATCTACTAAATCCTCCAGCGGATAATTACTTCCTAGTTCAGAATTAGCTGCGCTAAAAGCAGTTTCTAGTGAACTAATCCCGAATGCCGCTAATGTAAATTCTCTTTTTTTCTCTTCTACATCTTCTGGCTCATGCCCAGAACATATAGCGTCTATAGTTCCGTCTTTTAGTCCTTTTTTAAGCGCTTTTCTATCTGCTTCTGAGCGGAAAGGAGGCAGTACTTTAAATCTAGAGTCGAAAGTAGAGACTGCTTCATCAGTAAAACTCAGTTGATGCGCATGAATAGAACACGTAATGGCTAATCCTTCTTTCTTGGCCGTTCTAATCATATTTACAGAACCTTCAGTAGAAATAGCTACCACATGGAGTTTTCCTCCAAAGTGTTTCAGTAATTGGATGTCTCGAGAAAGTTGAATCTCCTCAGATACATTTGGAATTCCTCTCATGCCTAGTAGGGTAGAAGTCTTTCCTTCGTGCATTTGACCATCACTTACTAAGTTAGGGTCATAAGGAAAAGAGTAAACTAGTGCGCCTATTGTTTTGCTGTATTCGAGTGCTTTAGAAAGCAAGTTGGTGTTGTTCAGTAAAGCAGTATCTTCTGTAAATGCCACGGCACCACTCTGAGTCATATCGTGAAACTCGCTCAGTTGTTTCCCTTTTAGCCCCTGGCTAATAGAACCTGCGGGAAAGACTTCTGTGACGGTTGTGGCAGAATTGTTTTTTAGGAATTGCACCGCAGTATTATTATCTACTACAGGGTAGGTTGTAGGCATGGAAACCACACCTGTAAAACCTCCTTTGGCCGCGGTTCTTAAACCATTGGCTAAACCTTCCTTGTACTCATGTCCGGGTTCTCTGAAGTTAGTTCTCATATCTAACCACCCAGCACTTATACATAAATTCTCAGAGGTGATCTCTTTGGCTGAATCGTCCTTTATCGAAGCGGCTATTTTTAAAACTTTCCCATTCTTTATATGAATGTCTCTTGTCTTCAAATGGTGCTTATTTCCACGCTGAAAAATCTTCGCTTTTTTTATAAGAATGTTCATCTTACTTCCAGAATTTAATCAGAATAATTTCTATACCTAAAAATAGTAGTGCTAGTATTACAAAAGACTTCCACAATATTTTCCCCTCATTTACTTCTTGGATAGAAGCCCCAATTGTATTCATGTCAGAGGTAATCACATTACTAGAAGTCAACGCTTGCTTTCTTAGCTCTTGCTTTAAGTCGTAGGCGTCATAATAGATGATTTCACTTTCTTTCCTATTGTAATTGATTCCAATGGCGCCTATCTGATTATCATCACTATTTACAGCGTAATTACCAGAAACTCGAGCATCAGAACCAGGAAAAATCTCAAAAAGACCGTCTTTTCTTCTGAATTCAGGAATGAACTCATAACCTTCTGCACTTGTCATTTTAACCACAGAGTTGGCATCTCCAGAATTGGCAGACTTCAGTGAAAAGGCTTTTTCTTCTCCTAGTTCGAAGAATATTTTGGTAGAAGTCTTGGCGTGATTGGCTATACTGTGCATTGTGTAAACCAGAAGAGCATGAGAAGCCAAGTCTGTTTGAACTCCTTCTAAACTTGTGTTAAACACATACAGTGAGGCATTGTTCTTTTCAAAGTGACTGATAAACGCAGCACCATTTTGCAGGGTGGCTAATTCATCTCTGTTTCTTCTATTTGAGTTCGTAGTTTCGAAGTAGGAGTTCACTTTAGGTAACGGCATATTTCTGTTTGCCGCATCGAAAACGTCCTTGTATACAAGGTGGTCAAAGTTCAGAGTAGAAACCTTCGTGTCTAAATTCTTGAGAGCAGTAAATAAATCGGCTTCTCTTAATGTGAAGTATGAATTGTAGCTGCTTAAATCTGCACTGATTGCAGGAATGACTACAACGGTTCCTCCCGCTTTGGAGAATTTATCCAGTTCTTGTTTTAACCCTCCCGATAAGAATGAAAGCTGATTCACTATCACTAAATCAAACTCAGGGAATCGATTATAATCTATTTGTTTAGCATTGAATTTAGAGAAATTATACTCTTTAGTGTTCTTAAATAGGTTGCTAAAAACCTTCTTATTTCCACTGGCTATTTCTAGTATATTGGTTTTCTCGGCTACTTCATACCCGAAGAAAAACTCGTCATCAAAAGTCACAGGGTAATCTTCTACTTGTACTTTGGCTTGCTTAAATCCAGAGCTAGAATTCGTAAAAGTAAGCACAGTATCTGTCGCTACTCCAGGGTCAGCGTTAATGCTAACTACCGATTTTTGTGTTCCGTTTATATAAAGTCTTAATGGTATATTTTCCTTTCTGCGTTGCAATGTGTTTTTCACTCTCACATGCAAATTCTCTAGTGAATTCAAGTTCCTGCTCGGAGAGCTAAACCAAACGCTGTCTATAAATAAATTCTCAGAGAAAGCAGAAGGGGTAGGCAGAAACTGCAAAGAGAACAAACTATCTGGCTGAATATTTTCTATATCGGTCACACTTTTTTGGAGATCAGATAATACATAGATCATCCGCTGGTCAGCTTCTTCTTTGAGGGATAAATCTTTGTGTCTAGCATAAACCTCAGAAAGTGTTCTGCTCTGGGGCGAGAAATCTATTTCAGTAATAAGCTCACTAATCTCTTCTTGGGTTAACCAGCGCTGGTGTCTTCCTTCGAAATCATTTGTAATCAACTGAAATACGTCAGTAGGTGAATGGTATTTCACTACTTCTAGTGCTTTATTCTTGGCTATTTCCAAAATGTTTCCAGACTCACTTTCGCTTTCCATACTGAAGCTATTGTCTATATAAACTCCTACTGTTTTCTTGCCTGTCTTAGCTCCATTATCGCCTGTAGGTATAAAGGGCTGAGCAAAAGCGAGAACAATAGCAGCCAAAGCTAAAACTCTTGCGCATAAAATCAGAAAGTGCTTTATCTTACTTTTGGACTTGGTCTCTTGCTTGATTTCTTTTAGATATTCAACGTTAGAAAATTGTACTTTTTTGAAACGTCTAAAATTGAAGAGATGCACCAGAATTGGTATAGAAATGGCAGCTAGTGCGTATAGAATTCCTGGATATAAAAATTGCATCAAAGCACAAAGATAAAGTGAATATGAACTAGAAGGAAGGGATTGAGAGATTTTGTTTTTGAATGGCTAGATTCTCGTGTAAATTTATATTCTAATATTCGTTGTGTCAGCAGTTGTTTGACAAATATCACCGAGCACAGCGAAGTGAAAATCTCAAAATTTCAATTGAGAAATGGGAGAGCGCCAATCATAAATCGGTTTATTTTCGTGCCGTGAAGTTCAAAACAAAAAAGGAGTTAAAGTCATTCTTAGATGCACAAGTAGAACTGTTTGAAAAACCAGAATTTTTTGAGGCAGACCCATTGGGTATTCCCCATCGGTTTTCTAAGAAGGAAGACATTGAAATTAGTGGCTTTTTGGCTGCCACCATAGCGTGGGGAAATAGGAAGTCTATTATCAATAGCGCTAATAGAATGTGTCTGCTCATGGATAATGCACCACATGACTTCATCTTAAACCACACAGAAGAGGACTATAAAAAGCTTGAAGGCTTTGTCCATAGAACATATAATTCTGTGGATTTACAGTATTTCTTTTTTGCGTTGCAACGCTTATATAACGAGCAAAATGGATTGGAAGGAATTTTCACGGATGGCTTCTCCTTTCATGGAAATGCTGCTGGAGCCATTTCTGAATTTAAAAAACAGTTTTTCCAGTTTGAACACCTGAAGAGAACGCAAAAGCATGTGAGTGACCCTATGAAAGGAAGCTCAGCCAAACGGTTAAATATGTATTTGAGGTGGATGGTCCGCCCTGCGGATAAAGGAGTAGATTTTGGGCTCTGGAAGAACATTCCATTAAACAAGCTAATGATTCCTTTGGATGTTCACACAGGAAACATTGGCAGACGACTGGGGCTTTTGGTGAGAACTCAGAACGACTGGAGAGCAGTTGAAGAATTAATGACTGCCCTTAGAAAATTTGATTCAGAAGACCCAGCGAAATATGACTTTGCGTTATTTGGACTTGGGGTGAGTGGTTTTTAGCCTTCGGTAGTAGTTTGGTTTATGCCATAAGCTAGTTTATGATTGCATAATGTCTAGCTAAAATTCTACTCGAAACTCTCGCTCTATTAGAAAGCTTGACTTCTCACAAGTAAAGCGTAGAACCAATAAAAAAGTATAGAGCACCTTAAGTTCCTGAAAAGAAATATTCAAAAAAAGACTTGTTAGTGGTATCCTGTAAAACAGAGCTGGATTTGAGTTAACTAAATGAAATACATTAAATTATGTTTTGTTTATGCTTTATGAAGATCAATTGAGAATAACATAATAGCCTTTATGTGGACATACATGAGGTCTCTTTTTGGTCATAACTTGGGGATTAATGCCTAATTTACAAGTGTTACTTTGAACCAAACCTTAATTAATTTCCCTGTCCGGATGAAGAATCTATATTCTCCAATCACATTGTCTGTAAAAGATAATTCGCCTTTTCTCAGTACATTTATTTTCCAGTTTATTTTATTATTTCTAGCTTTGTGTTTTAGCGTAACCTCTCATTCCCAATGGCTAGACTGGCAGGAAGAGACAGACACTAGATTGGTTTTAAGTAGTGTGGCTAACTCGGATGGGCAAGAGAAAGATATTTCAGTAGGAGATCTGGATAATGATGGATGGGAAGACGTAATAGTGGTGAGAAAAGAGCCTTTCTCTATTCAAACTGCAGCTGCAGAAACAGATTTGTTACTCATGAATATTAATGGAGTTTTAACTGATCAAACGGATCTGTTTGCTCCAGAATTTCTGACCAATTTAAGTTTCGCTAGAGATGTAGTTATAGATGATTTTGACGGAGATGGATGGTTGGACGTGGTAGTGGCTAATACTTTTGGACAACAACCTATTTATTACTCTAATTTAGGAAACGATGGTTCAGGAACGTGGTTAGGATTGGCAGATGAAACTACTGCTAGATTTCCAATGCTGGTTGACGATACACCTCTAATTTGTGCAGTTTGGAGTGGAGATTTAGATATGAATGGAACCATCGATTTATACTTTGTGAACTATAAGGTAAATGCCGCTGGTGGAACGGCTAAAGATTTCATGTTGCTCAACGATGGCTCGGGTGTGTTCACAGATGAAAGTGAAGCTCGGCTTGGAGAATTGAGAAACTCAGCTTTCGGTACTGCTGCGCAAATAGTAGATTTTGATAACGATGGAGACAATGACATTCTCAAGGTATCTACTTTATATGGAGTAGCTCCTTGGGGTGGGAATGGTCTTATCTTAATGTTCAATGATGGTGCCGGTAACTTCACTAACTGGCAAAACATAGCGCCTTTCTCTCCTTATATGTTTGAGGTTTATGATTACAATGCTGATGGTTTGCTAGATGTTTTCGTAGTGGACGATGGAGCAGATTACGTACTTATAACTAATTCTGTTATTCCAGATACAAGTGTTGATGTAACGAGAACTAATGCTATTAATGCTCCTAATGGATTTGGTGGTAATGTGCACAGGGCAGATTTAGATTTAGATGGCGATATGGATGTAATCGTATCTGATGTAGATGTGGATATTCCTCCATGCTTGTCTGGAAGAGAAATGGCTATTCTTCAAAATAACAATGGGATTTTTACAGATACTTATGAAGGGACAGGCACATTTGATTGGGCAGATAATAGCTATGATGTAGGGGTTTTAGACATCAATAAAGATGGGCTTCAAGATTTCATAACGGGTGGATGCTCAGGTTACAAAGTATTCATGAATACCAATTGTGACTTGGTGACTACAGGTGCAGATTTAGATAATGATGGTTTGCCAGATGCTTGTGACCCATGTCCAAACGACCCTAATGTAAATTGTACAGAAGAGTTAGGTTTTCCTACTATTAATACTGATTTTACGATAGCTCGTCAATGGAACGAAATGCTTTTGGCTTCTATAAGAAGAGATTTTGCCAGGCCGACTATCCATGCTCGAAACCTATACCATACTTCGGTAGGGATGTATGATGCATGGGCTGCTTATCAGCCAGCTGGCTGCACCTACCTTTTAGGGAAAACGGTAGATGGATTTACATGTGCTTTTGACGGGATACCTGTACCTACAGATTCCCAAGCTGCACAGGAGGAGACCATTTCATATATGGCATATAGATTATTATCCTATAGATTCCAAAATTCTCCTGGAGCTATAGAACTCCAGCAAGCTTACGATTATCATATGGGAGTTTTAGGGTATGATACCTCGGTAACTAGCCAAGATTATTCAACCGGTTCTGCAGCTGGTTTAGGAAATTACATCGCTCAGTGTTTGATAGATTACGGTGTTTCTGATGGGGCTAATGAAGCTGGTGGTTTTGGCAATACTTCATATACCCCAGTTAACACACCGCTAATAGTAGACCAACCAGGAAATCCGACATTGACGGATTTTAACCGTTGGCAGCCACTTACTTTAGATGTGTTTATAGACCAAAGTGGAAATGAAATCTCTGGAAGCACGCCAGAATTCTTAGGGCCAGAATGGGGTCAAGTAAAGAATTTTGCACTTTCTGATGATGATTTGACTACCTATAACAGAGATGGTTTTGATTACAAAGTTTACCATGACCCAGGAACACCGCCTCAACACCAACTAGACGGTGGAGGACAAACAGAAGATTACGCTTGGGGATATGAAATGGTAGTTCTTTGGTCTTCACATTTGGATTCATCAAATCCTGCTACTCTGGATATTTCTCCAGCCGCTTTAGGAAACAGAATACTTCCAACAGCTTTAGCAGATTACCCTTCATTCTATAATCAAGTAGATGGAGGAACCGTAAGTCCAGGTCATGCGACCAACCCAGCCACAGGTTCAGCGTATACGCCTAACGTAGTTTCTAGAGCGGATTATGCCAGAGTTCTGGCTGAATTCTGGGCGGATGGTCCAGATTCTGAAACACCGCCAGGTCACTGGTTTGGGATTTTAAACTATGTAGATGACCATCCGGATTTAGTAAGGAAGTACAAAGGTCAAGGAGCTGACCTAGACCAAATGGAATGGGAGATAAAAGCGTATTTCGCCTTAGGTGGAGCCATGCATGATGCAGCCGTTACAGCTTGGGGTTGTAAAGGATGGTACGATTATATTCGTCCGATTTCTGCTATTAGAGGTATGGCCGCATTAGGACAGAGGACTGATGGCGGAGCTGCCAACTATCACGCGGGAGGAATCAAGTTAATTCCAGGATACATAGAAACGGTAGAAGTAGGAGATGCGCTGGCAGGATTAGGAAATGTAAACGTAGAAAAAATTAAAATTTATGCTTGGCGTGGCAATGCTTCTATTAATAATGTAGATACAGATGAAGCAGGAGTAGACTGGATTTTAGCGGAAAACTGGGAGCCTTATCAAAGACCTTCTTTTGTAACACCGCCTTTTGCAGGATATGTTTCTGGTCACTCTACTTTCTCCAAAGCTGCGGCTGAGGTACTGACAGAATTTACCGGTGATGCATACTTCCCTGGTGGATTGGGAGAATTTGTAGCTCCAGCCGATGAGTTTTTAGTGTTTGAGGATGGTCCTAGTCAAGACATAACTCTTCAATGGGCTACTTACAGAGATGCGGCCGATGAATCAGGGTTGTCCAGAATCTGGGGCGGTATTCATCCTCCAGCAGATGATATTCCAGGAAGGTTTATGGGAGAACAAATAGGTTTAGATGCTTTTGCGTTAGCGGATCAATACTTTAATTCTGAAGGGGGATGTACAGATGAAATGGCTTGTAATTATGATGCTACGGCACTTTGTGATGATGGCACTTGTCTTGAATTAGACTCCTGTGGAAACTGCGGAGGGTCAGCGGATGCCGGATGTACGAATGCTACTGCATGTAACTTTGCTCCGCTAGCTTTATGTGATGATGACTCATGTATTCTTCCTGATGGGTGTACAGATGAAACGGCTTGTAATTATGATGCTGCGGCTTTATGTGATAATGGTACTTGTGAGTTTACGAGTTGTCCAGGA
>LAQC01000010.1:8653-14035 GCA_000981645.1 Cryomorphaceae bacterium ASP10-05a | reverse complement strand
TTCCGCTAATGATAGGAACGAACGCAATAGATAATACGGGTGCTTGTGTAGATGAAGGGTATGCAATTCCTGGAACAGGATGTAACATTACCACAGGATGGTGTAACCAAAATGGGGTGGAAGCAGATGTGTTTTACACCTTTACTACTCCAGCCATTCCAGCGATTATTTCTATGGAAACTTCCTTTGATGGAACAGGTACTCAAACTGATACTCAGATAGCTGTCTTCGGAGAATGTGGTGGAGTTTTAATAGCCGCTAATGATGATGGAGGAGCTGACCAGTGGATGTCTCGTTTAGAATTTGGATGCGGAGAATTAGAGTTGAATACCACGTACTTATTGCTCATAGATGGGTACGGAGGAGTAAATGGAACTGCAAATCTGGAGTTAACGATGGACAGTTCTACTTGCCCTATTCCAGGATGTACCACAGGAACAGCGTGTAACTTTAATCCAGCTGCTACGGTAGATGATGGTTCATGTTTAGCAGACGATGATTGTGGAAATTGTGGTGGTTCAGATACTTCAGGATGTATTGATGACGGAGCTTGTAATTATGATGCTTTAGCTGCGTGTGATGATGGAAGTTGTGAGTACTTAACCTGTTCTGGATGTACAGATGATACAGCATGTAATTATGATAGTACTGCCAGCATAGATGATGGCTCCTGTTTACAGTTTGATGGATGTGGAAATTGTGGTGGAACGGATATATCAGGATGTACAGATTCAGGAGCTTGTAATTATGTGTTGGAAGCTTCATGTGATGATGGTTCTTGTAATTTCACTTCTTGTTCGGGATGTACAGATATTAACGCGTGTAATTTTGACTTTATAGCTACACTAGATGATGGGGCATGTCTATATTTAGATGAGTGCAGTGTTTGTGGAGGAAATGGTACAGCTGGGTGTGTGGATATAACCGCGTGTAATTATGATGATACAGCTGCCTGCGATAATGCCAGCTGTGAGTATCTGACATGTTTCGTTTGTTACGGAGATTTTGATGGAGATTTGATGGTTACCATTAACGACCTTACCATTTTGTTAGGAGATTTTGGTTGTACAGAAAGTTGCACGGCAGATATGGATGGAAATGATGCTGTAGGCGTTTCAGATTTAGGGGAATTTTTAGGAGTTTTTGGAGCTGTATGTGAATAATCTTTAGTCTCAAGCTCAGTTTTGTTCAGTCAGTAAGTGGGTTTCTGCACATGTTATTTATTATATATACATAAAACTATTTTCATTAGGGCGATAGTCCAGTTTAGGAGGAAATGATGTGTGATAAAAATACTGTTCTAGAGTTCAACCATACCCTTTCATGCTAATACAATTAAAAAAATTAAAGCAGAAAAAAACTCCCTGAATTTTAATCCAGGGAGTTTAATGATATCTAAAAGCAAAGAATCTAAAAGTATTACTTCTTAAAAGCAATACTTATTCTCGGCTATAGCTTTTTCAGCTACTTTTCTTCTTTCTTCCTTAATGTTAAACGGAGTCATTTTAGTGAATCGTTTTAATCCCATTTGCATCATTCTCATTTCATCTCCTTCTGCAAAAGACCATAGAGCAGACTTACCTGCAGTAGAAATTTCTTCAGCAGCATCAAAGAAGAATGATTTCATTAATGAGATCTCTAACTCTACAGCAGATTCTCCACCTTTTCTTCCAGCTAATTTTTCCACACGTAGAAGTAAACTTTCAGCCACGTAAGTCTGAATTGTCATATCTGCTATGTTTCCTAAAATCTCCTGTTCTTTAGCTAAGCTCATTGTGAACTTTTGCGCAGCTGAACCAGCCATCATAAGAACTGTTTTCTTGAAATTCTTTACATAAGCTCTGTATTCGTCAAAAACTGTTTCTGGAGCCGAGCCGAAATCTGGAATAGAGGTCAACTCTCCCGCCACGGCCATAGCTGGTCCCATTAAATCAAGTTCTCCTTTCATGGCTTTTTTCAGAATCATGTCTACCGTTAACATACGGTTGATTTCATTAGTTCCTTCAAAAATCCTATTGATACGAGCATCTCTATAAGACTTCTCCATTCTGGTTTCAGCGCTGTAGCCCATTCCACCAAAGATTTGAACACCTTCATCTACCGTGTAGTCCAATACCTCAGAACCGAAGACTTTAAGAATAGCACACTCAGGAGCGAAACTTGCTATTCCTTTAAGCGTAGCAACGCCTTTTTCCATTCCACCCTTTTCTAATGAAGCTATAGCGTCATCTATATTTTGTGTAGCTCTATATACAGCAGATTCTAAGGCAAAAGATTTCACAGCCATTTTAGCTATTTTTTCTTTTATCATTCCGTACTTAGAAATCGGTCTTCCGAATTGATTTCTTTCATTAGAATAATTAATAGCTTCATCAATTACACCTTTACTTCCGCCTAATACTCCACCTGCTAATTTGATTCTTCCAATATTAAGAATGTTCACGGCTATTTTAAAACCATTGCCACGCGTAGAAAGAAGATTTCCTGCAGGAACTTGTACATTGTTGAAAAACACCTGACGGGTAGAGGAACCTTTTATTCCCATTTTCTTCTCTTCAGCATTTAGAATGATTCCTTCCATTTCTTTGGTGAGAATGAAGGCAGAAAGATTTTCATCATCTCCTATTTTGGCAAAAACAGTGAATACATCTGCAAATCCTGCATTGGTAATCCACATTTTCTGACCATTAATAGTGTAATGTTTTCCATCATCTGAGAGAACAGCCTTGGTTTTAGCACTATTGGCATCAGACCCTGAGCTCGGCTCAGTTAAACAATAGCAAGCTTTCCACTCACCAGAAGCTAGTTTAGGAATGTACTTGGCTTTCTGTTCTTCGTTTCCGTAGTAAAGAATAGGTAAAGTTCCAATTCCTGTGTGCGCCCCGTATGCCACAGAAAACGAGTGACCTTGACCTAAGGCCTCAGTTACGAGCATAGAAGTTTTGAAATCCATACCCATTCCACCTAATTCTTCAGGAACAGAAATCCCTAATAGACCTTGAGCACCTGCTTTAGTAACTATGGACTCCATTAGTCCATCTTCCATAGAATCTATTCTATCTAAATGAGGGACTATTTCTTGATTTACAAAGTCAATACACATCTGCTCCATCATTTTCTGTTCTTCAGTCCATTCGTCTGGAATGAATACTTCCTCTGGTTTCACGTCTCTAATGAGGAATTCTCCTCCTGTGATTGCTTTTTGTTCGTCCATTTTATCAGGGTTATTTGTCATTGTTCTTAGTTTAATAATTCGAAAATTCCAGCTGCTCCTTGTCCTGTTCCTACACACATGGTGACCATACCATGTTTCTGCTTTCTTTTTCTCAACTCATTCAATATTTGTACGGTGAGTTTAGCTCCAGTACATCCTAGTGGGTGGCCGAGTGCTATAGCCCCTCCGTTGACATTTACGATATCTGGATTTAAGTCCAGTTTACGAGTTACTGCTAGTGATTGACTAGCGAATGCTTCGTTTAATTCTATCAGGTCTATATCCTTTAAACTCATTCCGGCATGATTCAATACTTTCGGAATAGCATAGATAGGGCCTACTCCCATTATTCTTGGTTCTAGCCCAGCTACTTGGTAGCTCTTTAGTCTGGCTATAGGTTCTACGTTTAATTCTTTTAATAGTCTTTCAGAAACAATCATCACGAATGCTGCTCCGTCTGAAGTTTGAGAACTATTACCAGCGGTTACAGAACCACCCTGAGCGAATACTGGCCTTAGTTTAGATAGCGCAGCAGCAGTAGTTCCTAATCTCACACCTTCATCTGTATCTACAGTGTAAGTTTTCACTTGTCTTTCCTCGTTGTCATCCAAGAAAATATCTTCTACCTCTATGGGTAGGATATCATCTTTGAATCTTCCAGATTGAATAGCTTCTGCTGCTTTTCTCTGAGATTGATAAGCAAATTCGTCTTGGTCTTCTCTAGAGATGTTGAAATCATTGGCTACTGCCTCTGCAGTTAATCCCATTCCCCAGTACCATGAAGGGTTTTGCTTTGCAACGCTTGCATTCGGAACTAATCTCCAACCGCCAAATGGGATAGGAGACATCGTTTCTACTCCACCTGCTATAATACAATCCGCCATTCCTGAGTGAATCTTAGCACTGGCTATAGCGATAGTTTCTAAACCAGATGAACAGTATCTGTTCACTGTCATGCCTGGAACTGTTTCAGAATTTAATCCCATAAGCGAGATCATCCGTCCTATGTTTAATCCTTGCTCAGCTTCAGGGGTAGCGTTACCTACTATCACATCGTCTATTCTGTTCGGGTCTAAATTAGGCACTTCGGCCATTAATTTCTGTACCACGCGTGCACCTAATTCGTCCGCGCGCATATTTCGGAAAAGTCCTCTAGGCGCCTTTCCTACTGCTGTTCTATATCCTTTAATTATATAAGCGTCCATGATTAGTTTCTTAAGATTTTTCCTGATTGAATTAATGATTGCATTCTTTCTAAAGTCTTACGTTCCATACATAATTCTAAGAATGCTTTTCTCTCTAAATCGAGCACATATTGTTCGCTCACTTCGGTGATTTTGCTGAGGTCTCCTCCGCACATAACGAAACCTAGTTTCTCAGAAATCAGTTGGTCATGTTCACTGATGTATTTACCACTTTTCATACTGTGGGCTCCTACGTAAACTATTCCTAATGCTTCCTTTCCTAGAACTTTGAATTTGTCTTTAGCTGGCTGAGTGTAACCTTTATCCGCCATTAGCTTGCAGGCATCCTTAGCTTGAGAAATCTGGTGTTCTCTGCTCACTGCTATTTCATCTATTCCTCTTCTCATATAGCCCAGTTCGAAAGCTTCTTCTCCTGAAGTAGAAACTTTAGCCTGACCTACAGTAAGAAATCTGTTTCTCATTTGGTTTGTTCTGATGTCTCCATCATGAAGCTCTTCAGCTAACCTTTTAGTGAACTCTTTAGTTCCACCTCCACCAGGAATAAGTCCTACACCGAACTCTACTAAGCCCATATACGTTTCTGCATTGGCTATTACTTTATCAGCGTGTAAACAAATTTCGCATCCTCCTCCCAGTGTTAATCCATGTGGAGCGACTACTACGGGAATAGAAGAATGCCTAAGTCTCATAGTTGTGTTTTGGAATGCTCTAATCGCAAAATCCAATTCATCAAACTCTTGTTCCACAGCCATCATAAATATCATTCCCACATTAGCACCTGCTGAGAAGTTTTGACCTTCGTTGGAAATAACCAATCCTCGGTAATCTTTCTCTGCCATGTCCACAGCTTTATTTAAGCCAGTAAGCACATCGCCACCTATAGTATTCATCTTCGTATGGAATTCTATATTGATAATTCCATCTCCTAAATCTTTAATAGTTGTTCCTGAGTTTTTCCAAAGA
>LAQC01000010.1:3176-8582 GCA_000981645.1 Cryomorphaceae bacterium ASP10-05a | reverse complement strand
TTCACTCCATTTTCTACCTTATAGAAGGTCTCCATTCCAGCAGCATGATTTTCTGCTACCCAGTCAGCTATTTTGCTGTCTGATTTATCCAGAATGGTTTTAATTCCTATAGCATCCCACATTTCGAAAGGCCCCATTTCCCATCCAAAACCAGCACGCATTCCATCATCTATCTTATACAGCTCATCAGCTATTTCAGGAATTCTATGACTCACATAACCGAATAGCATATGAGAAGATTTTTTATAAAACTCCCCAGCCTTATCCATGCCATTGTATAGCATAGGAACACGCTTCACTAAATCATCTACTGGCTTAGTCATTTCTAGCGTTGCAAATTTTGCTTTCTGCTGTGGTCTATACTCTAAACTATTTAGGTCAAGGGTTAAGATTTCACTCTTTCCATTCTCACCTTTTATTTTTTTGAAAAAACCTTGTCTGGTCTTACTTCCCAGCCATTTGTTTTCGATCATCTTAGTGATAAACTCTGGCTCTTTGAATAAGTCGTTCTGCTCATCATTCGGGCAGTTGTCCTTAACACCTTTAGCGACTAGAGCTAATGTATCTAAACCTACGACATCTGCAGTCCTGAAAGTCGCAGATTTCGGTCTACCTAAGACAGGTCCAGTAAGTTTATCTACTTCCTCTATAGTTAGTCCCATCTCTTGAGTTAGATGAAAAATCGTTTGAATTCCGAATACACCTATTCTGTTGGCTATAAATGCTGGAGTATCCTTAGCGAGAACAGTAGTTTTCCCTAAATACTTAGAACCATAATCCATTAAGAACTCAGTCACCTCAGGAGAAGTTTCAGGAGTAGGAATTACCTCCAGCAACTTTAAATACCTCGGAGGATTAAAGAAATGCGAACCACAGAAGTGTTTTTTGAAATCATCACTTCTATCCTCTAACATAGAGTTTATAGGAATTCCAGAAGTATTAGAAGTAATAAGTGTCCCAGGTTTTCTGTGCTTTTCTACCTGTTCGAATACTATTTTCTTAATATCTAGTCTTTCCACCACTACTTCTATCACCCAGTCACAATCTGAAATCAGGTTCATGTGGTCTTCAAAATTACCTGTAGTAATTCTAGAGGCGAATGATTTACTATATAAAGGCGCAGGATTAGACTTTAGGGTAAATGCAAAGTTTTCATTTGTTATCCTATTTCTTACAGCCGGATGATTAAGGTCAGCACCTTTGGCTTTTTCTTTATCATTTAACTCTCTGGGCGGTATGTCTAGAAGTATTACTTCCAAACCAATGTTCGCAAAATGGCATGCTATTCTGGAACCCATTACTCCAGAACCTAACACTGCTACCTTATTAATATGTCTGTTCATTTAGTTTTTTTCAGATTGTAACTCCACGAGTTGGTTATCTATTTGCTTGTTTAATTTGTCCATAGTCAGTAAGAATTGACTTAGTTCTCTCTTTCCTAGTGTATCCGCCATAAGTTGATTGAAATCTAATACTATTTTCTTAGACTCTTCTCTCATTAATTTCCCCTTCTCCGTGAGGAAGACATTCATTTTGCGCTTGTCTTCGTCATCTTGAATTCTAATAATCAGTTTCTCTTCTTCTAGATTATTTAATATTCTAGTAAGACTTCTGCTCTCCATTCCCATCTTTGGTCCGAGCTTCGTGCTAGGTGTCCCATCCTTATCTACATTAAGCAGAACATAGCCTATACTCATACTTCCCCCAAAAGGAGATGCGGCTACATTATAGTACCTGGATATTTTAGCCCAAGCCCATCTTATATGAAAATCTACTGTTTCTTCTGGTTTCAAAATATGTGTTGTGTTATGTATAGAATAATACGTCTACGAATATAAGAGAAATTTGTTATGCATGCATAACAAATTTATGATAGACCATTAAACAATGGTTCGTTTCATCTCAGTATTAGCTTAAAATCAGAATTATTCAACATACGATGAGGGTATATTTACACAAGAGTCAAATTGAGATAGAAAAAAATCCTAATTTTCACCTTATGAAAAAAGCGCTCCTTTACCTTGTAATAGTCTTGTTGGTTTCTTGCGAATTTAAATCAGAAGAAGTGGACCTTATACTGCATAATGGGTACATATATACACTGAACCAAGAAAATGATATTCATCGAGCTATCGCTATTAAGGATGGTGAAATAGTAGATATAGGTCCAGAACATAAAATTTTAAATAAATATTCCCACAAAGAAAAAATTGATTTAAGAGGAAAGCCAGTATATCCAGGGTTTATTGACGCACACTGTCATTTTCTAGGGCTAGGGGAGAGTATACTTTGGTTAGACTTGGTAGGCACATCTTCGTTTGAAGAAGTTCTAGAACGATTAGAGACTTATAAATCGAGGTTTTCACACCATTGGATTCTAGGTAGAGGTTGGGATCAGAACGATTGGATAGATCAGAACTTCCCTACAAATAAGAGGCTAAATGAACTGTTCCCTAACCAACCTGTGTATCTATCAAGGATAGATGGTCATGCTGCTATTGTCAATGACTATGCCCTTGAGCTTGCGGGTATAACCTGTTATACAGAAATAGCAGGAGGAGAAATACAGAAGGAGAATCTTTCCTGTACAGGGGTTCTTGTAGATAATGCTATGGAAGTTGTCTCTGCTTTAATTCCAAGCATGAGTAGAGATGACAAAGAAATAGCTTTTAAGCTTGCAGAGAAAAAATGTGTAGAGTCGGGATTAACATCTCTTCATGATGCAGGGATGTCATATACAGACATCCTATTTATAGATTCACTTCATAAGACATCTGATTTGAAGATAGGCGTATACGCGATGTTTTCCGATAGCGAGGAGAATTTTGATTACATAGCCACAAATAAACCACCAAAAACAAGCAGGCTTTCAGCTAATTCATTTAAGTTTTATGCAGATGGGTCATTAGGGTCTTACGGAGCCTGCCTGGTAAAGCCATACTCCGATAAAAACTCTTCAGCGGGATTCCTTTTGAAATCTCCTGAATACTTTAAGTCCAAGGCAGAATTGCTCTATGATCTGGGAATGCAAATGAATACTCATTGCATAGGAGATTCGGCAAATAGAGTAATGCTAAACATATATGCAGACGTTCTTAATGGTTCCAATGATAGAAGGTGGAGAATTGAACATTGCCAAGTAGTACAAAAGGAAGATTTAAGATATTTCAAAGAATATAATATTATTCCGTCTGTCCAGCCATTGCACGCCACTTCAGATTACCCATGGTTTCTAGAAAGGTTAGGAAAGAAAAGAGCATTATCAGCTTACTCTAATAAGGAGCTACTTCATCAAACAGGAATCATAGCCCTTGGTACCGATTTTCCTGTTGAGACCTGCGATCCACTAAATACGTTTTACGCGGCAGTATTCAGAAAGAACCTTTTAGGAAAGCCGGTATCAGGTATACAGCCCGAAAATGCGTTGGGCAGATTAGAAGCGCTTAAAGGAATGACCAAATGGTCAGCCATCTCTAGTTTCCAAGAAGAAGAAAAAGGAACACTTGAATTAGGAAAGAATGCAGACTTGGTGATTTTAGACAGAGATATACTAAAGGTAAAAGAAGAATTTATACCTAACGCTAAAGTTGCTTATACATATATATTGGGAGAGCAAGTATATAAGAACTCAGAAATAAGAAACTAGAACTATGAAAAAGTACGCAGTAATAACAGGAGCTAGCAGCGGCATTGGATATGAGTTAGCGTTGCAATGGGCTAATTTGGGTTACCATGCTATATGTATAGCTAGGAGAGGAGATAAATTGACTGAGTTGAAAGAGAAGTCACCTGATAGGATTCACCCAGTAACGTTTGATCTCGTTAATTTTAATGAATACCCTCGGTTATTAAAAGAAATTGAAGCTATCACACCCTATATAGATGTGCTAATTAATAACGCAGGTATATTAATCAATAAACCTTTTGATGAATTCAGCCCCGATGAATTTGATCGGATGGTGAACGTTAACTATAAAGCTCCTTATTTTCTCCTGCAAGGGCTCCTTCCCTTTATAGAAAAGTCAACCTTAAAGAGTATCATAAATATAGGAAGTATTGGAGGAGTTGATAACACAGATAAGTTTCCCGGTCTATCTATTTATAGTAGTAGTAAAGGCGCGATTTCTACTTTAACGGAGTGTTTAGCTAAGGAGTTGTCGGTTAAAAATATATCTATCAACTGCTTAGCTCTTGGGGCAGTCAGAACCGAGATGCTGTCTAAGGCGTTCCCAGGGTACATTCCTAACCTGACTCCAGATAAAATGGCGAAATTCATTGTGAAATTCATACTCCAAAACGATCAGATAATCAATGGAAAGGTACTTCAGGTAGCCGGGGTTGAGGTTTAAAGTATTGTTATTCAGATAATAGAAAAATAATTGAATTTTTCTTCAAAATAATAGTTGGAGATATAAATAGTCGTTGTATATTTGCGCTCCCTTAGAAAAACAAGGGGAAGCGTTTCAAAAGCGATTGAAATGCTAATAAAATGAGAAATAATGAGTACTTTAATTAGTACGCCATTCTTTGAAATATTGAACAACAACCTAGACCGTCAAGAGACCAGAAATATTATACAAACTTATAACAATGAAGAGTTTGATCCTGGCTCAGGATGAACGCTAGCGGCAGGCTTAACACATGCAAGTTGAGGGGTAACATAAGGAAGCTTGCTTTCTTGATGACGACCAGCGAACGGGTGCGTAACACGTATGGAACCTACCTTATACAGGGGCATAGCCCAGAGAAATCTGGATTAATTCCCCATAACATCTGAGAGTGGCATCACTTTCAGATTAAAGCTTCGGCGGTATAAGATGGCCATGCGGCCCATTAGTTAGTTGGTGAGGTAATGGCTCACCAAGACTATGATGGGTAGGGGTTCTGAGAGGATTATCCCCCACACTGGTACTGAGACACGGACCAGACTCCTACGGGAGGCAGCAGTGAGGAATATTGCGCAATGGACGAAAGTCTGACGCAGCCATGCCGCGTGCAGGATGACAGCCCTATGGGTCGTAAACTGCTTTTATATGGGAAGAAACCCCTTCACGTGTGAAGGGCTGACGGTACCATATGAATAAGCACCGGCTAACTCCGTGCCAGCAGCCGCGGTAATACGGAGGGTGCAAGCGTTATCCGGATTTATTGGGTTTAAAGGGTCCGTAGGCGGGTCTTTAAGTCAGTGGTGAAAGCCTGCAGCTCAACTGTAGAACTGCCATTGATACTGGAGACCTTGAGTACAGCTGAAGTTGGCGGAATGTGTCATGTAGCGGTGAAATGCATAGATATGACACAGAACACCGATTGCGAAGGCAGCTAACTAAACTGTAACTGACGCTGAGGGACGAAAGCGTGGGGAGCGAACAGGATTAGATACCCTGGTAGTCCACGCCGTAAACGATG
>LAQC01000010.1:2680-3041 GCA_000981645.1 Cryomorphaceae bacterium ASP10-05a | reverse complement strand
GCGAGGAACCTTACCAGGGCTTAAATGTAGAATGACAGTTGTGGAAACACATCCTTCTTCGGACATTCTACAAGGTGCTGCATGGTTGTCGTCAGCTCGTGCCGTGAGGTGTCGGGTTAAGTCCCATAACGAGCGCAACCCCTATCTTTAGTTGCCAGCGGATAATGCCGGGGACTCTAAAGAAACTGCCCGTGTAAACGGAGAGGAAGGTGGGGATGACGTCAAATCATCACGGCCCTTACGTCCTGGGCTACACACGTGCTACAATGGCAGGGACAGTTAGTTGCAAACCTGCGAGGGTGAGCTAATCTACAAACCCTGTCTCAGTTCGGATCGGAGTCTGCAACTCGACTCCGTGAAG
>LAQC01000010.1:366-2550 GCA_000981645.1 Cryomorphaceae bacterium ASP10-05a | reverse complement strand
TGGTAACTGGGGTTAAGTCGTAACAAGGTAGCCGTACCGGAAGGTGTGGCTGGAATACCTCCTTTTTAGGGTTTTTTTTAATGGTTTTAGGTTGTTGTTTTTTTGTTTATAGTCCTGTAGCTCAGTTGGTTAGAGCACTACACTGATAATGTAGGGGTCAGCAGTTCAAGTCTGCTCAGGACTACTCAATAAGAAGGGGGATTAGCTCAGCTGGCTAGAGCGCCTGCCTTGCACGCAGGAGGTCATCGGTTCGACTCCGATATTCTCCACTTTAAATGTTCTTTGATATATTGATAGAGTTTAATTTGAAAAGTTTATAAGAGTATATGGCGGATGCCTTGGCTCTCAATAGCGATGAAGGACGTGATAAGCTGCGATAAGCTATGCCCAGATGCAAATAATCTTAGGCATAGATTTCCGAATGGGGTAACCCAGTTAGTAGAAGACTAGCTATCCGAAAGGATGCAAACCCGGTGAACTGAAACATCTAAGTAACCGGAGGAATAGAAAATAATAATGATTCCCTAAGTAGCGGCGAGCGAACAGGGAACAGCCCAAACCATTTTTGTTTCGGCATTAATGGGGTTGTAGGACTGTATAATGGAAAGTGGAAGTGCTAGAAGTTGTTTGGAAAGACACATCATAGAAGGTGACAATCCTGTATAGCATGGAAATCAACTTGACAGTATCCTGAGTAGTGCGGAACATGTGTAATTCTGTATGAATCTACCGGAACCATCCGGAAAGGCTAAATATATTGAGAGACCGATAGTGAACTAGTACCGTGAGGGAAAGGTGAAAAGTACCCTGAAAAAGGGAGTGAAATAGTACCTGAAACCATATACTTACAAGCGGTGGGAGCCTTCGGGTGACCGCGTGCCTTTTGCATAATGAGCCTACGAGTTACTCCTCACTAGCAAGATTAAGAGATTAAGTCTCGGAGTCGAAGCGAAAGCGAGTGTTAAAAGCGCGTTTAGTTAGTGGGGGTAGACGCGAAACCCGGTGATCTACCCATGGGCAGGTTGAAGCTTCGGTAATACGAAGTGGAGGACCGAACCGCCAGACGTTGAAAAGTCTTCGGATGACCTGTGGGTAGGGGTGAAAGGCTAATCAAACCGGGAGATAGCTCGTACTCTCCGAAATGCATTTAGGTGCAGCCTCGGATTTAGTGTCATAGAGGTAGAGCTACTGATTGGGCTAGGGGGCTTCACCGCCTACCAAACCCTGACAAACTCCGAATACTATGACATATACCCGGGAGTGAGGGCATGGGTGCTAAGGTCCATGTCCGAGAGGGGAACAACCCAGACCATCAGCTAAGGTCCCCAAATATTAGCTAAGTTGTTTAAACGTGGTGTGATTGCTTTGACAGCTAGGATGTTGGCTTGGAAGCAGCCATTCATTTAACGAGTGCGTAACAGCTCACTAGTCGAGCGATCATGCGTGGATAATACACGGGCATAAGTTAATTACCGAAGCTATGGATTTATGGTAGGAGAGCATTGTAACAGCTTTGAAGCTGTGCCGTAAGGCGCGGTGGAGCGGTTACAAAAGAAAATGTAGGCATAAGTAACGATAAAATAGGTGAGAAACCTATTCGCCAATAGACTAAGGTTTCCTGAACAACGCTAATCGGTTCAGGGTTAGTCGGACCCTAAGGTGAATCCGAATGGAGTAACCGATGGAAAACAGGTTAATATTCCTGTACTAGCAATAATGCGATGTGGGGACGGAGATGTGTAGCTGCTACAAGCTGACGGAAATGCTGAGACCTAGCCTTCGGGCGAAGTTGCAGTAGTGAATCATCTTCCAAGAAAAGCCACTAAGCTTCAGTTATCTGCTATCCGTACCGCAAACCGACACAGGTAGTCAAGTAGAGTATACTAAGGCGCTCGAGTGATTCGTGGTTAAGGAACTAGGCAAAATCGTCTCGTAACTTCGGGAGAAGAGACGCCAATCTTCGGATTGGCCGCAGTGATTAGGCCCAAGCAACTGTTTATCAAAAACACATGGCTTTGCTAAATCGAAAGATGATGTATAAGGCCTGACGCCTGCCCGGTGCTGGAAGGTTAAGAGGAGATGTTAGCTTTGCGAAGCATTGAATTGAAGCCCCAGTAAACGGCGGCCGTAACTATAACGGTCCTAAGGTAGCGAAATTCCTTGTCGGGTAAGTTCCGACCTGCA
>LAQC01000010.1:0-346 GCA_000981645.1 Cryomorphaceae bacterium ASP10-05a | reverse complement strand
ACTGTCTCAACCACGAGCTCGGTGAAATTGTAGTATCGGTGAAGATGCCGATTACCCGCAACGGGACGAAAAGACCCCGTGCACCTTTACTATAGCTTAACATTGAAATTGGTTAATTGATGTGTAGGATAGGTGGGAGACTTTGAAGCGGCCTCGCTAGGGGCTGTGGAGTCAACCTTGAAATACCACCCTTTAATTAGTTGATTTCTAACTTTTTTAGGACAGTGTTTGGTGGGTAGTTTGACTGGGGTGGTCGCCTCCAAAAGAGTAACGGAGGCTTCTAAAGGTACCCTCAGTACGGATGGTAACCGTGCGTAGAGTGTAATGGCATAAGGGTGCTTAACTG
>LAQC01000001.1:42531-85060 GCA_000981645.1 Cryomorphaceae bacterium ASP10-05a | reverse complement strand
GATATCATTACTGAGCCTTTCAATGTCGTTTAAGCACTAATCTCAACCCCTTCTTAGTCTTTAAACCCAATAGATTTTAATCAGGTAAGCTATACAGTACTTAGGTCAATTTAAAACTTGCGTCAACTACTCTTAAGCCAGCGGAATAGTTCTGAGGATTAACAGCAAAGAACCTTCCAACTCGAACATCATTACATAAAACGATAATTACTTATACCCGCTGCCGCAAAATGGCATTAATTAAGCCTCATCAACTTTTATTTGTCTTAACGTTTTATTTCCCGCTTCTAAAACCAACTTTACAGGGTGTTTTAATGAATGTGTTACATAACCATCTTCAATCTGCTCAACTTTACCCAAGTCTATATTTCTGTTTTTGAATTCTTTGAATAGACAGCGTAAAAAGAGCGCTCTTTGGGAGCCCCAACCACCATGGCCACAATCAGAATTAAAAAGGTTTACTAACTTATAATCACAGTAATTGCTGAAATCATACTCATTTTGTTTTAGCATAAGAATGTTTTTTAAGAATAAGAAAAAATTTAACTAGCGAATTTTAGTTTTTCGATTTTGTTGAGTAAATCCTGATGCCACGATATTTCAAATGGCACTATCATTGCCCATTTTGCTTGTGTTTGAATTAAGAAGTCACCGTCAGCGTTATTGATGGCATAACCAGCACCAATAAACTTCTTGTTGCGCGCAAAATACAGGAGTTGGTAATCTTTTGATTTTGAGAAATCGATTAAGGTATTTAGACTAAAATGTAAAACTCGAATTAAGTATATTCCATCGTCTAAATTCAATTCATGAATTTTGATTGAGGTTTCTTTTAATGTTAAGACTTGTGCTTCTAGAATTTTTGGATCTAGGTCTTTTAAAGAAAGGTAAATTACAGATATCATACAAATAAGAATTAATTAAAAAATCGTTATTTATATCTCGAAAAGGCAATAAGAAATTATCGTTCATTTTGACTTGAGGTCCATATTATTTTACCACCGTGGTGTCTTCACTCGGTTGGTACCTTTGATAAGGTTCGAAATACTTCACAAAAGTAATAAAATTTATTCTAACAATATTGGCGCATCAAACTTTAACTGCCTCTGTTTCTGACGGCAAGTCTTCTGAATCACCTCAGTTAACGCCAGGCACAACACTACCAAATTGCACACAATTCTAAGCAGTTAAACCTCTGCGAAGATCATGAGCACTCTTAAAACCAACATTTATCAACATCCTCTCCTTCTCTCGGTCATGAGTTAACCAATACTAGAAAAAAGGGGAATACTCTTTATGGTTAATAGTATTTAGCGCTTCGTCAGCTTGGATAAACGGAATTTTCATTAACATTGCGTAACCATGAGTACAACAGAATCTTTATTCAATTCCATAAGAGAAGGAAACTCTGCCAAAGTCGCCGATATATTATCTGCAGATTCTAGTTTATTAGAAGTAAGAGATACGAGGGGTTCTACTCCTCTAATTCTGGCTACCTATTATAACCGCTTAGAGATTTCTAAAATACTCCTAGAGAAGGGAACAGATTTAAACGCTAAGGATTCTTCAGGAAACACTGCGCTCATGGGCGTATGTTTTAAAGGGTATATAGATATCGCTCGCTTACTCATAGAGAGCGGTGCTGATTTAAATTCAGTGAATTCCATGGGAGCTACTGCACTTATTTACGCAGTAACATTTGGCCAGCTGGATCTCATCGAGCTCTTACTTAAAAATAGAGCTGACTCTTCTATAAAGGATTCTAAAGGAAACTCCGCTATGGATCATGCCATGATTCAAGGAAATGAAGGCATTATAGCCCTCCTTAAAAAGGGGTAATGCTTATCCTACCTAGCCAACTTTAAAAATGGTTTAGGGATAGGTGTTTTTATCTCTAATTCGTCATCATTATAGGGGAACTTTATAGAGAAAAAATGAGCCGCCATCCCTTTCTCATACTTGTACTCAGAACGGTATTTATCATCCCCTAAAATAGGATTCTTCAAAAGAGAAAACATAGCTCGAATCTGGTTCTTGTGAGAACTTTTTTCTTCTACTCTAATTACAGTAAACTGGCCATTCGTCTTCATCACCCTATAATCAAGAGAAACCTCCATGGTTTTCTTTCCCTTACCAGGAAGAAGAAGCCCTATATCATTCTCATGAAACGTATCTTCTAAGTTTCCTTTTTCATCTACCATGCCACCAGGAATAACTACGTAGTGTCTCTTAGTATAATTTTTCCAATTATCAGACAGTTCCTTATAAAGTCCTAACTCCTTAGCGAACACCACAATTCCCGATTCCTTCTTGTCTACCTTATTTACCATGAAACAAGTGTCAATACCCTTTCCTTTTAAGTAGTACTGGACATCAGTAAACAAAGTCCTTAGGTTTCCATTAGATGATTTTCCTATTAAGCCCGTTCTCTTATCAACTGCAAGAAGATTCTCGTCTTCAAATAGTATCCTATGCTTTAGAATAGGCTCTTCCTTTAGGACCCTTTTACTCTTCACCCTCTTTACTAGTTCTACTTCTGTTCCAGGCTTAATGACTGTAGAAGGGATTTTAACCACCTTCCCACTAACCATAATTTGACCAGCTTTAATAACGTTTCGAGCTTTCGTATTCGAAACGAAACCCATTTTAGCCTTAACTAACTCTAGTAAGGATATGTCTTTTTCTGATGTAAATTTCACTGTTTTTTTTCTTGAGCTAACCTAATAGCATTATAAGCATTCACTACTCCTCCGTTCTTTCCTAACTTTTTGAATTTAACCAATTCTTGGCTCTCTCCAGGGATATCTACACGCAGTTTCTTAAAATCAGCAGCAGAGTTGATAAGAATGTCTTTCACCTCCTGAGCTGTTAACTCCGGATAGTAAGTCATCACTAATGCGGCTACACCAGTTACCACGGGAGCAGCCATACTAGTCCCACTTAACATTTTATATTCATTTTCTGGGGTAGTACTGTATATATCACTTCCTGGAGCGAAAATATCTACGCTCTTCTTTCCATAATTCGAAAAGTCACTAATCATAAGCTCGGCAGGGGTCCATGTAGAACTTCCTACTTCAATCCATGACTTAACACATTTTCCTTTCAGTGGTTTCTTGTTTGGAAAGTTATCCTTGTTGTCGATGTTTTTACTTGAATTACCCGCAGCATGAATTAATAACACCCCTTTAGAAGAGGCATAAGCCACTGCTTCGTCTACTACAGACTTCTGTGGAGAGTAACTCTTCCCGAAACTCATATTAATAATATCAGCTCCATTATCAGCTGCATAACGAATAGCATTGGCCACATCTTTATCTCTCTCGTCACCATTAGGAACGACTCTTACACTCATTATTTTTACATTAGAATCATTTATTCCTTGCGCTCCCATTCCATTATCTCTGAGGGCCGATACTATTCCCGCTACATGAGTTCCATGTGTACTCTCCGGTCCTTTTACATTATTATTTCCGTAGTTCTTTTCTGAGGTATCAGCATAATTATCACCTACTATATGTCTAGAGTCAAAATCTAGATTGTACATATATTTTAGCGTGTTCTCGAAATGGGCTTTTCCCTCCTCCAACTGACTCTCTGCTCCTGTCGTTTTAACCTCTAGTACAAATCCTTTAAATGCTTCTTCCATCTCATTGGAAGTTTCTACATTACTTATTTCTTCGATAGTGGGGTTTCCCTTTCTAGTAAGCTCTTGCATTAATGCTTGGGCTTGTTCATAAGCCATGTACACTTGCATAAACTCATTGTACGCTGCTTCAGCTTCGGAAAGTCTATCGTCAAACTGCTTTTTAAAGACTAAGTATCGCTCAAATTCTTTTTTATTTTTCTTATCTATCGTTTTTTCAGTTTTTCCGACAAACTTTTTATTCAAGTCAATAAAGATTCTAGTGAACTCGAGGTTATCAAACTCAACATCTCCTTCAGCCCCTCCTATGAAACTCCATCCGTTTACGTCATCGATATAACCGTTCTTATCGTCATCAATTCCGTTTCCTGAAATTTCATTTTCATTTACCCAAATGGCTCCTTTTAAATCTTCATGGTAAATATCTACTCCACTATCCAGTATGGCTACTACCACCTCACGTTTTTCTTTTCCGCTTAATAATTCTGTATAACTTTTCTCTACACTAACCCCTTGAAGCTGATCTGAAGCTTGATCTTTGAGATGCCAATTCACAGGTGCATCTGGGTTTTGTCCAAATGCTAAGACGGATAAGCCCAAGCCAAGAATAAGTACAATTATTTTTCTCATATCAATTTTCATTAAAAACGGATGCGAAGATACGGCCATACTTTCTTAAAAACTGTGAAACAGAGCAGATATGACCTATTAATGTTTTTTACTTGTGATAGTTTAAGGCTGTTATAGTCGAAATTTGTACAAAAAACGAACATGAAGGACATTCTGATTATAGAAGATGAGCATGATATAGCTGAATTAATAACTCTACACCTAAAGAGTCTGGGGCATCGTGTAACGCATTTTGACAATGGTAAGATTGGTTATTCATATGCTATTAGTAACCCATGGGACATTATGATTCTTGATTTAAACCTGCCTGGATTAAGTGGAATAGAAGTTTGCCAGAAGGTACGAGCTAAGGAAGTCAACAAGCCTATCCTCATGCTTACTGCTAATTCTGAAGAAGACGATAAAATTTTGGGATTAAACATCGGGGCTGACGATTATATGACTAAACCGTTTAGTGTTAAAGAGCTCACTGCAAGAGTAAGTGCTATGGTGAGGAGAGCGGACATTCAAAAATCTGAAACTGAGGATCACAAAGAATTAGTATTTAGAGATCTATTAGTAGACAAGAAAAAAAGAAAAGTAACTATCGGAGAGAATAGAGTAGAACTTACTCCTAAAGAGTTTGATTTACTTCATTTGTTAATGAGTAACCCTGGAGTTACATATAGTAGAAAAGATCTTTTAAATCAGATCTGGAGCTATGACTTTGATGGTTATGACCATACGGTAAATAGTCACATCAACAGATTAAGGAGTAAAGTGGAAAAAGACCCAAATACACCTGAATATGTGCTTACTACTTGGGGCGTGGGTTACCGATTTAATGATTTCGAATAACTTGTTGAAAAAATAGTTTTTACAAATTCCCTTTGTTAAGGGCACAAGTATATTGATGAATAAATTTTTCTCTAGTCTCAAAAACGGCATTCTGTTACTTACGCTGATTTCTATCATAGGAATCTCTGCTATAATAACATATATCAGCTTTAAGTCTCAGCAGCAAGTCTACGAACACGAAACTTTAGGAAGATTAAAAGCTATTTCGAGTACACTGGCTTCCCAAATTGATGGTGATGAGTTAGCCCACCTTTACAAGCATTACCCAAACAAAGGAGACATCACGCATTCGGATCAGGATAGCGTGTACAAAAGCATACATGAAAAATTAAAAATGTCTGCTGAAATAAATGGGATTACAACTCCCATTTACACGCTGATGTTTCATCCTGGAGATGAGAAATTTCATTTTGGTGTAACCAGTTCAGATGAGCCCTACTGGATGCATCATTTCGAGAAGTTCCCTCAAAAACTACTGGACAATTATAAATCCTCCGGCACAGTAAGGCCTTACACGAGTGAGAAAGGAACTTGGCTTTCAGCATTTTGCGCTATTAGAAAATCAGACCACACCACGCCAATAGGCTTGGTTCAGGTGGATGTTGAGTTTGATAAATTTAGAGATAAAGCCCTGAGCAGTCTCTACTCTAACATACTTATTACGCTGCTCATAGTAGGAACTGTAGCCATTCTTATTTACTTCAGCATAACAACATTGCTACGCCAACAAGAGAAAATACAGGAAGCTGAAAAGGAGCTGGCTATATACAGAAAAGAGTTAATAGCCAATGTGTCTCATGATTTAAGAACACCTTTATCTTCTATTCAAGGTTACGTAGAAACGCTCCTTATGCCTGAATTAAAGCTTTCTGAGGAAGACAGGACCAAATATTTAAATGTTACTCTCAACAGCGCTCAAAAATTAAAACGGCTTGTAGATGAACTTTTCGAGTTATCGAGACTAGAGAGCAAAGACCGAAAGTTAAAGCTTCATAGTTTTAACATAGGTGAACTGGCTCATGATACTTTACTCGGATTACAGATAGATGCAGAACAAGCTGGAATCACTTTAAAACACGATATTTCCCCGTCAACGCCTAGTGTAATTGCAGATGTAGCTTTAATAGATCGTGTTCTTCAGAATTTACTATCGAATGCTGTCAAATACTGCCCTTCTGGAAGCTGGATAGAGCTATCTGCTAAAGTCGAGGGTAGTCACGTTTTAGTAGAGGTGGCTGACAATGGTGTCGGAATTCCTGAAGAAGATATTCCCGAACTATTCGACAGAGTCTATAGGGGCCGCAACAAGAAAAGCGGTACTGGTTTGGGATTAGCCATTGTGCGCGGAGTTTTAGACTTACATAATTCCAATTACAAGGCTTACAACAATAAGGATGGCGGAATTACTATTTGTTTTACACTTAAGATTTCTGGTAATTCTTAAGTGCCGTAAAGTCAGATTTTTTAATCAACCTTAGGCTTAAAGTTAAAATCACCCCTACTGTAAGCAGTACAAAAGATTCTACTTTCCAATCTGCATCAATGTATTTAATGAGAAAGGACGACATAACCAGCCCAACCACAAAAATGGTTACCCTGAGTAAATGGGCTAATTCATAGGAAATCTTAAATTTAACTGCTGCACACCTCCATTGTATCAACGAGACTAGCGTTTGGGTAACAAGTGTAGCCACAGCCGCTCCAAGTATACCGTATTCTCGAATTAGAATTCCATTCATGGCTACATTCACTAAAATGGCCAACACCGCTATCTTATTTAAAAATCTCATATCACCTTCTGCGGTTATTAGGGTTCCAAAAACATAGCTCGCTCCTAAAGGAATTAATGTTATGATTAAATAAGGAAATATCTCAGAGGAATACGCACTGCCCGTTTCAAACATTAATGGCAACAATTCATCTCCCACTGAACAGAGTATTACTACTCCTATAAACGCAGGAATAAGCATTAATTTGGAGCTTAGCTTGACCAAGAGTACAACTGACTCATTTTTAGAAATCATATTGGAAAACATGGGCAGAAGTAGTGTAGAAAAAAGCAAAGCAAACATCACTGAAGCATCCAACAATTTATAGGCTTGGGCGTAATATCCAGTTTGCAAATCACCGTCTGGCAACATTCTTTCTATCATTACTGCATCAATTTTAAAATAAATAAGCATTAAAAAAGTAAGTAGCGCAAAAGGCAAACTAGATTTAAATGTGTGCAGGATCTCTGCCCTCTTAAAGCTAAAACTGAATTTCTTTATTCTAATAACTAACAGGATGAGTACTACTATAGATGCTATGAGATAAGCTGCACACTGCCCATAGATAAACTGATAGATGTTGAATTCTGTTTCTAAAACACTTCCAAAAACCATAGATCCTATGATGATAATCATAAGGGCTTTGTCTAGGGCTGAGACCAAAACATCAGCGCGGTACCACTGTATTCCACTTAGATTAGTTCTAAGAAAAATAAGAACAGACTGTAGAATAAGCATTACCGTAATAGCGCCTAAGAGATTCCTTTCTTCTACCGAATACCCGAGAAGAAATGAAAACAAATAAACGGTGGCCATAAAGCCTACTCCTAAAAAAAGTTTTATTAATCCAGTATGAGGTAAGACCTTGGAGGCTATTTCTGGGTTTTGAGCTAGTCTCCTATTGTTGAAGTTGTTTAGTCCAAAATCCAATACCACTGAAAACAAAAAGGCGAAGTTGAGTAATGAAAAGAAATCGCCATAAGCCTCAGGCCCTAACGTATTCTGTACTTTTACATCTATCACCAATACCCATATAGGCTTCACTAATAAATTAATGAGGATAAGAAGAAACAGATTTGACAGAAATGTGCGTTGCAATTCTTTAGTTGTTTAATTCAATTTTCACATCCACTTTCCCGTGAAGCTCTCGGTTTTATAAAGAACAAAATCACGTAGTTCTTCCATCTCATTTTTATCAAAGAAACGAAAACTTCTTCCTCCGGCAGCTGTAGAGAAGGTTAAATGACAAATATTTCTCTTGGCCTGAAAAACAGTTTGGGTCAACTCTACTGTTTGGAATTTATGAAGCTTTACTACAGTTCTCTTAGGAAAGATCCATCCTCTCTCATATATAATAACCTCCTCATTTACCCATAAATTAATAGACTGGTAGTACTTTTCTGCTGCCGCTATCATTACAAATACATACACTAAATACAAACCACTAAACACTACGAATTCTTCTGTAGCTATCAGTGCAATTAAGAAAAAAGGAATCCCAAATAGGCTAAGAACAAGAGCCCTGAACACGCGTTGATAAGTGTGAGGCTGAAGTAAAAAGAAGTAGTCATCGTCAACTAATTCGGTATATAATGTCTCCATTACTTTTTCTGTCTGCTCACTATAGCACGAGGGAATTTCTAATAAATTCTTTCCTGCCGATTCTACACTTCTTCCTTGATGAATACTTATACTCTCGAACCCTAGACGTTTTCTTAGTAAATTAGTTTTCCACTCTAAAAACTGAATCTTCTTTAATGGAATAGTAAACTCATTTCTCTTAATTAAACCAGAAGATATATAGAAAGACTGACCATCCACTTCTGCCTTAAAGTCAAAGAATTTTAAAATTACTTGAATAAATGACAGGAGAACAGACAAGAATAAAAAGGTAAAGACAAATACTATAATGAGTGCTATTCCACTCTCCACCAACTCCGGAGCGTAGTCGTCAAAAACATCTACTACGAACTGTTCTGAATAATCTAAATATTGTCCAGCGTAACCCATAATGAATGCTACCGCTATAAGCCCATTTCTAATATGATTTTCAGTAATGGCTAAAACTAGAATAGCTTTGAAGTCTAAGTTTACTAAGGTCTCTTTTAAGCTTTTTTTCTCGAGCACTTCTGAAGACTCTTCCCTGCGCTCATCACTCTTAGGAAGATCCTCATTTCTGATTTTACCTTTTAAGAGCTCTAAAAGAGATTCGGCTTTTTCCCGCTTTAGTGCTGGGATTTCAAGTTCTTCTGATGATGAACCTGCCGTGTCTATCTTTAATCCCGTAATTCCTAAAATCCGCTGAATAAAGTTTTGATGCATTTGCACACTTTGAATCCTGTCTAGAGGAATATTCATTACATCCTTAGTGAAGATTCCTGAATTTAAAACAAGTTGGGTGTCATCCAATTTGAACCTAAAATTTCTATACTTGAGCACTGAAGTCACAGCAGTGAAGACTAATGAAATTCCAAAAAACCACCAAGCATATTTTCCTATGCCATCGGAAAATATAGAATATGCGAAAAATGCCAGGTATGCATTCAGCATTTTTCTCACACTCTGCGCGAAAATGATAACTACGCCTAGAATATTCTGGTGATTGAATTCTTCAAACTTATATTCACTCATACGTGGAAGAAGCTTCTGTAATAAAATCTTTGAGTCGGTTAGCTTCTTCTGGTCTTAAGCCTGATATTCTTAAGTCTGAACTCGCTCCTCCTGCAGTAAACACCTTTAAGCTCATTAATCCAAAAGCTCTTGACAAAGGCCCTTGAGTAGTTTCACAATGCTGAACTCTATTAAACGGAATAGTGGTCTGAGAATGGATTAGAAACCCTTTTTTGTAGGTGATGTCTCTTTGCCTTAAGGCGTATCCTCTTTTTTTAAATCCTTTAATTTCTTCAAGTAAAATTAAAGAAAGTAGGCCTAGCCAAATTAGAAATATGACTCCCATAGCAGTCATGTTCAAAAAAACCAATTGCATAATCCAAAATCCAGAGAGTAAGAACATTACAATCATGAGTATCAAAAGCCTCATGTCTCTATAATCTTTAGGATGAGGACTATAATCCACATTTTCCAATAATGGTAAATCTGATTTTTCTAGCTGAAGATTCTCTAGTAACATGTGGCTAAGATAAAATAGTTAAGGGAAAAATCGGCTTTAATCTACTATTAATGATGCCAATTTTATGAAAAAAAAGGGGCCGTAAGGCCCCTTTTTTTTCTTGTAATTATTAATTTTTTATTTACTCTCAGCCATCCCTGTAATTACCACTCCTACCGCTTCGAATGAAATCACATCCTTAGGTTCAGTAATCGCCTCTTTTTGTTTGGCCTTTTCTTCATCACTTAAATCTGCATCATCGATATAATGATGTTGCATTTCCACAGACTCAGAGCTCTTTAACGCTATTCCTTTAAAAGCTACTTCCTTTCCTCCTGCCCCTTCTGTAGGCACGAAAAACCCGTAGTCTTTAAACCTTACTCTTAGGTCTTCACCTTCCTGATTGGCTATTGTCATCCAACATCCTTTTACAGCGCAGGTTTCTACAATCTCTCCTTCTATCAAAACATCTACCAATGAATCTTTTGATTTCATTTCATTGGTTAGTTCATTAATAGACATTGCTTGTTCCAATGAAATTTCTGTTCCATAAAACGATTTGCTTCCTTCTACTTTAGTAGGCTCCACAGGTCCAGAACAGCTAAATAGCAACACCATTAAAGCTAACGAACTGATAAATATATTTTTAGTCATTTTTATAAAATTTTAGAGTGCTAAATTCGGTTACATTTTAGTAACCACAAACTCTGTCCGTCTGTTTTTTAATCTTCCTTCAGCAGTTTCATTAGAAGCTAAAGGCTTATTCGGACCGAAACCTTTATAATTTAACCTTCCAGATTCCACTCCTTGCTCCTGTAAATAGCCCAACACCTCAAAAGCTCTATCTGTGCTTAGCGCTAGATTATCAGTAAGATTACCCACATCATCTGTATGCCCTCTAATTTCTATTTTAAGACTAGGGTTTTCGATTAAATAAATAGCAAAGAGTTTTAATATCGTCTTAGACTCATCATCTATATCACTAGAGCTGGTTCTGTAGTTAATGTCTCTTATTAAAAAAGGCTTATTGGCTTCTATCTTTTGAACTTGTGTTTTTAGTTCTATTACATCAGGCTTTTTTAATTCGTCTTTAGTGGTTAACAGTTGGGCATTAAAAGCGTAGCCATCTTTTTTCATCATCACCACCACATCCTCGTCTTTTTCTACATTTATTATGGCTGCATAGCTTCCGTCTTCCTGATTTATTTTAATGGTCTCAGGATTATCTCTGCTATCACTCTTTATTTCAATCTCCAGATCCTGTACTACCTCATCATTCTCATCTTTTACTGTTCCCTTAAGAATAATGACTTTCTGGGGCTTAGCTCTTTCAGGAAGCTCGAAACTAAAGATATCCTTCGTGAAGCTTCCTTCCATTTTACTAGAGAAATAAGCAAGCTTTCCATCTGTAGCCACTATTAATCCTTCCTCATCTTTCTCAGAGTTAATAGGAGCTCCCAGATTTTCTGGCTCAGACCATGTTCCATCATCCAACTGGCGGGTAAAGAATAGATCAAAACCTCCAAAACCTCTGTGGGCGTTAGATGCGAAATAAAGCGTTCTAGAATCCGAATGCATAAAAGGAGTCTTATCACTTCCCTTGGTGTTTATAGATTCTAAATTTTGTGGATTTCCCCAAGAGTCATCTGATTGTCTCTCACAAAAGTATATATCCACACTTGGGTTTCCATCTGGCCCTAAAACACTCTCTGGACGAGCAGAGGCAAAAAACAACAGCTTCCCGTCTGACGATAAAGAGGGCTGCGCTTCCCATCCTTGTTTGGTGTTAATATGATCTCCTACACTTTCTAACTTACTCCATTTGTATGTATCATATCCTTTTACCTCATCATAACTCTTAGCATAAGTAGTCTTGTAGATATCTATGTTTTGAGGATTCATCCCATTAGAATTTACCTTGGCTATATACATTTCTTTATTATCTACAGAAATAGTAGCTCCACCATAATTGTCTCCTAGATTAAAAGGAGCACTAAGTGCTTTAGGTTCTTCGAACTTGGAGTTAATGTCTTTCCTTTTACTCATGGTGAACTCCTCGACCCAGTTATCTCCTATTATTCCCTTGCTTTTCTTTGGGTGCTTCTTAGTAAAAAAGATGATTTCATTATCTGGAGATAATACTGGCAGATATTCTTCTCCTTCTTTAGAGCTAATTTCTTCTACTCGTTTAGGATTATAGTCCACTGGGTTTTCAGCATACTTTTTAAAGAACTCCACTGAAGGAATCGCTGCTTTTACCGTCTCATAGTTCTTGTCATAATCCCTACTAAACTTAGACTCGTCATCAGAAGGGAAGTGTATAAATTTATCGAAGTAATCTAGCGCATCCGTATACCTCCGCTCTGCATAAGACATCGCTCCCAGATAAAAATAAGGGTCTGAATGGTATTCTGGACAGAGCTCAACTAAAGGCGCTAAGTAGGTGTTAGCTTCAGTGAAATCATAGGTTTCATTTTTGGCTCTTCTATATGCCTTTTTCCCTAATAAATATCTACACTCTAGACATTCCTCATCTATTTCTAACGCATCTCTCAAGAACTGAGTTCTTTGGGCACTCTTATATTTCTTCTTATTCTTAGATTTCTCTAATAGCTTGATGGCTTTAGCTTCTAACTCTATACCACATTCCTGAGCTGTTAAAGGAGCTGCGTAGCAAAACACAAACACTCCACAAAAAATCATTTTCTTAATCCAATAAATCATCGGCTCTTTTTTGTGCGTCACTTATAATTTTATCTGCTTTAGTCTTGACGGCAGCTAAAGCTTTGACATGCGCTTCATCCGCTTTTTTCTTGGCTTTATCTGCCGCTAATTTCGCTGCTACTTTTTCCCATGGCTTTTTAGCCGCATCTTGGATACGCTGAGCAGCTTTATAAGCCTCTTCTTTTCCTTTGTCTGCTAGCTGGATTCCTTCTGCTCTCACTTTTTCTGCTTGGGCGGTAGCTGTAACCATTAGTTTATCCGCTTCTTCTTTGGCTTTAGCCTTAGCGTCTTCTTTTACCTCTTCTACCTTTTCCTGAACTAGTTCTTTTACTTCTTCTTTTATTTCCTCTTTAGCGCTTTGAACTAGACCGCTGCCTACTTTACTTAAATCTATCTTAGGGTTTAGCATCGTTCCTGTTACCCTAATTTTCACAGGGATAATCTCATTGGTACTGAAGTTCGAGCCTAGTAGATTTACTTTGCCTAACAGGTCATTGGCGAAGTCTGTTCCCGACTGAGGCAGCTTGCTAAACGGAACATCTATATCCACCACATAATCCATTTCTGAACTAAAACTAGTCCATCCAGAAATGGTAGTCTTCATGCCGTCTAACTTAATCTCATAGGGATTGACGGTAACTTTTCCATCTTCTACTGAAAAGCTCATTTTCACATTATCTATGGTCTGCTTCGCTAATTCTCCAAGTTTCAGTTTAGCTGCTATTTCATTTAATGGCTGAAACTTCTCTATCTCTAAAGCATCTGTACTTAAATTCCCTTTGGCCGACAGTGTTTCTAGTAAAGGAAACATGTCTTTTCCTAACTCTGTAGTAAAACTAAGTTCAGAACCAAACTTCCCTGTACAGTATTTAGCTATTGGCGCTAATTGAGAAATCATATCGAATGATTTACTCGTCTCAGCTATGTCTAAGTTCTTTAAATTATAGGCAATATCTAAAAGAGGCTTTTCTCTATCCTTTGTGGTGTATTTCCCATCTAAAATTATACTTCCTTCTAAATAGTTCACTTTCACATTTTGCAACGCAGCCGTGCCGTCATCCACAACGATTAGACCCGTTATATTGGTCATCTCCGTCCCCTCATAAATAAGCTTCTTAATGTCTGCCGTTAAATCGAAATCTAGGTTCTCTGGAATAGCTACGTATGCTTCTTCTACAACATCTCCAGAGACATCTTCTGTAGACTCCTCAGAAGTCATGAAGTCATCCATATTCATAGTGTTACTCCTAAAGTCAAATGTGCCTTTTAACTTTTCATCATTAAATGCATAGGCTAAGAAGTTATCTAATTTACCCGTGGCATCGAAGTCACTTTCTCCAATTCTTCCTTTAAAAGCTCCCATTTTTATACTTGCCGGGGTAATATCGAAATGAGCATTTTCTATATTCATCTCGTAGGTATCGGAGGCATTTAAATTCATGCCTATTACATCTATAAGGCCATTGGCATAAAAATCATCGAAATTCTGATTAGTTAAATCTAAGACACTTCCTTTTAATACTACATCTGCGTTTAATTTTCCATTCAGCTTCGTTTCATCTATCGGAAAGGCTTTACTTAATTTATCGAAATCTAAATTTGCTTTTAATGCCGCGTCTATATACTGAGATGTAAATGGATTAGTGAAGAGCATTCTAGCATCTATAGGGTTTCCCGCTATATTCATTTTCAACTGAGAAATATCCACTTTCATCTCATCTAGGTTATTTCCTTGAGGAAGAGAAAATAGAGCGCTTAGCACAATATCATTAATAGACTCAGGCAGGTCTGGGTACTGGAGGAAACCTTCTTTAATTTGAATATCTAAACCGATGGCAGGAAGTTCTGTTTCAGTCATGCTTCCAGTAACAAAGCCATTTAATGCCAGGGCTCCTTTGGCATTTACTCCTGCTAAATCCCCTCTGTACTCAGCCGGAATCAGAGAAATAAGTTGTGTAATATTAGTGTCTGGTGCCTTACACTTAATGTCCATTACGATGTCACTTGAAGGCATCTCTACGAATCCATTAGCCACCAACTTGAGCTCATTTAGAAATATTTCATTTCCTTCAATATCGAATCTCATTTTATCTAAATCCATAAACAGATTTAAATTTATGTCTGTTGTAGCTTTATTTATATAGGCGATATCATCAAAGATGAAATCAAACTCATCTGCTGTAGTCTTCGTCTTTAAATTGATAATCGAGGAGGTGAAGTCACCCTTACCACTGTGGTTTAAATTCTCTAAGTACACCATCATATTCCCAGGAGTATCCAAGTAACTAACGGTTCCGTTTTCTATTTCATACGAATCTAGCGCTAACCTAAAAGAGCTTACTTCTGAAGAAGCTTCTTGTGCTACGTCTTCTGAAGGAATAGCTATATCATAATTAGCTGACCCCTCTTCGGTCACTATTACATTTATATATGGATTTTTTAATGAAAAAGAATTAATCTGAGGCGAATCTCCGAATAAAGACATGATATCTAAACTGATATCTAATCTAGGTATGCTTACCAGCGCTACTCCTTCGAATTCACTTTTACCGATTACGGTTAAAGAATCTAAAGAAATGGTCATATCTGGAAAGCTTTTTAAGAGACTAAGTCCATAATCTGTCCACTTTACATTAGCATTTATATTTTCATTCACAGCAGTCTTTACAGCCGCCTCTATTTTTCCTTGGAATACAAAGGGCAGGGCTATTATGGTGAACAAAAGCAATACAAATGCCAGAACACTAATTTTAATTATTTTCTTCATTTTCCGGCAATGTTAGAGTCAGTCTTCTAACGTTTGATTTTATTCTTTGTTATCTGGAACCTCAAGTTCTCCCTCGGCATTGGCAATAATTGTGCTAACTGCTCCGTCACCTGTTACATTAGTCACTGTTCTTACCATGTCTAAGATTCGGTCTACAGGAATTATTAATGCAATCCACGCCCCATCTAATCCGACTGAGCCCAAAACCATAATCATTAACACCAACCCTGCACTTGGGATGGCCGCTGCGCCAATAGATGCCAATGAAGCCGTTAGTACGATAATTAGCTGCTGAGTGAATGATAAATCTACCATATGAAGCTGCGCCATGGCCACCACGGCTACTGCCTGGTAAAGGCTAGTTCCATCCATGTTCACTGTAGCTCCAATAGGCAGCACGAAGCTGGTAGTTCTTTCAGATACTCCGAGGTTGTTTTCTACACAATCCATAGTTACTGGTAAAGTAGCTACTGACGATGATGTAGAGAATGCGGTAAGCTGAGCGGCTTTCATTCCTCCTAGGAATCTCGAACCTTTCATTTTCTTAACTACCAAACTCACCAGCCCTGGATAAACCAAAAAGATCAAAATAAATAATCCAAGAAGAACTGCTCCCGAGTAATGTAGTAAGAAGGTAAACAGATCACCGAGCTTAGTAATATCATTCCCTGCTACTTTAACAACCTGACCAGCCATGAGCGCAAAAACAAAATAGGGCATGGCATTCATAATGGCCCAAACCATTTTTACGAATACTTCATTAAGACCGTTTACAACATCGAACACAGGTTTGAACTGAGTCTTTGGGAGTTTTAAAAGCATGACGGCAAAGAAGATAGCGAAGAAAATAATCTGAAGCATTTTCATCTCAGTGAGTGCTCCAAACAAGTTACTAGGAATAGCATCTACTAAAGGCTGAAGTGGGCTTGCATTCTTTGTTTTTTTGGCATTGTCTATTCTTTCTTGGACACCTGAGTCTAAAACCGTTTCTTCTCTTTCTTGTATGACTTTGGCTAGAATAGATGCGTTTTCTGGTTTACAAGAGTAACATTCACCATCTAAGTCTTTGGCTCCAGTTTCCTTTTTCCAAAGCTCGTAATCAATTCTTTTTTCTAGTCTAAATTCATCACTTACCAGCTCCCCTGGTTTCCAGAGATTTACAATTGTCAATCCTAGAGTAACCGCAAAAACTGTAGTAAGCAGGTACATTCCCAAGGTTTTCCAGCCGATGGAACCTAGCTTTTTCACATCTCCTAAACTAGCCACACCTACGATGATGGAGAACAATACCAATGGTACTGCTACCAGTTTTAATAGGCGAACGAAAATTTTACCAAAAGGATCTATCCAATTCATTACGAAGTCTCCAAAACCAAAACTTACAGCTGCTGTAGCGAAACCTGCTCCCAGAACTAATCCTATAATTACTTGCCAATGAAGGGCTAATTTTTTCATCTCTTAAAGTTTAGCGGTTTTATTTCTTAAAATATGGTCTACTAATGTTAACGCCAACATGGCATCTACGATAGGTACAGCTCTAGGTAAAACACAAGGGTCATGCCTTCCTTTTCCTTCTAGGACTATTGGGCTACCTTCTTTATCTACTGAGTTTTGCGGTTTTATAATGGTAGCCGTTGGCTTAAACGCCACATTGAAATAGATTAATTCTCCATTGGAAATACCACCTTGGATTCCTCCAGAGTTATTGCTACGCGTCTCTATTCCCTTCTCTCCAGAAATAAACTCATCATTATGCTCTGAACCAAGTAGAAAAGTTCCTCCGAACCCACTCCCTATCTCAAAACCCTTAACTGCATTAATACTTAGCATCGCCTTACCGATATCCGCATGTAGCTTATCAAACACTGGTTCTCCCAAGCCAACAGGGACATTCTTAGCCACTCCTGTGATCACTCCTCCTACCGAATCTCCAGCTTTTTTCACTTCCTTGATATACTCCTCCATCTGCAGAGCCATTTCCTTATCGGGGCACCTCACTATATTGGCATCTATATCTGCTATTTTAACCTGTTCAGGGTCCAGATGAGTGACCAGATTATGAATTTGAGAAACGTAAGAGAATACATCTACTCCATAGGAATGAAGGATTTGCTTGGCTATAGCTCCTGCTACTACTCTACAAGCAGTTTCTCGAGCTGAGCTTCTCCCTCCTCCACGATAATCTCTATTTCCATATTTCTCTTGATAGGTATAATCCGCATGAGAAGGACGGTAAGAGTCTTTTATATGACTGTAATCTTTTGATTTTTGGTCTTTGTTTTTAATCACAAATCCTATGGGAGTTCCTGTAGTTTTATCTTCAAAGATTCCACTCAGAAATTCTACTTCATCATCTTCTTTTCTTTGAGTGGTTATCGCAGACTGACCCGGCTTTCTGCGTTGCAATTCATGACGAATCTGTTCCAAATCTAAGAACAACCCAGCAGGACAGCCATCTATAACGCCCCCAATAGCTATTCCGTGTGATTCTCCGAATGTAGTAAGTCTAAATATTTGACCGATAGAGTTCCCTGCCATGCGGCCAAAGATAGATACATATTCATAATATGAAGCTTAGTGGAATAAAAAGAGTTCACAGCTTTTTGATAGAATAGTTACCAGTAAAAAACCCGCCTACATACTCCCCTATGAAATTACTTTTTTAGAAACTTATAGTGCAACTGAATAGACAACCCTCTAACATCAAAGACCCCAATGTCATTCCTATCCGAAGACCCTCCCAAAAGAGGATTGCCATAAGAGTCAGTCTTTAAATAAGGTCTGTAGGTATACTCAGGAATCCATTCTATGGTAAGGTCTGTCTTCTCTCCTAGAAAAAACTTATAGCCCACAGAAAAGTCAACCCCGATTAACAATCTAAATATCTCTTCATTATAGATATCCTTGTCATTAAAAAAAGCAGTTCCTACCGCGAAATTATCTACTGACCCATTTTCATCATAAGGCTGGTAACTGTTAGTAAAAGCACAATACTCTGAACCAAAACCTACAACTAAATCCACACCATAAATCAAGGTATTTCTTTCATACTGTTTAAACCACTCCGTTCCTAAACGAGCAGCAACCCTATATTCTTCTTGATATTCATTTCTATAAACCACAGATGAGTCATTTACTTCAATAGCATTAAAAGACGACGATTGAAAATCAGTAAAGCTCCTATTCTGTTCATACATAGGAATGAATCTCCATGCTCGGTTTGGTGCAGTTTTTAAATTGAATATAATACTCGCTCGTGGGCGCAGATTAGCACCTGCTAAAAAGCCAACAGTAGGAGTAGAAATATCTACACCTATTCTGAATTTCTCACTCTCTCTTAGATCCTTCATGGCAGTGTAATAATCCTCCTCGAAATGCTCTCCCAAAGTCTCAGATTGAGAATACGCAACACTTAAGACCGAGCAAAAAACCGCAAGGCAAATAACATTTTTCATACCAGTATATTTAAAAGAATAAGCTCTAGAAGAATTACTTTAGCCTCATTGATTTTACGTTATGAAGATACTAATAAAAAACATAGGTCAGCTTATAAATTGTTCAGAGACAGCCCCTGTCTATAGAAGAGGTGGAGAAATGAAAACTCTTCCTTTGATAGAAAACGCATGGCTCGCCATAGAAAATGGATTGATTGCCGACTTTGGAGAAATGAAAGATTGGCCTGGCATTTCTGACTGGAGCAAGTTGGAAATAATAGATGCAGAAGGAGGTTTTGTTCTCCCTGCTTGGTGCGATTCTCACACCCATACGGTCTTCGCAGCTACGCGTGAAGGTGAATTTCTAGACAGATTAAAAGGACTCACTTACCAAGAAATAGCAGAAAAAGGAGGAGGTATTTTAAATTCCGCTAATAAGCTATCTCTTATGTCGGAAGACGAACTTTATGAGCAGGCGTATGCTAGGTTAGACAAATTGAAAGAACTGGGAACAGGTGCTATAGAAATTAAAAGTGGGTATGGCTTAACAGTAGATGCTGAGCTTAAGATGCTAAGAGTAATCAAAAGGCTAAAAGAAAATCACCCTATAACTATAAAAGCTACATTTTTGGGCGCGCATGCTTTCCCCCTAGAATACAAAAAAAACCACCGAGGATACATAGACAGCATCATAAACGAAATGATTCCTGTGATTAAAGAGGAGGGCTTAGCCGACTTTATAGATTGTTTTTGTGAAACAGGATATTTCTCTCCTGAGGAAATGACTGAAATTCTTCAAGCAGGAATAGAAGTTGGACTCACGCCCAAAGTACATGTAAACCAGTTCACCAGTATAGGCGGAATCCAAGCAGCTTTAAATTCACAAGCTCTTTCTGTGGACCATCTTGAGGTTATGACAGAGGAGGATATTTCACTAGTGGCTAAATCAGAATGTGCTGCCGTAGGCCTTCCTTCGTGCTCTTTCTTTTTAGGAATTCCTTACGCTCCTATGAGAGCATTAATAGATGAAGGTGCTATTGGCGTTTTAGCCTCAGACTACAATCCCGGAAGCACACCTAACGGAAACATGAACTTAGTATTAGCCATGGGATGCATAAAACAAAAAATGCTTCCAGAAGAAAGCATTAATGCCATTACTACGAATGGAGCATATGCCATGCACCTCTCCAAGGAATTAGGGTCCATTACTCCTGAAAAAATAGCCAATGTCATTATCACTAAACCCATGGAAAGTTTGGCTTATTTACCCTATAGCTTTGGTGAAAACATGATTTCTCAAGTGATTCTCAACGGGAAGATCAGCGAAGAAATTTCCTAGAAACTCAACTCGTATTATTCCTTCCCGTTTTGTCGATTTACTAGAGCACAGATAGACTTAAATCTTTTGTGATTTTTTTCTAGAACTCTTTTGCTTAAATTTGAATGTGTACTTTTTACACTAATGCGTATTTTCCTATTCACTATATCGTTTTTAGCAGGGCTTCAAGGCTATTCACAAAGTGGCTTTGTGGAATTCACAGACTCCCTAGGAATAACCCATGCCAATGGAAGCAATGGTGTTTCTGTTTGTGATTATGACAATGACGGTGACTTTGATTTTTATGTCTCTGCCAGCCAAGAAGAAAATCTGTTTTTCGAAAACCAAGGTGATTCTATCTTTGTTGACATGGCACCTCTTCTAGGTTTAGATTTAAACGAGTTTAGTAGAGCATCCATTTGGGCTGACTTTGACAATGATGGTTGGGATGACCTATTCGTAGCTAATTATCTAGATGACAGCTACCTGTTTAAAAACAATGGAGACGGTTCGTTTACAGACGTCACCAATACTGCAGAGTTGGTCCAAGGAAGTTTTCCAAATAGCCTAAACACGGTAGACATTAATCTGGACGGCCTTCTCGATCTTTATGTAGCTAACATAAACTCTCCGAACTTTCTATATATCAATCAAGGCAATTTTGTCTTTACTGAAGAAGTTCAAGCCTATGGCCTTACTGACAATCTTATAGCTATGGGAGCTTTGTTTTTCGATTATGACATGGATAATGATGTGGATTTATACCTCACTCATGACGGCAATCAGGAATTTATCCTTTATAGAAATAATGGAAATGGAACATTTACAGACGTAAGCGTAGAATCAAACACCAATCTTGCTCGCCAAGGCATGGGGGTAAATATAGCAGACTATGATTTAGATGGAGATATGGATATTTACTTGGCTAATCTCCTTGCTAATGATTTGCTGCGCAATAACGGTGACGGAACATTTACCAATGTGACTGAAGAAGCTGGCGTAGGAAATTTCGGAATGAGCTGGGGGACTTTTTTCTTAGACTATGACAATGATACTGATGAAGATATTTTCATCAACAACATGTATTATATGGGGAATTTCTCAAATCTACTCTATAGAAACAATGGAGATGGCACATATACAGACATCATAGAAGAAGGAGAAGCTATGGAAAGTATGATGGGCGGGTATGGAGCTGCTTCATTCGACTTTAACAGAAACGGTGGAATTGATTTACTGCTTGCTAACACCAGCTCAAACGATGAAAATCAAATCTTCATTAACGAGAATTCAAGAGGAAATTGGATACAGCTGGAGCTAGAAGGAACTATTTCAAACAGAAACGCCATAGGAACAAAACTTAAAGTCTTCTCAGATTCGCTTCTTTTAATAGACGAAATGGTTGGAGGATCAGGTTACTGCTCTCAAAATATGGCTGCCAAACATTTCGGATTGGCGACAAGAAACACAGTAGATTCGATAGCAGTTATATGGCCAAACGGAATGGAAGAAACCTACTATGATTTAGAGGTTAACAGTCATTATCTCCTTACCGAAAACACTGGAATAACCCTCTTGGACTATGCTCCACAAGAAGAAGAAGAAGAAGAAATCATTGAGATAGAGATAATCAATCCCAATTCAGGCTTCACCCACTTCGAGTATAGTGAGGAGGTCTTTATAGAGGAAACACCTACAGAAAATGCAGTGAAGGAAAGCTACTTCATAGCTTCTTCTGTACTTCCCTATCCTAACCCTTCCGCTAAATGGGTTACGTGGAATGTTCCATTCACAGGTAAGTTCAAGCTTGTGATAAGAGACATTACTGGAAAAGAAGTTTTCACTGACTCTTTCTCTACCGCTTTATCTAAAACGGTGAAAGTGGATGTTAATTCCTTTAGCAGTTCCTCCTCCAATTTCACTTATCATTTCATAGTAGAAGGAGAAATCATCTCTGGAACTTTCTTTATCCTTAAATAAAGGCTTTATCTTTTCTGTTCTATTAAATTTGCACCGCGTGAAACTTCATAGGCAAATACTAACACTTATAAAAAAAGACATCTCTCTAGAATATAAAAGTCTAGAGTCATTGGCTGGAATGGTTCTCTTTCTGTTAGCTACTGTGTACACTTGTTTTCTCACATTTAAGAAAATGCCCACTGCAGAAGTATGGAATGCCCTATTCTGGATCATCATCATATTCTCTGGATTCAATGCGATCTCAGGTAGTTTTAAAAATGAAACCGGAGGAAAGCATTTCTATCTCTATTTCTTGGTAAACCCGAAGGCACTTATACTCGCTAAGATTATATATAACAGCTTTTTAATGCTGACTCTCTCTATTATCGGCCTAGCTATATTTGCTCTGTTTCTAGGCACCAATGTCTTAGAGGATATCAATTTCTCAAGCTTTTTCATAGGCCTAGTGCTCACCTCTTTAGGCTTGAGCGGAATACTAACCATCATTTCAGCTATAGCTTCTCAGCTAGATTTTAAAGGTGGCATCATTACCGTTCTAGGGTTGCCTCTGTTATTCCCTTTGATCTTAATCAGTCAGAAATATTCAGCACAAGCTTTAAGCGGTGTCAGCGCATCTGGAAACATGAATTTTCTGTTGGGACTTTTAACGCTTAATGTAGCCGTTATCACATTAAGTTATGTTTTGTTTCCTTATCTTTGGCGGCAGTAAAACAAGCGCTCTAGACCTAAACCCTTTAGAGCGTTCTATTAAAATTTCAGACGCTTCAATCTCATGGATTTAACCCTGTTTTAGAGAGGCTCTTCTTTTAATATTTGATTTAAACCTGCACGATTAAATGGCAAAAAATTGGTGGAAAATAGTAGGAGCTCTTTTAGTGATATACGCTACCGCTTTTAGTTTCTTAAGACCACTGGAACCTGGAATCATTCAAACAGATAAGACTGAGCTAGTTTTAGGTCAAAACACATTTTCTGTTACTGGATACAATTCCCATTTCGTAGACTACTCATCCTCACTTAAAGGTTTTTTAAGAGTAGATTCTGTAAGAGCTATTCCCATTACTGTCTTAGACATAAAGGATAACGTACATGCTGAGTTCAGCGTGAATGTCCCCGCAGACATAGATAAAACGGTAATGGATCTATTTCTTTCGAATGACAGAACTGGAAGCATGTTCTTACCCGCTGCTTTTCGTATAGACCAATCCAAAGGGAATCCTGCTGCTTCAGCAGAATATACCAATGTAGCCTTTTCTTCTGGGGAGGAAATTCCATTCGAATTCCCGTTTCAACTTAGAATTTTCGACACCATTAGAAACTTAAACTTTCATGTGCCGATGTGGTTTACCATGTTTGTGCTTATGGGATTATCTCTGTGGTACTCTATCCGCTATTTAAACTCTGACAAAATAGAATACGACCTAAAAGCAGCCTCTTCAGCTAAGATCGCATTGATATTCTGCTCATTAGGACTTATCACAGGAAGTATCTGGGCTCGGTTTGCATGGGGAGACTGGTGGACTACAGATGCCAAACTAAATGGTGCAGCAGTTTCATTTTTACTCTTAGCAGCCTATTTCATCCTTAGAAAATCTGCTGAGGACAAACCGAATAAAGGCAAGATAGCAGCCGTTTATAACATCCTATCTTTCTTTATGACTATGGCTCTTATCATGGTTCTACCGAGACTAACAGGCGCAGCATCTCTTCATCCAGGAGAAGATGGAAACCCTGCTTTTAGCTCTTATGATCTAGACAGCAATCTTCGAATGGTTTTTTATCCAGCATGTGCGGGATGGATAATCACTGGAATATGGATTTACAACCTGCATTATAGAATTTCTAATCTGAAAAACACACAGTCATGAATAGAATAGTGATACTGATATTACTTCTACTTTTTACCTTGCAGTGCCAAGCTCAAGACGGAGCATTGGAAGAGTATTTCTTCGAATCAGGTAAAATAAAAGTCGTGATAGCTGTTGCGGTAAGTATAGCTACCGGCCTGTTTGCTTACCTGTTTAGATTAGATAAAAAGATCAAAGACTTAGAAAACAACAAGAAATGAAAAAGTCAGAAATAGCCCTAATCATCCTAGCTGGAGTAGCTATAGCAGCTATGGTATCAGCACTAGGAGGTAGCGGGAAAGCCGAAACATTCGCTACCGCTTTTTCTAATCCTGGAGTAGATTATAAAATAAACGGGAAACTCATCAGAGAAGAACCTATCATTTATAATCCTGAAGAAAATGCGGCACTCACTGTATTTACTATGGTAGATAGTGAAGGTGGAATTAGTAAAGTATATCTCAACGAAGCCAAACAACAAGGGTTCGAACAGTCTGAATCCATAAATTTATTTGGTTATGTAGAAGACGGGAAATTTCGTGGGCATGATATGCAAATGAAATGTCCATCCAAATACAATGACCAAAAACACTTGATAGACCTACAAGCATCTGCTAATTAAATGGAGTACATCGGAGAAAACCTGCTCCCAGGTCAAATAGGAGAATTCTTTATAGCACTCGCTTTTTCAGCAGCTATATTTTCTATGGTAAGCTATTACTTTTCTACAAAAGAAGAATCAGCAGCCTCATGGAAAAAATTAGGTAGAATAGGTTTTATCATACATGGACTTTCTGTTTTTATGGTGATAGGCACACTGTTTTATCTGTTTATGAATCACCAGTACGAGTATAATTACGTGTACAAGTACAGCAGTAAGACCATGCCTATGAAGTATGTGTTTTCTGCATTCTGGAGTGGTCAGGAAGGCAGTTTCCTACTCTGGAGTTTTTGGCATATCGTGCTAGGTGGACTTCTTATTCTCAAAGGAAAAAACTGGGAAAAACACACCATGACCATTCTAGCATTGGTCCAAGTGTTTATCTCATCTATGCTCCTGGGAGTATACTTTGCGGATTATAAATTCGGAAGTAACCCGTTTATTCTGAATAGAGAATTACCCGAAACCATACTCATGCCGTGGGCCTCTTCAGAAAGTTATTTGAGTTTACTCTTCGCTGATGGTAGAGGACTAAATCCACTGCTACAGAATTACTGGATGACCATACACCCTCCTACCCTGTTTTTAGGGTTTGCCAGCACAGTGGTTCCATTCGCTTTTGCCATCGCAGGATTATGGAAAAGAGATTATTCAGGCTGGATTAAGCCAGCACTTCCCTGGACATTTTTCTCCGTCATGATTTTAGGTACAGGTATTCTCATGGGAGGAGCTTGGGCGTATGAGTCACTTACTTTTGGAGGATTTTGGGCTTGGGATCCTGTAGAAAACGCATCTCTAGTTCCATGGATTATTCTCGTGGCGGGAGCTCACATAATGCTCATCAACAAGCACAAACCTAAGAGTCTGTTTTCTGCTTTTTTATTCATCATTCTGAGTTTTATCTTCATCCTTTATTCTACATTCCTTACCCGAAGTGGGATTTTAGGAGAAAGCTCAGTACACAGTTTTGTGGAGAGCGGTATTCTTCCTCAGCTACTGATTTACTTGCTTTTCTTCGTAGGAATGGCAGTGGCCATGCTGCATAAAGATGTACTGGAAAGAAAAATTTACAGTTGGGCTTCATTCCTGATTTTCGTCTTAGGGATAGGACTTTACTTGCTGGATACAGACGCGGTGAGATTCGAATATGCTCCTGCAGCTTTTGTAGTTTTATTCCTTCTCTTATCGGCAGTCTATACGGTAAAAGCATACACCAAGCATTACCGAACAGATGAAGACGAGCCATTGGTTAGTCGAGAGTTCTGGATGTTTATAGGAGGGTTAGTACTGTTTATTTCAGCGTTGCAAATCACCATCTGGACCAGCATACCTGTATTCAATCATGTAGCTAGTCCATTTCAAAGTATCTATGCGAACATAGCCAACCTTACAGGATGGGAATGGGCCGCTAGCTTAGCAGAAGGAAAACTTTCTATAGGTTCTGATGTGGTAAATATCTATAACAGATGGCAGATTCCATTTACCGTGTTAATTACACTCTTTATAGGAACTACCCAGTTTATGAAATATGGCAAGAATGATGGCGGCAAATGGTTCAAGGCCGTTAGTCTATCGCTTATTATTTCAGCAGCCATTACAGCATTCTTCCTCTTTGTTTGGGGATTTGAAGACAACACCTACCCTTCCAATTATGTGTTACTATTCACCTCAATATTCGCTGTAGTGGCTAATGCGGATTACCTTATTAGAGTGCTCAAAGGAAACATCAGAAAAGGTGGAAGCCCTATAGCCCACGTAGGATTTGGTCTATTAATTTTCGGTGCACTGGTTAGTCAAAGTCAACAAGATATTATATCTACCACTAAAAGCACAGACATTACAGGTTTAGGCGGAGGAATAAATAGTAAAGAAGACCAACTTATGTATAAGGGTGATACCCTTACCATGGGTAATTATATGACTACCTATACGGGGTATGATTCTGATGGCAGAAATGCTTACTACCACATAGACTATTATTCGCAAGTGGCCAATTCATTCCAAAAAGATGATATAGCCTATCGATTGATTCAGAATTTACCTGTTTTCTTCATTGCAAAGCAAGACCACACCAGCTCTCCTACTTTTATAGAAGATATGGAAACGCACTGGTATCCACTGCCAGCGCCTACAGAAACACAACTCGACCGTGCTAAAAAATGGAGAGGATTTAACCCAGGAGAAAAAGAATTTACGCTCTCTCCTAGAATTCAAATCAATGAGACATTCGGAAATGCGCCAGAGCCAGACACGAAGCATTACGGGAATGAAGATTTGTTTACTTTCCTAAAGTTTGCACAGATAGACAAACTGAAAACAGACAGTTTAGGATTTCTTCCAATGAAAGAAACCAAAATGCTTCTGGGAGATACCTTAAAGCTTACAGAAGGGTTGCTCATAGTGGATAGCCTGAGACCCATGGGAGAGGAAAAGGCAATTTTCGGATTTCTATCTTCAGATATTGTACTTAAAACATACATGCACTTCACCTCTGAAGAAAAGGATACGCTCCTCACCTCTAGATTTCTAGTAAGAGGAAATCAAGCTGTAGGAGAAGAAATCACCCTGGTAAAAGAGGGCTTTAAAGCGACTATTAAACTTATTCAGCCTAAGGATGGCACAGCAGAAATCACCTTAGAACATGCTGAGAAATCTGAGAATTACAGAGACTTTATAGTAATGAGAGCAGTGAAATTTCCACAGATAAATATCTTATGGATAGGATGTTTAATCATGATATTGGGAACTATCATAGCTATTATAGAACGGATTAGAACCAATAGAATAGGGCGTAAAACCGCCTAACTTTTAAAGAGCCGTATATTCACCTTTTCAACCCTGTGGCTAAAGACAAAGTGAACTCTGAAATTAAGCACATAACATTTATAGGAAGCGGAAACGTAGCTTCTGCTATGGCTGAAGAGTTCTTTAAAAAAGGACTAATCATCACGCAAGTTTTCAGCAGAAATTTAAGTCAAGCCAATCTACTAGCCGAGAAAGTAAACTCCACAGGAATAAACAACTATTCCCAACTCAAGGAGACCGACCTTTTTATAGTAGCCGTTTCTGACGATGCTATTTCAACAGTGTTTTCTGAGCTAAAGTCTTCCACTCCTGTAGTGCATACTTCGGGGAATACGGCTTTGCAAGAGCGTTACCAAAACACCGAGAGCGGTGTTTTCTATCCGCTACAGACATTCTCTAAAGGTTCTGGAACCAACTGGTCTGAGGTTCCTATCTGTATAGAAGCTGCTAACGAAGACCTCTTGCAAAAGCTCCATCTATTGGGTGAACTTCTGAGCGAAAACGTGAAAACCATCACCTCTGCTGAGCGCGCTATAATTCATGCAGCTGCAGTGCTCGCGTGTAATTTTACCAATCACTTGGGAGCACTTACTCAGGAGGTTTTAGAAAACCACAACCTGAGCTTGGACTTATTAAACCCACTTATACAAAAGACATTTAGAAATATCACCTCAGGAAAAGCGAAAGAAAAACAGACTGGCCCTGCAGTGAGAGAAGACTATGGAACCATAGATTCTCACATGAAAATACTAGAAGACAAACCAGAAATCAAAGCGCTATATTTAGCCCTTTCTAAACATATAATAGCATACCACCATGGCCAGTAGTTACAAGGAAAAACTAAAAGACATTACCACATTCGTATTCGATGTAGACGGAGTTTTCACAGATGGAAGCCTCTACTTGGTTCCTGGCGAAATGGCCCGGGTGATGAATGTAAAAGATGGTTTCGCAGTTCAGTTGGCCGTAAAAAAGGGCCTTAGGCTAGCTATTATCACGGGGGGCAATAGCGAACTAGTCAAATCTAGATTAGAAGGACTAGGGATTCCCGAAGTATACCTCAGCTGCCATGATAAAATGGTAGTGTTTCAGGAATACCTGAAAAAACACAACCTAGATGCTTCAGAGGTCTGCTACATGGGAGATGATGTTCCTGATTATGATGTAATGAAAATAGCCGGATTATCTGTAGCTCCTCATGACGCCTGTGCTGAAGTGAAATCTGTAAGTCATTACATATCCGATAAAGATGGTGGGAAAGGATGTGTAAGAGACATACTGGAACAAGCCATGAAGGTAAAAGGCCTGTGGATGAAAGGAACAGAAAGTCACCAATGGTAAATGTCTGCCATAACCAACATAAAAAACTGGCTAAACAAACCTTACCCAAGACCTGAATCCTATGCTACTGAAGTAAGAGGAATGCTCACTGCGGGGAGTATCGTTTTTCTATTATTGTTTCTTTTCAGACCATTCGGGATGGAAGAACATCAAGGTTCCGTGCTGTTTATGACCTTAGGCTTCGGAGTGATTACGTTTTTAGTAGGCATACTATATACGGCTATTACCCGATTATTACTAAAGATTCAAAAGGATATAGAATCATGGTGAATTAAACACTGGATAGTAGACACCTTCTTTTTAATCGGGCTAATAGGCACAGGGAATTTTCTCTACCTGTTATACATTTTCGGTATGAAGTTCGGGGTTGGCACTTCGGCTTCGCTCAGTGACCGAAGTTAGAAGTTGAAATTTCCACATAAGATTCATCTTAAGAATTTCGATTTATTGCACCCTTCCAAAATCTAGACTCTTCAATTTTCAATAAACTTTCCTCCCGCTGCCCCAGTCACTTCTGCTGCGCTCAGTGCAGCGCCTAAAGAGTGCGCTAACACACATGCTAAAAGTCTAGAGAATTGAAGGTTAGAAGTCTAATCCATGAAGATAAAATCATCCACCAACAGAGAATTACCCTCAACTAAAAAACAATTTAGCAGAGCGATATTTAAGTGTAAACTTTAAAATAACTTTGCTGCGCTATGAATACACTTCTTTTAGACAATCATCTGGCTCAGACCACTCCTTTTCCTGTAGGGTTAGAAGTGAGTCATGCAGCTGGTTCTTACATCCATACTAAAGATGGAAAGAAATACCTAGACATGATTTCGGGGCTCTGTGTTTCTAACCTCGGGCATGGAAACCAAGCCGTGAAAGATGCTGTGTACCGCCAGTTAGAAAAGTATGCTCACGTGATGGTTTATGGAGAGTTCGGGCAGGATGCTGTTTCTGAATTGGCGGCTACCTTAACGGGATTACTTCCTAAAGCACTGGACACTTGTTACTTCGTGAATTCTGGCACTGAAGCTAATGAGGCCGCTCTAAAATTGGCTAGAAGAAGTACTGGCCGCTCTGAGCTTATAGCGTTTAAAGGCGCTTATCATGGGGGAAGCACAGGTTCACTGGCTATTTCTTATAACGAGGAAAAGAAATATGCGGTGCGGCCATTAATGCCAGATGTGACGTTTATAGAACTAAATAAGCTGGCAGACTTAGCGCTCATTACAAAAAAAACAGCTGGCGTATTCCTAGAAACCATCCAAGGAGATGCAGGCATCCGAATTCCTGAACAGGCGTTTATAAAAGCGCTTAGAGAACGGTGTTCTGTAACAGGCACGCTCCTCATCCTAGATGAAATCCAAGCAGGAATGGGCAGAACGGGAAAGTTCAGCGCATTCGAGCATTATGGAATCGTACCCGATATTCTATGTTTAGGAAAAGCATTAGGAGCTGGCTTGCCTATAGGCGCTATGATTTCTGGCAGGAGCCTTATGGAGAAGTTTACGCATGACCCTATGCTAGGCCACATTACTACATTTGGCGGTAATCCTGTTATTTGCGCTGCAGCCAATGCGGGATTAAAAGAGCTCCTAAAAGACGGAATTATAGCCTCTGTAGAAGCCAAAGGTCAATTCATTTCCGCCTCTCTAAAGGACCACTCAGCGGTAAAAGAAATAAGACAGAAAGGTCTTTTTATAGCCATAGAGCTAGAATCAGCGGAACTGGTTCAGCAGGCCTTTGATTACTGCTTGACTCATGGCGTAATTACCTTCTGGTTTCTTTCTTGTAAAAACGCATTCCGCATAGCTCCACCGCTGAACATTACTCAAGAGGATTTAGCGCATGGCGTTTCTATTCTTAAAGATGCGCTGGATTCTTTGACATAAAAAAAGCCAAGACGAATCTTGGCTTTCACTCTATATTTTTTCACTCATTTACATCGCTTCTATCCACTCCAGGGGAATCACTATTTGTGTTACCCATTTAGAATCGTCTGGCTCAGAAATCGGACCTATTAAATAAATTTCATAGCTCGGCATGAGCGGAGTTAAGCCCTTGGCATAAATGGCAGGCATTAGTTTCTCATAGCTCTCAGGTAGCGTTTCGTAAGAACCTTTATGGAGATAAATCATCGCTTTATGAGGTTTGATATAACCGGTAGCTAAGCTAAGTCGCCCATATAATTTTTCTGTAGACATCATAGCTATAGTGAATATCGAAACTTTTGTTTCATTATCATAAGCTTCAGTTACCGAAATAGGAGGTTGAACTAGTTTAGCTACTTCTCCATTACCCGACACTTTTCTATATATCTCTTGGTAAGAAGAGACATAACTTTTCGCAGAAATCTCTTCTATATTCTTATCTACATATCTCTTCCCTATGTAAAATAGCTCTGGCATCTCGACCTCCTCCATCGCTATATCTACTAACACTACTTCTTTAGGAATAAATGGATTAGCTATGGCCGCCTTTTCCATTCCGTTTAATCCTTCTTGATACATTCCTTTAAGGATAGAAGGCATAATAACATTGCTTAACCGCTCACCAAAGCCAGTGTTTCCTGAACTTTCAAAATTCCATGTCACCTCAGTCCCTCCTTCCACTTCTTTAAAATGCATATCACAGGTGCTGTACTCCATTCCACCTCCCATATCGAAGCCTATATCTATTCCTATTTTCTCTCCTTCTTTAAGCTCCCGAATCTCCATCTCACCTTTTCCAGCTTTAGGTCCTTCCCACGAATAACCTCCGCCTAATCCTCTAGAGCCAGCTTCACTATAAGTTATCTTCATATCTGGGTCAGATGCAGCCCAAGGACTCCAATTAGGCCAGTTTTTAAATTCTACTACTTGTTCCCATACAGCTGGTAACGGTGCCTTCATTACTTTTTTATGCGACACGTTCATCTCTGAGGGCCCAAAAAATCCTATTCCTACTATAAGCAAAGCCAGCAGACCTAGAAGCACTAGAATTATCCTTAATACTTTCATTTATTCATTAATTTACAGCAAATGTAAAACTATACTCAAGCCAATTCAGCTTTATAAATTTTTACATCCTAATATTTTTTTCAGCTTGGTCAAAATACTCATCGCAACCCGAGCTAAAGTTGATTTTTTCAGCACTAAAAGAAGGACCTCGATAAAGCCAAAAGACGAATTGGCTCGCGTAAATAATCAGTTTGTCACACTGGATTTTATTAGATACTTTGCTGACCTTAAATAAAACTTCATGTTAAGAGTAATAATCCTTTCGTTTTTCTGCGTTGCAACGCTTATCTCCTCAGCTACAACCATCACTGAATCAACCCCTACCGACTATGCAAATGATGCACTAACCAACCTGCATACTGCAAAGGGAAAATTTAGTCTGTACTTAGATAAATCTGAAGGCCTCATTCTAGACTGGCCGAACGAGCTTTCTCAGCCTACAGATAGTTTTTTCGTGAAATTCGATTCTAACCTTTACGGATTTATTACCGATAAAGGGTTAACATTTGAAAACCTAAAAGCTGGAGATTATGAAATTTCATGGGGAAAGGCTACGGATGGAAATGACATAGTAAAAGCTAAATCATTCGGGCTGAAGGTATTTAACAAAACCCCCTGGTTCAAGCATGAGGCTATTGTACTGGCATTACTGCTCGGGTTATTGGCGTTGGTGTTTTACACTAATTCACTTCCTAGTTTCTCTAAGTTTTACAAATTTGTTCCAGCACTGCTTCTCTGTTATTTCTTACCTGCTATTTTAAACTCAGCAGGAATAATTAACGGGCAGGATTCTCAACTGTATTATGTGTCCTCTCGGTTTTTACTCCCCGCATCTCTGGTTCTGTTATGCCTAAGCATAGACTTAAAAGGAATATTAAACTTAGGGCCTAAAGCGTTAATCATGTTTTTTGCTGCCACTTTAGGAGTAGTCATCGGTGGGCCTTTAGCGTTATGGATAGTAGGCTCATTTACACCAGATGCTCTAGGAGGTGACTCTGCCAATGCCTTATGGAGAGGACTTTCTACTGTAGCAGGAAGCTGGATAGGTGGAGGCGCTAACCAAACAGCCTTGAAAGAGATCGCGGATTGTCCAGAAGGATTATTCTCTAATATGATATTGGTAGACGTAGCGTTGGCCAACGTATGGATGGCTTTTCTGCTTTTCGGAGCGGGAATGGATAAGAAGATAAACAAGTTCTTAAAAGCCGACAACACTGCTGTAGAGGCGTTGCAAACAAAAGTAGAAAACTACCAAGCCAGTATTTCTAGAGCTCCATCTTTAAAAGACCTTATGATTATCTGTGGAGTAGCATTCTTAGCAGTAGGACTAGCACACTGGGGAGCTAATTTCTTATCTCCATGGATAGGCGGAGGGATTTCGGATATGAAGGCTGGTGGTTCTGTAATAGCGCTTTACATGAGTTCATTCGGAAGTGGATTCTTTTGGTTAATCGTTATCTCCACTACCATAGGTGTAGTACTTTCATTTACCAAGCTGAGAAGCTATGAGGGAGCAGGAGCCTCTAAAATAGGTAGTTTGTTTATTTATATTCTAGTGGCTACCATAGGTATGAAGATTAACATCAATGACTTTTTAGAAAACTCTCAGATACTTACCATGCTCTTAGTCGGTGCTATCTGGATGCTCGTTCACATTACCATTCTGCTAGTAACCGCTAAAATCATAAGAGCTCCTTTCTTTTTCGTAGCAGTAGGAAGTCAGGCCAATATAGGCGGAGCAGCCAGTGCTCCTATAGTGGCTTCTGCGTTTAGCCCAGCATTAGCTCCGGTAGGAGTTCTGCTTGCAGTGATGGGGTATGCTGTGGGAACTATAGCTGCAGTAATTTGTATGGAGTTAATGCATGCGGTGTCCTAAATTATTTGCGGGAGTAATTGAATGACATAAATCCTTGAACTTCGTTAAGACTAGCTCTTTTACTTTAGCCTTTTTATGAAGAAATTAAAAGTAGCATGGAATGATGTCTATAGACATCCACTTCCAGACAATCATCGTTTTCCTATGCTCAAGTATGAGCTTATTCCAGAGCAGCTTACCTATGAAGGCACACTAGATAGTTCTAATTTTTTCTCTCCTTCCCCTGTCTCTGAAGAACTGATTTTAAAAGTACATGATGCCCATTATTGGACTAATCTAAAAACCTTAAACCTCAGCAGAAGGGAAATTAGAACCACGGGGTTCCCTCATTCAAAGGAACTCATCGAAAGGGAAATAACCATTATGGGAGGAACGGTAGAATGCGCCTATCATGCCATAGAAAACGGAATAAGCATGAATATCGCTGGTGGAACCCACCATGCTTTTACAAATAGAGGAGAAGGATTTTGCTTGCTGAATGACCAAGCCTTAGCGGCAGTAGATTTACTAGATAAAAAAGCCGCCAACAGAATTCTCATCGTCGATTTAGATGTGCACCAAGGAAATGGCACTGCAGAGATTTTCAAATCAAACGATGCTGTATTCACTTTTTCTATGCACGGAGCTAATAACTATCCACTTAGAAAAGAATCCAGCGATTTGGACATCCCTTTAGATGATGGCATCACAGATGACGCTTACTTAGAGTTATTAGTAACTCATTTAGAACTTGTCACTCAAGAGTATCAGCCTGATTTCATCTTTTATCAGTGTGGGGTAGATATTCTAGAGACGGATAAACTAGGCAGACTAGGAGTTTCTGTAGCTGGATGTAAAAAACGAGATGAAATAGTTTTAAAAAAAGCACAGGAACTGGAAGCTCCTGTGGTCTGCAGTATGGGTGGTGGTTATTCTGAAGATATTAAAGTAATAGTCGAAGCCCACGCCAATACATTTAGGTTAGCACAGGATTTATTTTTTTGAATAAAACTCCTCCCTAATTTCGTTTACTATGGCAGCTACTTTTTGGCTATCCACCTCCTCTGGAAGGTCAGATTTACCGAATAAGTGACGCACTTCTTCTACTAAATCCTCTGCTTCTTTTATCAATCCTCCAAACTCAAATTTATGGTTTCTTATATCCAATAAATACTCTTTTTCAGGTCGTTCAAGGATAATTTCTCCTTTGGTGGCTATATCCTTAGCAGTTAATAAAAGCCTAAAAGTATGCATGAGAAATTTTCCATCATACTCCCCTTCGCCTCTGCTGTAACCAAACTTCACTCGGTCTTCTTTCCATTTAAAAAACGACTTATACTCTCTGGTATACTTGGCATAAGCCTGCTTATCAAAAACCAAATAACCCAGCAGTTCTTCTCCTTCCTTCTTGTTTAGAAAATAATGGTCGCTGTTTAATTCCAGAAAGTCAGAAGCATCTCCTCTCCATAGAGCATAGATGTCTTTTTGATTGAGTAGCTCAGAAACAGAAATTCCGGCCACTGTGATTCCAGAATCAGAAAAAGGAGTTAGCGCTCCGTCTTTCATTACAGCACAAAAGTTCAAAAATGATTTCTTCTGCTCATCATCTGGATAAGAGATTCTCTTTTTTAGGTTATAAGCTTTTCTGATTTGTCCTAAGGCATAACCCACATAGGAGTTTTGACACTGTTTGGTAAGAAATTCTTCTTCTTTAAATAGAGCAAACAAAGAATGTTTTTCTCTAATACATCTTTCTGGAAAAGCCAGAAACTCCAGTACGGTGGGATTATTTTTAGATAGCAAATGAGCGAATTTTCCTAACTCGAAATAAGACTGATCATTCGAAGCATCACTTACCTCTACTGGGAAATTACTGGCATAAAAAAGGTGTTTATCTGCTACGAAAACACCTCTAAAGTCTTTATCTGACGTAGCTATATTCAAGCCATACGCATGGCTGCCTGCCAATGCACTCAGAATAATATTTCCGGGAATCTGTAAATCCATATCAAAACAAATTTACACGTTATTCCCCTAGAATATTACGCCACCTTAATCTGTCCGAAAAGGTGACCCATTTGTTCTTTCTTCACTTTCAAATAACCCGCATTTCTTTCATGCGCCTCTATAATCAGCGGAACTCTTTCTACGAGCTCTATACCTGTATTTTTAAACACGTTTACTTTCTCTGGATTATTAGTTAGCAGTCTGATTTTATTTATCTCCAGCAGTTTGTACATATGTATAGCCACATTAAAATCTCTGTCATCGGATCCGAAACCTAGTGCATGATTTGCTTCTATAGTATCTAACCCCGTATCTTGAAGATTATACGCTTTCATTTTATTAATTAAGCCTATTCCTCTTCCCTCCTGCCTTAAGTATAACAGTACTCCTCCTTCTGCGCTTATTCTATCTAGAGATTCTTCTAATTGTTCTCCACAATCACACCGAGCAGAACCGAATAAATCTCCAGTTAGACACTCACTATGGACTCTAGTCAAGATTGGCTTGGAAGTGTCTAAGTTTTTAGTAACAAGTGCTAGATGAGGAAAATCCTTAACTCCACTTTCAAAAGCTACCATTTCAAATTCCCCATGACTAGTAGGTAAAAACACTCTCTCTAATATTTCTGTAATCATCATTATTCTTAGCTTGACCACAAATGTAAAGGCTTTATGAAATCTTAATTGTGTTTTTTTCGTATATTTGAGTGTGCGAACAGCGGCATTCATATCAGCTTTTTACTACTTCGTGATAACTGTAGGAATAAGCATCTCATTACATTTCTGTAAAGGTGAACTCACTTGTTTTTCATTTATTTCGGAAAGTAGCATGTGCTGTCATATCCACGAAGCACCTGACCACGAGCACGATAACTGTCAAGCGGTATGCGACGATGACTGCTGTTCTGATGAAAATGTAACTATCACTCTAGACACAGACTTCACTTTTAAATCTGTGGATATTCCCAATACAGCCATCTCTCTTTCGAGTGAGGGTCTTCATTTCAATAAAGTTATGGATTCCCAAACTTTGGCTCTAGATGCTCCAGCAAGGGGCTCACCACAGTCCTCTCCCTTGTATTTACTTCACTCTAGTTTCATTTTTTACGGTTGATTTATTGAGTATTATTATACAGAACCTGCTTCGTAGGCTTTGTTTATAAAGGTTTTCTAGCGTTGCAACGCAAAAAAAACAACACTCATATTTATCAATAAAAAAATACAATGAAACAACTCATATTTATAGGACTAATGCTACTTGGTACATTAACCTATGCACAATCAAATAGACCAGTTACAGTAAATTTAACCGTAGGCGGAACCTGCGAAATGTGCAAAGAAAGAATAGAACGCACTGTAGATGTAAAAGGAGTAAAATACTTCGAATACACACTGGCTACTCATAATTTAGAGATCACTTATGTTCCTTCTAAAATAACTGAAGAACAACTCCACAAATCACTTAATACTGTTGGCCACGACACCAATAAGTCTAAGGCTTCTGATGAGCAGTATGATAAAATTCATGGCTGCTGTAAGTACAGAACACACGTTCACGGTGAAGGAGAGCATGATTCAGAGAAAAAAGAAGATAACCACGATGAAAATGGTGACCATGACCACGAGCATTAAGCTTTTCGGACTAATGGCTTTCATGACATTAGTTTCAACTGTAAACGCACAAACACATACTGGAGAAGTCCATGACGAAAAACATGATGCACTCGTGGGTGCGTATGTATCCGTTATAGGTTCCAGAATGCCAAGTGTACCTACAGACAGAGATGGTAAATTCACTATCGCACAGATTACTGGCCAAGACTCTCTTTTAATCTCTTTTATAGGCTATGATGATTTCATCATAGCTGCTACTGGCGAGTTTATGCACATCGATTTAATTCCTGCCGATGGAGTAAATATAGACGAGGCGACAATTGAGGAGGAGCTCTTAGGAACGCAAGTCTCACTTATAGATGCTAGAGATTCAGAGGTAATTACTACTGCTGAGCTTTGCAAAGCGGCCTGCTGTAATCTAAGTGAGGCATTCGAGACCAATGCTTCTATAGATGCTAGTTTTACGGATGCGGTTACAGGAACTAGGCAGATTCAAATGCTCGGTCTATCTGGAAAATATGTCCAAATCACACAGGATAATATCCCTGCCGTGAGAGGGTTATCTACCGCTTATGGATTAGGTAGAATTCCGGGTACATGGATTAATAACATATATATTTCAAAGGGAGCAGGCTCGGTGACCAATGGTTTCGAAAGTTTGACGGGACAGATTAACGTGGCTACATTTAATCCAGAAACAGCTGAAGGAATACATTTGAATATGTATGGAAATGCTGGCGGAAGAGTTGAATTAAACGCTTACGCACCATTTAAGGTTAATGCGAAATGGAGCTCTATTTTACTCATTCACTCTGAAAGAAACGATAGAGAGAATGATGTAAATAATGATGGCTTCTATGATATGCCTCAGACCTTAGACTTAGTAGTTAGAAATAACTGGTTATGGAGAAGCGGAAAAGGATGGAATGGAGATTACAGCTTAAATTATGTGAATGCCGTTTCCAATGCTGGTCAGATTCAAAACGACACTATTCCTAACCCATGGGAGGTGGACTTAAATGGCGAGCATATTGCTTTTTCTGCTAAGACAGGATATGTATGGCCAGAGAAGACTTGGCAGAGTTTTGGTAGTCAAATAACTGCTGGATATAACGTGCAGAATACTGCTTTAGGAGATAGAAAATATGAGGGGAGACATCAGTACGCGAGAGTGAACCTGATGTACGCTTGCCAGCAAACCGACAACTGGGACTTTACAGCTGGGGTAAGCGGGCAGTATGACAAGTACTATGAAGACTTAGATACACTTAGTTTTGATAGAACAGAGACGGTACCTGGAGTTTTCTTTGAAAACACTTGGAAACCCTCAGATAAATTCGTCTTGGTGTCGGGAGTTAGAGGAGATTACCATAATTTATATGGTGCGCTTTTTAGCCCGAGGGTTCACGCCAGATATTCATTTACTAAGACTCAAGCCTTTAAAGTAGCCGCAGGAATAGGACATCGTTCTCCAGTTATCATTATGGATAACGTAGGGCTGCTAGCCAGCAATAGAGATTTTTCTTTTCTTGACGAGAAAAGTTCTAATCCCTATGGATTAGACATAGAAACTGCTGTTAACTTAGGAGCTAGTTATACAAACAAATTTAAGATTGGATATAGACCTGCCATGTTTGCTATGGACTTTTATCACACTCAGTTTACTAACCAGGTAATAGTAGATAGGGAAACTCCTGGTGAGGTAGCTTTCTATAATTTAGAAGGAGAATCTTATTCTAACAGTCTACAATTTGAATTTAAATTCGAACCTTTAAAACGATTGGAATCTAAATTTGCCTACAGATACCTGGATGTAAAGGCTGATTATAAGCAAGGTTTAATCAATCCTCCTCTTATTCCTGAGAATAGAATCTTTAATAATACTGCTTATAAAACTAGAAAAGGCAGTAATGGACAGAGATGGTTAATCGATTTAACTACACTTTGGACGAGCAGTCAGAGGCTTCCTCTTTCTGGAAAAGCTGATCTTGATGAGAATAGAGATACAGAAGATTTCTTCATTTTGAACTCTCAAGTGACTCGCGATTTTTCTAATAATTTCTCCTTCTATTTAGGAGTAGAAAATTTATTAAACTTTAGACAAAACAACCCCATCATCAGCAGTGATGATACTTCTAACGAACTCTTTGATGCCAGCGTAATATGGGCGCCAGTGTTTGGAAGAAACATCTATGCTGGATTTAGATGGGATATTAGTAAGAAAAAGTAAATAGCGGTTACTAATTTATTTAACGGCCAATCTTCAAGTATGAACTTGGAGGTTGGCCTTTTTTTATTCTGTTAAGAGAGAGTATCTCCTTTTAAAAACAAAACCCCACTGGCACAGAAGCATTCGTATAAATCATTTATACTAAAAAAATTCTGCTCCAAAACTTTCTTAGGATTATTCGATAACTAACTTAGTACTCTTTACTGCACTATCAGTAAGAATACTTACGAAGTAAATCCCCGCAGAAAGACGCTCTAAATTCAAGTCAACAGAAGTTCCTTTCGGGATATTTACCTCCTGAAATGTCTCTACTAAATCGCCCGTAGAACTGTGAACAGAAAGTTCTGCATGCTCAAAATTAGAAGATGAATTATTGAACAGAGAAATACTCCCACAAGAAGGATTAGGGTAAATAACTATTTCCTTCTGCGAGTTCGCTATTATGCTTACCGAGCAGTCAAACTCATAAGATTGAAGATCGAAGTAATCCCTAATATTCTCTTCCATGTAGCATGGGCGCTCTAAGGAGAATCTTCTCATAATTTCTATCTGATTATACCATTCATCTAGGCTCGCAGGGTGTTTCCACCGAGCGATGTGCTCCCCCATTTCGGGCAGGTAAAGCGCCACGAATTCATTTAAAACATCCTCGATTATAGGCGTATCGAATACGTTTTCTTGACAGTAAGCAAACCGCTCTACAAATCTCATTCTGAAATTTTCATTTTCAAGTAGTTTCCTGAAAATCATATTAGAACAAGGGCAGTTTGGCCACTCACTAGATTCACTTGTAGCATGCTCCAATGAGAGCACAGAAGAAGCGCTATTTTCACTAAAGCCAAAGGATAAATCCAAGTCAAAAATTAAAAACCTCCACCTAGATTCTGGTGAAGATGATTTCCACATCTTAAAATTATTGCAAGGCCAGTCATAATTAGCAAAATAGATTTCTGCAATCTGAAAATCTATCAGATTAGAAATATCTACTCTATCAGAAACATATGCGTAATTTTCCTCTATATCCAAATCATGACCCTCTAAATAGCTCAATAAATCTAAATACTCGGCATTATCTCCCTCTTCTATTTCACCGCACACGCCCAACACATTCAACTCTTCAGTAGCTATTCCATACTGGTAATGAAAGTGGTGTTTATCATACTTCTCTCTGATATTATGAATTCCCCAGTATTCTCCGTTTATAAATAAAATAGATGGCTTAAAGGCTTGTAAGTCTAAATCTAAAGGAATCGCTATACGTTGCAATAAGGCATCTCTAAAGTGAGTCTGAAGAAAATCATTTCCCGAATTTCTAAAGGTAAACCGCTTAAATTTTTCAGAAGCTGAATCAGGAAATAAGGAAAGGTTGGCTAGGTCTAATCCATAATCATCTCTGAAGTAAACATTGAATGATTTCTGCGGATTAGAAGTACTCCCAAAACCTCGCATTCTCATGCCAGAATTTGTATCTAAGGTGAGCTCTCCTTCTTCATTGAAGTATGAAATGTGCATTTCCCTCTCCCATTCTTGACCTCTATTGTGATAGTTCCCATAAGGCCACCATACCCAGCCTTCTTGGTCATGTCTCATTCCAGGAATATAAATTCCACTCTCATAATCAAACAAGTTCAAACTATCAGTAACTAGTGACACCACAGGAAAAGAGTACCTTTCAGACAGCTGCGGGCCTATAAAAAAAGTGCTCGAAGTTACATTTCCCACTAACTGATTTCCCGAGAACGATGCATACCTTAAGACATGACATCGATTTACTTCTTCGGGTGTTTTCCATTTAAATACTTCTAATTGGTACGGGCCCTCCAATGGGGTAGTAGGAATGAAACTAATTCCTTCATTGGAAGACTGATTTACTCCTAATTCTAATTCTGAAAACACGGGGCTATCGGCATCCGGAATGGAACCATCCAGTGTATACCTTATGACATTAGATGAACTCGCAGTTAAATTTAGTGTAATTGGAGAATCATAATATCCAGAGAGATGAGAAGAAATAATAGCACTCGGAAGAATATTTGTTTCTCCGGGAGTACTGTTTTCTGTAGCCAGAAGCTGCTCACTTCCGTCTGTAATTCGAGCATAAGAAAAATCTGGAGCTATCCATATAGATGGAATACTAGAGACTACTTCACCCTCAGGATTCGACAGAATTAAAGGTTCGCCAGATTGGCTTATTTTAAAATTAGTATGAAGTTCTATTCCTGCGGTTAAATCCTTCTCAGAGGCATAAATCAGTAGATGTCCACCTGCTGGTATTATAGCAGAAGGGAATACCCATTTGGTTATCTCTTCAGAGTCATCTGAGACATGGAACCCTTCTAAATTAACCTCAGAATTTCCAGAATTATATATCTCTAACCAGTCACTAAAATCACCATCTAAATCTTGAACAGAAGTTTCATTTTTAGACATAAATTCATTAATCACTACAGACTGTCCGGCTACCCTAGAACAAAAGCATAAAGCACAGACGAAACCTATAAACCGTAAGACTGAATTCATTTATATGGCTAATTTAGGTTTTATGGCACTAAGTTGTACTCGTGCTATATAGAGGTATTTTGTAACTGATGAAAGAAGCCAAAGATTAATTTCTCTTCTAGCACAGCTTAACTAAAAAGACTGAATAAACTCTCTTTCTTCACTTTGGTCTGTTCTCCAGAATCCAAGTTTTTCAGCGTTAACTCTCCGCTTTCCATCTCTTGAGAACCTATGAGCAAAACATAAGGTATATTCTTAGCATTGGCATAAGACATCTGCTTCTTCATTTTAGAAGATTCAGGGTAAACCTCTGTCTTAATGCCTTGGTTACGCAGTTCGGCTGCTAACTTCACACAGTACTTTTCTTCCTCTGCTCCGAAGTTGACAAACATGAGCTGAGTAGTTACCGCAGTATCTGATGGGAATAATTCTCTCTCATTCATAATATCCATGATACGCTCTGCACC
>LAQC01000001.1:36417-42398 GCA_000981645.1 Cryomorphaceae bacterium ASP10-05a | reverse complement strand
CAAGGGTTAAATCCAATTCTAGTGCTGCAGCCTGTAGTCCAGTAATATTTACTTTTTCTATGATTTCTCTTATCTCTTCTACTCCTTTCTTAGCTTCAGAAGAATCTAAATTTTCACTTATCCAGTTTAGTTTGTCTTCGATACTTCCAGTAACGGAAAGGAACTTTTTCACCTTATCTATTTCAAGCTCAGTGAATCCTCTATTGGTTAATTCTTTTTCTACACCCTCTACTCCTACCTTATCCAGTTTATCTATAGAAACAGTAAGATTGGTCAAGTCATCTTCTTTACCTATCCACTGTGCTAATCCTGAAAGGATTTTTCTGTTGTTCAGCTTGATAACCACACCTGCTAACTTCAGGGAAGTCAATACCTCATCAAATATGCGCACCAAATCAGCTTCATTCAGCAAGCTATCAGAACCTACGACATCTGCGTCACACTGATAAAACTCTTGGTAACGTCCCTTTCCAGGTCTGTCTCCACGCCACACAGGTTGGATTTGGTAACGCTTAAAAGGCATAGCTATATCGCTTCTATTCATTACCACGAATCGAGCAAACGGCACGGTTAAATCATACCTCAGTGCTTTTTTACTTAAAGAAAAACTTGCCTTTTTGCTATCTCCTGCAGCTATGGCTTCTTTATCAGACTTAGCCAAGAAGTCTCCGTTATTCAGCAGTTTAAATATCAGTTGGTCACCTTCCTCACCATATTTACCGGTAAGTGTTTGGAGTGATTCCATGGCAGGAGTCTCCAGTGGCATAAAGCCATACTTCTCAAAAACAGTTTTTAGGGTTCCGAAAATATAATTTCTCTTGGCCATATCAGCCGGCCCGAAATCTCTGGTTCCTTTAGGTAAAGAAGGTTTGCTCATAGTGTTGATTGTTGCGTTGCAAAAGTAACAAACGACAGCACTAACAGCAGCGGTTTTTTAACCCCATTGTAAACAGCACAAAACAGCTTAAGAATCTTGATTATCGGAACCTCTTTTAATTTTAAAATCTGCCCTCGAATTGGGGTTTCTTTCCTTTCTGCTCTTCCATTTAACGACCAAATAAAGAATAGATAACACAGCCATTAAAAACATCATCCATCTAAATTAATTCATCAAGGAAAACAAGGAAGCTCAGGGCTAGGTTATTATTCGTTTTCAATTTAAACACCTGCGCAGCATTAAACTTTAACAAGACTTAAACTTTGATGAGTATATTGCTACGCAATAAAAAAATCCTATTTATGGACACCAATCTTAAAATGCCCACCTTAGGCGCTTCGTTTATTCCGATTATCGTATTAATGGCTCTTTTGGCCTTAAACGTTCTCTACTTCGGAGCTGATTCTAGTTATGGCCCAAATCAAATAGCTTTATTAGCTGCAGCTGGAGTGGCTGGTATAATCGGTCTTAGATTTGGGAGGAATTACGAGCATTTTTACACGGGCATTATCGATGGAATACAGAGTGCTATGGGCGCAGTAATCATTCTTCTTTTAATAGGCTCTTTAGCTGGAACTTGGCTGATTAGCGGTGTAGTTCCAGCCATGATTTATTATGGATTAGAAATTTTAAACCCTAGTATCTTCTTAGCCGCTTCCTGTGTGATTTGTGCTATAGTTTCACTCGCCACCGGAAGCTCGTGGAGCACCATAGCCACAGTGGGAATAGCACTAATAGCAATTGGACAAATCTTAGGAATAGACATAGGCTGGAGTGCCGGAGCCATTATCTCTGGAGCTTACTTCGGTGATAAAATGTCACCTCTTTCAGACACCACTAATTTAGCTCCTGCTATAGCGGGTACTGATTTATTTACGCATATCAAACACATGCTTTGGACTACTGTCCCGAGTATATCTATAGCGTTAATCGTATTTCTAATCGTTGGATTCGTCCAGGGAGGAGAAGGTGATGCAGATAAAGTATTAGCGTTGCAAGGCATCATCTCTGAGAAGTTCAATATTAATGGTTGGCTGTTTTTAGTTCCCATAGGCGTTATAGCGCTCATCATTAAAAAAGTGCCTACCATTCCCGCCTTGTTCATAGGAGCGCTATTAGGTGGGATATTTGCTATTATTTTTCAGCCGGAGGTGATTGTTTCTATTGCAGGGGAAACAGCCAATTATGCTTCTGCTAGTTATAAAGCTGTTCTTCATGCTATGGCATTAGACACAACCGATTTTTTCGCAGCAGAAAATGTACGGATAAATGACCTCTTCGAAGTAGACGAAGCCAATCGCTCTAACTTGTTAAAAGCAGGTGGAATGGTAGGAATGTTAAATACCGTTTGGTTAATAATCTGTGCGCTTACATTTGGTGGAGCTATGCAGGCTGGTGGATTCTTAAAAAGAATAACAAAAGCGATTCTCTCGGCAGTTAATTCTACAGGGACATTAATCGCGAGTACAGCTGGAGCAAGTGTCTTTTTTAATCTAACAGCCTCCGACCAATACATAGCCATAGTAGTTCCTGGAAAAATGTTCAAGGATGCCTATAAAGAGAGAGGATTGGCTCCAGAAAACCTGAGTAGAGTACTGGAAGATTCGGGGACGGTTACCTCTGTACTCATCCCATGGAACACTTGTGGAGTAGCGCAATCAGGAGTGCTAGGTGTAGCCACAGGAACGTACTGGATTTACTGCATCTTTAATTTAATAAGCCCACTAATGACCATCGCTTATGGCATATTTGATATAAAAATCAAGAAGCTGAAAGAAGCGAAGTCTTAAACTATTTTACGTCTACCACTCTATGAAACGGAATACAAATTCCATTTTTAAGTACTACATTTTCTGTTGTAGAATTCCAAACAGTGGTTTCTACTTCTTTTAATCCTGTAGTATCGTAAAACACAATCTTGATTTTTATTTTATAGGCGTTGCCTATTTTCAACGCTTTACGAATAGCCTTAGTAATGTAGTTGAGTTTTTCTTTAGAATGGTCTAATGGTTGACGAGGAAATTGCAAAGTGTGAATTTCATTCTTATCAATTCGTTTAGGGGTTATATCGAACATCTTCAAGTGTACTATTGGGGTATTATAATTTTACGTCAGGAATGACATAAAAGTTCCAAGACAAACACAAACCTTAAAAACAACTTCAAATATCTAACTATGAGCTTATTACGTTCGCGTTTAGATTTTGGCACACTATTGGATTACTCTACGTAAACAACTTAAAAATCAAACATCATGAAAAATTCAACGACTATTTTTCGATCTATTTTTTTAGTAGCTGTATTAAGTACTATTCTCTCTAGCTGTATTACAATCATAGATCAAGGGCCTAGAGGAAATGATGGAAAAGTTTATTACGGAATAGATTATGACTCTTCTCCTCCTTATAGCTATTGGGATAATAATTCTAACATCCCCAACAATCCCTATTTCGGTGAGATGTATAGAACAGAGCGAGGAACCTATGATTTCGAGTATTTCGTTAATCCCTACGAATACTGGTATGGAACGTATAGATTATATAAAAATTATGGTGAGCCAGGAGGTAACTACGGTGAGCCAGGAGCCAGCGGAGCTGATACTCATTTTTTAATGATCTGTAATGAAAATGGTTTTTACTCAGAAGAATGGGAAGAGTATAACTGCTATAAAACTGCAGAGGCAGATGGCAGTATTACTATTACTGGAGAAAATCCAAGCACTGGAAAGTTTGAAATAAAAATGAAAAAAGCCACTGTAAACGAGAGGGCTCCAATAGGAACTCCGAAGTACAAGCAAGTGGATTAAAATCTCAAGTGATAATTTGTCTTAGAAGATGCCCTTTAACAGCTTAGCTGTGAAGGGCATTTTTATTACAGGTAAGTAATAGAGCTAAATTTAGAGGTATCTAGAACTTCATTAGCTACAGCCAATATCTCTTCAGCGGTAACCTTATTAATTCTAGCGAAAACCTCCGCCAATGTATCTACTCTATCATAGAAAAGGTAGCTCGTTCCCAACCCCATCATGGTGCCTACTCCACTTTCCTGCGCCAGGGCTATTTGACCTAGCACCTGGTTTTTGGCGGTTTGCAACTGATTCACTCCTAGCTTATTTTCTCTGAGCTTCTTAAGCTGCTTATCTACAAGCTTTTTGCTCTTTTCAAACATCTTTTTATCAGTACCTAAGTAAATCTCGAAGACTCCAGTATCACTATAAGGCTGATAACTACTCTCTATATTATAAGCTATGCCATGTTTCTCACGCACTTCTAGATTCAGTAAGCTATTCATAGCTGGACCACCCAGATAGTTATTCATCAAATGAAGGGGGGTTCTTCTTTCATCTGCACTGGAAAAACCTATTCCTCCTGCTATATAATGGACCTGATGTGTATCCATTTCTATTTCAATATCTGAAGGTTTGTATATCTTGAATTCTTCTCTTTTTTCCTTTTTAGTGCTAGAACGTTTTACTGATTCAAAATACTTCTCTGCTAGTTTTTTAACCTTAGCCAAAGTATAATCACCTAACACACTTAAGACCATCGTCTCTGATGAGTAATTATTTTCTATGAAGTCTAAGATATGATCTCTACTTAATTTAGCTACTGATTCTTCTGAGCCTAGCACAGGATTTCCTAACGGATGGCTTCCAAAGATTAACTCCTCAAAATCATCGAAAATCTGTTCTCCGGGACTGTCTTTATAACTACTGATTTCATCGATAATTACATCTTTTTCTTTCTCTATCTCTTTTTGAGGAAAAGTAGAGTTTAATACGATGTCTGAAATAAGCTCTAGAGAACGATCTAAGTATTCATTCAGAAAGCTTCCATAAATCCACGTGTCTTCCTTCCCTGTATAAGCGTTTATTTCACCTCCTACATTATCCAATCTACTCAGGATATGATAGGTTTTTCTCTTCTTAGTTCCCTTAAAAATACAATGCTCTATATAATGAGCTAATCCTTCCTGTCCTACTTCCTCATCTCTAGAACCCGCATTTATAACTATGCCGCAGTGACTCACTGGTCGGTTAGTTCTTTTAAAGATTACTCTTAAGCCGTTTGATAAAGAAAATGTGTGAAACTCCATTCAGGTTAATTAGACAGACAAAGATAGTTTATAGATCATTCATTTCACCCCGCTTTAATAAGCCACTAATGCAAATGTACTAGACGCCTTTTTAATCTCATACTATTAGCGTATTGTGGGCAGGAAGGACTATTCTGATATTTGTATCACACAAAAACAAACGTCATGAGTTTAGCTCCTTTCACTAACAGTAATCTTCAAAGAATCTTAATTTTAGATGCCAATGGCTCTTCAAGAAATCTTCTTTCTGCACTTTTAAGCGGTTACTTCAGGAGGACGGAACTAATCTTCTACGCCAAAACTGTGGAAGAAGCTCAAAACGTAATAGCCGTGAACGCACCGTCTCTAATTTTCATAGATATGGAAACTATCGGTTCAGAGGGGAAAAACATAATTAACAATATTAACCGTGAGATCACTGATGTGGTGTTTACTTTAGAAGAAAACAACCCTGTAGTTCAAGCTTTTGAGTTATCAAATACATTGTATTTGACAAAGCCTTACAGCATAGAAAATCTAGTTAAGGTGATGGATATGCTCTCTTCTAATCAACAACTGAAAAACGCAACAGCACCACATCAGTCTCACAACCCTGACAAGCTTACTCTTCGTTCTCAAGAAGGAATTACTTACTTAGATTTAGAGGACATCAGAAGGCTAGAGTCAGACTCTAACTACACCCACTTCTTTCTTAAAAACGGTGAGAGAATTACCATTCCAAGAACTATGAAGGAATATGAAGATCTATTACCTAGTTCGCACTTCTTTAGAACTCACCAAAGCCACATCGTAAATCTTAATTTAGTGAAGAAATTTCTAAAAGAAGATGGTGGTTATGCGCTTATGGATGATGGAACTCAAGTATTGGTTTCCAGAAGAAAGAAAAGTGACTTCCTTTGTGCGTTAACAGCATAATTCTCCCTTTCTATTTAATGATTCCCAAAAAGAGG
>LAQC01000001.1:27885-36310 GCA_000981645.1 Cryomorphaceae bacterium ASP10-05a | reverse complement strand
CTATTTTGATATGAGTTGAGCCCTAAGAGATCAAATTTATTTAGCAGGAATTCACTTATCTCCGCGTTGCAAAAGAAATCCATCTCCATACTTTTAGCGCTGACATCCCTAAGCTTATAGAGAAACATCCCCACTGTTTACCCTCCGTCCTTCACCTTTTTAGATAGCATGAATAAATTCACACATGGTACAGACCAAGACAGGTCTAGTTTCGGCATGAATCTATGTCTAATCGTTATATAGAAGATAATCATATATCTACTAGCAGTATTTCATTCTTCTAATTATAAACTAGAGCATACCAATTAAGAGAGGTCGCTATAATTATCCATAGAAAATAAGGAGCCATAAGAAGAGACCATCTCTTCATAGGCTTGATAAAAACAAACTGATAAACCCCTACTATAATTGTGAGCGCGCATATTACTATTAAGGCTAAGCCTACTTCATGAAACTTGAAAAATATGGGATTCCAAATGACATTAAAAACCCATTGAAACGCAAATAAACCTATGAGCGATTTCCTGTTTTTAAGCACGCTTACAAAGCGCGCCATATAGATGGAAAAACAAATCATAATGGTAGTCCAAGCAGCACCAAACACCCATCCTGGTGGAGTCCATGGAGCTTTATTCATGAGCTGATACCATTCTGAGCTTACCCCTGCGCCAGTAAACTGAGCTCCGATGGCTAACGCTCCAAAATTTAGAACTAAAAAGATAATTATGTTTTTAATCATGATGTAAATCTAAGAATTGCCACGCAGAATTAATACAAAAACCATCAAGGTAAACTTCTCACTCTAAATTTTAGAACAAAAAAAACGCCCCTTGGCTAAGCCAAAGGACGTCTTCTCTCAATTACCAGAGATAAACCATTGTTTATTCCTTTACCACTCTGCCAATTAAAATCTCCCTATTATTACCTACCGAGATATTATATAGTCCAGCTTCAAACTCATCTAACGAAACCTCAATAGGCCCATTTGATAAGTCAAACTGTCCCGTTTTAACTACTTCACCTGTTACAGTTGTAACCTTAACGTTAACTAGTTCTTCAATATCCCACCCTAGAACATCTATGGTTACTCTATCAGATGTAGGGTTAGGATAAACGTTTAAATCATTTATAACTAGGCCTACTGGATCATCGCTATCTACAACTATTCCGCAGTTTACTGTAACCCATTCCTGATAAGACAACTCACAGAATTGGAATCCATTCCAAATCGTTATTGTAACAGTAACTAAATACGTTCCTGATCCAGGGAAATTATGCACGATAACTGATGGTCCACTAACCGGTAAACTTCCATCTCCGAAATCCCAACTGACATTAGTTATTACACCCGGAAGTACTACAGTGCTGTAATCATAGAACTTAGCCATACATCCTTGTCTTTTGTACTTGAAGTATGCATTCCCTTCACATGGCTCGGTAATATCATCACAATTAACCTGAATTTCCACCTGGTAAGAGTCAGTACAAATTGTACTTCCGTTCCATCCAGTAATCGTTAAAATCACCGTGTAAACTCCAGAAGTAGTATATGTATGACCTGGGCTTGGAGAAGAGGATGTATTCCCATCACCGAAGTTCCAGCTCCATCCTATTATAGATGTTCCACCTGAGAATGTAGATAGATCAATAAACTGAATCGTACAATCTACATCACTTATAAAGACATAATCAAATAGTGCATCTAAGTTACATTCAGTATCACACTCAGTAGTAACTGTCCAGCAGAAATGATCCTCACATTCTGTCCCGTCATCGTATACTGCTGTTACATATAAACATACAGTGTATGTTCCTGCCGTAGCATAAGTGTGTACTGGGTTCTGAAGAGTAGATGTATTCGAATCTCCGAAATTCCAATCCCAATTGGTAATAACAGTTCCCGGTCCTGCGATACTGAAGTCAGTAAAGCTAACTGTGTTTCCACTTACCGTTTCCTGCCAGAAAGCATCGATTTCACAATCACGTGGACATGGATCACAGTCAATAATTACAGTTTCACAATACTGATCTATGAGCTCCCAGTTTTCACAACAGAAGACCTTTAAGCACACCTCGTAACTTCCGTCTGCTGGGAATGTATAGTTAAGGTCTGTAGTCGTTCCTATTACGGTTCCATCTACACACCAGAAGTAACAGTATTCATCAGAGTTTAGTAAGTCATCCACATTATTATTAAATGTATATGTATAACAGTCCGCTCCAGCAGTAACTGCATAATCAAACCAATCATCTATTGTTGGTTCTGTGCATCCTCCACATTCAACTTCAATAGTCTCACAATGAGTCACAGTATTATTTGGATTATCACAACAGAAGACTGTAAAGCAAATGTCATAAGTACCGCTAACTCCTAGAGGAATATTCGTAGTGTTTTCATCCCCTACTAAAGTTCCGTCCAGTGTTAATCCGAAACATACATCTCCACAGTAATCATCAGTCCAGTAAGGACTTATTACAGCGTTGCAATCTGCAGTTATTGTATAATCAAAACCTACAGAAGAAGGCAATCTACATGGACAATTAATTTCGAATTGTTCGCAAATCACAATCGAATTCTCTGGATTATCACAACAGAAGACTCTCGCACATATCTCATGATTAATTTCATCGAAACAATCAAACTGGTGAGTTAAGTTAATTCCGTTGTTTCCATCAACGTATGGGCCACCATCTAAGCTCCACTGAACACACAAATCAGACCCTAGTGGTCCTGACACACTTCCTATATCGAAGAAATGTAAACAGTTCTCATCTTTACTTATAGCTAATGTTAACTCCTGAGGGACTTCACAACAAGCTGTTTCTATAACTACTTGAGTGCAGATAGTCTCGCACAGAGTAGTATCTATTGGGTTTCCTGCGGCATCTAAATTAGATGCACAACAAGTAGTTATACATGCTATATATGCACCAGGTGATGAATACTCATGACATGGATCTGTTCCTGTAATTCCGTCTCCATAATCATAAAACATGACTTGAGCTGGGCATGGACCTTCATAAACTGGAGTCAAACAAACGGTGCAGTCTGTAACATCCGCTAATAATAAGAATGGATGAGTACATGGACAGTCTACATAAACCTCAGTGCATAACTGGATAGGTTCTCCTGGGTTTTCACAACAAGTATAAGTAACACAGATTGAATGCCATCCGTTCTGAGTGCAGTCAAAGTCAAACGTATTTGTGCTTCCTGTAGTACTGACAACAGGTATTCCGTCTAACGACCAGTTGAAACATAGATGGTCTGTATCTGTTCCAGTAAGGAAACCTACAGAGGCAGTGTAACTGCATGAACCTGCTATTTCATCTATGATAAGAGTTCCAGTAGGAAGGTTAGCTGGATCACAACAACAATCAATATCGAATGTAGCGAAAGAACCATTACCTGCTGGGAATTGATCATCACAACAGTAAACTTTTATTCCAATTTCAAACTCAGTACAAATGCCTGTGAAATCAATTGTTAAAGAACCATCCGGGTTTGAGACACCTGCATAAGTAGCTCCATCATATATCCAATCCCAACAGTAAGGGTAATCCAGTTGTTCACCAGATAAATATGGAGTAAATGTGTATTGGCATCCGTCATTAGTTGGAACTATGACTACATCATTAGCTCCTGGAATCTCACATGGACATTCACAGAATGAATCATGTTCAACACAGTCCATAACAAACACATCTGGATCATCACAACAACATACTCGAGCACAAACTTCATGAATTAGGCCGTTTCCTGTACAATCATATGTAGGATTAAAGTTCCACCCATCCAGACTAACAATCCAAGGACCTCCATCGACTCTCCACTCTATACATAAATTACTATTCGGATCTGTCAATGTTTGATCAACACTAAAATGATGATCGCAAGATCCTTGCTGATCATAAACAACTGTTATAGTATCAGGAACTTCACATGGACACTCACATGTTACTTCGAAATCTCTACAGCTCTCGATGAACACATCTGGATTATCACAGCAGAAGATTCTAGCACATACATAATGGCCTCCATTATCTTCACAATCGAATGATAACGTTAAATCACCTGGCGTAGTATCAACTAAATAAGGCCCGCCATCTAAACTCCATGTTACGCAGTAATCTGTTGAAGATATAACCGATGGGTCTATTTCAAAGGTGTATTCACAGAGGTCTGCATCTACACTAGGTGCTATCTGAAATCCTGTTGGAAGATCGCATGGACAAGCACAATCTGGAGTGAAAGAAATACAATTATTTCCTACTACTTCTCCTGTTTCACAACACACTACTACTACACATAGCTGATAAATAGTATCATCATTACACTCAAAAGTGTTCGTTACAGTAGCTGTTGTTCCTATTCCTACACCGTTTAGAGTCCAGTCATAACAATACAAGCTTGGGTCTGTAGCTCCGAATAAGTTAGCCGTAAAGGAATACATACATTCTACAGTAGTGTCAGCAGCGGTTATAGCTACTCCATCTATTGATTCACATGGACAATCACATTGAGAAATGAAATCGATACACTCCTGTCCTAAAAGTTCTCCAGTATCGCAGCAAATAACATCGAGACATAAAATATGTGGATTATTATCATCACAATCCATGTGATAAGGAATAGTATTCGAATTACCGCCAATATTAATTCCATCTAATGACCACTGGTAACAATAGTCTGCCGGATTTGTTCCCGTAGGAAATGTAAAGTTAGCATCAAACATATAATCACAATCCAAAGAAACTAACCCGGTATTAAGCGTAAGGTCTGTAATAGGTTCACAAATGCAATCACAAACTACTTCGAAATCTCTGCAGCTCTCGATGAACACATCCGGATTATCACAGCAGAAGATTCTAGCGCATACATAATGGCTTCCATTATCATCACAATCGAATGATAACGTGAAATCACCTGGCGTAGTATCGCTTACATAAGGCCCGCCATCTAAACTCCATGTTACGCAGTAATCTGCTGAAGCTATAAGCGATGGGTCTATTTCAAAGGTGTATTCACAGAGGTCCGCATCTACACTAGGTGCTATCTGAAATCCTGTAGGAAGAACACACGGACATGGACAGTCTATTCCGAAATCGGTACAGCTTGGTACAAATACATTTGGACTATCACAGCAGAACAGTCTAGCACAGACATAATGACTTCCATTATCTTCACAATCGAATGATAATGCTAAATCACCTGGTGTAATATCACTTACATAAGGTCCACCATCTAAACTCCATGATACGCAGTAATCTGCTGAAGCCAAAAGTACTGGGTCTATTTCAAAGGTGTAGTCACAGTTATCAGCACCTACACTGCTTGCTATTTGAAATTCTGTTGGAAGTTCGCATAGACAATCAATCGATTCTTCAATCGTCACATCATCCAAAACAACAGCAGCCTGATTTGGATTAGGTGCTCCAGCCAAATATGGTCGGAACCAAAGCTGAGAAAAACTCTGTCCAATTGGCACTGTGAACACCTCAGTAATCGTTGTTGTGACCCCTGTGTTGATCCAACTTTCGTTAGATACTTGGAATTGTTGCGCAGGTGTCGGAATAACTACTGAACTACTGGGAGTTAACCCATTAGTTAAATCTACAAGGAACGTAGATGAAGGATTCGCGTCCGTAGATCGATTAATTGTGTATGTCAATCGGTATGTTTGACCAGCTGCGAAGGTGTGTCCCATGTACACCCCCTCACCAGCATCGCTATAGGACCACATCCAAATGGATAATGCCCCACTTACTGACGGTGTTCCATGCGAGACTGTCCAGTTGTTTAGGTTACCATTGATCCATGCATTGGTAGACGAAACAGTTCCATTGTAAGTTTGGAAATCTCCATTTACAGCTTCATCTAGTCCAAAACAGGAGTCCTGCGCTTGGGAATAAGTCTGCATAAAACAGACGAAAAAAACGGAGAGAACCGCTTTCCATAAAATGTTGAATTTGTTCATGACTTAAAGATTTAATTAATAAACGTGGTTAATTTTCCTCTAAAATCACTCTTTAAGTCACGTCAAATGGGGGTTTATAGTATACGGCAAGCCTTATTTAGAATTCGGAAGGCTTCTCTGAGAATTCGGTAAATTCAATTATTCGGTGGTACATTTCACTGAAGACGTTTTACTCTTCTGTAAAATCAATCCTAGAATATAAATCCCTTTTGATAAGGTGCCTATATTTATGGTTTTGCCAGCATAGCGGTGCAATACCAGTTTTTCGTCTACAGAGTAAATGTTCAAGTCTTCATTAGTTACCTGTGCCCCAGTAACTGCAGAAGTAAACCCATTAAAACCTGTGATTTTATCTGATGGCTCCACTCCTCCTGTGCCGTTATAATCTATGCCATCGCAGTTATATCCTAACGATGAGCCTCCTATCAAAACACAGAACTGGCAGATGGTATAGTCAAAGCAGATGCTCTGCAGGCACTCCCCTGTTCTGATTCTCCAATGAGTTCCCGCTCTATTAAATTAAGGCTAAAATGCATGACCTAAAATTGATTGAATTAGGCACTCAGATTTTTCCTCTTTAAAAAATAACCAATCCAACCACAAAAATCAAAGCGCCCACCAACATCAACACCAAGGTATAAGGCAATATCTCCTTAGCCCTTAACCCTGTAATTCCTAAAAGGGGCAATGCCCAGAAAGGCTGGAGCATATTGGTGAGTTGGTCTCCGTAGGCCATGGCTAGGATACTTTTGTTTAATGGAACGCCTATTTCTAAAGCACTTTGGATGATGATAGGTCCTTGAATGGCCCACTGTCCTCCTCCACTCGGTACAAAAATATTTACTATTCCTGCGCTGATGAATGTGAAAACAGGATAAGTGGCTGGCGTGCTCACACTCACAAAGAAGTGACTAATGCATTCTACCAATCCTGAACTGGTCATCAATCCTAAAATACCGAAGTACAATGGGAACTGAACCAGTATTCCTGCGGCTCCTACTATACCTTCATCTACTCCTTTTAAAAACGATGAGAATGTTTTATGAAGTGTCAAAGCCAGCCCAAACAGCACCAGGTTTATCCAGTTGGGGTTTATAAATTTCCATCCGGTTATTCCTCCATCAGCATTCCACGCTACTACCGAAGCCACTAGTAGCATCAGTAATCCGAATCCTATTCCTACCCAGCTTAAGTGGTCTATTCTTTCTGCTCCTAAGACTTTAGAAACGATGATGGTTTCTGAGGCTGGAGTTAAATTTCTTACGGTTTTTTCGGATGGTTTTCTTTTTCCTAGCCAGTACATTACTGCCGGCAGAATTAAGATTAGTGCCCAACTAATACTGATGTTCATAGAACTGAATACCGTTTCATCATATGTAATCGCTTCTGGAACTAAGGCTAATTTGTCTGCATATAGGCCCTGGGCTTTGCTTAGTAATTCTCCTGGTTCTGCTATTTTAGAAAGGCTGCTTCCACTAAACCCTCCGTGCCAGACCATGAGCCCTGAGTAACCCGCTGCTCCTATTAGTGGGTAATTGAGAGGAATATTGCGTTGCAACGCGTATTCTCCTACTTTACGTGCGAAAATAGCTCCGAAAATCAGGCCTAAACCCCAATTAAACAAGGCTACCATGACTGTCAAAAGTGTCACTCCAAAAGCTGCTAAAGCGGTATTCTTACAAAAAACGGAAGTCAATAAATCGATGCCTTGGCTGAATGGTTTAGTCAAGGCTAGGGCATGACCCAGAACCAGCATAAATGCCATTTGAAAGGCGAAGGTGAGCAGATTACTCTGAAATAATCCTTCTTGCCAGGAAAAAGCCAAGTTTTCAGCATGGCTTAAAAAAGATATCTCTGGCGGCTTCATGAAACACAAAGCCACCAGAAACACAAATAGGGTTAGACTTACAGCTATACCAAACGGTGAGGGCAAGAGCTTTTTAAAAACCCGAGCAAATCCATCTGAAAAACCGCTTAAACTCATTCTTTAGAATGGTAAATCGTCTTCTTCTTCAGAGCTTAAATCGATAGGTGCAGCGGCTGCCATAGGTGCAGGCGGCATTTCTCCTTGAGGTGCTCCAGCTGCGGCTACAGCTCCTTCAACTTTCCAAGCTACTAAGTTGTTGTAATACTTTCCGTTATACTCGTTTCCTCTGATATCGAAAAGAACTTTAATCATATCGCCATCGTTTACGTTGGCTATCATTTCACACTTTTCTTTGAATAATTCAAATTTAACATCCTGTGGATACTGCTCTTGAGTAGTAACTACGAATTCTCTTTTGAAAAATCCACTGTCGAACTTTTGTTCGTCCATTTTCACTTTTAACTTTCCTGTTAATTCCATTGTATTGTTTATTCTATTGTAAATTAATTCTATCCGTTATTAAAAGTCAGAAGCGTTTTCCACGCTTCTTCTATTTGGTCTTGCTCTAAAAAATCATGCG
>LAQC01000001.1:1367-27843 GCA_000981645.1 Cryomorphaceae bacterium ASP10-05a | reverse complement strand
AATTCTATCAGTTTAAAGTCGTTTACATCTGTTTCGTTAGGCAGTGATTCTACGTTCCCTAATTTCCCTAAATCATTACCTGTGAGAAATTTACTGTTTCTAATCTCAACTGGAATAGTGTCTACGCCTATTCCCAGAGTAGTTAATGGTTTGGCTACTTCAAATATAGCATCTCCAGACGCTCTAGTGTACCAGTTTCCTCCGCATCTTCCTACCAAATCTATTTTATGCTGGTTTATTTTTTCATCTTCATCCATCACCGCTTCATTTACATGAATGGCTACCACTTCACAAATCACCAAATTTCCTGCTCCGCCTTCTTTTCCTAATTCTATCACTTCATTCACCACACACTCCATCTGTACGGGTGCTTCTTTTACTCTAAACGGTCTTACTTTTTCAGAGACCTCTTGCGTAAAACCAGCTTTTTCAAATTCATTAGTTCCTTTCGGATACTCAGTACTGGAGAGTGACATCTGATGAAGCATGTCATAATTCACCACATTAATCACTACCTCAGCTAGCTTTTTCACATTCTCATAAGTGTGCTTAGTCGTGTTATCTCTTCCTCTTCTGGCTGGAGAGAAAATTAGAATAGGGGGATTAGCACTAAAAACATTAAAAAAACTAAACGGAGAAAGGTTTGGGCGCCCTTCTTCATCTAGGGTGCTGGCAAAAGCGATAGGCCGAGGACCAATAGCTCCTGAGAGTAATCCATGTACTTTTCCTACTGGAAGTTCTTTTGGATAAAATGTTTTTGTCATGTTCTCTTTAGTTGCTCTGCTCAATATTTATTTATTACCCTCTTCCACATCCTTCACCATATCCATCACTTGATCTGCCAGATGTGCTTTATATGATATAATTCTTTCTCTTACTTTTTGGTCAGCTACTCCTATAATCTGTGCAGCTAAAATCCCTGCATTTTTCGCTCCGTCTAAGGCTACAGTAGCCACAGGAACTCCTCCTGGCATCTGTAAAATAGAGAGAACACTATCCCATCCATCTATAGAGTTACTAGACTTTACAGGAACACCAATTACTGGCAACGGAGTAATACTGGCTACCATTCCTGGCAAATGTGCTGCACCTCCTGCCCCTGCGATAATTGTTTTTATTCCTCTGTCAGACGCTTCCTCTGCATACTTCACCATTCTGTGCGGAGTTCTATGAGCAGAAACTACAGTTATTTCATACGTAATTCCCAGCTCTTTAAGAATATCAGCTGCCTTCTGCATTACTGGCAGATCTGACTTACTTCCCATTATTATTCCTACTTCAGCCATGTGTTTTTTATTATGCGCTGTAACGCAAAATTAGTATCTCTTAATAAAACATTCCCACGATAGCCGCTGTAAACAGACACGCTAACGTTCCTCCAATTAATGCCTTGAAACCGAGTTTACTTAAAAGCCCTTTTCTGTTAGGCGCTAACGCTCCAATTCCTCCAATTTGAATTCCGATAGATGCGAAATTAGCAAATCCACAAAGAATATAAGTAGCCATTACTATGGATTTATCTTCGGTAAATACACCTGAGGTTTTCATTCCTCCAAGTGTCCCATACGCTACAAATTCATTTAGAATCGTTTTCTCTCCTAAAAGCTGACCAACGAGAAGCATATCCTCCTGACAAACTCCGATAAGCCATACTATAGGAGCTCCAACATAACCTAGTAGCATATCAAAAGACAACCCCGCATAAGGCGTGTTTTCAGCTATAAGTCCGTTTAAATTGGTAATGTGTCCAACTTTCATAAGAGCAGCATTCCCAAATGCCATTAAAGCGGTAAAAACCAAAAGCATAGCGCCTACATTCACAGCTAACCTTAATCCATCTGAGGTACCATTGGATATAGCTTCCAATGCGTTACTTCCGATTTTTTCGTTTGAGATTTTAAGCTCTTGATTGAATTCTTCCGTTTCTGGAACTAATATTTTAGCCGCTACTATGGCTGCTGGAGCAGACATGATAGATGCGGCTAATAAATGCTTGGCAAAACGGATGGTTTCCGCTTCATCTCCGCCACCTAGATATCCGATATATGCAGCCAAAACTCCTCCAGCTATAGTGGCCATGCCACCAGTCATAAGCGACATAACCTCCGACTTAGTCATTTTATCCAAATAAGGTTTTACTAAAAGAGGTGCTTCTGTTTGTCCTAAGAAAATGTTTCCTGCAGCTGCTAAACTTTCTGCTCCAGATAACTTCATTAGTCGTTTCATAATCCAAGCAAACGCCCATACTACTTTCTGAAGTATTCCCCAGTAGTAAAACAAGCTAGTTAGCGCTGAGAAGAATATCACAGTGGGAAGAATGATTATAGCGAAGTTTAATAAAGGAGATTCTATTTCTCCACCTCCAAAACTGGCGAACAAGAAATTAGTCCCTTCCTGAGTGAAGCCTATCACTTTTGTAAATATTCTGCCTATAAATTCGAAAAACTGCCCTACAGGAATGTACTCGTTGAGCTTATCATTTAAAATCAAGAAAGCAAAAACCAGCTGAATGAGCAGTCCAATACCCACTTGTCTCCAATTAATTTTCTTCTTGTTGCTTGAAAACAAGAAGGCTATGCCTATTATAACGGCTATTCCGATAAACCCTCTAAGTATGCTCATGTGACTCCCCTGGTTTAGGTGGGCGGAAGATATAAAAGAAGGGTGGTAAAGTGTTTAACTTGTGGACTATTCAACCCGTATGTGGAAAAGTGAAGGGATTTTGGGGTTAATCAACAAAAAAGAGAACACAGTAATTAGCTCTCTCCGGTTCGCTTATTGATTTCGTCTCTAAGAATGGTAGCTTTTTCATAATCTTCATCTTCCAAAGCTTGATTTAGCTGTGCTTCTAACTCTAATACAGATAAAGCTTCTGTGCTTTCCTCTACCAATTTAGTTTCTGAAGCCACTAGATCATCCTCGCTAAATGCTCCATCTTCACCTTCAGCATCTATTCCTGCTGAGTCCAAAATGAAGTCATAACAGTAAATAGGGCATTCAAACCTCACCGCTACTGCCACAGCATCGCTGGTTCTAGCATCTATCTCTGCCTTTCGGCCATCCTGTACAGCTATTATTTTAGCAAAAAAGATTCCTTCTATCAGATTGTAAATGATTATTTCCTCTATATCTATGGTAAATGCTGTAGAAAAGCTTTTAAATAAATCATGGGTGAGCGGTCTGCTCGGAGTCATTTTTTCCAACTCTATGGCTATAGCCTGAGCTTCATGCCCTCCTATGACGATAGGAAGCTTTTTATGACCGTCTATTTGCTTTAGCACTAAGGCATAAGCCCCACTAGTGGAGCCGCTAGGCGCTATATCAGATATCTCTAACTCTATTTTATCCATATGTAGAAGAAAAACGGAAGACTGTGTGGTCTCCCGTTTTTCACTCTGTAAAAGTAAATATTTCGAATGAGCTAAACTAACAGCAGCGCTATCAGATTATTCTCAAATCACTTAGATGCGTTAAAAGCCTTAGCAGCAGCTATTAGTTTAGGAACTACTTCAAAGGCGTCTCCTACGATTCCGTAATCAGCAGCCTTAAAGAAAGGAGCTTCTGAATCCGTGTTTACGACAACTATTTTTTTAGAACCATTTACACCGGCTAAGTGCTGGATAGCACCGCTAATTCCAATAGCGATATATAAATTAGGTCTAATAGCTACACCAGTTTGACCTACATGCTCATGGTGTGGTCTCCAACCTATATCTGAGACTGGTCTAGAACAAGCAGTAGTAGCACCTAATTCAGAAGCTAACTCTTCTATCATCCCCCAATTCTCCGGTCCTTTCATCCCTCTACCTGCGCTAACTACTAATTCTGCTTCTGGAAGCGGAACTACATTAGACTCTTCTACTTTCACCTCCTTTACTGTTACTGAAGCAGCACCCGCGTCACCTGACCATTCAGAAACCTCCGCAGTGACTCCATGCTCATGAAGACCATGTGAGTTTGGAAGAAGAGCTAATATTTTTTTATCAGAAGTGATGCTCACCTGAGCTATCGCTTTTCCTGAGAATACGTTTTTCTTTACTGTAAATCCCGCAGAAGTATCAGGTAAACCTGTTACACCTGTTACCATTCCACAGTTTAATCTAGCGGCTAATCGAGGAGCTACTTGTTTACCGTCATTATCATGACTAGTGATTATCATGCTAGCGCCTTCATCTGAAATTACAGCACTCACCATATTGGTGACCTGAACGCTGTCAGAATGATTTACCGAAGCACATGATATTAACTTAGAAGCTCCATAAGCACCTGCTCCACCGTCTCCTTCCAAGGAGCCTGCAGTAACAGCGGTCACCGAATCTCCCGAGTTTTTAGCTATATCTGCTGCGTAGCAAATAGCCTCTAACCCTGCTTTATTAATTTTTCCTTTCGTATTTGATACAAAAACTACTATTGACATTTTCTTTCTCTTTTAAAGGTTAGATAACTTTAGCTTCATTATGTAATAAAGCGATTAATTCTTCTGCATTTTCAGCATCTATGTACTTGCACTCCGCTTTAGCAGGAGGCAGTTCATAGTTAACTACAGAAGTATGCGCCTCTCCTCCAGAAGGAGCTATCACAGTAAGTGGTTTAGACCTCGCAGCCATAATCCCTCTCATGTTCGGAATTCGTTGTTCCGCCATTCCTTTAGCAGCACTTAAAACAAACCCTCCATTCACTTCTAACACTTCAGAACCTCCTTGGATCTCTCTTTCTATGGTAGCTGTATCTCCATCTAGATCTAACTTAGTAGCCATCGCCACATAAGGCAAGCCAACTAATTCCGCTATCATACCTCCTAACTGTCCTCCATTGTAATTAATGGTCTCCTTTCCAGTCAAAATCATGTTATAATCATTCTCTTTAGCATAATTCGCTATTTGCTGCGCTACAAATAAAGCATCAGTATCTGCTGCATCTATTCTTACAGCCTCATCAGCTCCAATGGCTAAAGATTTTCGAATAATAGGATCATTACTCGCATCTCCTACCGAAATGACCGTGACCTTACCACCTGAAGCTTCTTTTAATTCTAACGCTCTCACAAGCGCATACCACTCATCATAAGGGTTGACTATAAATTGGATACCATTCTCATCGAACTTCGTTCCTCCATCAGTGAAGGCTATTTTAGAAGTCGTATCTGGTGTTTTTGAAATACAAACTAATATATTCATTGTGTTGATTTTCTTTTTCTATTGCAATGCAAAATTATTCTTTATATAATCTTACACTGTAGGATTTTCCCAATTATTTGCCCACAAATATAGTATGCATGCATAACATTTTTATTCAGAATTTGTCCTTTTATACCAAAATTAAGTACAAGTAGTGTAAGTGTAGATATTACACTTAGTTCTATGGTGATAAAAAAGGGCGTTGCAATGGTGAGAAATATTACTATTTTTGACGCTCGAAATTTAAGATAATGAAAGAAATCCAATTCAGAGAAGCTATAGCAGAAGCTATGTCAGAAGAAATGAGAAGAGACGAAAGGGTCTTTCTTATGGGGGAGGAAGTAGCCGAATATAACGGTGCCTACAAGGCTAGCAAGGGGATGCTAGACGAGTTTGGTGCTAGAAGAGTTATAGATACACCTATAGCAGAACTTGGATTTAGTGGGATAGCAGTAGGTGCTGCCATGAATGGGTTAAGACCAATAGTGGAATTTATGACTTGGAATTTCGCCATTTTAGCAGCTGACCAAATTATTAACTCTGCCGCTAAAATGCTTCAGATGTCTGGCGGACAGTTTAATGTTCCAATCGTATTCAGAGGGGCGAATGCCCAAGCAGGTCAGCTAGCGGCTACGCACTCACAGAGTTTCGAACCTATGTATTCTCATATTCCTGGATTAAAGGTGATTACTCCAAGTAACCCTGCAGATATGAAAGGACTTTTAAAGTCTGCTATTAGAGATAATGACCCTGTTCTAATAATGGAATCAGAAAGAATGTACGGAGATAAAGGAATGGTTCCTGAAGGGGAATACCTAATTCCTATTGGAGTAGCTGATGTAGTTAAAGAGGGAACTGACATTACTATAGTTTCTTTCGGGAAAATAATGAAGGACTGTAACAAAGCTGCAGAAGAGCTAGCTAAGGAAGGAATCAATGCTGAGGTTATTGACCTAAGAACTATTCGACCATTAGATATAGATACTATAATTAAGTCAGTGAAGAAAACAAACAGACTGATTATTGTAGAGGAAAGTTTCCCTGTAGGCTCTGTATGCAGCGAAGTGGCTTATAGAGTTCAAAGAAATGCATTTGATTATTTAGATGCTCCTATCCAGAGATTAACTCAGAGTGACACCCCTTTTCCGTTCGCTACTACACTTATAGCTGAGGCACTTCCTGATGTTTCTAAAATAGTAAAGGCCGCTAAAGAGGCTATGTATCTTAAAAAAGCCTAGAGAATATTAAGGAAAGTTAAATTAAAGAGATTACTAATTCTTTTTTCATTCATTAACTCATTAATAATCAACCCAACTTTATGGGTTGTCTAATTGCGTGTGATGCATTATTTTTGCGCACCTTTTTTAAACACGAATAAACAAAAAACAATAATATGGAAGCGTATATGATTTATATGCCAATAGTAATGGCTATCCTAGGGTTGCTTTACATGGTGACTAAAAAATCTTGGGTTATGAAACAAGATGCCGGTGACGGTAAAATGAAAGAGATTTCTGATCACATCTATGAAGGCGCACTCGCATTCTTAAAAGCAGAATATCGACTATTAACATTCTTCGTTATAGGAGCAAGTCTTGTTTTGGCAGGTATTGCCTTTTATATGGATAGTACTTACTTAATTGTAGTTGCTTTTATTATTGGAGCTATCTTCTCTGCTTTTGCAGGAAACATGGGAATGAAAATAGCAACCAAGACAAATGTTCGAACAACTCAAGCTGCAAAAACTAGTTTACCAAATGCATTAAAAGTATCTTTTGGCGGTGGAACTGTTATGGGACTTGGAGTTGCCGGTTTAGCTGTATTAGGTTTAACCCTTTTCTTTATTCTATTCTTCCACTTGTTTATGGGTGGCGTTTGGACTAACACTGCAGACATGACTGTTGTTTTAGAAGCATTAGCTGGTTTCTCATTAGGAGCTGAGTCCATTGCTTTGTTTGCGAGAGTTGGTGGTGGTATTTACACTAAAGCTGCAGACGTTGGTGCTGATTTAGCGGGTAAAGTTCAAGCGGACATTCCTGAAGACGACCCAAGAAACCCAGCTACAATTGCTGATAATGTAGGTGACAATGTAGGTGACGTAGCAGGTATGGGAGCTGATTTATTTGGCTCTTATGTAGCTACCGTTTTAGCTGCAATGGTCTTAGGGAACTATGTCATTAAGGATATGGGAGGATCAATTCAAGATGCTTTTGGCGGAATTGGACCGATCTTATTACCAATGTCTATAGCAGGTGTCGGAATTATCATTTCTCTTATCGGGACTTTATTAGTTAAGATTTCATCTAACGATGCAAAAGAAAAGGATGTACAAAAAGCACTAAACATAGGAAACTGGGCATCAATTTTAATGGTTGCTGTCGCATGTTACGGTTTAGTCACATGGATGCTACCAGCAACAATGCAAATGGATTTCTTTGGAGAAGGTATTCAGGAGATTTCTTCTATGAGAGTATTTTATGCTTGTTTAGTCGGTTTAGTGGTAGGAGCTGGAATCTCAGCATTTACTGAATACTACACCGGATTAGGTTCGAAGCCAATTTTAAAAATCGTACAACAATCTTCTACAGGAGCAGGAACAAACATCATCGCTGGTTTAGCTACTGGTATGATTTCTACATTCTCATCAGTTTTATTATTTGCTGCTGCTATTTGGGCCTCTTATGCCTTAGCTGGATTTTATGGAGTTGCTTTAGCAGCCTCTGCAATGATGGCAACAACAGCTATGCAATTAGCGATTGATGCTTTTGGACCAATTGCTGACAATGCTGGTGGTATTGCTGAGATGAGTGAACAAGACCCTATAGTTAGAGAAAGAACTGATATTTTAGATGCTGTTGGTAACACAACTGCCGCAACTGGTAAAGGTTTTGCCATTGCATCTGCAGCGTTAACTTCTTTAGCATTGTTTGCTGCATACGTTACCTTCACAGGAATAGATGGAATTAACATATTTAAAGCACCAGTATTAGCCATGTTATTTGTTGGAGCTATGGTGCCAGTTGTATTCTCTGCATTAGCTATGAATGCCGTCGGTAAAGCAGCCATGGAAATGGTAAATGAAGTGGTAAGACAGTTTAAAGAAATTCCAGGAATAATGGAAGGAACTGGAAAACCAGAATATGATAAATGTGTGGCTATCTCTACAAAAGCATCTTTAAAAGAAATGATGTTGCCTGGTCTTTTAACTATAGGTTTTCCAATAGCTGTAGTCTTAGTAGGTAAATTAGTTTATCAAGACAATAACATGTTGGTAGCCGAAATGCTCGGTGGTTATATGGCAGGTGTTACTGTTTCAGGTGTACTATGGGCGATTTTCCAAAACAATGCAGGAGGTGCTTGGGATAACGCAAAGAAGTCTTTCGAAGCTGGTGTAGAAATTAATGGAGTAATGACATATAAAGGTTCTGACGCACATAAAGCAGCAGTAACTGGAGATACAGTTGGAGATCCATTCAAAGATACTTCTGGTCCTTCTATGAACATTCTTATCAAGCTTACTTGTCTTATAGGATTGGTTATCGCCCCTATGTTAGGTGGTCATTCATTAGAAAACCATGGACAGGATGTAGAGGATTCTGCGAATAAAATCGAATTATCCGTTAACGAAGAAATAAACTAAACATGTTAAAAAACATATTTCACATAGGAGCGATAGCTATTCTTTTAGCTAGCTGCTCTAGCTCTCCCAAAGAATATTCAGCATGTGACTGTTATGGAATCATGGCAGGAAAAGACAAAACTGAAGAAAACTTCAAGTGGTGTCAAGATAAATCTCAGAATGACGAAGCGTTTTTAGCAGAAATAACTAAATGTGCTGTTAAGGAAATGGGATTTGACCCTAATGATATTTCTACAGCAAATGACCGACCTAAAGCACCTAATGCTGGAACGTATACTTTAGACGCTTCTAAAAGTAAAATAAAGTGGACTGGCAGAAAAGTGGCTGGAAGTCATACTGGAAATGTTTCTATCAAATCTGGAAACTTTATAATGGACGAAAAAGGATTGATTTCTAGTGGTAATATAGTAATGGACATGAGTTCTATAACAGTTACTGATATCGAAGATAATAAGTCTAACGGTGATCTAGTTGGTCATCTAATGGCTGATGATTTCTTTGGTGTATCTAATCACCCAGAGGCTAGCTTTAACATTACTAGTTCTGAACTTATTCCATCTGCGACTGGAGTTCAAACTAATTTTAACGTAAGTGGGGACCTAATTATTAAAGGAATCAGTAAACCAGCTACGGCTATTTTAGTGGCTGTCCAGTCTAAGAATATTGAAGGGAATGTATCTTTAGCTGGAGCTATTAAGTTTGATAGAACTGATTATGGCATCAAATACAATTCAGGGAAATTCTTTGACGCACTTGGAGACAAGATTATTAATGATGAGGTAACACTTCAAATAACTCTAGTGGCTCAGTAGAAAAAAAAGGCATAGACAAAAAAACCATCTGGAATCCAGATGGTTTTTTTTTGCTTAATATTTTGAAAGAAACTATACCTCTTCTTGTTCGAACAAGCCATGAAGCTCTGCGTCAACCTTCGTTATTATATTATTTAAATCCGAGGCATCATCGTTAAAATAATTATCATCTACATCTACTATTAACAGCTTCCCTTTATCATACGTACTAATCCAAGCTTCATACCGCTCATTTAGTCTCGTCAAATAATCTATTCTAATAGCTTCTTCATAATCACGTCCTCTCTTCTGTATTTGATTAACTAGCGTAGGAACGCTAGCTCTTAAATACACTAAAAGATCAGGAGCATGACAGAACTGATCCATACTATTAAATAGACCTAGAAAATTCTCGTAATCTCTCGTTGTCATAAGACCCATCGCATGCAAGTTTGGAGCAAAGATGTATGCATCTTCATATATCGTTCTATCTTGAATAAAACTCTTTTTGCTTACCATCATTTCTTGAAGCTGGTCAAATCTTTTTGTCATAAAGAAAACCTGGAGATTAAAAGACCATCTCTGCATATCTTTATAAAAATCATTCAGATAAGGGTTGTCATCTACATTCTCATAATGTGCTTGCCATTTAAAATGTTTAGACAGAAGAGTTGTTAAAGTTGTTTTTCCCGAGCCTATATTACCGGCTATCGCCACGTGCGTTTTCTTACTCATTATTGGTTTATTTAAGTCACTTAATCCAGTAAGTGAAAATACAAAAAAAATCAGGGGATTATTAGAAAAACTTTTCCACTAAAAGCCTAATTAGAGACCTCACTTAAGCTCAGTAATCCCCTATTTAATCTAGCCGCATGCCTCAAGTTAAAATCAAAACTCCCGCCTATCACCTCATCGTCAAACGAATAAATCAAAACAGGCTCAGTATAAACCTCGGCATCTATGGCGTAAACATCCTTCTCATTTAAATAAAGAATTTTTGATTCTGAGAAGTGAATCTTACTAGCTTCAGAAATCAATATTTTTTTTCGAAAAGTGCCATACTGATCAAAGACTATTGCCACCCCTTCAGATGAAACCAAATAAAGAAAATTACCTGACTCTTTAAGCAAAACAAATTCACCAACATCTCCCTCAATCCAAAGAGCCAAGTTAGCAGTTTCATTGACCTCCTCCCCATTTCTATTTATTCTCACCAACTTTTGTTCAGCTGACCTATAGAGCCACAAGTGATTCTGAAAAGAGGAACTCACCAGAGAAACATCGTAAAGAGATAAGTCATTAAAACTTAATCCTTGATTTTGTTCCGAAAGAGTGTTATCTAAAAAAATTACCTCATTGTTTTCACCATAATAAACGACTATTCTCAGAGGATTTGTTACATCCACTGAAGTTATCTCTCCTTTTCTCAAATTGCTGTAGGAGAAATGATTTACACCTTCTTTATTATAGCTTAACAGAGACGTATCATCGTATATGTATACATTTTGAAACTCATCTAATGCGACATCTCCTTCCGACTCACATGACGACTGCCAGAGAAGAACAAATTGAAATAAATAGTATAAAAAATTAGTCATGTTATCTTTAATGTAATTCTTCGGCCAAATAGCCTGCTTCAATAAGAGAATTAATTTCATCTAAGTACTCCCTGTTGTTAGATAACCTGGGTACTTTGTTTTGACCACCTAACTTCCCTCTTTTCTTCATCCATTTGTAAAACGTCCCTTTGGGCAGAATTCTTATAAGTGGCTCTTCTAATGCTAAATTATAAGCCCGCTTAGATTGGTAATCTGTATTCTCGCGTTGCAACGCCTGATCCAATACAACTCGAAATTTATCTATATCACTAGGTGTTTCCTGAAACTCAATAAACCACTCATGCCTACCCTTATTTGTCTGACCAATATAAACTGGACCAGCTGTGAAATCTGAAATCGTAGCCGAAGTCTCAGCGCATGCCACTTCTAAGGCAGCTACCGCATTTTCGATAATAACTTCTTCTCCAAAGGCATTCATAAAATGCTTCGTTCTTCCTGATACTTTTATTCTAAACGGGTTTAAGCTAGTGAACTGAATTGTGTCTCCTATCATATACCTCCAAAGCCCCCCATTAGTAGAGATCACCAAAGCATAAACCTCTCCCAAATTCACTTCACTTAAGCTTAGCGTCTGAGGTTGGTCATCATTCACATTTGCCAAAGGGATAAACTCATAATAGATCCCATAATCTAACATTAAAAGCATGTCTTTCTCGCCTAATCTGTCTTGAATCCCGAAGAAACCTTCTGAAGCATTATAGGTCTCCAAATAATTCATCTTCGAAGAATGAATAAGACTTTCAAACTGTTTGCGATAAGGTGAAAAACTAACCCCCCCATGTAAAAACAACTCTAGATTCGGCCAAACATCGGTAATCAATGCTTTATTTTTCATCTCCAGAATACGCTTCATAAGAACTAATGTCCATGACGGAACTCCTACCACCATTCTCACATCTTCATTCATACTGGCCAGCGCCATCTTATCTATTTTATGCTCCCAGTCTTCCATAAGAGCTATATCCTTGTTTGGTATTCGCTTTAACTCAACCCAAATAGGCAGATTTCTAATAATTATAGCACTTAAATCCCCAGTATAACATGCTTTATTATACGAATGAATATTGGAGCTGCCTCCAAGCACTAAGGTTTTTCCTGAATACACATCAGCCTGTGGGTTTAATTCGTAGTAAATAGAAAGGGAATCCTTTCCGCCTTTATAATGACACTCTTCTAACGACTCTGACGTAACTGGTATATACTTACTCTCTCCACTTGTAGTTCCTGAAGATTTAGCAAACCATTTTTGCTTGGTAGGCCATAGAAGGTTTTGTTCCCCTTCTCTAAGACGAGAGATGTATGGCTCAAAATCTTCATACGTTCTAATAGGAACGCGCTCTTTAAACTGGCTAGCACTTCTAATGGAACTGAAGTCATACATGAGACCAAACTCTGTATGCTGAGCCATTCTGCACAAGTCCTTCATCAACTCTTCCTGAACCTCCAATGGGTATTTCTTAAAGAGCTCTATTTGATGAACTCTTTTTTTCATAAACCAAGAAAAAACAGAATTAAGTGGCATTAGCGAGCATGTTTAGGCTAAAGCTAAGTTCAACTATTAATTGATTAACTACAAGGAATAAAATGACAGTTTGAATTAATCGATTATAAAAAAAGTAACTTCACCAAGCGGCTTACGAAAACCGAGTCAAAACTTAACCTTTAGTAAATATCAAAGTCTGAGCGTTATTCGAAAACTCTAAACTTAACAAGTAAAAGCATGAAGACAAACTAGAGGTGCTTATAACAGTTAACCTTTCTTCCATCTGAACTTTCTCTACTTCGGTCACCTAAGCGCCTTTCCTATCGAATACAACAGTCTTCTGCGGAGTAGCAGAACATTTTAAATTCAAGAAACCCGTAACAGGGTTGGAATAAATAATAACTACCACGAAAGTCAATTAAATATCCTGAACTCATCCAAGATCGCAGAGATCCACCCGGAAAACTCAATACACCCTTTGTATTTACTAACACATCTGATTTAGATGTCGTTTACTTCTCAATAATGGTGTTATTTATTTGACTATATGTGTTACCATTATTGAAGAGGCAATAAAACATCTAAGAAATCAGTGGTGAAACCATTAATAGCAGAAGGCAAGAGGTGAATTATTTAATCATCAGATCGAGTTAATTGAATTAACAGCAATTACTTAACAGTAAGTTTTCACTACTATTCATTTAATACTGAAAATAACCCTATCAATTAGGCACTAGGAGTTAAAACTTCATATATTTGCAGTCCGAAATTAATCTAGCACACAGGTGCTAGGGACGTTTTGTAAACATTGCGAGGTGGAGCAGTTGGTAGCTCGTCGGGCTCATAACCCGAAGGTCGTAGGTTCGAGTCCTGCCCTCGCTACTAAGAGTTAAAGGCTCAGGATTATTTCCTGAGCCTTTTTTGTTTTTGAATAATCTAAACCAAACAGGATTCCATTATCTTTGCACCTAAGTAAATTACTCATGAATCACAAAGCTGGATTTATAAATATTATTGGTAAACCTAACGTAGGAAAATCTACACTAATGAATCAGTTAGTAGGAACCAAACTGAGCATTATAAATGCTAAGGCTCAGACCACTCGCCATAGAATTATGGGTATAGTGAATGATGATGATTATCAGTTAGTGTTCTCTGATACTCCCGGAGTGGTAGACGCCAAATACAAGCTTCATGAAGGAATGAATAACTTCGTAAAGAGTGCTTTTCAGGATGCTGACGTTTTTCTCTTCGTAGTGGAGATAAATGAAAAGCCTGAAAATCAGCATATTTTAGCTGAAAAACTCACTAAAATAGACATCCCTACTATTCTCGTACTGAACAAGGTAGACATGACCGACCAAGCTGAAATTCAACTTAAGTTGGACGCTTGGAAAGAAAAGCTACCTAATGCTACAATAGTTCCTATCTCTGCATTGCACAAGTTCAATGTGGATATGGTTATGAAAAAAATAATCTCTTTAGTTCCTGAGTCCCCTCCTTACTTCCCAAAAGATGAACTAACCGATAAACCGATGCGATTTTTCGTAAGTGAGATTATTCGAGAAAAAATCATGACTCACTACAAGCAGGAAATTCCATATTCATCTGAAGTAGAGGTGGAGGAATATGTCGTAGAGGAAAAAATAGTACGTATTAGAGCTCTTATTTATGTAATGAGAGAAAGCCAAAAGGGAATCATCATTGGCAAAGGTGGAATAGCACTAAAAAGAGTAGGAACTGAAGCTAGAAGAGACATCGAACGGTTTATAGATAAAAAAGTATTTTTACAACTATTCGTTAAGGTAGACAAGGACTGGAGAGATGACGCCAAGAAGCTAAAAAGATTTGGCTACCTAGACTAGACAGATGATTTACAGAGCTCCAGCTAAAATTAACTTAGGCCTTCATATCAAAGGTAAAAGAGCTGATGGGTTTCATGAACTTGAAAGTATTTTCACTAAAATACCTCTGTATGATTTTATAGAACTTATTCCTTCTACTACAGATTCGTTTCAGGCCTATAATATTGAAATCCCAGGAAACCCAGAGAAAAACTTATGCCTTCAAGCTTTAAGACTTCTAAGAGAAAGAGGATATGCCATCTCTTCCTATGATATTCACTTGCTTAAAAACATACCTATCGGAGCAGGCCTCGGAGGAGGAAGTTCTGATGCTGTGGCTGTTTTAAAAGGAGTAAACGAACTAGAGAACCTTAAAATAGATACTAAAGAGCTAGTTAAACTGTCTGCTGAGCTAGGTAGCGACTGCCCTTTCTTTTGCACACAAGGCTCTGCTTTAATCAAGGGAAGAGGAGAGCTCATCACTCCTATTGACTTTAATTTAAAAGGAAAGTATGTACTCCTCGTAAACCCAAATATTCACATTAGTACTGCAGAAGCCTATGGTGGATTAAACTTGTCTGAAACTACTCAGGGTAACATCGATTGGGGTATTACGGAAAATGACTGGCAAGAAAACTGGATAAACGATTTCGAGAAAACGCTCAGCGGAAAGTATCCAGCATTACAGCGCATAAAAGAAACACTTATAAACACTGGCGCAGAATACGCCTCATTAAGTGGAAGCGGCAGCTCAGTATTCGGAGTATTCAACACCAAACCTAAAAAAAACATGTTTACGCAAGAGGGATTTTCTGAGTGGATCTTCACCCTGTAACTTGACTTTTATTTCGGAGATTTAATGTACACCCATATTCCCAACCCGAGGAATATTATGTTTGGTATCCAGACGGCTATTAACGGATCTACTCCTGCATTCGTAGCAGAAACACTCGCTATCCTCTGAAAAAACACATAGACAAAACCTATCACTACAGCTAACATTAAATGAATACCCGTTCCTCCTCTTAATTTTCTAGATGCCATAGAAGCTGCTATTAACACAAAAACATAAATGCTAAAGGGAATACTCGTTCGCTGATGTTTCTCTATCTGGTGCTTTGAGGCATCCGAAAATCCTTTCTTTTCCAACTCTGCAATAAAGACATTTAATTCATCCCATTTCATAGCACTACTAATGCTAGACCTATGACCGAAATCATTTATAGTAAGATTTAGCACCGTATCCTTCTCTGCAAAATATTCGAACGACTGCGTTCCGTCTTTATGATATGTTCTTATCTGTCCTTTTTTTAGCTCCCATATCTTTTTGTCTGGGTCATAAGTAGCTTTATTAGCAAATACTTTTTTTCTTAATTCGCCTTCTTCCCAGTTCTCTATCGAAAACTTAGACCCCAGCTGTTTTGAGGCAGATAAAGACTTGAAATAGACTATTTCTCCTGGAGAAATTTCACGATGAACATTTTTATCAGAGATATAAAAATTCGGACGGATATATGTATTCTCAAACTCTAGCTTCCTCTGGTTGGCCGAGGGCAAAACGATATGTGAAATAAAAAGAAAAATAATTACCAGAATAGTAGCAGCTATAAAAAACGGCCTTAAGTATCGGTTAAATGAAATTCCTCCACTCAGAATGGCTACCACTTCCGTGCGCTGAGCCATAGTACTGCAGACGAGCACTACGGTTAAAAATATCAACAAACCACTCAGAAGATTCCCAAAGTGAATACAAAAGTTCAAGTAATATCCAATTAATACTTCCATAACAGGAGCATCATGCTCTATAAAATCATCTACCCTATCAGAAAAATCTATTACTACCGAAATAATAATAAACGCCATGATAATAAAGAAGAAAGTACTAAGAAACTTCTTAATAATATATCTATCAAGAGTATTCATAAACGCTCAGACAGTTTATGCACCACTTTATTTTTCCAGTCTGAGAAATCTCCAAACTCAATATGCTCTCTTGCTTGTTTTACTAAATCCATATAGAAAGCCAAATTATGAGCTGTAGCTATCATTTTACCTAACATTTCATTCGCATGAAATAAATGTCTAACATATGACTTAGAATAAAAGGAGTCTACGTAACTCGTCCCATGAGCATCTAGAGGCGTAAAATCATCTGCCCATTTTCTGTTTTTCATATTCATGGTTCCTTCCCAAGTAAAAAGCATTCCATTTCTGGCATTTCTAGTGGGCATTACGCAGTCAAACATATCTACACCTAACGCTATGTTTTCTAAAATATTGGCAGGCGTTCCCACGCCCATAAGGTATCTTGGCTTATCCTCAGGAAGTATATTACACACTACTTCAGTCATGGCATACATTTCCTCATGTGGCTCTCCTACAGAAAGACCTCCGATAGCATTTCCTGGCATATTTTGCTCCGCTATAAACTCAGCACTCTTCACCCTAAGGTCTTTGTAAACACTTCCCTGTACTATAGGAAATAGCGCTTGAGAAAACCCATATTTAGGATCGTTTTCCTGATGATTGGTAACACACCTTTTCAGCCATCTATGTGTCATATCTAAGCTATCCTTAGCATAGGAATATTCGCATGGATAAGGCGTACATTCATCAAAGGCCATAATAATATCAGCCCCAATAACCCGCTGTGTAGCCATTACATTTTCAGGAGTAAACAAGTGTTTAGAGCCATCTATATGAGACCTAAACACTACTCCTTCTTCATTTATCTTTCTGTTATCACTAAGTGAGTAAACCTGATAACCCCCACTATCAGTAAGGATTGGTTTTTTCCACCCATTAAACTTGTGAAGCCCTCCTGCTGCTTCTATGATATCTAAGCCAGGTCTTAAATAGAGATGATAGGTATTCCCTAAAATGATCTGTGCTTTTATGTCCGATTCTAAATCCTGCTGGGTTATTCCCTTTACGGTAGCCGCAGTTCCTACAGGCATGAATATAGGAGTCTGAATAACTCCATGATCTGTTTCTACTAATCCCGCCCTTGCTTTAGAGCCAGAGTCATTATGTTGAAGGGTAAATTTCATTGCGTAGCAAAGGTAATTTTTATAGTCATAAAATCATCGTTCCTTCTGTAAGGGTTTTGTTCATCGACTGACTTTCTTTTTTAAATTTGGGACCATGCTAGGGACATTAATAAACACAGGCACTGTAATACTCGGAAGTTCAATAGGAATGCTGATTAAAAAGAGTCTTCCAGAAAGAATAATCAAAACGGTATTCCAAGCCCTTGGTATTTTCACTCTATTTCTGGGGATATGGATGTCCATTAAACTAGATGGGGAATTTATTTTAGTAGTCGTGTTATCCCTAGTGCTAGGTGCCATCTTAGGCGAACTACTTTTGATTGAGCAAAAGCTTAACTTATGGCTTAACAGATTTAACTCGGGCGATTCCTCGGAGAAGTCCTTCAGTGAAGGTCTGATAACTGCATTTCTTCTGTTCTGCGTAGGGAGTATGACTCTTCTGGGAACTTTTCAAGAGGGAATCTCGGGCAATAGAGATTTAATAATCACCAAGGCTACCATGGACTTTTTCTCTGCTGCTGCGCTCGCTTCAGCATTTGGAAAAAGCATTTTATTCTCCGCTGTTCCTCTTCTGATTTTTCAAGGGACTCTAACCTTAGGGGCTGTTTATTTAGAGCCCTATTTAGATCAAAATATTCAAGATATAATTTTCAGCACTGGTGGAATACTGCTCTTAGGTCTAAGCTTAAATATATTAGAAATAACCAAAATTAGAATACTAAATTTAATGCCCGCCTTGATTTTAGCCCCGTTCATTTTCAAATTGAAAATTTATATCTCTCTAGTTTCTTTTTAATGTGTAAGAAACACCCAGGAATCTAACAAAAGAGCTTAGTACATATACGGCAAATAACTACCTGTCCCTATTCGGAAAAAAAGATAGGTCAGAAAACATTCAGAACTATAGAATGACCAAGTTTGGACCTAAATCCTTAGAGTGAGTCTTTCAGTTATCCGAAAACACAGACATCAAAAATATTAATGCGTAATTCACTAAAGGAATTTTTGCATTAACACTTCCTACTAGCGCATAAAAAAGAAAACACCTAGAGATTCAGACAAAATAATAAGTCGATTTTTCCTGCTAGGTGTAAAAGTTCTGAATTAGAACAGTCGATTAGTCATATTGGGGTTTTCACAAGCCTTACTGTAGAAAGTAGTGCTCTAGTTTAATTTAGAAGTTGTGATTTAATTTATATTAGTATGAAAACTGGACATCATGCCGGCTAATAAATATGCCCTTTTAAGATATAGAATTATAGACCGTCTCATAAGCAGTAAATCCAAGCCCTACCCTACCAAGGAAGAGCTTAAGGAAGCTTGTGAAGAATCACTCTATGGGAGTTTTGGAGATCGAATATCTAGTAGCACTATAGAAAAAGACTTGTATGCTATGAGAAATGAGGGAGAACTCGGATACTACGCTCCTATTAAGTATAGTAAAGGACATAACGGTTATTTTTATGAAGAAGAAAACTACTCCATAAATGAAATCCCTCTTCAAGAAGAAGATTTAGGAGCTATAAAATTCGCAGCTCAAACTTTATATCAATTTAAGGACATCGAAATTTTTCAACAGTTTAGTAGTGCGATAGAAAGAATCTTTGATAAAATCAAAACCAGTCCTGAAGGAGTCGAAATTAAAGAAGAAAAATTCATTCAATTCGAACAAAGTATTAGTGACTCAGGTTCTGAATACTTAGGGCCTTTAATAGACGCTATAAAATCGAAGAAAAAGATAGAAGTCACATACCTGAGTTTTAAAAAGAATAAGACCAAGACGTATATCTTAGACCCATATTTACTAAAAGAGTATAAAGGAAGGTGGTACGTCATCTCTTGGTCAGATGACAGAAGCGATTATTTAACCTTTAGTCTTGATAGAATTCAAAAAACGAAACTCTTAAAAGAAAAATTTGAAGAAGTGAGAGGTTTTGATCCTGATAGATTCTTTAAGCATTCTATAGGCATAACAGAGCTCGATGGAATTCCCGTGAGAATTGGTCTTAAATTCTCAGCACTTCAGGGAAAGTACATAAAGAGTAGGCCCATTCACCATTCTCAAGTTATCGTTGAGGAGAAGGATGACCATGTATTAGTCGAATTATTCGCGTTGCAAACTATAGAACTAGTTCAGTTAATTCTTTCTTATGGGGATAATGTAGAAGTACTAGAACCTAAAATTCTACGCCAAAGAGTAAAAAAAATTATTTTAAATTCCGCCTTAAAGTACTGACTTAAAGTCGACTTCACTCAGTTCCTCTTCTCTGACAATTAGAGCGTAAATTGATTACGGTCTAGCCCATGACATTTGATGTATTCAATAAATAAAAAGAATATATCATGCACAATTTATCAGAAGCTCAGCGACACATTAATTCCATATCTAGACCATCTGGATATAACTCTTACGCTTGGAATGTAACCAAGAAAATAGCTCTAGAAGCATGGGATTGTTATATAGAAGGCCGGAGATTCAGTAGGCCTATAAATTACTTGTGTAAAGAATTTTATCACATGATAACCACTCCCGAAGGACAGAGTATAGTACCAGTAAAAGGCATAAAAAGGTATTAGCCCTTCTCTTTAAATCATTTAACACACTTTTATGCAATTACTTAACTTAATTTTTTTTAATTCCTCAGTTTTAAAAAAAATCGTGTGAACAAGTGAAAACAAGTTCATGTAAAGAAGGAAATAGAGTATTATCTTTGACACTGACTAGCTGAATTTATCACGAAATGAATTAAATAAGTAATTCATCGATGATTAAATGGTTTTCATCGAATTAAAACACTAGCTTTGTTCTATACTCTGCAAGTAAATAAATGACCGGTATAAAAGAAATACCTTTAGAATCTATAAAGCACCGATACTTAGAACTCGTGTCTTCAAATTCGTCTATTAAGACGGTTTTACTCAGCCATTTTGGGGATTTGAGTGAAGTTAAAATAGAAGCCCTATTAAAAATTACCGAGGAGACCATATTAGAATCTGGAGCGAAAAGACAGATGATGAGACGCATTTGTAGCCTTTTAGTTGAAGCCCTCCAAAACATATCAAACCACAGTGCTAAGGATCAAAACGGAAAAGCAAATTCCTTTTTAATTATTGAACATTCAGATTTAAACTTTACTATCAAAACAGGGAATTTAATTTCTGCGGACGAAATAATCCCTTTGGAGCAAAAGCTTAACACGATAAACAGGCTTAACGAAAACGAGTTAAGAAAACTATACATAGAAACTCTCTGTAACGATAATTTCAATCAAAAAGGTGGAGCTGGATTAGGCTTTTTAACCATGGCTAAAAAAATAAATGGCCTTTTGGATTATCAAATATTAAATGTAAATAAGAATTTAGCTTACTTCACTCTCTCTTTGTCTATCCCACATCAAAACTAGTCTTTGCTAAACCGATGCGCATCTTCGTTGTCCGCATCTATCCTATTCTTTACAAATTGAATCTTTTGAGCGATTAGAAATATTTCTTTAGACGTATTTAAATGAATCCACCTCATGGCCTCTTCATCATTATCTGCGGCCATAGCCATTTGACCTAGCAGTTCATAATTATTTTTCATTAACCATGCTACTGCGGTCATATTCCCCTCTGCACCATTTATTAATGCCATTAAGTGAGGATGGCCATTTTCTAAAAGCCAGTTTCTGGCGTCATCTTTATTTCTAAGAGCGAAACAAAATAATCCTAGTTCAGGAAATCCATTTTTAATTAGCCAGTCTCTTAGCTTAGTATTTCCGCTAATCGCCTCACCCCAAGCTAACAGTATTTTCGTAGAATAAGAATCCATCTTTTTCTTAAGTTTTCTGCTTCTTCTTTTTAGCAGCGGGAAACAGAATGTTATTTAATATTAATCTGTACCCTGGTGAATTAGGAAATAGATTTAAATCTGTGGGAGGGTCTCCTACCAAATGACGATAATCCTCTGGGTCATGACCACCATAGAAAGTCCACTGTCCCTGACCTAAAGTACCATGAATATACTTAGTGGTCTTAATATTTCCTGATTCACCTAATATGGTAACCGAGGGCTTTAAATATTTAGTTCTAAATGAAGTTGTTTGTCCCATGAATCCCTTAATTACCTTTTCATGATTTTGATTAAGTATGGTCGGAACAACGTCCCACTTAGCGCTAAAGTCAAAAAGAGTAAAAAAATCATTTTTCTGTCCAGCTTTAGTATGGTCTGTAGTTCCGTCTATGGAGCTAAATTCATATTCTAAGGGATTACTCTCTAGTACAAAATTTTTAAATGCTAACGTTCGATTAAAATCTAATTTAGCCTGAGCTGCTGGGTCTGCTGGGTCTCCATCATACATTTCCGCACATATATCTATTTGTGCGGCGGCTAAGGCGATATCGAAAGAATCAGTTCCCGAGCACATCGTAAATAAAAACCCTCCCCCCAGCACAAAATTATTTATTTCTTCTACTACAGCTCCTTTCATCTCACTTACCTTAGAGAATCCAAGTCTGGAAGCCATTTCCTCCTGAAATTGTACTTGCTCTTGATACCATGCAGCAGATTTGAAACTTCTATAAAACTTCCCGTACTGTCCAGTAAAATCCTCATGATGTAAGTGGAGCCAATCGTACTTCGGTAGTTCTAAATTCGCTATCTCCTCATCATAAATAACCGTGTAAGGAATTTCCGCATAGGTAAGAACTAGGGTCACCGCATCATCCCATGGAAGCTTATTCTTAGGAGAGTATACAGCCAACTTAGGAGCTACTTGAAGTTTCACCCGCTCCATATTCACCTCAGGATCAGCTATCTCGTTATAAATGTTTTGCGCTTGAAGATCAGCTATAACCTGATAGCTTACACCTCTCACATTACACTCCTTAGTAATATCAGGAAAATTGGCTACCATGAAACTGCCTCCACGGTAGTTCAATAGCCATTCCAGCTCTATGTCATTTTGCAGCACCCAAAAAGCTATTCCATATGCCTTAATATGATTCGCTTGAGTATCATCCATCTGGATAAGTATTTTACTTGCAGATACCTGAAAAGACAACAAAGCTAACGAGACTAACAGTAATATTTGTTTTAAACTCATATTCAAATTTAAGCTGTCAAGAACAATTACTGTTCCCAATTTTGTTTAAAGAATTCGTCAAACACCAATTACCAAGGCGGATCATCTGCACTAACTTCTCCTAAGGCTGATTTATCATCAGTAGGCATGTCGTTCATTTTAGAACCTACCGTAATTGTATTCATTCCGTCTGCAAACCCAACATTTGGACCTAAACTACTAAAAGTATCATCTGTCTCGAAAGCATCCAAATTAACAAACTTCGCATATTGGCCTTTAAATCTCAGTTGAACAGTGTCTAAAGATCCGTTTCTGTGCTTAGCAATAATAATTTCTCCTACTCCTTTTAAAGAGTTTCCTTGCTCATCTACATCCAACCCATAATATTCAGGCCTGTAAATAAATGATACGATATCTGCATCCTGCTCGATAGCTCCTGATTCTCTCAAATCCGAAAGCATTGGCTTTTTATCACCTCCTCTACTCTCTACAGCTCTCGAAAGCTGAGATAATGCTATAATAGGCACGTCTAACTCCTTGGCTAACCCTTTTATAGATCTAGAAATTGTACTTATTTCCTGTTCTCTATTTCCGTTATTACTATTACCACCCGCAGTCATCAGCTGGAGGTAATCGATTACTATCATGTCAATACCATGCTGAGCTTTCAATCTTCTACACTTAGCGCGTAAATCAAATACCGATAGACCTGGGGTATCATCTATAAAAATAGGAGCTTCTGCTAATTTAGTGATTCGCTCATGCATTTTATGATATTCATGATCATCTAAAGAACCTCTTCTTAACTTATTTCCTTCAATTTCTGATTCACCTGAAATAAGTCTATTAACCAATTGCACCGCAGACATCTCTAATGAAAACACAGCTACTGGAACTTTATAGTCCACAGCCATATTCCTAGCCATACTTAACGCAAATGCTGTCTTACCCATACCTGGTCTGGCGGCTAATACAATCATATCTGAACGCTGCCAACCTCCAGTCACCCTGTCCAACTTAGTAAATCCAGAAGGAACCCCTGAGACCCCATCCTTATTTTTCATAGCTGCTTCTATTCCGTCTAGAGCTTCTTTGACTATTCCGCTCATTTTAGCGTAGCTCTTTTTGATATTTCCCTCCGCCACTTGGAAAAGACTATGTTCTGCCTTATCTAATAGGTCAAATACATCTGTAGATTCTTCGAAAGCATCCTTGATAATCTCATTACTGATTCGAATAAGTTCCCTTTGGATAAATTTCTGAGCTATTATTCTAGCATGTGTTTCCACATTGGCGGTGGAAGCTACTCGATCTGTAAGTTGAGAAATATAATATGCGCCACCAACGAACTCTAAGTCACCTGTCTTTTTTAAAGCTTGTATAACAGTAAGGATATCTATCGGTTCACTTCGAGCAAATAGATCTTGCATAGCGAAGTAAATCTTCTGATGAACGTCTTTATAAAAGCTTTCAGGCTTTAAAATCTCAATTACTGCATTTACGGCTTCTTTCTCCAGCATCATAGCGCCTATTACCGCGCTTTCTAACTCAACGGCTTGTGGCGGTATTTTTCCCACGTCTAATGGATTTAATCCACCACCTTGATTCATCTTCTTTCGTTGAAACCCTCCTGATTTTGATTCTGACTCATTCATTACTTCAAAGGTAATTTTATGTTGGGCTCGCCTGAACATAACGCTAAAATTTCATGAAAAAGTTTTAAGTACAGGTTTTAAACAATTGTTAATACCTAAACACAACCTAATCAGACAACCATCACAAATCCATATCCCCCGCGTTCACATAATTAATCTCGATACCTATTATTCTAGTTCCAGGTAATCTAATTCACTTCGTGATTTGTCAAACGCTACTTCCTTGATTCTAAATAAACTTTTTTCACTTCTCTGAACCGTCAACGGAGCAGATAGGCTCGTAATCTTGAGAAGTAGGCTTAATAATGAACTCCATTTTACTCGTATGCATTTTGACATTCGAAAAACTCTCTTATAAAATGATTTGACCAGTTTCACATATGAATATTCAGAAACAACTCAATTCACTTCGAAGAATAATAGTGAACCACTAATCCCGATAACCCAATGAAACAAAATTTCTCACTCCCCGATTAAATTGAAAATTCCTTTACTTGAGAAAACAACGCTAATAACCATTTATAGTAATAGTATTACTGGAATATATTTCACAAAAAAAGCCGCCCTTAATAGAAGAGGCAGCTTTTAAAATTCTAAGTACAGAAAATTCTAGAGCGAAAACTCCATTTTAATTTTATTTACATAATCAAGTTCTTCCCATGGGAATAACTTCACTTTCAATTTTTTCATCTTTCCAGAACCATCAGTAAATGTCTTAGTCACTTCTTTTGGTTCTCTCCCCATATGACCATAAGCAGCAGTTTCTAAGTAAATAGGAGTTCTAAGTTTAAACCTCTTCTCTATAGCGTATGGTCGCATATCGAATAACGCCAGCAGTTTCTCAGCGACTTCCCCATCAGTTAAATCTAATTTAGAAGTACCATAAGTATCTACATACAATCCCATCGGCTGTGCTAAACCTATAGCATAAGCGACCTGTACTAGTATCTCATCACACAGCCCAGCTGCCACAGCGTTTTTCGCTATATGACGAGTAGCATAAGCAGCTGACCTATCAACTTTACTCGGGTCTTTACCCGAGAATGCCCCTCCTCCGTGAGCTCCCTTCCCCCCGTAAGTATCTACTATAATTTTACGACCTGTTAAACCGGTATCTCCATGTGGACCACCTATAACAAAAATCCCAGTAGGATTTATATGATACGTTATCTCCTCAGTAAATAAGTTCTGTAAATTTTCAGGAAGCCTCTTCTTAACTCTAGGTATTAGTATCTGTACGATATCCTTCTTTATCTTTTTCAGCATCTCACCAGACTCACCGAAATCATCATGCTGCGTAGAGACTACTATAGCCGCAATAGCAACAGGCTTATTATTGTCATCATACTTAATAGTAACCTGACTTTTAGAATCTGGCCTTAAATATGGTATGTCTTTTTCTTCTCTCCTTAAATCAGCTAGTTCTTCCAAAATCATATGTGAAAGAGTAAGTGCCAGGGGCATATACGTAGCAGTCTCATTACTCGCATAACCGAACATCATTCCCTGATCTCCAGCTCCCTGATCTTCTTTGTTCTCTCTTTCTACTCCTTGATTAATATCAGGAGATTGCTCATGTATAGCGGACAAAACACCACATGAATTTCCATCAAACATATATTCGCTCTTGGTGTAACCTATGTTATTGATAACCTCTCTCGCTACTCTCTGAACATCCACATAAGTCTTTGATTTAACCTCTCCAGCTAAGATTACTTGCCCAGTGGTTACGAGAGTCTCACAAGCTACCTTAGACTCAGGGTCAAAAGCTAGAAAGTTATCTATAAGTGCATCAGAAATTTGATCTGCTACTTTATCCGGATGTCCTTCAGAAACAGATTCAGATGTAAAAAAATATGGCATAAAATATATTTTATTATTAATAGAATGCTCAAGTTTAGCCACCTCTTAAGCGCATGTTTAGCATTTTTTCAAGTGGTTGCAATTTGGCTAAATCTTTCCACCTTGTAAAACGCAAATGTATAACATAAGAAACCAATCTGAGTATAGAGTTTTTTAAAAAAAACTCTAAAAAATTATAAGACAAATCTTAGAGCTAGCTCATTTCCCAACGGAATAACTTTCATCAAAACAACTTAAACTTATAACGTATTTTGGAGTGCAGCATTACGCGATAACCCTTACATCACAGAC
>LAQC01000001.1:1082-1230 GCA_000981645.1 Cryomorphaceae bacterium ASP10-05a | reverse complement strand
GGAAGATTGCAGTAAAACGCAAAAGTTGGCGAGTGCGTTGGTAATTGTCTTACAAACTTTATTCGCACATACTTTCCTTTTAAGGCTGGAGGAGGATAAGCTTCAATCTGCTCTAAAAGAACATCATTAACTTTTGAAGTAGGTATTT
>LAQC01000001.1:752-930 GCA_000981645.1 Cryomorphaceae bacterium ASP10-05a | reverse complement strand
TTTTCTAATCTATCCCATTTATTAACCCCTATTACAACAGCTTTCTTCGCCTCTATTATCTCAAAGAAAATTGCCAAATCTTGTTTTGTAACGCCTTCTTCAGCGTCAATAAGTAAAATACAGATATCACTATTCTCAATAGCCCTTCTTGTTCTAAGTGTGCTATAAAATTCAAGGT
>LAQC01000001.1:373-509 GCA_000981645.1 Cryomorphaceae bacterium ASP10-05a | reverse complement strand
CTCTCCTGTGCCATAACCATTATTTGCGCTAATAGGAAATACTTCTGACTTAAACCCTAAAGAATAAATATCAGCTGACAAATATTCTTTATCAGAAGTATCAATTTTATTCGCAACTATAATTATTTCTTTTGTC
>LAQC01000001.1:0-159 GCA_000981645.1 Cryomorphaceae bacterium ASP10-05a | reverse complement strand
TTCGTCAACTATGGCGTCCCTACTTTCCGTTAATCGATTAAATAGTGTTGATTTACCAACGTTTGGTCTACCTACGACTGCAAATATTTTCTTCATAATGCTAAAATAAAATATTAGATAAAAAAAAACCCCGATAAATCGGGGTTTTTTTAAAATTGG
>LAQC01000009.1:54184-86991 GCA_000981645.1 Cryomorphaceae bacterium ASP10-05a | reverse complement strand
TTCCAGTTTTACTAATCAATATGGACTCCACAGAAGGATGCTTTCCTTCTGATTTAAAAACGATGTCATTGAGTTTAAAACCGCTTCTTTCTGCTAAGCTTTCTATTAAATAAGTAAGTTCAAACTCATCTTCCTCGATGTATTTATAATCATGAAGTATATTTCTCTGGAGAATATAATAATCTTCTGAAGAGGGATCATTTATCTGTAGGCTTAAAAACCCTGCTTCACTCATGGCAGAACTCTTTTTTAGTTTTTGCGGGAGCAAAACAGAGAACTCATTAGAAGCTGAAGTGAAGGTTTCCCAGTTTGTGTTTTCAGGAGTAAGAAACTCTATAGATTCGAAAAACGTTTTAGCATCAGAAGAAACAGCAGTTTTCTTAGGCCCTTTAACCTTAAAAATCAATAACTCACTTGGCAAAGCTATAATGTGATACCGTTGATAATCTCCTCTTCTAGTCTTGTTTATAACATCGAATCCAGGATGATTATTTATCTGTATGGATTTCTTACTAATAATATCTCCTGGAATATTTTCAAACAACAGACTATCGATAGTTTGCATGGTTTTCTCTGGAGTTGATCCTGTAATAGCATTAAAAGTTTTTATTCTTACTACACTGTAATTAGTTCCATGAATCATCTCAGGGTGGATGTAGGTCTGCTTTCCCGAAGACATAGGCAGCTCATAAAGCTTCCCTGGTAATTTCACTCTAAAGGTACTATCGGTTGGGTATTGATAATCAAGTTCTAAATCAATAGATTTAGCTTCGATTTTATTTCTAATTTTCAAACTCTTATCCGTAAAGTCTTTTAGAATAGGTCTAAGAGTATATCCTTTAGCTCTAAGCATTTCTATCACACCTTCTTTTCCCGCTAAATGCGCTGCTCCAATACCACTAAACAGGGAGCTACCTGAGGAAATGATAGAGTCCATTTTCACAGACATTTGTTCATTGCGTTGAACAAGCATGTACGCTATAAATGACTTGCTGTTTAGCAAGTGCATGATAGAATCCAACGTATTTAAATCCCCATTTCGGTATGCGTTTTGAATTAATTCATATGGGTTCTCATCATACCCAAAAGGACTAGGCTTTTCGGGTTCTATTTGGGCGGCAGCAGCGGCTTTTTCACTGAGAGATTGAACTTCTTGAAAATCTTCTAAGTTCATCACCTCTTTTTTCATCTTTTTACCCGCTTGGTAGATGAATAAATCTAAGTAGGTATCCTCTTCAAAATCTGCTTCAAATCCATTAAATCTATAGAGCAATCCATTCACTATACTCGGCTCGAACCTTAGCATTTCAGCATAATCTTTTGCAGATGGAATGTTTACGCTGAATGCTCTAGAATAAAAATCACCATAATTTTGATTGGTGAAATCCCAATCGAAATTTCGGTTTAGCATATCTGCTTGTTCCATTTCATCCATCCATTCACTAGGGTCTGACTCTAGCGCTATTACATCTGCACTTTCTAAAGCTTCAAAGAAAGAGTCACTCAGGCTAAAAGCTACCTTCGAACTAACATGCATAGTTCCATACAGGTATGAAGGCTTAGATATATCAGGCTTTGAAATCTCCCACAATAAACTGGGGTATTCCTTCTGTGCCAAACACGAAAGAGCTGGTAGTAAAATCCCTAAAACAATTACTAGGCGTTTAATCATAAAATGATAATGAATTAAAGTGTACCAGTAATACGTATAATTATCTTTTCTGTTATGACAAACAGTATGAAACTTAAAATTTGAGCTAAATTGAAAAGGCTTAAAATTACAGGATTTACTGGTATTGAGTAAATTAACGCTTAGTAATCTAACGACTCAGTTTTTTTAATTTCGGCGTCAAGCATTGCCTCCATCATATCTATTTCTATTTTCGAAAGCTTTTTATTTAGTCTTATCTGTTTCTTCATGAACCTAAACATGGCTGCTTTCTTTATTTCATAAGCTAAGAAAACCGTGTAAACTCCCTCTTTCATGAGTTTCTCTTCTCCAATTTTCCTAATATCGACAATAGTCGTATTCATGACTTGTCTTGTTAAGCTAGAAAACTTCTCTGTTAGTTCAGAGTTATCTCCTAAACCAGTCTCATCCAAATACTGATCTGAGACTTGCTTAATGTTGCTTTCCACTTGTCCTGCTAGCTCTGATTTGACTGCTAAATCTGCTTTACTTTTGGCTATATTATCTTTCTGGCTGGTCCCTTTTCCCACTGCTCGGAACCATTTATTGTTAGATTCATACTTACTTCCAGAAAATGGTTCCTTCATCTTATCTCCATATTGGCTTGACTGACAAGAAAATAAAAAGAGAAAAACCAGAGATAAAATCCCTAGAATGTATTTGTTGCGCGCAGTGTTCATTTTTTTTATTTTTTTTTAATAGCTTCTAAAATTATGCCAAATACAATTATTAAGAATAAAAATCATAGAAATTAATGTTGGCAACATTAATATAAATGGAAAGTGTGTATTTCACACTAAATCTTATTTTAGAGGTCAAATAAACAGAAGATGAGAATTCTAATACCAGCTATAATTTTATCAGTTATCGGATGTTCAGACACCAGTTCATTAGAAACTAGTTCTGAAGCAGAATTGGTAACGAAGACCTCAGAAAATCAAGTAGTACAACATCCGGAGTGGTCTAAAGATGCATCTATTTATGAAGTTAACATAAGACAACATACGGCTGAAGGGACATTTATGGCGTTCGAAGCTGACATGGATCGAATAGCAGATCTAGGGTCTGAAATATTATGGATAATGCCCGTCCAGCCTATTGGTATGGAAAAAAGGAAAGCTAAGGGAGACTTATTTATAGAAGACATAGAAAACACAGAAGAGAGAAAGAAATACCTAGGCAGCTATTATTCTATAAGTAACTACACTGAAGCTAACCCTGAGTTTGGAACTCTTGATGACTTTAAATCCATAGTGAATAAAGCTCATTTATTAGGTCAGAAAGTTATTCTAGACTGGGTTCCAAATCATACTAGTTTTGATAATGTTTGGGTGAAAAGCGGTCATAAGAATTGGTATGTGCAAGATTCATTAGGAAATATAATGCCTCCAAACCCAGACTGGGGAGATGTGGCTGACTTGAACTACGAAAATGATTCAATGAGATTAGCCATGATAGACGCTATGAAGTTCTGGCTAACTAATGTAAACATAGATGGTTTTAGGTGTGATGTAGCCGTAGAAGTTCCTTTGGATTTCTGGGAACAAGCCATAGTAGAATTAAAGAAAGTTAATCCTGATATTTTTATGCTCGCAGAGTCTGAACTACCAGACCATCATAGAAAAACATTTGATATGAGTTATGGATGGTATGCACATCATATATTTAACCATATTGCTACGCAGGAATGGCCTTTAGACTCACTAATGGCTTATATGAAGTGGGAAGAGAAGAATTTCTCTACAAACGATTACCGGATGATGTTTACCACTAATCATGATGAGAATTCATGGAACGGAACCGTGCTTGAAAGAATGGGAGAGAACCATAAACCTATGGCCGTGCTTGCTTTTACTTATTTTGGAATGCCACTAGTCTATAGTGGTCAGGAGTTTGGGAATGACAGAAGACTTAAGTTTTTCGAAAAAGATACTATTCAAAAACCACAGCCTGAACTTCAGGATTTTTATAAAACATTAATCAAAACAAAGAAAGAAAATCCAGCATTATGGAACGGAACTTATGGAGGTAGATTTATGAGAATAAACACCTCTAATGACACCGATTTATTAGCGTTCAAAAGAGTCAAAAATTATAATGAAGTAATAACAGTGATTAATCTTTCTAGCAATAAACAACAAGTTAATTTTGTGAAAGAAATAGAAGGGAACTTTGTGAGTGTCTTTAATGCTGAAACATTAGGGGTGTATACCAGCGGAACTAAAGAATTGGCTGCTCATGGATACCAAGTATTCGTAAAAAAATAATATGAAAATAGCTATAATAGCGCATGATGGAAAGAAAGCCGAAATGGTGAGATTCTTATCTAACGCACACGAGATTTTAAAACAGGAAGAAATCAAACTAATCGCTACTGGAACGACCGGTTCTCACGTGGCTGCAGGTGGCCTGGAAGTAGAGAGAGTTGCCTCAGGACCTATGGGGGGTGATGCTCAGATAGCAGCACAAATAACTGAAGGGAAAATCCATATGGTATTCTTTTTTAGGGATCCTTTAGACAAACATCCACACGAGCCAGATGTGTTAATGCTCATGAGGATATGTGATGTACATAATGTGCCATTAGCTACCAATCCAGCTACAGCCGAATTGATATTAAAAGGGTTATAAGCATTGACTCTTTCACTGAAAAAATTAAAGGAAAGTGTCGTTAGTACGTTGCAATACAACTTCACCACTAGAGAAAAAGAACAAGTCTTTTTTATTCTATTAGAACATTTCACTGGACTATCCAAGATAACATACCTGACTAGTTCGGACCAAGAGATTACTACAGCTCAAAATGAATCTATTCAGCATGGAGTGACGCTTTTAAATGAAGGAATTCCTATTCAGCATATAACAGAAAAAGCCTACTTCAGAGACTTAGAGTTACAAGTAAATAAACATGTGCTCTTACCAAGACCAGAAACAGAAGAGCTTGTGAGTTTAGTATTAGGCCATATATCTCCTAACCAAAGAGTATTAGATATGGGAGCAGGAAGCGGATGTATCGGTTTAAGCTTAAAGAGAGAACTCCCTAGTTTGGAAGTACATGGGATAGATATTTCCCAGGACGCAATAGACGTAGCTCAGTTAAATGCTGGTAATTTAGGATTAGAAGTAAACTTCACCAAGCTATCAATGACTGAAAACTTATCGGGTTTAGGCGAGTTTCAGGTGTTGGTTAGTAATCCGCCTTACATCGGTAAGAACGAAGCTCCCGACTTAGAGTCCAATGTATACCAGCATGAACCACATATCGCACTGTTCTCTATTACAGAAGACCCGCTGTATTTCTACAAGGCTATAGAAAAAAGCGCATTAGTGATTCTTAAGCCTGGTGGATTTGTTTTCTTAGAGTTACACGAAAATTACGCGAATGAAACCGCTGAGCTATTTAAATCCAAAAAGTTTGAAGATGTTGAAATCTTCAACGATCTACAAGGAAAACTAAGGTTCTTAAAAGCCAAACGAATTTAACTCTCTGCTAAATTTGTTGAAATAATGAATGCACAAGAAGAAGTCCTAGAATTACGTGAAGAACTGAGAAAACATAACCACAGTTATTATGTTTTGAGCAAACCTACCATTTCAGATTATGATTTTGATATGAAGCTTTCTAAGCTTCATAAATTAGAACAAGAAAATCCTTCTTTATCATCCCCCGATTCGCCTACACAAAGAGTAGGTGGAGACATCACCGAGAAGTTTGAAAAAGTGGCTCATTCATCACCTATGTTAAGTCTAAGTAATTCCTACAATAAGGAAGACATTCAAGAATGGGCTGAGAGAGCAGTAAAGCTTACTGGAAATGAAGAATTAGAATACACACTAGAGCTTAAGTATGATGGTGTAGCTATTAGTCTTCACTATGAAGAGGGACAGTTAATAAAAGCCGTTACCCGAGGCGATGGTAATACAGGAGAAGATGTAACGACTAATGTTAGAACTATCAAAAGTATTCCCCTTAAGCTTCATGGAGACTATCCTGATAAATTTGAGATAAGAGGTGAGATATTTTTACCTCATGCTAGTTTCGAGAAGTTGAATAAAACACGAGAAGAAGAAGGAGAGCCCCTGTATGCCAATCCTAGGAATACGGCTTCAGGCACATTAAAATCTCAGGACAGTAAAATACCCGCTTCTAGAGGATTAGACTGTTTTCTCTATTATTTAGTCTTAAATAAAAACCCCTACCAAGGTCATTTTGAAAGTTTAGAGAAAGCAGGAGAATGGGGATTTAAAGTGCCACAAGAGAAATTAAAATATGTAGCGAAATCTACTACAGTAGACGGAGTGATGGAGTTTATTGGTTACTGGGATAACGAGAGAAAAAAGTTGCCTTTCGAAATAGATGGAATAGTAATAAAAGTCAACTCGTACCAGCTTCAAGATGAAATGGGATTAACGGCTAAAAGTCCAAGATGGGCAATAGCTTATAAGTTTAAAGCAGAAAATCTTTCAACTCAACTTGTAGAAATCACCTATCAAGTAGGAAGAACAGGCGCCATCACGCCTGTAGCTAACCTAGAACCACTCTTATTAGCGGGAACCACAGTTAAGCGTGCTTCTCTTCATAATCAAGATCAGATAGAAAAACTGGGGATTCACGAAAAAGACTTTGTGTTTGTAGAAAAAGGAGGAGAAATAATCCCTAAAGTGACCAATGTAGATTTGGATAAAAGATTGGCTGATGCTAAGCCAGTTCAATTCATTCCCACCTGTCCTGAGTGCCACACAGCTCTAGTTAGAAAAGAGGGAGAAGCTCATCATTACTGTCCTAACGCGGAGTTTTGTCCGCCACAAATCACGGGAAGAATAGAGCATTTCATTAGCAGAAAAGCCATGAATATAGATGGGCTTGGAGCAGAAACTATAGTACAGCTATTCGAAGCTGGACTAATTCGTATACCAGCCGACCTATATGATTTGACTAGGGAACAAATCCTTCCTTTAGAAAGATTAGCAGAAAAATCAGTAGAAAACATATTGATAGGAGTAGAGGCTAGCAAAGCACAGCCGTTTGAAAAAGTTCTCTTTGGACTCGGGATAAGATATGTGGGAGAAACGGTAGCTAAAAAACTAGCCAAGCACTTTAAGAATATTCAGAGCATAAAAAGCGCCTCTTTAGAGAGTCTAGTTAAGGTGGATGAAATAGGAGAGAGAATAGCCGAAAGTGTCTATGAGTACTTAAACATAGAAGCCAATTTATCTCAGATACAGCGAATGGAAGAGGCTGGCTTATGTTTCGAAACAGTCGAAGTAACCTTAGACTCAGAAGTACTAAACGGAAAAAAAATAGTAGTCAGTGGAGTGTTTACTAAATTAAGTCGAAACGAATTGAAAACTTTAATAGAAGCCAATGGCGGAAAAGTTGTAGGTTCAATATCTGCTAAAACAGACCTTTTAATAGCTGGGGAAAATATGGGTCCAGCTAAAAAAACAAAAGCAGATACCTTAGGAATAAAAATTATCGATGAAACCGCTTTTCTCCGATTAATAGATTAACTAAAATATCATGTCATTAACCAGAACTACATCTATCTTATTATCTCTCACCCTTGGAGGCTTTCTTCTGATTTACCTGAAGAGTTTTCTAATTCCTTTTGTCTTTTCACTGGGAATTTGGTTTTTGATAAGAAAGTTTAGAAAAGTGATTATGAAAACTATAAAAATGCCGTTTTGGCTAGGCTCTCTTTTAGCCAGCATGGTAATTCTAGCGGTACTTTATTTCTTTTCCGAATTACTTACTCTTCAAGTAAAAGCCTTTATGGCTCCTGAAAATTTAGACAAGTACAATACTAATTTTCAGTTAATAAGTGAGAAATTCATTGGTTTAGTAGGTGATCAGGCGTTGCAAAGCGGACTTTCTCAAATACAAGATTTTAATTTAGCTAGTTTAATATCTAATGCTTTGGGAGCGCTGACTAACCTTTTGGGCAATTCTTTTATGGTGATTCTGTATTTACTATTTCTGATTTTAGAAGAGAATGTAATCAAATTGAAATTCAGAGCTATTTACCACGATGAATCGAAAAGAGAGGCTGCGTTATCAATTTTCAGACAAATCATAAAATCTGTAGAAAATTACATTACACTTAAAACGCTCGTCAGTATTATTACTGGTTTAGCCAGTTATTTTGGACTTTTAGTACTTCAAATAGATTTTCCGATTTTCTGGGCTCTCTTAATTTTTTTACTAAACTATATTCCTACCATAGGATCTTTAATAGCCACTCTATTCCCCACTTTAATGGCGTTAATGCAGTACCCAGATCAGCCTGTAAAATCTTTATTAGTATTAATAATAATAGGTGTAATTCAGGTGATAGTAGGTAACGTAATCGAACCACGAGTAATGGGAGACAACCTTAACATTAGTCCACTAGTGGTGATTTTATCGCTTACTTTATGGGGAACTCTCTGGGGAGTAGTGGGGATGATTCTAAGTGTTCCTATTATGGTAGTGGTCATAATTGTTTTTTCTAAGATTCCAAGCATGCGTAATTTGGCTGTGATGATGTCCAGTAATGGTAATGTCTAACTTTGTTTACTACTATTAGTTACGCTTCAAATTAAGTAATTGATCTAATTTTGATTTAATGAAAAATATTCTTTTTATACTTTTATCACTTAGTGTATTTGGCTGTATGCCTAAGTCCTCTTCTTACACTATCAATGTATCCGTCCAAGAAGCTAAAGAGCTAATCAATTCAATTCCTGATTTACAGATTGTAGATGTCAGGACTCCTGAAGAATGGAATCAAGGAGCTATACACAATGCCATTAAGCTAAATGTAAAGGATGCTGATTTCTCCGATAAGATAAGTAAGCTTAGTAAAAATACTCCCACTCTGGTTTACTGTAAAAAAGGAGGAAGAAGTGCTAAAGCGACTCTGATTATGGAAGAGTTAGGTTTTACCCACTTACATAATCTTTTAGGTGGATATGACAAGTATTCCACCACGAAGTAAATTGAGTTTTTTAGATCACATATTAAAGGTTAGCACTGAATACGGCAGTTATTTATGGAAGGACATTACCTTTCAGTCTGAGCTTTGGTATCAAAATTACTTTTGGTGGTTGATACTACTTTCCGTAGTGGTTTGGGGGCTTGAAATTATTTTTCCTTGGAGAAAAAATCAGTCCGTTTTTAGGAAAGATTTTTGGCTTGATGCGTTTTACATGTTCTTCAACTTCTTTATTTTTAAACTTATCATTTTTGCAGCATTAGCCTCTTTTACATCAGCTTCTTTTACTGCTATTATTGGAGGAGACACACAAGTCATCTCTCTTTTAAACTTAAGAGAATTGCCTTATTGGGCACAAGTGTTAGTTTTCTTTTTAGCGCTGGATTTTATTCAGTGGAGTGTCCATAATATGCTACATAGATTTAACTTTCTCTGGAGATTTCATAAGGTTCACCATTCCGTTAAAGAAATGGGATTTGCCGCGCACCTTAGATATCATTGGATGGAGAATATCTTCTATGAACCATTCAAGTATTTAACTCTCCTGTTAATTGGAGGTTTTGAACCTAGTAGTGTTTTTGTTATTTACTATATAAACATAGCCATAGGTCATTTGAATCATGCCAATATCAATTTGAATTATGGCCCGTTAAAGTATATTTTAAATAACCCTAAGATGCATATTTGGCATCATGCAAAAGAACTTCCTGAAGGAACTCATGGAGTTAACTTTGGAATTTCTCTAAGTGTTTGGGATTACATATTTAAGACGGCATACATACCAAAGGATGGGAGAGATATAGAACTAGGCTTTGCCGGAGACAGCAATTATCCAAAGAGCTTTATTAACCAGTCTACTTTACCTTTCACGTTTAAATAATGTCTGTTCATAAACGCATATATGTTAAAAAATCTAATAATTTGACGAGAATTGAGATTGTCCTTCAAACAACGATAATTTAGCCTAAAGCGCTCATTTAGAGATTTCTATTGCGGTAAAAAAGGCTTTTTTTAATCGGCTGCGTTTTTCAAGCAACATCATATTTGTGCAATTATGAGTCTCAAGAACTATCCTTCCATTTTAATAAAAAGACCTCGGTTTGTTGGATGGAATGACTCACCTTGCATAATTTTTTTTACTGATAAAGAAACGTTTATGCAGCAATAGCTTTTACTCCACGCTATGCTTACCGCAGATGTCGACTCGGTTAAGATTAAAAACTGTACTTAGAGTTGGAGAAAGAAGTTTCTTCTTGCATTATTAGTGGCTACACTCTCATTCACAAAAAAGGTTGTTCAGTATTTGACAGGTACAGAAAAAATGCTTTCAAGCTTAGTTTCTCAAATGAATTCAAGTGGATATTTCACACTTATTAAATCTTTACACCAAGGCATAAGGGAAAAGGATGGTTTAGGGATTTGGAATTTCGTTAATTTCTTTGATTATGAGGTTGGTTCGGATTCAAAATTAGAGGATTTCCTAGCAGAACTGCATTTGATTAAGTCCGCTTCATTAGGGCTTAAATTATTTGCTTCGATATCAGAAATAGTTCTGAGCGAGAGACTTCAAAGACAAGTACTGTGTTTTTGGCTCTAAACTTGAATTACACCCTCTATTATACATACTTTTATTGCAAATAATTAAAATGAAGAAAATATTCTATCTGAGTTTAATGATAATGGTACTTGTCACTTCATGTACTTTTGAAGAAGGCTATTCATTCAAGTCTGATTGGAGTGGTTCCTATGAGGCTAGCTTGGACCTGTCAGGGATAGCAAATATGGGAGGAGAAGAAAATGAATACAAAGAGATGATTCCTCCAGAAGAAATAGCTAACCTAGAAGGTAAAATGAATGCCATAGAAGGAATTAGCAATGCTAAAGTAGTTTCAGACAATTTAGCTTATGCTGTAAATTTCTTTTATGAGTTTGACGGTTTACCTGCTTTAAATAGATTAAACAATATTAACCTAGATGAAGATGATAATGATTCACCATTTAGCGCACTAGGTAAATGGGAAATGAGCCATAAAGGGAAGAAGAAATTCTTTATCAAAATGATTCCTAAAGAAGTAATAGAGGATGCAGAAGAAATGGAGAAAGCTAAAGAGGCTGGAGAGATGCTCCAAGTGACTACTTTCCTTAATTTTTCTAGGAAAATAAAAGACATAAAAAGTGATGTAGCTACTACAGGGTTAAATGAAAACCAAGTAATCATTAAATATACAGGTAAGGATTTAATCGATGCCACCATAAACTGGGATACTGAAATTAAACTGAGGTGATAAAACATTATTTCACTGCCGTTTTAATCTTTCTGTGTTCTACCGTATTCTCTCAGCAAACACAACTCGCTAAGGGAGAAAAGACCAATGGTTCTCCAGTGTTTGACTCATGTGTAGGAGCGGAGTTTGTAGATTTCTGCACTCAGCTTAAACTGAAGGAGTACATCAAAGACAATTTAATCTATCCTCAATCAGAGCTTAAAAGAACAGAGATAGTTAGAGTTCTTGTGTTATTCACTATCGAAAGGGATGGTTCAGTTAGAAGAGCAGAAGTAACTATAGGCGTTAACGATGAGTTCGACAATGAGGCTATAAGAGTGATAAAAAGTATACCTCACTTTCTTCCTGTAACTATAGGCGATGAGATTACGCGACATAAAGTAAGTTACTTCGTAGAGTTCACCCCACCTGAAAAGGGCAGAAAAAGAAAGAAAAAAAAGAAAGAAGATTAAAATTTACGCTAATTACCCAAAAACCTTACGCAATAGCTCCACTTTAGAATTCTTCAATTCATCTACAGTACCACTGCTTAGTACTATTCCAGAATTTAAAACAATCACATTATCAGCCATAGCTAGAGCATCCTCTGGCGAGTGAGTAACTAGTATAGAGCACACACCCGTTTTATCTAAAATGGATTTTAAGGAACTTCTTACATCAGATTTGAGGTGATAATCTAAATTGCTAAATGGCTCATCCAAAAGAAGAACTTCAGGCGCAGGAGCTAAGGCTCTGGCCAGTGCCACACGTTGCTGCTGACCACCGCTTAACTCATGAGGATAGCGCTTCTTGAAATTCACCAATTCTGTAAGCTCTAGCATTTCTTCCAACCTCGTTTTGTTCGATTTATCAAGCCCAAATAGAATATTATTTTCTACCGTCATGTGTGGAAATAAAGCATAATTCTGAAATACCATCCCTACACCTCTCATACTAGGGCTTACGAATACAGAATCATCTGAGAGAATAGTATCATTTATTCTTAATGATCCAGAATCAGGAGTTTCTAAACCAGCCACTATTCTCAGAAGAGTGGTCTTACCGCATCCACTAGCTCCTAAGACAGCATTGCAGCTATTCTTTTCTATCGTTAATGATATATTATCTAGAGCTCTATTACTAGCTCCTGTATATGTTTTAGAAATATTCTCTATGCTTATAAAACTCATTTAATAATTCGGTTTAAAAAGATAATAGGAATACATCCCACTGCGATAATTAATAGAGCGGGACAAGCGCATTCAGCTATACGTTCATCACTAGCGTATTCGTAGGCTCTTACTGCCAGTGTGTTGACGCTATAAGGTTTCAGAATTAAAGTTAACGGTAATTCCTTCATAATGTCCACGAAAACTAAAAGTGCTGAACCCACCAAGCTATATTTTATTATAGGTAATTCTATTTGGTAAAAGGTCTGTAATTTAGAACTACCCAGTAATGAAGCTGATTCTCCGAGGCTTTTATGAACCTTAGTAAACCCTGATTCCAATGGAGCGTAGGCCACGGCCATAAATCTAATTATATATCCGTATATCAATAAAAGAATGGTTCCATTGATTAACAGCGCTGGGGCTTGTCCAGATAATTGGCTCCATGTTTTAGCTAATATTTTGTCCAATTCTAATGAAGGAGAAAATACACCGATAGCTATCACTGCTCCAGGAATAGCATACCCTAGAACAGTTAGTTTAGAGATTTTATTTACCCATTTGCTTCTATTCCATTTGGTAAATGAAATTAACGCTAAAGCCACTAGCACACAAAGGAATGCTGATAGGAGAGAAATACTTACGCTTTGCCATGCTATACTAAAAAACTCATAATCCAATACCACAGAATAGGTTCTCATAGCCCACAGAATAAGCTGCCCAGTAGGCAGTATTAATGCGAATAATAGAATGATTAAACTCAAGAGAACCAAACCTACTTGATTTAATGGTTTTAAGCGTTGCAACGCTCTAACTGAAGAGGCCATTGGGGAAGCATATCTTTTTCTTTCTCTAAACTTCTTCTCACAATAGATAATGACAAAAATTAAAACAGATAAAATAGCGGCTAGAAATATGGCTGTATTTGGCTCCTCCAGACTAAACCAAGAATGAAAAATTCCAGTGCTAAATGTTTTCACATTAAAATACTTGGCAGCTCCGTAATCATTTAATACTTCCATTAAGACTAAACTTCCTCCAGCTGCTACCGCTGGTATAGCCAATGGAAGCGCTACTTTAAAAAAAGTCTTTGAATAACTTTTAGTGAGTAGAGATGTGGCCTCTAGAATTCTAGAATTCTGGAGTGAAAACATAGCCCTCGTGCTTAAGTAAACGTAGGGGTAAAGTGCTAGCCCTAATATTAATGAGAGTCCCCACCAGTTCATGACATCTACTCTCACGCCTATAAGCGAAGTAATGAAACCAGAATAGTCAAACAGTCCCGCATAAGCGTAACCCATGATATAAACAGGAATGGCCAATGGTACTATAAACAACCAAGAAAATAACTTTCTCAAAGGGAACTCATACGTAGAAACAATCCAGGCAGCAGTAACACCCAGTAAAATAGAAAGAGTTAATGAAGCCAACCCCACACGAAGGGAATTCCACAGATATAGAGGCAATAGATGATCTAAGATATTCTCCCAGCTTTCTCCTGGCCCTAAAAATAGGTGCGCTAAAACGAATAGAATAGGTATAGCTATTAAAGCACTGATGGCCACTGAATACAGCGACCATCGATTAAAATCTCTTTTTAAAGATGCTATTTTTATTGAAAAAAGAATCTTGTTTTATTTCCAACCAGCTGCATCAAAAGTTTGAACAGCCTGCTTATTTAACTCTCCTAGAATTGCCAAATTTAAAGGATCTTCAATCATTTCTCCCCAAGATAAAAGTAGCATTGAAGTACTCGCTTCTGGATTAACAGGATACTCATAATTGGCGGTACTAAATGTCTCTTGAGCAGATTTAGAAGATAGGAATTCTAAAAACTTAACGGCATTATCTTTATTCGGAGCGTATTTACACACCCCTGCACCTGAGATGTTTACATGTGTACCGGTGGTTTCAGTATTCGGGAAGAATATCTTCATAGCCTTTCCGATTTTAGCTTCTTCTTCATCTGAGCTTCCTATCATTTTACCCAGGTAATAGGTATTGGCTATGGCCACTTTAGCATCTCCATGATATGCCGCTTTAATTTGGTCTCTATCATTTCCTTTGGGTGCTCTGCACATATTTTTCACTACGTTTTCGGCCCACGCTTTAGCGAAATCTACGTGAGAGTTAGCTATGATTCCAGCCATCAGACTTTGGTTGTAAATATTCTCAGAGCTTCTAACTGCTATGGTGCCTTTCCATTTTTGGTCTGCTAAATCTCGATAAGTAGAAAAATCTTCAGCTTTCATTACCTCTGGATTATATATGAAAACACGAGCTCTTTTGGTTAATCCGAACCAGTTATTCTCTTCGTCTCTATATTTAGCAGGAATGTTAGTGTTTAATATTTTAGATTTTACGCGTTGCAATATTCCTTTATTCTTCGCTCTAACTAATCTTCCTGCATCTACTGTAATAAGAACATCAGCAGGAGAAAGCTCTCCTTCTTGTTCTATTTTCATCATCAGCTCATCAGCTTTAGCGTTAACTACATTAACTTTTATACCCGTTTCTTTTTCGAATTCTGCGAAAAGAACCTTATCGGACTCATAATGTCTATGTGTATAAACATTGAGTTCCTCGCTTGATTCAGTAGAATTTGATTTTTCTGGCGCATCACCACAGCTTGATAGGGCTAATAGTAAAATTAAAGACAGGTTGAGTAAATGTTTCATTCCTTATTTAGATTGATTTTTAATAAGGAGCAAATGTAAAAATTACTCTAGAGAAAAACCCATTATTTACAGAACAAAAGAATGGAGTTAAATCATTCTTATACGAAACCTCGCAAGTCTAAATCCTATATTTGTGCCTTGCCGTACTTCTCATTTAACATTAATTTAAATCTCAGATATACTGCGTTGCAATAAAATTGGTAGAAATTTGGTTAGAGTCAGAGTAGGACCAAACCTAATGCAAAACATGACCGTCTATCTAGTAAATTGTTCAATGAAATTGTCTTTAAGTATACTTCTTCTTTTTTTAACCGGAATTTGCTTTTCACAAGAAGGATATTTAAGAGGAACTGTTTTAGATGATAATGGAAAGGAAATGTCTTTTGTATCCGTTTTTCAAGAAGAAACAGGACTAATTACTTTTACGGATAGCTCAGGATTTTATGAACTAAAATTATCAGAAGGGATTCATACAGTCGTATTTTCTTATTTAGGATACACCTCACAAGCTAAGTCCGTAAACGTTAAGAATAGCGTAGTTTTTCTAAATTTGGCTCTAGCTAAGTCTACCGTAGAATTACAAAACGCAGAAGTAGTCGCTGACACTAGAGATAGGGCCCGTGAAATAATGAAAAAAGTTAGAAATGCCCGGTCGGGTATATCAGATTTCACAGAAGATTTTAGCGTTTCTAGTTATCAATTAATTAACCTTGAAAGTATTCTGGCAAGACCATCTAAGGGGGATACAGTAATTTATAACAAAAGACTCGATCTCGGTAAAACAAATGATTTCCCTTTTGCAGATCAAATTCTAGAGCTTACCGAAACAATAGGGACCACTTATTATAAAACGGGTAAAGGCTACAAAGAAGAAGTTTTGGCCACTAAAACTCATAAAGGAGGAGAAATAATAGACGATATAGCCCGAGAAATAAGAGCTGGAAGAGCTCTAGAGTATGGAGAAGAGGTTATAACTCCAGTGGCCAAGAAAAAGGATGTAAACCCTTGGGTAATTATTCAGGGAAGTGATGTGTTCGAAATAGATTTTTATGAAAATTACATCAACCTTCCTAGCTTAACAGACAAGCCTATTCTTTCGCCTTTGGCCAGCACGAGTTCCATAGCCTATAAATTCGATTATCTGGGAACAGAGATAGTAGATGGTGTTAAGTTATACCTAATAAACGTTTCACCACTTAACCGGTTCGAAAATTCATTTTCTGGCACTATTTGGTTTGAGCAAGATTCGTTTAAGATATACAAGTTAGATTTAACTATAGCGGGAGGTAATTTACATTTTGCTAAAACATTTAATGTGAAAGTTGAGTTCATTAATGACACTGGAAACGGCTCCTTAATAGCGAATCAATCTATTGCTTACACATTCCCTTCTGACAGAAGAGATATAAATGGAACGGTATTTTCTGAGTTCAGTGATTATAAGATAAACTCTGGATTGGGAGATATAAATTTCAATAGAGAAATTAAAATCTTCTCACCAGAAGCTTATAACCGAGATCAAAAATATTGGGAGATAAATAGAGCAGTTAAACTGGATTCAATGAAACTGAGCTACATGCTTAAATCTGATAGTGTAGTTAATTATTATGAAAGTGATAATTATCTTAGGCGCTTAGATTCGGCATTTAACAAAATAAACATTTGGACACCTGTATTAGGTTACGGTCGAAGGAATAGAGATAAAGGAACCGAGTTTTATGTAGAAGGAGTAGTTAGTCAAATCGTTCTTTTTGGAATAGGTGGATACAGACACAGACTTCCTGGATACTACCAAAAAGAATTTTCTAATGATTTTAAACTTAGGACTTCTGGTTTTCTAGATTACGGATTTAATAATAAAGACGCCAAAGGAGAAGTAACAATAGCCCTCACTTATAACCCGAGGAAATTTGTAAAAACACAAGTGAAGTTTGGAGATTTTTACGAAAGGGTAAATGATTTCGCTTCATTTGAACAAACCTTTAGCAGGAGTAATTACATCCGAACTAAAACGTTAGGGATTTCTCACAGAAGAGAATTGACCAATGGACTTTACGCTGAACTGTCATTTGATTATCAAGACCAGTTACCACTTGATAACCTGGAGTTTTCAGAATGGAGTAGTGAGCTATTTGGAGAATTAAATGAGCCTATAGTTTTTAAGCGTTACAAAAAGACTGAGCTAAGCCTGCGAATGGAATATAGAATTCGCCAGAAATATTATTTCAAGAGAAATAAGAAAATGGTTATTCCGGGCAAGTTTCCTGTGCTAACTTTAAACTATAGAAAGGGGGTTAGTGGCATGTTTGGTAGTGAAGTGAATTTTGACTTCCTAGAACTGGGCGCCAAACAAGAAATAGAAGTAGGCAGACTAGGCAGCACGAGGTGGGAGGTTCAGTTAGCCTCATTCATAAACCAGAAAGACTTAAGAGTACTTGAATATAAATTTTTCAGAGGTTCTGATGAAGTCTTCTTCAGTGACCCTCTGCGCTCTTTTCAGCTTTTGGGAGCTACTTTAAACACACCCAATGAATACCTTAGAGCCAATGTAATTCATCATTTTGAAGGAGCTATACTAAATAAAATTCCTCTGATTAGAAGACTTAAGATGGGAATAGCAATAGGAGCAGGCTCACTTAATATACCCGATAGTCAGTTTTACCATGCAGAAGCTTTCGGAGGAGTGGAAAAGACCTTTCATCTGTTTGAGCAATTAGTACGAGGCGGTATTTATGCGGTAACATCAGAAAACACCCAAGAAAGCGCAAACTTTACCTATAAAGTAGGATTTACTATTTTCGAGCCGTTTACTCGGAAATGGGGCTATTAATTTCTGTTTGAACATCGTTTAAATTCCAGTCGTAATCCATATAGTCCACATCAGTATCGGAGTTTAGTTTAACGTCCGAATACTTATTTATAAAGTCAGTTACACTTTTATTACCTGGCTTAAAATCTCCTCTATACCAACTGAAAATTTTAGAAAGTGTAGCTTTCTCAGAAGTGATTAGATTCTTTTTCTTATCATTTATAAACTCCCTAGTTACCTGCTCTAGCTGTTCTTCTAATCTTTCTGGATAAAAAGCTTCATTAAATAGCTTAGGACAAGAAACGCTTGCACAATTTATAGCAAAGTGAATTCTCGGCTCATCGAATTGACCTCTTATTTTTTGATGCTCAATGTTATTAAGATCATAAATCTCATCACCGATTTTAATCAGCTTAATGTCCCATGCTGTATTTACTTTATAAATAGAACCTCCTATATCTTTAATAGATTTTACAGGGTAATTAGTAATGACAAGACGAATGGTATAGGCATTATAAGCATTTATCCAAAAAGCCAAACGCTCATTTTTACTCCATTTTCTGTTAGGATGGTTGTTTTCTAAAAGTTCAAAGTAATTATTGAACCGAACACTGTCAGCAATAAAACCTTTATAATTAACATCACCGAAATCACTAACATGATCAACTAGGAGATTATTGAAGATATCATGACTTATAGGAGAAGATTCATAATGTGTCCCATATACTAATGGATCTCTATTTCCACACGAAATCACTAGTATGGACAGGAGAAGAATTAAGAAAAGTGAATTAAGAAATTTCATGTCTCAATGATACATTTAAATTTGTCCTATAACTCTCAATTAGTTAAAATTAGAATTCGTCTCTGAAATGTATAAGATTTCAATAATAATTCCTATTCTGAATGAGGAGATGTTCATAGACCGAATACTTTCCTTCTTTGCGAATTCAGAATTCCCACCTCACGAGATAATCGTATCTGATGGCGGGAGTGAGGACTCCTCTTTACAATTAGTACGAAAGTACAGCTCAGTTAAAATTCACCACAGCAGTAAAAAGTGTAGAGCTACCCAAATGAATGAAGCTGCTAAGCTATACGCTACGGGTGAAGTGTACTATTTCGTACATGCTGATGTAGTTCCACCCAAAACATGGTTTACTGATATTCAAGAAAGTTTAAAAGAGAAAAGGGCTATTGGTGGATATCGATTTAAATTTGATTCTACGCGACCGCTCTTGAAGCTTAACTCATGGATGACACGGTTTAATGTTTTATCCTTTAGAGGAGGAGATCAAACTATTTTTATAACCAGGGCATTATTCAAAGCACTAAACGGTTATAAGGATTGGTCTATAATGGAAGAATATGACCTTATAAAAAGAGCCGAGGAAATGGGGAGTAACTATAAACTCATTCAAAAAGACGTTCTAGTCTCAGCTAGAAAATACGAGAATAATAATTATTTTAAAATAAATCTCGCTAACCTATTAGCATGGCTAAAATTCAGATGCGGCGTGGACCACAGAAAGATTAAGGCGTCTTATTTAAGTATGATAAATCATCCAAAGTCATAATTTCTATTGTACTTCTGCAACCATTTCGAGCTCATAGAAGTCTTTAGAGCATAGCAAGGGTGAAGTGATTCATCCATGATGAATTACTTCCATAAACCGCCCTTAAGCAAGGCGGTTTTTGTTGTATATAGATTTTAAGACCACTAATCTATAATCGCATTTTTTAACACCTATTAAGTCTTAATTATTCAGTTTTGTTACACGTTCCTCGAATAAATTGATGAATTTTGCAAGTGATTATTGCAACGCTAAGAAACGCACATCAAATTGAAAATCATCACAATGAACAATCTAATAAAGACAATATGTCTTTTTACTCTGATTTTTTCGAGTGGAATTCTCCTCTCTCAAGAAAAATATAACCTATCGGGTTATGTGAGAGATGCAGCAGACGGAGAAGAGCTTATTGGAGCTACGGTTTCTACAACAGATTTTGAGGTTATTGTATCTACGAATGTATATGGTTTTTATTCCATTTCATTAACAGCTGGAACCTATGAAATAGCCTACTCATTTATAGGGTATAATGAATTTAAGAAAACGGTTACGGTTTCTGAAAACTTCACTTTGGACATGGAACTTACCAGTTCATCGGTGAATATAGATGAGGCTCTGATAACTGGTGAGGCAGAAAACAAAAACGTGAAGGATATAGATATGTCTGTAAGCGAGATGGACATAGCTACCATTACATCCATCCCAGCTTTACTAGGTGAGGCAGATGTTATAAGAGCGGTGCAAACTATGCCTGGAGTTACCACAGTAGGTGAAGGAGCTTCTGGATTTAATGTAAGAGGCGGAGGAATAGATGAAAACCTCATTCTTATAGATGAAGCTCCAGTTTATAATTCCTCTCACTTATTTGGTTTCTTCTCAGTATTTAATCCTGATGTAGTAAAGAATGTAAAGCTCATTAAAGGTGGCATCCCATCTGAGTATGGAGGTCGATTATCGTCTATTCTAGATGTAAGAATGAAAGATGGGAACAAAAAAGAATTTCAAGGTCAGGGAGGTATAGGAAGTATCTTCTCTAGATTAACACTAGAAGGTCCTATTAAAAAAGACAAGGCTAGTTTTATAGTAGCCGCTAGAAGATCATACATAGACATACTAGCAAAACCCTTTTTAGGAGATGATTTTCAAGATGTTAAGTTTAATTTCTATGACCTTACAGGAAAGGTCAACTGGAGACTAAACGACAATAATAACTTCTTCATCTCAGCCTATAAAGGAGGAGATGTTATCGGCTTTGACTTCTTTAGTTTCAAATGGGGAAACACCACCACCACAGCTAGATGGAACCACATTTTTAACAATAAGGTATTTATGAACGTGACGGGAATCTATACGGATTACCAATATGGATTTGATGTGCAAGTTGATGATGACAACGGATTTAAACTAGACTCTAGAATTCAGAGTGTGCAGGGAAAAGCAGACCTAACCTTCTTTGCCAATCAATTGAACACCATAAAAATGGGAGCCTCATCTAATTTCTATGACTTTATTCCGGCAGAAGCTACATTCGCTAGTGAAGGAGAATCTAACGATATTTCTATAGATAAAAAGTACGCTGTAGAATCTGCTGCTTATATCCAAAATGAGCAGAGAGTAACTGATAGGCTAACACTACAATACGGACTGCGGTTCTCTCTGTATCAATATCTAGGGGGAAGAAGTGTCTACACAGTTGAAGAAGGAGAAACGGCAGGAGGCCAGTCAGAAATCACAGGAATAGACAACAGCGCTGGAAGATGGGATGCTGTTCAGACATACTCCAATTTTGAGCCTAGATTTTCCGCTAATTTATCCCTATCTAAAACAAGCTCCCTCAAAGCCAGTTATAATAGAACTACTCAATATATCCACTTGTTATCAAACACAGTAGGCTCTTCACCAGTAGATGTTTGGACTCCATCCACCAATAACATTAAGCCGTCTATGGCTGATCAATTAGCTCTAGGCTACTTCAGAAACTTTAAGTCAAATGAGTATCAGTTCTCTGCAGAAGCATATTACAAGGAAACTCAAAACGTAGTCGACTATATAAACGGTGCAGATATTCTAATTAATGAATTTATAGAGGCTGACCTTTTAAGCGGAGACGCTCGTGCTTTTGGTATAGAATTTTATGTAAAGAAAGCCAAAGGAAATTACACCGGTTGGATTTCTTATACGCTTAGCAAAACTGAGAGATTAGTAAATGGAATTAGCAACAATAACTGGTTCCCAAACAGGTATGATAAACCACATAATTTCAATATTAATATCAATAGAAAGATATCAGAGAGAACAAGCCTTAGCTTAAGCTTCATGTATGCCTCGGGGACACCTTCTACATTCCCTACAAACAGAATTAATATTCAAGGGTGGGTTATCCCACAGAATGCTAATAATGAAAGAAACTCATTCAGAGTTCCTGCTTATCACAGAGCTGACGTAGGAGCTATCATAGAGGGAAAAGACAGACCAGATAAAAAATGGAAAAGTCAAGTAGTTCTATCTGTTTACAATCTCTATGCCCGAAAGAACCCTTATTTGTTCTATTTCCAGCAGAATGAAGTTACACCACAAACCACCGAAGCTATTCGATATTCTGTAGTAGCTTCATTTATTCCTTCACTGACCTATAATTTCAACTTTTAAGAAAATGAAGAGTTCTATTTTTAACACCCTAATTATTATAGTAATAGGAATGATTTTCCTCTCAAGCTGTGAAGATGTTGTAGATGTCGATCTTTCTGATGGCTCGCCACAGTTTGCTGTAGATGCATTTATAACAGACCATAAAAATCCAGAAATTAAACTAAGTCTAACTCAGGATTATTTCGATGATTCAGGAGCTGACTACTTAGAAGATGCAATGGTTTCAATCTCTGATGGAATAAACCCTGATTACGAATTCACATTCGAAGATGGAGCGTATAGATATCCTTCCATTATTAACCTCGAAGAAGGAGTGGAGTATAAATTATCCATTATTAGTGGTGACAATACTTATGAGGCTGTGAGCTCTGTAAATCCTGTTCCTACTCTAGACTCGATAGGAGTTGAGTTCCAAGAAGCTGTTTTTGGATTTAAAGCAGGCTATTTCGCTGAATTCTTTGCTAGAGACATCGCTGATAGAGAGGATTTCTACTGGGCTAGGTATTCAAGAAACGACACGTTACAAAACAATCCTTCCGATTTAATTATCAGTCAAGATGCTGCTTTTAGTGGAAACGGAGCTGACGGTTTAATCTTTATACCACCAATTAGGCAAGGCATAAATGATTTTACCAGAATATACCAGTCTGAGGAATTCATTCACGTAGAACTATGGAGTATAGATGAGACCGTATTTAACTACTTGAACCAAGTCGTAGAGCAAACAGGTATTGGAGGACCACTAGCTATTATATCTGCACCAACTTATAACGTGCTTTCTAATATTACTCTAATCTCTGGCCCGAGTGAGCTAGATCCAGTGGGAATATTTAGTGTGTCTAAAGTGAGTACAATAGATTATACTTTCGAATAATTCCTCGCCCCTTAAGTCAGGATGTAATTCATAAAGATACTAAAGGAGTTTCAAAACCAGTCTACAGTTCTATTTACTTCGAGAGTCTATCATTAGGGATTCTCAGGATAGGACACAAAACGAATTTGTTTTCGGCATAGGACAGTGCTTTTAACCAACAATTAAAATCACAGAAATGAGTATAGAAATAGCTACTCTAGGAGCAGGATGTTTTTGGTGCGTAGAAGCTGTATTTGATTCCTTAAAAGGGGTAAGCCAGGTAAACAGCGGTTATACTGGAGGACAGCTCAAAGAGCCATCTTATAAAGAAATTTGTTCCGGCACCACTGGTCATGCAGAGGTAGCTCGCATTACTTATGACTCATCTGTCATTTCATTTAGCGAATTGCTAGAAGTCTTTTGGGCCACTCATGATCCTACAACCTTAAACCGACAAGGCGCAGACTCGGGCTCGCAGTATAGATCTGTCATTTACTACCATTCAGAAGAACAAAAAAATATAGCGCAAAAATCAAAAGACGCAGCAGAAGAGGCTGACCTACATTCAAATCCCATAGTTACTGAAATATCTGCAACTGAAACATTTTATATAGCTGAAAACTATCATCATGATTATCTAAAAAACAACCCAGACCAAGGGTACTGTACAATGGTCATTAAGCCTAAGCTTGCTAAGTTTAAAAAGATGTTTGCCGAAAAAATAAGAGAATAAAAAAAGACCACACTTTGGTGGCCTTCTCTATAGGGTAATTCTGTATAGAATATTTCTATATCAGAATATCATGACTTTATCGGGTTTCCGTCTACTACCAGCTTGTACTGATACTCACCCAATAAATACTCAGACATATAAACTTTAATCAAGGTTTCACCTCTGTCTGTAATGTCTATCCTTTTTAAAGTTTGACCTAATGAATTAGAAAAAACCACTTCTACTGCACCCGCATATTCGGGGATAGATAATTTAATTTCTTTAGAAACCTCATACGGATTCGGGTCATTTTCAGATAATGTTATCCTAATATCTGATAATTCTTCATTTTGAATAGCAGCTAATTCGTTAAGAATCGATTCATCTCCTAATTCTACTGCTAATCGTAATATTTGTTTCTCTAACGCCCTAACGTTAGCAGAGCACTCTGAAGAGTTTTGACATATCAAGCTAGAGCACAGTAAAATAACACCTGATAGAGAGAGTATAATTGATTTCATTTTTAAGGTTACTAATGATTACAGCGATACAATTTAAGTTTAAATAGGATATAAATCTTCATGTTAACACGGATATTTATATAATGAACAAACCACTAAGGACAAATAAATCGGATAAAATAGGCTGTATTCAAAGGGTTAGACTACTTTTGCACGCTGAAAAAAGAGTGCGGTCATTACACGATTTCACGCCATAAATACTAAGCTGCATGCAGTCAATAAGAAATATAGCTATCATAGCTCACGTAGATCACGGTAAAACTACACTAGTGGATAAGATTATCCATGAATGTAAAGTGATGGATACTAGAAAGGTAACAACTGAACTCATTCTGGATAGTAACGATTTAGAAAGAGAACGAGGAATTACTATTCTTTCTAAAAATGTATCTGCTAGATATAAAGATGTTAAGATTAACATTATAGATACTCCAGGTCACTCCGATTTCGGAGGTGAAGTAGAGCGTGTCTTAAAAATGGCAGATGGTGTAATTTTATTAGTGGATGCTTTTGAAGGCGCTATGCCTCAAACTAGATTCGTAATGAAAAAGGCTATCGAGCTTAATCTAAAGCCTATAGTTGTAGTAAATAAAGTTGACAAAGAGAACTGTAGACCTGATGAAGTTCAGGAATCTGTTTATGAGCTCATGTTCAACCTCGAAGCTACAGATGACCAGCTAGACTTCAAAGCGCTATATGGTTCTTCTAAGTTTGGTTGGATGAGTACTGACTGGAAAAACCAGACTGATAATATCATTCCATTATTAGATGCCATCGTAGCAGAAATTCCAGAAGCAGAGTATATCAAAGGTGATCCTCAAATGCAGATCACGTCTTTAGATTACAATACGTTCCAAGGAAGATTAGCTATTGGCAGAATCAAACAAGGAGATATCAAAGAAGGTCAAGACTTGATGTTAATCAAGAAAGAAGGAAGTGAGAAAGTAAGAGTTAAGGAACTTTATGTATTCGAAGGATTAGGGAAAGAAAAAGTTACTTCTGCTAGAAGCGGTGATCTATGCGCTATAGTAGGTATAGATAATTTCGAGATTGGAGATACATTATCTTCCATTGAGAACCCAGTAGCTATAGAAAGAATTAGTATTGATGAGCCTACAATGAGTATGCTTTTCACGATTAACAATTCTCCATTCTTCGGTAAAGAAGGGAAATTCGTTACCTCCAGACACCTTAGAGATCGATTGTATAAAGAGACTGAGAAAAACTTAGCGCTTAAAGTAGAAGACACTGCTAGAGAAGATTCTTTCAATGTATACGGAAGAGGGATTCTTCATTTATCTGTTCTTATAGAAACTATGAGAAGAGAGGGATATGAGCTTCAAGTAGGAAAGCCTCAAGTTATCTTTAAAACTATAGACGGTAAAAAATGTGAGCCGTTCGAGACATTAATAGTAGAGGTGCCAGAAGGTACTTCAGGAAAAGCTATTGAATTAGTTACTCAGCGTAAAGGAGATATGTTAGTAATGGAGCCTAAAGGTGACATTCTTCACTTAGAATTCGATATCCCTTCTAGAGGACTTATCGGTCTAAGAAATAACATACTTACCGCTACTTCTGGTCAAGCTGTAATGAATCACAGATTCAGTGAGTACAAGCCAGTAAAAGAAGGTATCAACACAAGACATAAAGGTTCTTTAACTTCTATGGTAGCTGGTCAAGTATTGGCTTTCGCATTAGACAAACTTCAGGATAGAGGTAAGTTCTTCATCGAGCCAGGTGATCAAGTTTATATCGGTCAGGTAATAGGAGAGCACTCTAGAGATAATGATTTAGCCGTAAACGCAATCAAAGGAAAGCAGTTAACTAACATGCGTTCTTCTGGTGCAGATAACAGTGCTAAAATAGCTCCAGCAGTTAAATTCTCTTTAGAGGAGTGTATGGAATACATTAAGTCTGATGAGTACCTAGAGGTAACTCCAGAGAGTTTAAGAATGAGAAAAATAGATTTTAACAATAAGCAGAGAGGTTAAGCTACTTAATCGAGAAACTTATTGAATAGTATTAAAGCCACTCCTTTGGAGTGGCTTTTTTTGTGCGCTTGTCTTTGAAGCTGGTTGAGCGTTGCAACGCAATATCCGAAGTATTAAAGCTAAAGATTACCCCGAAAACGGAGCGCACACCAGAACTCCCTATAGAGCATACATCTTCGCTTTAAATCTCATTATCAAAAGCCCAAGAAGACATCGCCAAACATAATAATTCCCGTTTCTAGAATAAGAATTAAACCACCTCATAGTTTAAGCTTCCAACAATAGTCCATGCTAAGTAGATTTCATATTGATAAATATGCCCTAAATTGCTGACCAAACCTTAATATCAACTTACATGAAATCAATTTATACACTTTTAACTATTTGCCTGCTATTGGCTACAGTCTCTAACGCCCAACTAGCAGACGGTACAATAGCTCCAGATTGGACTATGACAGACATAGAAGGGGTAGAACATAACCTTCAATCTTATTTGGATGACGGCTATACTGTAATTCTAGACTTCTCTGCTACTTGGTGTGGCCCATGTTGGGCTTATCATACTGGCGGAACCCTTGAAGAAATCTATACCAACCACGGCCCAGCAGGAATGGCTGGTGTAAGTGCGTATACTACAGATGATATCATGGTGTTCATGATAGAAGGAGACGGATCTACCACCACTGAAGACTTAAATGGAACAGGAACCAATACTACGGGAGACTGGGTTACTGGAACACTTTACCCAATCATAGATTCAGATGAAATTACTCAAACATATGCCATCAACTTCTGGCCTACAATGTACACTGTGTGTGCTGATGGAATGATTCAGGAAAGTGGTCAGGTGACTGCTGCTGAACATTTAGCGATAGCTCAGGAGTGTGCTGTTCAAAGTTTGGACGTACAGCTCGATGACACTTCAGTATCATCTGTTCAAGATGCTGGAGATGGAAATGCATTTACATTTACATTGAATAACGAAAACGAGATGAATGCTGAAGAACTGGTAATAACTGTTACTTCAGATGCACCTTCAGATTGGGCTGCTGAAATTTCAGCAGCGGGTTCAAGTGATGGTTCTTCTCTACTAATTATGGCTGAAGCTCTTTCTGGAACAGATGTGAGTTTGGCAGTTACACCGGGAACTACTGCAGCGCTTGCTAATTATACAGTAGAGATTTCGTCACTAACTTATCCTGAGAATGTAGCTATTACTGTAGACTACTTCGTAGCATCTGGGATTACAGATCTAGTGGTAGATAACGGTGGTGTTTCTACTGTTATGAATTCAGATTTCGTAGCTGGTTTAGTAGCTGCAGAAAATACTACGCATGCTACGTTGGACATAGATAAATTTACAGAAGCTATTATGGCCGATCAACTTTCGGAAGTGGGTCATGTGTATTACAATGTAGGTTGGACATTCCCCTCATTTACAGATGAAGGAGTAGAGGCGCTTAAAGCGTTTATGGACAATGGAGGAAATCTTATGGTAGTAGGACAAGATGTGGCTTGGGATACGTTCAATAACGAAGGAACAGCTATAACTCAAGAATTCATGACCTCATATCTAGGAGTGAACTACGTAGGAGACGGAAGTGCTTCTGATAGCCAAATGACCTTCGTATCGAATGACCCTCTATTTGGTTCATTAGGGAATTCTTCTATTGAAAACATTTATGGAGGTGCTAATATTTACCCAGACCAAATAGACCCTATACCAGGTGGTTTTGGAATATTACATTATGGAAACGATGAAACCAAGTTTGGTGGAGCTAGAATAGAACACAATGGATTTAAAGTAGTTTACATTGGTGTAGACTTACTAATGATAGAAGATGAAGCTGTAAGAACATCTACAGTAGAAATCACTCACAACTGGTTTCATGGATTGGTTTCTGGCGTTGAAGAAAGTACTATTTCATCTCTAGGAAGAGTTTATCCAAACCCATCTAACAGTTTAGTAAACATAAACTTAAAAGGATTTAACAAAGACTCTTCTATAGAAGTATATTCCCTATTAGGTGAGTTGGTTTTCACAGAAAATATAGCTAACGGTTCTTCAGTATATGTCCTGAATGTTTCAGCATTTAATAATGGGCTGTACACGCTAAGAGTTTTAGACAGCTCAGGAAACACTGCTAATACTATGGTTCAAGTTCTGAAATAACACTCAGATATTAACCGATTTTAAGGCTGCTGGCATTTTGCTAGCAGCCTTTTTTATGCGCTAAGCTTTTATTTATTCCCGCGTTGCAACGCTTTTACTCTAATCTCTTACCCCTGCAGATCTAATGCATTAATCATTTTTTTTCGTTTATGGCATAGATTATTACAAACTAGGCGCAGTAATGATATAGCAGTTTAAGTCATTGCTTTTTAATTACTAAACATTGAACTACAGACAATTATACAGCCATACACTTAACAATTTCTTTAGATAAATTTAACATTATAGTAACTTTACACAACATTGAAATTAGCTATAATTGTCGGCTGAAAGTAGTTATGAAGCGATTGTAACTTCAAGTCTCTTAGAAATACCTAGAGGCATCAGATACAGTAAAGACCTTCGATTTGCAAAGGAATATTTTATTGAAAAATGTAGGTTTACTAGAGACAAACAAAGCTTAAATAAACTGTGAAGTATAGGACTAAGGTGAGTCAACTAGCTAACTTGAAGAAAGATGTATTGAGAATGTTAAACCTTAATCAAAGTCATGCGTAGAAAGAAGGGGAAAAGAAGTCAAGTTCATTTCACACACATTAATTAGAGAATGACAGCTACAATTTAACTGCAGCTTGGAGAATAGGCAAGGGTAATAATACAGTAGACTTTTAAAGGTAACACATACCAAAAAGTCTGCATCTAAAGACATTTAAGACTAAATAACATATTCATTTATGGTTATTTAATAAAGGAGAAAGCTGCTAAGGGAATGCTCTTAGCGGCTTTCTATTGTTATAAACTTTTTGAGCTTACCAAAGTTAACCCAGGCTGTATATCGCTAGACGCCCAGTCGCATCTAAGTTGGTATTAAAAGTGAAATGCAATGCCAGTAAGAATGGAATAACTAAGGACAAACACACTAAATTAGCATCCGCCAACGTATCTTGGTTAGTGTTTTACTATTAGTCCATTTCAAATGAAGAATTCAAGTATCCTTTTGTCCCTATTTATAGCATTGGTTAGTGTTTCCTGTGATGAAGACCCTGTATCGCCCAGTGTAGTGGTTACACCAAACACCTATGTACAAAGTATAAATCTAGACGATGTAATCGAATATTCGATAGAAGGAATTGCCGGTGATGCAGAATTGAGCTTATTGGTGATTAGCACTCAGCCGGAAGGTGGAGTTACTTCGGTGGTTTATGAAGACGAGCTTTCAGGGGTCTCTAGTAACTCGATCTATACATTCGAATTAGAGAATGATACTATAGCAGAATGGAACGTTATATTTACGATAACAGATGCAGAAGGACGTACTGGTCAAACATCACGAGTAGCAGAAGTGAATGATGATCCTGTAATGGTAGAAAGTACGGGACATGAACTTTACTCAAATTTCTCTACAGAAAACACCAATGGTTTTAACATCACAGAGTTGGAGCCATTAGTTTTGGCCTCTCTAGCAGACAGCAGTGGAGTAGATTTAGTTCAGTTTGATGTAACTGACAATGAAAATCAGGAGAATAGCTTAGGAGCTTATTCAGGAATTAAATTCATTAGAAATAATTTATTCAATTATGGATCTGCTAGACAATCGTTTGCTGGGATTACCTATGATACTGGTGAACCATCCGTAACAATAGCTAATCTAGAAATAGACGATATTCTAATTACTCGCTACGACACCCTAAACATGCTGCATGCGGCTATTAAGATCATAGACATCCAAGATATGCCAGGCACCGAAGAGGATAGAATCATCTTCAATCTAAAAAAGTAATTCCTTTATTTTTAAAGGTCCATAGGCAGTTGTGGATATGGAACTATAGATTCAATAAGTAGAATTATTCCGTCTTTACACATCAGCGAAAGCACGACAACAATAGCTGATAGCACTACAGATACACCTATGCTATTCTATTTAATTCATCAGATTTAGCGTCTCGATCAGATGTAAAAGAAAACAGGACACAATCATAAAATGGAAAAGCAGTACAAAAGCACTCTTTAAAAAAACAGCTATTGAAACACTTGAAAATAGGAGAGAGTTGAGATGACTCCAATGAAGATTAAGGACGACAAGATTAAGAAGATGGGCACAGTACTTAATTTACTTCCGAAATATAAGGGCATAAAAAAAGCCCATCTTTCGATGGGCTTTTAAATTCATTATTTCTTTATTCTACTAGAAGTGGAATATAACGTTTAATGCTCCTCCACCGTTGTTAGTGTCTATTCCAAAAGAACTAGAAGATCCAGTTTCAATTGTTGTAGAAATAGCTTCATTTCCATCCCATATTTCTGTAGTTGCTTCTCCTGCGCCAGTAGAATTAAATCCTAGACCCCATCCGTATTCAAATCCGATTGAAGTTTTAGGGAAAATAAATAGCTCTACACCTGCAAAGGCTCCCAAACCTATACCGAAAGAAGATCCACCGTCAACTTCAGTTACTCTAGGCATCATCGGATCTCCTGGATTAGTTGCCGATAAAGCTTCATCGTAATCATTTGACATAGAACTTCCTCCAAGACTTACCCCTGCTTGAGCTCCATAGAAACCTTGTACACGAGTTGTTCCTCTTCTTTTTTCTATACCAGCGCCTAAAGAAACAGCATTATAAGATGCTTTCATCTCATTTCCAGCAGCATCAGTCTCGGTAGTACTCCCTAAACCGATTCTTACCGAACCTCTATACGCATTTTGCGCATCTTTAAAATACTTACCTGTTATAGAAGCATCATATCCAGACATAAAATCGGCAGTAGGAGAGGTATTAGCTCCTGAATTCATTAAGTTACCTACATAGTTTAAGAAAGGTGCAGCATCAAAACCTAGCGCATAATCTCCAGCTTCAGGTAACATTGATTCTCCCTTTTTTGACGTCAAATCTTGGCTATTACCAAGAAAAGCAAAACTAATCGCACAGATTAGAAGTAAACATTGTTTTTTCATAATTAATTAAAATTTTTGATTGAAGTAAATGTAGAGCAGTGATATTCAGGTTTAAGCAAAAGATCAATGATTTTATTAAGGGTGTATTGTGTAAATCTTTAGAGTTTTTCAGAAAACACTAGGAATGATCTCGCCCACGATTTCTGGAAAAGCACAACGATGGCGGGGTTAAGCTTTAGCTTCTTAGCGCTTTTTGTTTTTATGATTTGTATGTGTTTCTTAATTTTAATGAAGCAAAACTTTAGGTTGATTACAATTTGGGGTAGATAAGTAAAGAGGGAAAGGCGTTTTCAGACTCCTTACTTAACATAATATTAATTATGTGCGCAAAACAGAAAATGCTCGTAAATCGATTGAACGCCTGTAGTAAATATCAAATAAACTCTACGCAATCTGTGGTTCATCTCCTCTGCATTTTTTACGTTAAAAAGATTTCTTCTATAAGAAGCTAGAAACAACGACGTAAGACCAGAAGGAAAATTTTTAAAACTGTTACGACAAAAACTCATTTCTAAATAAAGCGAAACAACACAAGATTAGCACAAAAAGATCTTTATACCCTAAACCATAACTAAACGACTCTATACACTTGTCAGTGGATTCATATAAAACTTGATAACTAAATGATTTAAGTTAAAGAAACAGTCAAAAACAATAAATCCCTGCTAGCTGAATAAATCCAACTAACAGGGATAAACCTGTTGACCCCACCGGTTTCCCGGATTTCAACGTTTTTCTTATGCTCTATAAGCACAATAAGCATTTCAGAACTCTCTATTCCTATATGCTAATTTTTTTTCCAGTAGTCATTTTAAAAGCCTAATGAATGCTCCTGGCTCTCTCCTGCTTTATCACTAGCATTTAATTGAAATCAATAGCCCCGAGAGGCCATTGATTTTAAATAAGTTTGGAGAGAAGGCTAAATAGCTAACTTACTTGAGTCCAAAAGTAGAACACATATGCGTCCCATGAATAAACACGTAGTTATTAGGAATTTTCCTACACGACTGCTTCGTGCATTCCTTCATTTGCAAATTCAGAATAAATCAACACATTAACTTACAAGTTTTTAAATACAAACTTAAAAACAATAAAAACTAGGCGGCTACATTCAAAAGCAAGTGTTTTTCTATCAAAAAGAGGTGTTTTAGAAAAAAAAGCACTTATAATCCTCTAAATAATTCTTTTTATGTCTGGAAAGAGATGAGATGCCCTCAGCCAAAAGCAAGAAACATTAACCTAAAATAGCTCCATAAATGCATTTTAAGATGAAGAAGATTTATGAGCTGGAGAATTAAAGGTAAAAGCCGGAAACTTTTGTAGGCGTTCTTTATGCAGTTGTCTAGATTCTAGGATTATCATAACTAGCGAGTAGTATCTCTATTAAGTAGAGATTCCCTTTTTTCGGTGGTTTTGCAGAATTCAACTAAACACATTCCTCTAGAATTGCAGAAAAACTTAAATAATCAAACTACCCTACTCCTCTTTTTCCATTTATTGCTCTCAGTGAACACCTGGTAAACATCCACCTAAAAAAGGCCTACATTTGATTTTAAGCTAGTACACTATGGACGAGATATACGTAAATTTAGAAATAAGAGAGACGCTAATAGATTTAGCAGTGGAGAAGAAAACGGTTACCTATTCTAGGTTGAATATTAGCTCAGACTCTGGGTATAATTTTAGAGACAGTGACGATAGAGACAGTTTTACCGAGGATATTGAAGCCATATCTCTGAGTGAAGTAAAAAACGGAAGACCTCCTATTGGTTGTATCGTGGTTTACAAGAGTGGTTC
>LAQC01000009.1:25415-54072 GCA_000981645.1 Cryomorphaceae bacterium ASP10-05a | reverse complement strand
AGATCCCAGAGAACTACAAGGAATTCGGCCCTAAAAAGTGGTGAAAGGACTCACGAATATATAAGTGTTGCAAGCATTTACCAGAGAATTTAAGGGCGTTCAGAGTGGAGATCAACTTTCATTTAAGAAGTTTAATTCTGGGATTTATTTTTGTGTGGTTTCCTGTGGTGATAAGAACAAAACATTGAGAGCGGTAATGCTAAAATTCTTACGCTTTTAAAATTTAATCAGTACTAGTTAAATTAGGTGTCTAAAGTGTAGTAGCCAGACTTTTAATTGAGCATTGAAATCTAATTGTTATTAGAAATAAAATTAATTTACTTTTACTGTCACGTTATCCAATTGGAATGGATAGTAGAGGTATAGCGCTTTATCTTATCAAGCCATCAGCTCAATAAAAATTAAAAAAAACATTATGAAACTAAATATTCTAACCCTATGTGCTGCTTTGCTCTTCCTAGTCGGAAATAAGGCTATATCACAAATCAACAGCTACCCTGTTAATCAAACAATCACAATTTCTTCAGGATCATTTACCATAGACGTTGACAATGATAGTAATGATGATTATACTTTCGAGATTCTTCCTTTATCTGGCAGTTTAACAGCCGCCAGAGTAGTTTCACTTGGAAACGCTCAAGTAATGGATGGCTCCACTTTTGGCTATCCTGATGCCCTAAATTTCGGTGCAGATGTAACAGACCCTTACAGTTCAGGAAACGCTGCTTTAGGAACTGACGTTGGAGGTGGTGGACTATTCACCGGTGCTGGAATGAAGTACCTTGGACTGAACCTAGATATTTCTGGAGAAAGTCATTTAGGTTGGATTTCACTAGAAGTCGTAGCTAGTAACGATACAATTATCCTATATGATATAGGCTACAACACCACTCCAAGTGATGGAATTACTTCTGGTCTAACGAACCTAACATCTGTTAATGAGATTAGTGCTATTGATTTTGAAATCTATCCTAATCCATCTGAAAATATAATTAGCATCTCTTACCCTAATTCAATGAGTAGCGCTCGTTATTCTATTTCTGATTTAACTGGGAAATTGATTTTAAAAGGAACAATGACCAAGAATATAGATGTGTCAACTTTAGCTTCTGGAACATACATAGTAACACTAGCAGAGAGCCAGAATATTGGAAGGAAGAAATTCATAAAAAAATAATACCGCTTTTTTATTCGAAATGAACTCACACAGCATCGTGTATGAAATCATAGCGGCCTTGAAAGGCCAAATACCTTGAGTATTGGAAGATTTCAGAAAACTAAAAGGAATTTGGTCCTAAGAAGTAGTGATGAGTAAAGATTAAGCAGCTTCGCATATCCAACTTACTAGAATCATAAGTGGATTTAGGAATGTTTCAAACAAGATAGTTCCAAAAAAAGCCTCTCATTTCTGAGAGGCTTTTCTATCTAAAAAAAATTAAAGTTTTATTAACCCTACTCCCTAACCACCTTTACCCGATAAGTACCGCCCAATTCATTTTTCAGCACGATGATGTAGCTCCCTGCTGTGAGGTCTGTGAGGTCAAAGTCTGCGGTGTTGTTAGAACCATTGCAACGCCCTTCTTTACTTAACTTACCTGTGAGCGTATAGATGGAATAGTTAAACGTATTTCCTGTGGGTAGTGCTACTGTAATAAACCCTGCTGTAGGGATAGGGAACGCTTTCAAGTGTGTAAGACTGGCTAGTTCTGGCAGCGAGCTATCAAAATTAGAACAGCCTACAAATGAAAATTCTGCTACCGAGCTCCATGGCCCACCGTTTACCTCAGAAAGCGCTACTATTTTGAAATATCTGCCTATCGGTGGATTTTCAAAATCAATAGTTTGAGGTGCCGATGAGTTCTCATAGGTTCCTGTATAAACAGCAACTCCCCAGTCGCCTAAGTCATCGGTTATGTATAGCTCATACTCGCTTATTCTACCGTTGGCTCCTACTTGGCGGGCTAAATAAGTGAAGTTGTAGAGTTTATAATCAGCCCCTAAATCTACTTGCATTTCATGTGGATAAGGGTCTGTCCCTGAGCTCCACCTCGTATGCCAGATGGTAGTAGGGTCATTGTCGAATGCCATAATGGCTAGTCCTGGCTGCCCCGTTTCTTCACTGTCTACATAAATCAATTCCCAATCTTCTTTGGGCAAATCGCCTGGGTTTCCACAATCTTCTACAGATGGGCATGTAGTGGCGGTCACCATATCGGGAATGACTTTGTTATACACTTGGCCATTCTTAGTTAATGTAAAATCTACTGTGTACGACCCTGTCTGGCCCAAAACTACTTTTGGGTTTCTGCTATTGGCGTCTGATATATACGCTGGTTCTGGAGTGATCTCCCAGTGCCATTCTACGTTTTCATGGTTTACTATAGAGTGATCATCAAAATAAAGCGTGTCTGTCATGCAGTTATAAAATGATTTTTCTACCCATGGATTAAGGATAGGCGTAAACGCTGTTTCTTCCATATCTGACTCCCAAATCCCTGAGTTTCCTGCTACTCTAAGCTTACTGTCTCTAAAAAATGGAAGTGCTAGATTTACTTGCATTCCTGCAGGGTATCCTTCATCGAAAAGCTCCCATGCTGCACCATCTTCATAACGCATGTGCACCTTGGCATTTTCTCCGTTTCTAGCAGAGGTGAACAGATAGACCAGGTCTTGGCCATTCTCTGTGGGCTGAATTACTAAGTTTTTGGTGTATTCATTTACTCCACTTGTCCAGTCTACCCAAGTATCACCGCCATCTGTGGATTTATAAATTTCTCCTATATCTCCAGACCAAGTCCCATTCTGTAAACAAGCATAAATCGTATTTTCATCGTAATGAGACACTGCAAAGAATAATTTTCCCTCCCAATAAGCACTCCCATTAGGAGATTGAGTTAAGGATGGCTTGGGATCCCATGACAATCCTCCATCGCTACTTTTATGTAATCCAGAACCATCTATATCCGCATAAATCACATCTGGATTGGAATAACTTCTTTGAATGTATTTAACCGTTGATCCAAAATCATAGCTTAAATCCCAAGTCACTCCCATGTCTAAGCTCGTCCAGAATCCATCTCCTTCACCAATGCTAATCTGACCATAGTAATTTGGATGGATAATCATATTGCTACGCCTCCCACCATACTCGAACATATTTGGGTATTTGCTATAGATGAATCGCCCTTCTGGCGCTCCCTCTGCTGTGGACGGTAAGATCCATCCATTTCCTAAATCATTAAATGCTACGTGCTTGCTTTTGCCTTGCAATACCCATCCAGTCGGAGATTCTGCTCCACCCATTCTCAGGGCTTTTGGTTGATAAAAGTCTGCTAAGGCGGTGTTTCCATTGTGGTACCTTCCTCCTACTGCGATATCCTCATTCCATCCTTGGTCAAATCCCCACATATCGGATCCCACCAATCCATTATTCCGAGCGTAGTAGTTGCTCGTATTGCTATAATGATCTGTAGAAAAAGTAAAACCGCCATCTGTGGCTATCCACATGTTTCCGTTTGACAGCATTTTTATGTGCTGCACATCTGGATGAATGGCATAATCTCCAGCGTACCCGCCTACGGCAGTAAAACTCTGCCCACCATTGCTAGATTTATAAACCGTGGTAGTTCCTACAAAAATCAAGTCTGAATCCTGAGGATCTATCTCTAACGCTAAATCATAATACCCTTGACCATTGTTTAAAGGGAAATCCGCTGTTTGCCCTGTAGCCAATAAATTCCAAGTGTTTAGTTCCAAGTCTGCTTTGTAGAGTACTGGAGTATTACCAGAACTCAGCATCACAGAGAGTATCATATTGGGATCAGCAGCAGAAACGCCTAACAAGCCACCGCTATCCACAGATACTGTAGTAGGAAAACTAGATGATACAGAGAAAGTGGCTCCACCATCTGTAGAATTAACCAATGAATAATTTCCTCCAGCATTCGTTAAGCCATATACTTGGAAACTGTCATCTGCTTTAAGAATGACATCATACGTACTCTGCGTCCATGTTCTCTCCCAGCTCGCTCCAGCATCTGTAGAGAGATAAATTCCATCATTGGCGGCTGCCAAAATAGTATTTGGGTTCTGTGGATCTATTTTCAATCGATTCGCATTAAAGAGGTCTCCTTCATCTAAAAGAGGAATCCACACACCCCCTCCATCAATGGTTTTATGTACTTGGTTCCCGGCAGCTGCGTAAGCCACATTTTCATCAGCAGGACTAATAGCTACCGCGGTAACTCCACCTCCGAAGTAATAATTAGGAGCGGTAAGCTCCCACGTTATTCCGTTATCCTGTGATCTATTTACAAACCCGGTTTCGGTGCCACAGTAAAGCACATCAGTATTGGTGCTAGAGACATCAAATGAATAGATATTGGCCTGCCACGGGCAAGGAGCCGGAGCGGTTGGATCATCAGATTCATTTAACCAAAATGTTTCTTTGGGTCCTAAGAAGGTCCAATTTGAGTTTAACCTATTCACGCCTTCAGCCTGATTAGCATTGAGTTGATTGTCTCTAAGAATTCTATAATAATCTCCTTGATTAGGAACAGTAATAGTCCCATCAGCCTGTACAAAAGGCTCCATGTTTCTCAGCCAGAGTTTAAAATACCTACTCACCGCTTTTAGTTCCACAGGAATTTCATCCTTGGACTGGTTGAATAACGTTACCGCCTCAGTATAGTTGGTAGGATACTGGTAAAGCACCTGCGCCCATTCCGGATATTCTGCCTGGTATGCCGGCTTGAGGATGGAGTTCATTCCGGGCATAGTGTCATAAGGAGTATCCTGCGACTGAGAAAACCCAGATTGAAGAGAAAGCACTACTAAAAGTAGAGTTAATAAAGAGGTGGTGGTTTTTAGCATAAGCCAAATATAATGGGAATGATAGAACTTATGAGTTCCGTACATTTTTAGTGCTCCTATATATCGGTGAGTTTTTTTTGAGACTTGGCGTTGCAATGGGTCTTTACTTAGGATTGCTGCGTTTGCACTGCCACCACCCCGAATTGCTGTGAATACTTTTTCTAGACTGGGGATGTTTGTGATCTCAAATCGATCTCTAGAAACGAATAATAAATCTAGCACAAAAAAAACACCCGCTTTGCAGCGCGTGTTTTCCAAATTATACCTCTTAACCAAATCTAAACCCCTATTAGTTTTTACTAATCAGTGCTTCTAACTTATTTCTTAATTCACTTTCAGGAAGAGCTCCGTTCGCTCTCTCTATGACTTTATTTCCTTTCATAAAGAATAACGCTGGAATACTTTTAATGCCAAATTTAGCGGCAAGCTCTCTTTGTGTATCTACATTTACTTTCCTAACTTCTACAGAATCTTTAAACTCTTCAGAAAGCTTTTCTATTGTAGGAAGTAACGTTTGACATGGACCACACCAATCTGCATAAAAATCTAAGAAAACTGGCTTCCCTTCTTTCACTAAATTGTTAAACTCGCTTACACTTTCTATCGCTTTCATATCTCTTAATTTTAAATTATGGTACAAATATCAGTAGACTATTCTCTGTGGCTTTAGACTATACTTCCCTAGCTGTTAGCTAGATTTCCCGATTAGCCGAAATGACTGCTATAACGTGCTTTCCCCGTTTAAATCTGTGGTAAGCACTGAGCTCATATAATCGAAATATGGGCGTATGACTTTAAAACTGTGATTTACCTGCTCTAAAAAATCACCGGAGAGAACTTCTTCATCGGTAAACTCTCTCATCACGTAGAATTGTTTTTTACGAATTAGATCGATCGCTGGATCTTCTATCTCGAAACCTCTAGGAGCAGTTTTCACTTCTTCTCCTCTCAGCACACCAAAGGTTTTCTTGAATTCATCATTCCCCAGAACTTCTCTTATCTCTTTAGGATCCTCAGAGAACTCCTGTCTTATTCTTAAAAGGTCCTCTTTATTTGGGCCGTAAAACCCTCCTCCTACATAAGAATTACCAGGTTGAATATGGACGAAGTAACCGCCTCTTTTTTCTGCCGAACCTCTTTTATAGAAGCCGCTGAAATGAGATTTGTAAGGCGTTTTATCCTTCGAGAACCGCACATCTCTGTATATTCTATAAGCTCTATGACTTTCTATTTCATCGGTTTTAATGAGTTCTGCATTTACTAAAGCTAAAAACCCTTTGAACTCTTTATGCCTATCCTCAAAAGTGGACTTATGTTCTAAGAACCATTCTTTGTTATTGTTCTTGGCTATTTTTTTCAGAAACTTGAACACCTCTTCTGGAATTCCCATCAATAGTAAATTTTTTACCAAATTAAGGCAGAAGTTTTCGCGTTGCAACGCATAGATGCTAATCTTACATAAAACATAGATGTTAACCGCTAATCCTTAATTTCGCGAGATGTCACGAACCAAATTAACGCTGCCGAGTAAATGGGTTTTAGTAAGCTTAATAGCAGCTGTTACTATCGCTATGTTGGGTTTTTTGGATGTGGTAGAATTAAGAGCAGAGGAACCTAGAAGAGCGGAGATAGCGGTAGAAATGGTTCAGAGTGCAGATGCTGTGGCCCTTAAACTCAATGGCGAAACGTATTACAACAAACCTCCACTTTCCACTTGGATTACTGCAAGTTTAATGAAGCTTACAGGGAATTATGGAGATACCATAGCTCGTTTACCAGGAGCTATTTCCTTTTTGCTTTTGGGCTTTTTATGGTTTCGAATTACTAAGAATTATTTGGCCAGAGAACTAGCACTGCTCTCAGCACTGGGGTTTTTAAGCGCGTTTAACCTTCTTTTTTATGGCGCAGTAAACACGGCAGAGATTGACTTGCTATATGCCTTAATCGTAGCGTTGCAAGGGCTAGCAATATTCCATTTTTCTACCAAAGAAAAGTATACTGCGATGTTTGTGGTCTCATACCTCTTATGCGCAGCTGGCGTTCTCACCAAAGGGCTTCCCTCCTTCGCGTTTCAGGCCATTACTTTACTGGTTTGGTGCATAGCCATTAAGAAGTTCAGACTCTTGGTTAGTTGGAGGCATTTCTTAGGAATAGCAGTCTTGTTTACCCTACTAGGTAGTTACTTTTACACCTACAGCATATCCAATAATGTAGGTGATTATCTGGCCAATCTATTTGACCAAGCTTCTCAAAAAAGTGTTACAGAAAAAGGGTTTAGTGGAACTTTAAATGCATTTTTCTCGAATCCCTTAAAGCTACTTCACATAGCTCTTCCGTGGTCTTTAGGATTAGTTTTTCTGGTAAAAAAAGAGCTTAGAAGTAAACTTTGGGCTAATCCGTTTCTTAAGTTTTGCGTGCTATTTATAGGAGCTAATTTTTTGTTATACTGGGTTTCTTCTGATGTGAGAGATAGGTATTTATATATGTTCCTTCCGTTTATATGCACAGTGGCTGTGTTTTGCCTAAATGAAGGCTTCTCCTTCTCTAAAAAAGGAATTAGAGCGGCAGGACTGATTTCTGCTTCACTCCTGGCATTAGGAGGTTTAGGGCATGCTTCAGTTTTATTTATTCAAACAGATGCTGTTCTAAGTTATCCGTTCATTTTTTTAGTGGGTGTTTTGGTGGTCGTTTCAGCGTATGCCACTTTTAAAAATTCGAAATCTATAAACTTTGTGTGGACGTTTATTTTAGGGTTGTTTTTACTAAGACTTAGCTTTAACCTCATAGCACTGCCGATCACTCAGGAGAAAATAAATAAAGGAAACCCATATAGAGAAGTCGCTAAAGAGCTTGTTCTATTATCTCATGGTGAACCTATTACTTTCTTAGGAACTCACATGAAGCTGCGGCCAGATGTGGCTATGTTTGGAATAGAGGAACAAGTGACCATAGAAATTCCACCAGATATTCCTTTCCAGATTCCTTACTACTATTTTCTAGAAACGGGTAATGTGCTGCAGTTTACAGATGAAGATCATGGCAGCGGATACTACCTGGGTTATTCTGGACATCTGGCGAGAAAAATAACTGGGGATACTCTTTTCCAAATGCGCGTTTTTGGCACCGCAGACTTACAGTTGATACGGGTTGATTAGATAAATTTTCTCTCGAAAATATACTTTTTACTGAAAAAATTGAGGAAAAAGCGAATTCCTGTTACCAGAATGTACGCCACCGTTTTTACATGAGTTTCTTCCAAGTTCTCCTTTAGAATAGACCATTCCACAAACTCCTCTATTAAAAATGCACCTATAAGCGTAGTAATTATAGAAGCAGACACAGAAAGTAAAAATGTAGAATACACCGATTTCTTCATTTCGAAGATGAACAACTTCTGGATTAAGAAATTGACGGAAATTCCAATAGCTGCTGCCGCTAAATAAGCATAGAAAGGACTCAGTATGGGACTAAAAACAAAAACGAACAGCAGTAAGTCGACTACTGTAGCCACTACAGAACCTAATCCGAATTTAAATACGCTTTTCCCGAATTTTAGGGTGAGGAGCTTTTTCATGGTTGCACAAACCTAATGGATAAATGAATTTCTAGAGTGACTATTGAACAGACTTTTTCAGGATTTCATTCTGAGCTTCCATGAGTTCTTTTAAGTCATGGAGCAACTCTATGTCTTTGGGAGTGCTAACGGTTTTATCTTCAGAATCTTGAGCTTTATTCCTTAACCTATTCATGAACTTCACTACCAAAAAAATAGTGAAAGCGATGATGATAAAATCGATAAGCACATTAAAAAGCTTGCCATAAGCCAAGACTATCTCCGGTACAATCAAACCATCCACCCTAACCAAAGCCTCTCTAAGAATTAATTTACCCGCAGAGAAGTCCATAGTCCCTGTAAGCAAAGTAAGAGGCGGCATAATGATGTCTTTTACGATGACATCTATCGCCTTATTGAAAGCAGCGCCTATGATAACCCCAATGGCTATGTCTGTCATATTCCCTTATACAGCAAACCCCTTAAATTCTTTTAATACTTTCATTTTACACCCTGTTTATTTAGCAAAAATCCGACTTTTAAATTTATCAGAAATAGGAGCAGAAAAACAGTTTTTACTGATTAAACCCTATAAGTAATTGCATTAATATTCATCCCTGCACCTACAGAGGCAAACATGATAACATCACCTTTATTCAATTCATGTTCTGGAAAATCTCCATTTCTCACTTGATCCAATAGCGTAGGAACTGTGGCTACAGAACTATTCCCTAATTCATGAACATTCATAGGCATGATATTTAATGGAACCTCTCTAATTCCATAGAGCTTATAAAAACGCTTTATTACAGCCATATCTAACTTTTCATTGGCCTGATGGATGAAGATTTTCTTTAAGTCAGCTATGGCTACTTCAGCGTCATCTAAGCATTCCTTCATGGCTACTGGCACATGAGTAAGCGCATATTCATATACTTTACGGCCATGCATCTTAATGTATCTAATTCTCGGGTCAGATTCCGGGAAATTAGATTTGCCTAAATGTATGTAAAACGCTTCATCTAGGGTGTGAGATAGACTCGCTGCAGAGAGCATTCCGCTGTCATCAGAACTGTCTTCATATTTCACTACAGCAGCTCCTGCTCCATCTGCGAATATCATGCTGTCTCTATCATGCATGTCTAATACTCTAGAGAGAGTCTCCCCTCCTATGACTAAAGAAGTTTTAGCCATACCTGCTTTACCGAAAGCATCTGCTTGAATTACTCCTTGGACCCAGCCAGGACATCCGAAAAGAATATCATAAGCCACACATCTAGGATTCTTTATTCTCAGGTTGTGCTTCACTCTGGAAGCCAATGCAGGGACGGCATCAGTCTGAATAGTATGTTTAACAACATCACCGAAATTTTGAGCGAAGATTATTTGGTCTATGGTTTCTGGGTCTATACCAGAGTCTTTAATCGCTCTCTCAGCTGCTACTGTAGCTATAGAAGATGAACTTTGATCTTCAGAGATATATCTTCTCTCACTGATACCCGTTATCTGCTCAAATTTATCGGTTATAACTTCAGACTCTCCTTCTATTAACTCCTGGTTAGCAGAGTAAAATTTGTGTGTATGAAAATCTGAATTTTTTTGCTTGACTGAGGGAATATAACTCCCTGTACCTATGATTTTCGTCCTATTCATATCTCAATAATAGAACATTGAGAATCAAAAACAAACCTTTAACAAGCCTAATTGCCTATTGCAAGCAAATACCGTGTACAAGCGACACGTAAATCAATCTTATTTATACTAAAAGATTCAAATTGTCATTTTTAAGAGGGCCACTGATCTGTTATGAAGTTAGAGAATTGCAGCTCTCGGCTGGCAATCTTATAGCGAAGCGAGTTTTATGAGTCTTAAGGGAGCGGCAAGTATAAAACAACCTTATCCCTCTTATTTTAGCCCCTGCGAACAGCTCCTATTCAGACAAAAAATATTTATACTAACTATTGATTATCATGGTTTTATGCCTTAGAATAGGGCTTATTAGAATGGAGGGATTCGTAGAATAGGGGTATTCTCACCTTTGATACTTGAAGTCTTACCCCTATTTTTGTTAGCAACCAATACGAACTGCTCGACCCAACCAACAACTTAGTCTTATGAAGAACTATTCAATTCTACTCAGTATTCTACTTGTTTCTGTTTTTTCAATTGGACAGAATATTCTCATCTCCGAAGACTTCCAAAACGGTAACTTACCTAATGGATGGAGCCAACAGACCAATGCCTCTGACGGAGGATGGCTGCTAGGTACAGCTAACCAATTAGAAAGTCAATATTGGGATATAGCGAACCACGGAAAGATCATAGCTACTAATGATGATGAATGCGACTGTAATAAAGGCATGGATTATTTAATCATGGCACCATTAAACCTTTCTGGTTCTACCTTTGTATCATTGACATTTGATAATTATTATGACGAGGGAGATTTAGATGGAGATTTCGAAAACGCCTTTATTGAATACTCCTTAGACAACGGAGAAACATGGCAAATTTTAGAAGAAATTTATGGTTCGGTAGAAGGTCAATGGGATACTCAGAATGTGGACCTTTCAAGCTTAGCAGGAAACAACAATGTGCTAGTGGCTTTTAGATACGATGATGATGGTGGATGGTTGTTTGGCTGGGGATTAGATAATGTGATGGTTTTTGAGCCAGAAGGTTTAGATCTAGCCCTTTCTAACCTCACTTTAAATACGGAGGTAAATCCTGGAACCTCACAAGCTGTAACTGGCATAGTAACTAACCTAGGAGCAGAAACTATCACTTCATTTGAACTCTCATGGCAATCCGGTACTGCTGAGTTTAGTGAAGTTTTCTCAGGTGTTAATCTAGTCTCTTTTGAAAGCTATACTTTCGAAATGGCAGATGAATTACTCACCCCTTCTTCTGGTACTTATGAAGTAACAGTGAACATCGAAAATGTAAACGAAGGAATTTCTGATAATAACTCAGACAATGATAGTCAAACCATTACTATTACTGCCGTAGATTCAGGAATACTGATAAGCGGAGGGATTCAAAGAGATTATATTTATTACCACCCTAGTAATGCTCCTGAAAACTGTCCTATAGTCTTTGTATGTCATGGATATACGGGTACTGCCGAAGGAATTATGGATTACTCTAGGTTTAATGAAGTTGCAGATGAATATGGATTTGCTGTGTGTTACCCTCAGGGAATAGAAGACTCATTTGGAAATACATTTTTTAATGTAGATTATGATTTTCAGAATAACGAAACGGTAGATGATGTGGCGTTTTTACTGGACTTGAACGCCTATTTACAAGCTAACAATTCCTTAAATCCAGAAAGAGTATACTGCACAGGACTTTCTAACGGAGGAGACTTCTGCTATTTACTAGCCTGTGAAGCTGGTGATACTTTTAGCGCAGTAGCTCCTGTTGCCGGATTTTTTAAGCAGAGTATTATGGATGAATGCACACTTCCTTATCCTGTTTCTGTTTTAGAAATTCATGGGACTAATGATAACATTACGTACTATGAGGGAGACCCTAACAACAATGATAATTGGGGTGCCTACCCGAGCATTCCAGATGCTATAGATTACCTAGTGACTAATCAAGGTTTAACCCTACTGGAAGAATATAATGCTCCCAACATCAACCAGGGAGACGGAAGTACTGTATCAATAAAGAAGTATGGTCAACTAGACGATTGTCTCCAGGTTTGGCTGTATACAGTTAATGGCGGAGGACATGACTGGCCCGGAGCCTTTGGAAATATGGACATAGATTCTAGTAGGGAAATTTGGAATTTCTTTGACAGCAGTTGTGTTTCTCTGTGTGACAATGATACCGAAGCTCCTGTTTTTACACTAACACCAGCTGACATTACTCTAGAGTGCGGAAATGGATTAACCGATTTCGGAACTCCTGAAGTAACCGATAACTGTGACCCTAATCCAACATTAGTTTTTACAGATGTTATTAACCCTGGTTTATGCGAGGGTGATTATAGCATCACCCGAGAATACAGTGCCTCAGATGCTGAAGGAAACTCTGCTACTTACACTCAGGTCATTACTTTCGAAGACAATAGCGCTCCTACAATTACTAATCCTCCAGTAAATATCACTATTCAGTGTGTAGAAAATCTACCCGGTTATGAATCCATCACTGCCACAGACAACTGCAGTAGCATGACTTATAACTACGCCCAAACTGACAATGGCAATAGCAGCTATACATTCATTTACACTGCTTCTGACGGATGCGGTAATTCTACTTTTGTAACCCAATTAATTTCTATTGAAGATTTAGTCTCTCCTGAATTTATTACTGATGCCACAGATGTAGCCTTCGATTGTGGAATGCCTACTCCTGAAGTCCCTCTTGTTGAAGCATTAGATAATTGCACCGCGGCAGTTACAGTATCCTATTCTGAAGAAACTATCCCAGGAGTGGGAAATGGATTTACTATCGTAAGAACCTGGATAGCTGAGGATGAAAGCGGAAACCAAGCGGTTTTTGTACAAAATTTGGAAAGCCTAGATAACTGCGGCCCCAATCCATGTGCTGCTGACTTAAACTTAAATGGCTTGGTTGAAATCGTAGATTTAGGAATACTACTAGGTAATTTTGGCTGTACAGAAAACTGTATAGCTGATTTAGATGGCATAGAAGGAGTGAATATCTCTGACCTATCAATATTCCTGCCGCTTTTTGGTTCTACATGCGAGTAAAATTTCAAACCCTAGTGGACAAGTAATTTATTATGACTTTATATAATTTGTCAAAAAATGAAAGGATTCGTAGATTAGCGGTATAATCATTTTTGAGAAATCAAGTCTTACCTCTATTTTTGTAACTAAATGTTAAGAACTTTAAACCCAATCAACCACTTATTTTCATGAAGAATTATTCAATTCTACTCAGTATTCTACTTGTTTCTGTTTTTTCTATTGGACAGAACATTCTTATCTCCGAGGACTTCGAAAGCGGTGACTTACCTGACGGATGGAGCCAACAGACCAATGCCTCTGACGGAGGATGGCTGCTAGGTACAGCTAACCAATTAGAAAGTCAATATTGGGATATAGCGAACCACGGAAAGATCATAGCTACTAATGATGATGAATGCGACTGTAATAAAGGCATGGATTATTTAATCATGGCACCATTAAACCTTTCTGGTTCTACCTTTGTATCATTGACATTTGATAATTATTATGACGAGGGAGATTTAGATGGAGATTTCGAAAACGCTTTTATTGAATACTCCTTAGACGATGGAGAAACATGGCAAATTTTAGAAGAAATTTATGGTTCGGTAGAAGGCCAATGGGATACTCGGAATGTAAATCTTTCAAGCTTAGCAGGAAATAACAATGTGCTAGTGGCTTTTAGATACGATGATGATGGTGGATGGCTATTTGGCTGGGGATTGGATAATGTGATGGTTTTTGAGCCAGAAGGTTTAGATCTAGCCCTTTCTAACCTCACTTTATATACGGAAGTAAATCCTGGAACCTCACAAGCTGTAACTGGGATAGTAACTAATCTAGGGGCAGAAATTATCACTTCATTTGAACTTTCATGGCAATCCGGTGCTGATGAGTTTAATGAAGTTTTCTCAGGCCTTAACTTGGCTTCTTTAGAAAACTATACTTTCGAATTCCAAGATGAATTACTTATTCCTTCTTCTGGCACTTATGAAGTAACAGTGAACATCGAAAATGTAAACGAAGGAATTTCTGACGATAACTCAGGGAATGATAGTCAAACCATTACTGTTACCGTCTCCGATTCAGGGACACTGACAAGTGGTGGTATTGAAAGAGATTATATTTATTACCACCCTAGTAATGCTCCTGAAAACTGTCCTATAGTCTTTGTATGTCATGGATATACGGGTTCTGCAGAAGGAATTATGGATTACTCTAGGTTTAATGAAGTTGCAGATGAATATGGATTTGCTGTGTGTTACCCTCAGGGAATAGAAGACTCATTTGGAAATACATTCTTTAATGTAGATTATGATTTTCAGAATAACGAAACGGTAGATGATGTGGCGTTTTTACTGGACTTGAACGCCTATTTACAGTCTAATAATTCCTTAAATCCAGAAAGAGTATACTGCACAGGACTTTCTAACGGAGGAGATTTTTGTTATTTATTAGCCTGTGAAGCTGGTGATACTTTTAGCGCAGTTGCTCCTGTTGCTGGATTTTTTAAGCAGAGTATTATGGATGAATGCACACTTCCTTATCCTGTTTCTGTTTTAGAAATTCATGGAACCAACGATAACGTTACGTATTATGAGGGAGACCCTAATAACGATGATAATTGGGGTGCCTACCCGAGCATTCCAGATGCTATAGATTACCTTGTGAATAATCAAGGCTTGGTCCTGCTGGAAGAATATGACGCTCCTAACATAGACCAGGGAGACGGAAGTACTGTATCGATAGAGAAATATGGTCAACTAGATGATTGTCTCCAGGTTTGGCTTTACACAGTTAATGGCGGAGGACATGACTGGCCCGGAGCATTTGGGAATATGGACATAGATTCCAGTAGGGAAATTTGGAATTTCTTTGATAGCTCATGTATAGATGAAGTCTCTGTTACAGAAGTCACAACTAGTTTAAATACTAGGAAACTAGTCAAAACCACAGATGTTTTAGGCAGAGAAATAGAAGCTGATTACCGTGGTATTATTATAGAGATCTATGATGACGGTAGCTCTGAGAAAAAAATGGTTACCGAGTAGTTAATGATCGTTTGGCAGACTATCGCCTCCTAAAACGGCAAGTACAACTAACTTTCGTAGTTAAAAAAATAAGGCTTCATTAATGAGTGATTATAAATCTCCTCTTAATGAAGCTTTTTTTTAATGACGAATACTTCTCTTTTATGCAAAATCCCCTCAGTCTATTTAAAAACCGAATACCCGTTAGACAGATGTCGGAAATGTAATGAAATAGGAAACCCACTTTTTTACACTAAACACGCTTACAACTGTTGTGGGTTTTGAATCAAACCAGTCAATTCAGACGAATCCGCTTGGTATTCATGTTTTATGAAAATAAAATCTACCTATATATCCATTAAAAAAGGCTTTTTAATTCAAGCCTGAGATATACTCATTATACTTGTCGTTAAATGTAAATCCATCTGTGTAGCGTTTTTTAGACAGCTTATCAAACTCTACTAAACTCCATAGCACAAACTCCTTAAAGAAATTAGCGTCCTCTGCTTTAAGCTCAGCCAGCGAGTTTCTAACCAACTCATCCAGTGGCTTAATTTTATCTAAATTTCCTTCGTAGTCTGCATTCGTACTTTCATCCAGGAGCTCGAAATTAGACTCTTCGAAGAACCAGTTTAGAATGCCATCATACGCTGTAGCCTCATCTTCCTTCTGCAGCTTCTCTATCTTAGGGAAATACTTTGGAAATAACGTTTTAGCAGCTTCTCCTATGAGCCTGTAAGCCACATACTCTGCCCCTTCTTGCTCACCTTCATAAACCAACTCAACCTTTCCGGTAATGGATGGAATCATACCAGCCATGTCTGAAAAACGCACGCTCGTTTCTTTTTCTCCATTAAGTAGAGATCTTCTTTCTGCTGTACTGAGTAAGTTTTCATAAGCTGTAATACTCATTCTAGCCGATATACCACTCTTGTGGTCTATAAACTCACTTTCTCTAGCCTCGAAACCTATCTGCTCCAGTAAATCCATAGCTATATCTGGCACGTGAACTTTAATTATTCTGTCTTCTTTTTTAGAAGACTCTTGCTCTGTTATCGTTCTGGCTACTTCTATATCTTCTGGGTAATGAGTCAGTATCTGAGAACCTATTCTATCTTTTAGTGGAGTCACTATGCTTCCTCTGTTGGTATAATCTTCTGGATTAGCCGTAAATATGAACTGTAAATCTAAAGGCATTCTCAGCTTAAACCCTCTAATCTGAATATCTCCTTCTTCCAATATATTAAACAGCGAAACCTGTATTCTCGCTTGTAAATCTGGCAATTCGTTAATCACAAAAATGCATCTATTCGCTCTAGGAATCATGCCGAAGTGTAGCACACGCTCATCGGCATAACTCAGCTTCATGTTGGCCGCTTTAATAGGGTCTATATCTCCTATTAAGTCAGAAACCGTTACATCTGGAGTCGCTAGTTTCTCGAAGAATCGATCTGAACGATGAAGCCACGTGATTTCTGTATCGTCTCCCTGCGTAGAAATAGCATCTTTAGCCAGTAAACTAATTGGATTAAATGGGTCATCATTAATCTCCGATCCTTTTACCACAGGAATATATTCATCCAGTAGGTTTAGCATGAGCCTAGCCAATCTAGTTTTACCTTGACCTCTTAGACCTAAAAGATTGATATTGTGCTTAGAAAGTATCGCTCTCTCAAGTTCTGGCACAACCGTGTTTTCATACCCATGAATCCCCGAGAAAGTCTCTTCTCCTTTCTGCAGTTTGAGTATTAAATTATCTCTAAGCTCCTCTTTTATAGATTTAGAGGTGTATCCTGCTTTCTTTAACTCTCCTAATGTGCTAATATCGATATTCATTTATCTGATTCTCTTTTTTCTGTTGGTTTCATAATCGTGGAATATCATCTCTCCTAATCCTTGGAGCCCAGTAAAAAAGGCTTTTCCTTTATTAGAGGCGGTAAAATTCTCCACGAAACTTTGTAAATAGGGGTCTTGGGCTATCATAAACGTAGTTATAGGAATATGTAGCTTACGGGCTTGAGCAGCCATATTGTAGCATTTTTCAACTATAAACCTATCTAAGCCATTGCTGTTTTTATAATACGTTCCATCAGGCATTTTTAAACAAGATGGCTTCCCGTCTGTAATCATAAATATCTGCTTATTGGTATTTCTTTTTCTGCGCAGCAAATCCATAGCCAGCTGCAGACCAGCCACTGTATTCGTATGGTAAGGACCTACCTTTAAGTACGGCAAATCTTTTATAGAAATAGTCCACGCATCATTCCCGAAAACAAGCACATCTAGCGTGTCTTTAGGGTAACGAGTAGTAATCAGCTCTGCCAGTGCCATAGCTACCTTTTTAGCTGGAGTTATTCTATCCTCTCCATAAAGAATCATGCTGTGGCTGATGTCTATCATGAGCACAGTGCTCATCTGAGCTTTATGCTGCGTGTCTTCCACCACTAAGTCGTTTTCAGTGAGTGAGAAATCCCCTATTCCATTATTTATCTGAGCATTCTTTAAACTCTCTGTGATCGAAATTTTATCCAATGAATCTCCAAACTGATATTCTCTCAAGTCTCCAGTAAACTCATCTCCCTGACCGATTTTGTTGGTTTTATGGGCACCTGCTCCTTTCTTTTTAATCTTTCCAAAGATCTGTTCTAGCGCTCCCTTTCTAATGGCTCTTTCGGTTTTAGCTGTAATGGCCATCCCCCCTTTTCCATCCGGTTTAATCTCATCTCTTATGTAGCCTCTTTTCTTTAAATCTTCTAAGAAGTCATCCATAGAGTAGTCGTCATCAGAAATCTTATACTCTTTGTCTAATGTATCAAGCCATTCTATAGCCTCATCCAATTCTCCGGAAGTATGCGTAATGAGCTCTTTAAACACGTCAAACAACTTATCAAAGTTTGATTGATTGGGTGCTTCATATGGCTGGAATTTGAATCCTTTTCTGCTTTTTTTATTCTTGTTCATAGAGAGGGTAAAACTAAAGATTTATTAGATTCAGTTGTTCTAATTTAATCACTTGATCATACCCAATAGTCGTGCTGAATGTAACCCGTTTCTTAGCCCTACATATATAATCAGACTGATCGCTCAGGTTAAAGGAAAGTGGAACGGTAGGCTTATTTCATAACAGTCATAGATGGCAATGAAGGATCCTCCTGCCCAATCAGAATTAACCATTAAAAATCGTCATGTGAAAAACTTGTTGATTGCTTTAGTCTTTAATAGCATTCCATAATGACGACTTGTCTTTATCTTTGCAACTGATTAGCTGCCGTTCTAAAAATCATTGCAACGCTTAGAAACTTTCATGAAACCTAAAGAAATAAAAAGATTAACGGCTGTACTCAAAGCAATTTCTGACCCTACCCGAAGATCCATATTCGATTTGGTTTTAAAAAGCGAAAAGAAAGAATCTATCTCCACGGTTTCAAAGGAATTTAAAATAACCCGCCAAGGAATTACTAAACACTTAAAAATGTTAGCTAGTGCGGGGCTCATTGAGCTTAAAAGAATAGGAAGAGTCACCTATTGCACCGCAGATGAAGAGCCGTTATTAATGGCCCAAAATTGGATTTCTCAGTACCTATCTCCAAGTAACAAGGGAATAAAAATTCCTGTGCTTAGCCCTGAAGACATTTCTAAGGTGGAAGAGCTGGTTTCCGATACTGAGAAAATGCTGGCAAGTATAGAAGCTGCAGAGAAGAAAGAAGAGACTGCCAAGACTCAACTAATCCAAATGAGTATAGACCCCGATTACCCTGGAAAGGCTTTAGTGGCAGAGCCTATAAAGCCAGAACCAACAGTAAAACAGGCCAAAACAAATCTCATAGAAGTAACGGATAACCAGCTAGACATCTATGGGGTTCGCAAGGAGCCTAAAGTCAATGAAGACCAGCAATTAGAGATGTTCTAATAGGAGCTTTCTAGCAGAAATTTAAAAAAAAATTCTAAAGGTTGATATAACCCAGAGCGAATAGACCAAACCCAGATAGTAACATCTTCATTCGTCCAGATAATCCATTGGTAAATGCAGGGAAACCCAACAATAGCATCTCTCCTCTTTTATCTGATTGTCTAACCTCTTTATTAATTTCAGCGGAAAGTGGTGCTGAATTTAAATACTCATTGTGCCTGTTAACGATACAATGTGATGCCTGTGAAGACAACAAAAAAGGATTTACGCTCTTTTAATCAATAAGACCCAAGAAACAGGAACTCATATCCAAGATAAATTAAGCTGAGGAACTAAGCCATTAGAAGTTGACCATACCAGCCTTAGGTATTCAACTATTTAAACTACAGTTTAAACTACTCATACAGTTTGGCTTTCTCAGAATCAAAGAATGAAATAAGCATCTCTCTCTGTTCTAAAGATAATCTAGCCTCTGAATGATTGATTTTATAAGTAATAATAGGCATCCACTTCAAGCCTACAAAACGACTGCTTCCCGTAAGAATACTGTCTTTTTCAACCTTAGTATAGGCATTCCAATCTGCATAGTTCGCCTTCGCTAAACCATGATCCACATGACCTTTTATCCACCATGAAACCGGAGCGATACTGGCATACCATGGATAGCGCACAGAGTGAGAGTGACAATCGTAACAGACTGCGTGCATTAAGTCAACCACTCCTTCTGGAGCATCAGCCATTTCCAAGAAGTCGTTCTCTAGAATTACTTCTGGATTTGTCTTATCTGTAGATTTAAACTGAATTAAAACAAATACCACCAATAGACCCAATAGTACTTTTTTCCAAGGAATTTTTTTAAACATGCTGTTGCTATTTACACTTACAAAGTAACGACAAGTTAGTACGTTAATTCTCTCTTTTATTGTTCTTCCATTTTCACTGTTGATTCTTTTTAGAGCAAATCAAAAAATTGATCTATTCAGCTTAAAGTGAATAACTACATTTGTCCAAGATGCGCACATTTACAGATACCACTGCGCGTCTTTTAAACCTCAGAACATGTCACTTAACGTATTAGTTATAAGTAATTATAGAGATTACCATTCCACTAGGCCTGAAGCTAGCATATTTAAAGGCTTGGCTGAAAAAGGGTTTAATGTACACGTGATGACCTATGGAGACTCTAAACATGTCCCTGAATTTAAACAAGCTGGAGTAACCGTAGTGGATTTTCATCCAGAGAAAAAATTCGATAAGGGAGAAGTCCAAAGAATTAGAGAATATGTCATCAATCATAAAATAGATGTGCTTCACTTGTTTAATGGAAAAGCCATTATAAACGGCATAAAGGCAGCTAAAAAGCTTCCTGTTAAAATACTGTTATACAGAGGTTACGCAGGAAACATCAACTGGTGGGATCCTACTGCTTACTGGAAATACTTGAACCCAAGAGTCGATAAGATTTTCTGTAATTCTATAGGCGTAGAGGAGTATATACAGAGCAAAGGTTTTTTTGTAACACCTAAGACTATTACCATTAATAAAGGACATAACGTAGAATGGTACGAGGGTTATGAGCCGTATGATATAAAAAAAGAATTAGGAATTCCTGAGGATAGCTTTCTGCTAGTGAATGTGGCTAACAACAGGGAGATGAAAGGAATCAATTTTCTACTGGAAGGATTTAATGAAATTTCTAATGCGTTACCGATTCATCTTCTGCTTGTAGGAAATGATATGGATAACGAGAAAAACCAGAAAATACTCGCTCAAGGAGATAAAAAGAGTCACGTCCATTTCTTAGGACATAGAAAAAATGTGCTAAACATCGTTTCTAGCACAGATGTTTTCGTGTTGTCGTCTATCTATGGAGAGTCTATTACCAAGTCTGTAATAGAAGCTATGTCGCTAGGCGTGGCTCCTATCATTACAGATATTCCGGGGAATACAGAATTGGTGGTACAGAATGAAAGTGGACTTATCGTGCCCTCCAGAAATGGAAAAGTTCTGCGCGAGGCCATACTTAAGGTGTATAACGATAGGGCGCTTTGCAATAAACTAGGCGAAAATGCTCGAAAAAGAATAGCCACTGTACTTAATCACACACAGGCTATAGAGAAAACGAAGAAGATGTACGAGGACTTGTTCAAGTCCAACTAGCAAGGTGAAGCTCTTCGGTTGTGTCATCGTGAACTAACAGTTGTTTTCCAAGCGTTAAAACAGGGTGTATTGAACTCTTCTTATATTCCTCAAAAGTTGCTTTTAAGATTATCTTTGAGCTATAATTTCTAGGTCCTTGTCTAAATTCAGCCATTACTACATCATCAGAATAGAGTTTTTAGGTTTCCGTTATCACGGATGGCAGAAGCAGCTGAAGCTAAAAACCATTCAAGGAATGGTGGATAAAACCATCGAATTCATAACGGGTCATACAGATTTCAGAACACTGGGCTGCGGAAGAACAGATGCCCGAGTATCAGCAGATGATTTCGTACTAGAATTATTCTTAACTAAATCGTTAGAGCCTATAGCGTTTTTAAGTCTATTGAATAAAAACCTACCCTCAGATATACGGGCGCTAAGTGTTACTGAAACCACTGCTGAGTTTAACATCATTCAGCATGCCAAGGTAAAAGAGTATCATTACTATTTCAGTTTTGGAGAGAAACCTCACCCCTTTTCAGCTCCATTAATAACTGATTTAGGAGAAGAGATGGATATAGATTCCATGATAGCTGCTGCCGTGTTATTCCAAGGGGTGCACAACTTCAGAAGATTCACGGCAGACGCCAAGCTAGATAAGGATTTTACACGAGAAATCTTAGCCATTGGAATCAGCAAGTCAGATAGATTCAGCTCACCCACAACTCCCGATAACACGTATGCCTTAAAGATAAAGTCCAAAGGATTTATGCGGTACCAAATCCGTTTAATCATGGGCGGCTTGGAACTATTGGGAAAAGGAAAACTGACAGCAAACGAGCTAGAAGACTACTTAACTCATTCAGACGGAGAAGCTATGAATAACATAGTCCCAGGTTCTGGGTTGCTTTTACACCGCGTGTTGTTTGAGTAACGTCTAGCGGAAAATATGTACTGATAAATCCTTACTTAGTCTGGCGCTATCGTCCTTTACTATTCATCGTTATTATTTGCCCATATCCGCTGACAGCAGTTTCTTTTTATGGCCAGCGCCATATAAGGTGCCGGTTTTAAACCCTACACCCCCTCAATTTAATAGGGTCAAAAGAACAAGGAGCTAATGCTCTCCTTGTTCTATATTTAATGATTTTCCCTTACTTATATTAAAGCCTATTCAAAAGAGTTACTCTTCAAAAGAGTTAATTTCACAAGAGGTACCGAAGGCTCCAAGGAATCCTCCTAAATCATCCACGTTTACAAAACCATCACCTGTGAAATCTCCTTTACACACATCAACACTGCACGAACCGTCATCAATCGTTGCAGTCGAATCGTACTCTGGTGCTTCAGGATAGGTACATCCAGCACACGAAGTGTAATCGCAGTTATCATCATGTATTGTTGCCGTAGCATCGTAGTTGCAAGCGCTCTCTGCTTTGCAGCCTGCGCACGAGACGTAATCGCAGCTACCATCATCGCAAACCGAAGTAGAATCGTAGTTACACGCAAATATGTTCATACATCCGGGAAGCACACAAGATCCATCATCACAAACCGCAGTAGAATCGTAGTTACATGCTATTGAATCGGTACATCCATCAGGAAAAACACAAGATTCATCATCACAATCAGCTGCTGGGTTGTAATTACATGCTCCAGCATCTATGCATCCGGCAACGTCCCCGCATACTCCGCACTCCTCCAATGTTATAACTGGATTACTATCATTTGGAGGAGCACCACTAAATGTTCCATAGCAAGAGTAGATATCCCCAGTGTTGTAAAAATAATTAGCATTGTTGTTGATGGTCCCGCCAGATTGGTTGTAGATGTCTCCGCTGTTGCCACCAAAGGACAAACCATAGAGGTTGATGGTCCCGCTATTGTTGATGGTCCCGCTATTGTTGATGGTCCCGCTGATAGTCCCGCTGTTGTTGATGGTTCCGTCGTTGAGGATGTCCCCGGTGATGTCGATCCCGTCGTTGTCGATGGTCCCGTCGTTGTCGATGGTTCCGTAGTTTCTCAAATACCCATAATTGAAGTAATCATTCAAGGTTAGTACCGCGTTGATTTCGAGGGTTCCGTAGTTGGTAATGTCAAAATCATCAATCGTACCAGTATTTGAAGAAATCACAGCATACATGCCAACGGGAATAATTGCTTCATTATTCCCGCTTCCTGGAATTCCATTATCCCAGTTTCCTGCGTCAAACAACTCATTACTATTCGCTCCTGTGAAGGTAGTTTGCCCAAACAGTTGGGTGGTTGTAGCTAAAAGTAAAAAAGCTACACCTATTTTAAAAGTTAGTCTCATCATTATTAATTTAAATGTAATTAGGCCCTTGATTAGTTTATTCACAAGCCATTGCTAGCGTGTTTTATTCGTGGTTAAAACTACATGGACTTTAGACTTTAGTCAATAGGTGCAGGCACTCAAATCAATAGGTACTAGACCCTAGTCTAGTTTAAAAATCTATCTGTGATTAAATGCGATTTGACTAATTAGCCATGAATGGTAACTTTGGATTTAAGTAGAGTGCCTAAAAATAGCAGGTAAGGTTTCTTTCTTTTAAGCCAATGTATCGCCATCTTTGCAGTGTAGATTTTATACCAATTCAAATCAGGATAGTAATTTTTACATTATAAGGCTCACAAAACTAGAAGTACTTAGATTATTACACGAACTATTAATGCGAAGAGCCACTAAAATTGATAAAGCCCTAGTTGTAGATATTTTAATGTCTGCCTTTATTGACATCAAAGAAGGAAATTCTCTCAATTATTTTATTAAGGGTGAGCACAACAGAGAAAAGCGTGCAGAACATCTGTTTAATTACCTATTCGATAAAAGCATCATCACTGGAGAAATCTATATAGCCAGTAATGAAAAAGGGTGCATACTGGTGGATAGATCATCGAAGAAGCAGTATTCCTTAGGACTCTTCTTAAAAAAGCTCAGAACAGTGTATTTGAGTATAGGGTTCTTGAATATCCCAAGAATATTGCAACGCCAAAAGCTTATAGACCGCTTTCATACGGACAAAAACCATGTATACCCCTCTGCCATGGCTGCGCACAGTAGCGTAAATGGTAAAGGCACCTGTGTAAGAATGATTATGGAGTTATTAAAAACGTACAATGACGAACCCATTACCATCTATACAGAAACCTCTACTCAAGAAAATTTAAACATCTATAAGAGATTTGGCTTTGAGGTAAAAGGAGAGTCTGATGAACTCGGATTTAAAATCTATTTTTTAGCTTTAAAACTAAACAAGAATGAACAGAGTTGATATAATTCAAGAAAAACCCTTCTAATCTGCTGCTGCTTATTAATCAATAAAAGAACAAAAAGTAACCTGCCGATTGCGCTTAAAAGTTAGCCGTCCTTAATTTAATCGGTCTTCACCAATCGAATCACATTGTTCTCGATTCCTAAAAAGTACACATTTGCCGAAAGACTAGAGATATCTATGACTTGACTTTTTTGAGTTACACTCCCAGAAATAAGCATTTCACCTAGTGAATTATACAGGTTATACTCCTGTCCCTCTACTCCTTCCATTTCTAATGTCACTGAATTAGAAGTTGGATTGGGGAATACATTTATTCTCGAACTCTCTATTGAACGAATAGAGTTCTCTCCTGGATCCAAGACTGTTATCTGCACTACTTCGGTACCTTCTCCTCCAACTCCATCGGCTAAGGAATTAAACACCACTAAATAGGGCTGATCTCTCACATCACCCGTATTAGGAGTCCAATTAAAAGTTCCTATAACTTGATCTACCTCAGTGGAAACTTCAAAGCTAGCTGTATTATACATATCGGTCAAGGGACCACCTGAAGCTGTCATAGCTAAATTCGGTATAACGTCCTCTAGTAATAATTCAAGCTCAATCTCTGTCCATGGATAGACTGAGATGTCTTGAATAGATTCAGAAAACTCTGCGGGAGGTTCTGAACAAGTCTCCACCACCACAGTAAAATCCTTGATTACATAACCAACCTCTACGCCTTGGCTATTATACTCAGTGACTTTTAGAGCGAAACTATATGACCCCATTATCAGAGGAATTTCCCAAAAAATGGTTCCATCAGTATACAAATAGATATCTCCATTATAAGTGAAACCAGGAATTTGATCAGGTAAACTCCAAGAGTTTATCTCCTGTCCGCCTGCCCCTTTGCAAGGCACAAGTTCATATACCAATGAATCTCCATCGACATCAAAAGCAGCCGCGTTAAAGGTCCATGTTTCATCTATACACGCACTAGGAACAGTGCTATTAAGCAAGACTACAGAGTTTTCATTCGTAGCTACCGCATCACCGGTAATACTCAATTTAGACTCAAGAAAGAATGGCTCACTGATAGACTCCTCCATGTTCAGAATGCCTCCTGACCTGTTAGGATCCTCCATTTGAATAAAAAATTCTCCCTGACCTGGATACGTGTGAAAAGATTTATAGGTGCAGTATTTTATTTCTGAAAGTATAAAAAATTCAATCCGTTCTATACTATCCAACGCGGCATTCTGTTCTTCATCACCATAGAGAATATATAAGTAAGGCCTATCCTCAGATGAACTAGCTGTATGTTGGGTATTCACTGTTATCTCGAACTCGTGGTTGGCTGGATTATTTGGGTATACTTTCTTATAAGTAATCTCCCCTGCCAAGTTATGCGCAGCAAAACCCGTTAAAGAGCAGCCAATTAATAGCAGAATAGTGAAGAATGATTTAGTGTTCATAAAAATGGATAGTTGATTCGCGCTTTAGGAATTCGCTTGTAAATTTAATCAATTGAATTTGTTAGCATTCTCAAATTGACCAGCCTTACAAGAACAAACGTCAATGAAAAAATCTCAAAGACAAACTAAGGCATTAACAAAACGATGAACCCGACAAGGCGTCCTTAAGGTTGCTAATCGTTAGGTATCGCCAACTAGACAACAAAATAAATTTAATAGATCTTACCCTAAAATGCTTGTCAAGTACTTATCGAGCTTGATAGCACACTCAGAGTAGGAGTTTAATACCTCTGCGGTCAATCCAGAATATTCTGTTTCTCCCTTTGAGTTTCTATACTCAAGCAGTGTTTTTCTTTCAGGATACCAAAGAAGAAGTTCTCCCTGTGCATATTTATTACTTTCCAAAATAAAATCAGTAAGTGCTGAACGTACTAGCTTTACGTGATATTGAGCATTAATTTTATTTAATCCTTCTATCTTTTTCGACTTGATAATGTCACTTAATAAATTCCTATGAGACATGAAGTCTAGCTTGGCGTAAACTTTCTCTGCATTATCATACTTATCGAATATAGGCTTCAACTCAGCTTCTGACTTCAGGCTGTCATTCACTGTTTTAAGCTTGCCAAAAAGAGGTTCTGCCAATTGACTAGTCCTAGAGAAAAGAGCGTTTATTTCGCCAATTTCCAAAGCTATTTCTTTACCAGAAGTTTTAATCCCATCTACTGGCATTAATAGTTTTCCATCTTCACTCTTCTCTGTCAAACTCATAAGCAAGCTAAACTTCACGGGTAGCTTTAGACCTAAAGTTTCTTCAACATACGTCTGATGTGAAATTTTACAGTTTAGTCCTGTGTTCTTATCGAATGAAACGAGTGTTGGTTTTTTTAGCTTTATCTTAATCATATCGTGATGTATTCTGGAAATGGCGAGCTACAAATGTGCAGAATGCCTTTGCGCTTTAGTTGCTTGAATTATTTCGTGCAAAAATAGAAGATAACTCATGAAATAAGGCAGGACTAATGGATAAGTTTACTTGCCTAGACTAAATTACACAATACTGAATTACAGTTTATTACATTCTATTTCTAATCTGATTTGGTGGTTATTTCGAAATTAATGCTATTTTCGACCAAAAAGCCCCACATGAAAAAATTAGCTCTAACTCTAATACTCGCCATGGCTACGAGTCTCTCGTTTTCTCAAACTGACTCCACGGCTACACAACAATTAGCAGTTAAACAAGATACTGTTCTACACAGAATAACCAAAACCGATGGCGGTAAATTAATCGGTATAATACTGAAGCAAGATTCAAGAGAAATTTTACTATTGACTAAAGACAAAAGAGAAATATACATTCCTCAACACATTATAGAAAAAATTGAAGAGTTAAGCACCTCTGACTTCAACAACAAGGGAGTATTTGTTGGTGAAGATAAATTTGCAACGCGTTACTTTCTCACCACTAACGGCCTGCCTATAAAAAAAGGAGATCACTATGTACAGTGGAATTTGTTCGGACCCGACTTCCAATTTGGAGTGGGAAAAAATTTAGGTATTGGAGTTATGACTACCTGGCTTGGAATTCCTTTAATCGCAAGTATAAAAAAGTCTTGGCAACTTGGAGATAAAACTCAATTCGCTTTAGGCGCATTAGTAGGGACAGCATCTTGGGCGGCGCCAGATGTTGGTGGGTTTCTTCCTTTCGGAACCATTTCTATTGGTGATAGAAAGAAAAACCTTGCGCTTTCTGGAGGTTACGGTGCTGTTTGGAGTGAAGGCAGTATAGACGGCAGAGGCCTTTCAAGCATAGCGGGAATGGTCAAGATTTCTAATAAAATTAGTTTGATTTTGGATTCGTTTATCCTGCTTCCTGGTAAAACAACAACGAGCACATCCGAGATTTTAGTTGAAAACCAAACCACTGGAATTTATGAACCAAGGACAGTAACTGAGGAAAATAGAAAGCGAGGTTTCGCCTTGATCATTCCAGGGATTAGGTGGCATAAAACTGAAAATACCGCTGTCCAATTCGGTTTCACTGGAATAATGGCAGATGGCGAAGTTCTTCCGGCTCCAATACCAACTGTTCAGTGGTATCGTACACTATAGTTAACCAAAAAATAGAGTACTTAAGCACCACAAAAAAAATCTTAAATAAGCTAAAGCACTCGCTGAAATAAGAAGTAAGAACTAGTCCAGCTGTCTGGTAGTTTCTTTTGAAATCAGCTTTACATGTCTAAATGATTATAATTACTTTTCATAACAGCTTTCTACATGCTACGTAGCTGCTTTAGTCAATGACAAACCACTGGCCGCTTTATAAAACATTAAATCCAGCGTATCCGTTTGATTTAGGAGTGCCTTTAAGCTCATAAATTATGACGGGTTGATTCGAATGGAATGGTAACCGATTTTCCTTTTTTATCAGATGGCTCTAGCTCGCAAGATTGAATTGCTAGAATGACCATTAAACAAAACTTTAACTTTCGTTATTGGATTGAGGACCTATTAATTTCAATTTAAAGAACCTTCGGCTAAAAGGAAAACTTCTAATACTCCGTATTATTTTTTTGAATGAAAACACCATTCTCACAAGGATTACTTACATTTTATTAGTTAAATGATGAAATATTAGTCTAGAAAAGAGGAGCCACTTACCTTAGTATTAAACCCCTACATTTAAACCCC
>LAQC01000009.1:20344-25345 GCA_000981645.1 Cryomorphaceae bacterium ASP10-05a | reverse complement strand
CTTTGCTCTGGTTAAAGACAAAGAAATAGGTAAAAAGTCATTACTTATCGGAGCTATCGCAGGTACTATTCCTGATTTAGATGTCTTCCTCTCGCCATTCTTTAATGAAGTGGCGTTTTTTTCTGTTCATCGGAGTGTTTCTCATTCAATAGTTTTAGCTGTCGTTTTGAGTTTAATACTAGGAGCGTTATTCCATAGAGTTTATAAGAAAGAACAGTCACAGGTCAAATGGATGCTCGCCTTTTTCCTCTCTATTATGACACACTCACTTTTGGATTGGTGCACGACCTATGGTACTAAACTGCTCAGCCCGTTCAGCAGCCATCTTTTCTCTACCAATAATATTCACGTCATCGAACCGATTTACACCATGATCTTGTTAATTGGAGTTGTCGTGCTGTTGATTAAGAACTCCACCTCCTCTGGTAGAAAGAGAGTATTAAATCTAACTATTGTGATTTCTACCCTCTACATGAGTTGGACTTTCGTTTCTAAGGGAATAGCTAATCATCACTTTGTAAAGGCGTTGCAACGCGAAAATATAGACTATGACAAACTCATGGTGACCCCCACACCGCTTAATTCCATTCTATGGCACGGTATAGCCAAAACATCTGAAGGATACTATTTGGGGACATACAGTTTGTTTGATCACAGAGAACATATCGAGTTTTATTATGAAGAAAGTGCGCATGAACTGATAGCTGAACTAAGTGAACATAAATTGGTGAAGTACTACCTGGAATACACCCAAGATTTCCCATTAATTAAACAAGATGAAAACGGCAATGTGAAAATATACGCCATAAAATATGGCCCTGTAAACTACACGGGACAGCCAGAATTTGTATATCCCCTCACGTTCAACTTGAACAGCCTACAAGACTCTACTATAAAAATCGACTATTCTGGAGAACAAAGAGGCCCTGTCAAGAATTATAAAGATTTATACGAACGAATTAAAGGAGTTTAGAATGGTCTTTACTCTTTTGGATGGTCGCAATTAGCGCCACCTCGAACTAAAAGCCGGTATTCTATGTATTTTAGATACTGTTAAAAGTCCCATAACTTTTTTTTACTTTTCAATAATTCAACTATATATTCCAAATCACTTCCTAAAACCCAACTAAAGAGGTGGTTTCATGTTTTATTTCCAGCCGTAATTCTCGCTTAATCCTAAAAAAAAGCCGACAAAAACTCATTTTTACCTTTTAACCTCTAAATGCGGTTGTTTTAGTTTAACTTTACAAGTAGACCCCAAATCAACAAAGATGAATTTTTCTAAGATTACCCTCGTTCTTCTTACCGTAACTGTATTTATTCTTCATGTAAACGCTCAAGAATCAATAGTCGCTTCTGGTGGTGACGCCTCAGGTAGCGGAGGCTCTTCTAGTTATTCTGTAGGACAAGTTTTTTACTCTAACTATACAGGGTCAAACGGTTCTGAAGCGCAAGGTGTGCAACAGGCCGATGAAACGGGTTGTACAGGAACAGAAGGGTGTACAGACCCTGTAGCGTGTAACTTCGACCCAGCGGCTGACTGTCTTGACGATTCGTGTGATTACGATTCGTGTGCTGGATGTATTTATTCACTGGCGTGCAACTACATTCCTACAGCTACTATCGATGACGGATCTTGTGATTTTATTTCATGCTTAGGATGTACTTATGTCTATGCTGCCGAATATGATCCTACTGCCACTATAGACGATGGTTCATGCTCTGAAAACACTTCCTGTTTTGGAGATTTTTCTGGTGACGGTTTTGTGAACGTAAGTGATTTGGGTGGTTTCCTTGGTGCATTCGGTACTGAGTGCGACTAAACAAAATGTCTCTTCCAAATTTATATACACACGTGATTAACTGATAGGAACTTATAGAAGTCACTAAGCCTTCGTGGATGCGAATAGCCTTATTAGCTAACTAACCCGACACCTTCGATACATTTGCTAACGCGTGCACACATTCGGCAAGAGTGCTTCGGCAAGAGCTGAGCATACCACTCAGTGTAGCGCCCAGTTACCTTACATTGTAAAATGGGCAAAACTCAAACAGAGACAACGGCCAACGGTCACTGAGTGCCGACTGAAAGGAGGTGTATCGAAGGCGCAGTGGCCAAGATGAGCGCCATCACCACCATCAAATGAATCCTAATCATCTGGTATATCGATGTCCATTTCTATGTCGCTTGGGCTTTGTTTAGCTCCAATCCCTCTATCACTCTAGCAAACTCGTTTTTACAACTCTCACCATGAAACCAAAAATTTATTTGAGAAACGATATAGATTATTGGAATACCAATTAAAACAAAAAACCCACCAGAACCTGCAGAATAAGATACATGACTGCTGAAAATCATATACATGAGCATTATTCCTAAGACACAAGAAAGAAGAATTTTAGGAATGAAATGCAGGTTTATTTCCATCTCTAACTCTGACACATCTTTTATACCCTTAGGTTTCAATAGTACGGTCAAACTAGAGAATAATGAAAAAACAGGATAATAGTTATACTCTGAATTAGAACTAGGCGTTAGTTGACTTCCAAGAGACCTACCGATTTTGTTACACTATAAATTTTAGCTAACAACTCTTCCTCATTTAAATTAGAATACAAAGAAGTATTTCTCAGAAAGATAGAACCCCGCAGTATAGTCTTCATAGCGCTCACCTAAAACAAACTCCCCTGTCCACCATCATCATCAGATGAATCCTCATCATCAGGAATATCGATATCCATCTCTATATCATCAGGGTTCTGCTTGAGCGGCTTGTCTTCCTTCTTAGGAGCAGCTTTCTTGGCAGCAGGCTTCTTCTTAGCTGGTTTCTTCTTAGGAGCATCCTTGGCATCCTTACGCGCTTTGGCTTCTGCCATTACATCGGCAAATTCCTGTGTGGCTATGGTCTTGTCCTCAGGAGCTGAAGATTTGATAGCTTCACCGTTTTCATCTAGTGCAGCTTCTTGTACTGCTGGTTTCTGTAGCTTATCAGCCTGAGCTCTCTTTCTAGCCGCTTTCTTCTCGGCTATAGTCATTGGTTTGTCACCACTGTCATTGGCGCTATCTTGGACACTGAACGGAGCCGAAGTGCCTTTGATAGCAGATTCTTCATCACTAGATTCCTCATTCTCTTCAGAATCCTCTTCACTGAGCGGAGCCGAGGAGTTATTCGGAGCCGAAGTGCCCATGACAGCAGCTAGAGCCGCAGCTTCTTTCTCTTCATCCAAATCTAGTATGCTTACTTCCGTTACAGGAAGTGCGTGAAGCCTATTCCCTAGCGCTTTGAGTCCTTTTACAGAGATGAACTTGTGCAGGTCTAACTGCTCGTCTTCTTTGTCTCTGGTTTTCTTAAATTTCTTATTGAAACGCAGATTAGCTATAGGATGGAAAGCCGTAGAGACTGCTTCTAGCCTATTGTTCTCCCCTTCCGATATAAACAGTACTTTCTTAGCACTCGGTTCTGCCAAAAATCGTTTTACATAAAATGCTTCTTTCTCACCATCATAATGAACAGCCGATATAGGCTTTTGTGGTATCCATTTTTCTAGGTGAACCATAGCATCATCGAAGTGTGTGCTCAGGTCGAACCCTATCAAATGGTACTCTCCTGTACTCAGTATCACCAATATCTTATCCGCAGGCTGAAATTCTCCTAGGAAGTTTCCTCTGCCCTCTATATTCAGTCTGGTCACCGCAGGGTCGAACCATATCTTTCTGGCTCCTAGCGTAGAGACTCCTTTTTCCTTGAGCTCTACCCTTCTTAGTTGGAACTTGCTCAGCGTATTTCCTCCAGATGCCCGCCCTTTAATGGCTAGCTCTGCAAAATCATAGTCAAACCTCAATCTCTTAAGCCGCGCAGTTGGCTTTAATATCACCTGCACCACCTCTGCCTCAGCATTAGCGTTGGACGTAAAGTAAAGTACCTTAGAACCTTCCGTTCCCTTGGTCACTGGGTATTCCTTATCTCTGGTAATAGAATTCACAAAGAACCGCTTCACCATGGCTTTCCCGCCTTTGCCGTCTTCGTAAATCAGGTTATACACCGTACGCATATCTCCTTTCTTCCATACCGCTATGTGTATGATTCCCTTGCCAAAAAAGCTTTTGGTACTAATCTTAGAAACCTGCATAACTCCGTTGTTACGGAATACTATGATGTCGTCTATGTCTGAACAGTCGCAGACGAATTCACTGTCAGATTTTTTCAATCCTGTTCCTGCAAACCCCTCTTCTCGGTTCACATACAGCTTCGTATTGGCCACGGCTGCCTTGGCGGCTACAATGGTGTCAAACGAGCGTATTTCTGTTCTTCTCTCCTTGCCTTCTCCGTATTTCTTTTTCAGCATTTTGAACCAATCCACAGAGTAATCTGTAAGGTTGGCCAGGTGGAACTTCACTTCTTCCAGTTCTGTTTCTATTCCTGCTATTTTCTCGTCTGCCTTAAAGCTATCAAACTTAGATATACGCTTGATTTTTATCTCTGTAAGTCTTGTTACATCTTCATCGGTTACTGTGCGTAGAAGATGTTTGATGTGTGGCTTCAGTCCTTTGTGAATGAAACTCAATACCTGCTCCCACGTCTCTGCTTCCTCTATATCTCGGTAAATCCGCTTCTCTATAAATATTTTCTCTAGACTGGCAAAATGCCAATTCTCTTCCAGCTCTGCTTTTCTAATATCGAGCTCCCACTTCAGTAAATCTTTTGTTCTTAAGGCAGAGTAGTGTAACAATTCACTTACCGCCAGAAACTGCGGCTTATCGTCTTTGATGACCGTAATATTGGGAGAGATGCTTTGCTCACAACTGGTAAATGCATACAATGCATCTATAGTCTTGTCTGGAGAAACACCGTTTGGCAAGTGAATCACTATTTCTACATTCTCGGCAGTGTTATCTTCTATCTTTTTTACCCGAAGCTTTCCTTTATCATTCGCTTTTAAAATACTGTCTATCAACGAACCTGTAGTAGTACCGAAAGGAATCTCTGTAATCACTAAAGT
>LAQC01000009.1:10839-20158 GCA_000981645.1 Cryomorphaceae bacterium ASP10-05a | reverse complement strand
TGCTATCCCTTCTGCACCATGTGCTAATAAGACAGGAAACTTAGCAGGAAGCGTATCTGGTTCCTTAGCTCTTCCGTCATAAGAAGTGAGCCAGTGTGTGGTTTTAGCGTTGAACATCACCTCATTACCAAACTTGGATAACCGCACCTCTATATACCTAGGAGCCGCAGCACGGTCGCCCGTTAGCGTATTCCCCCAGTTTCCCTGCGTATCGAATAATAATCCTTTTTGACCTATCTGAACCAGCGCATCACCAATGGCTGCATCACCGTGTGGGTGAAACTTCATGGTGTTCCCTATCACATTGGCCACCTTATGGTAACGCCCGTCTTCTAGCTCTCTTAAAGAATGGAGAATTCTACGCTGTACAGGCTTTAAACCATCATTCATGTGAGGAACAGCACGCTCCAGTATCACATAAGAAGCATAGTCTAGAAACCATTCATTGTACATGCCATCCACCTGAATGACCTTGTCCAACTGGTTTCCACCACCCGAGTTCTGCTCAAATTCCTCGTCTCTCTCTAAATTATCGTCTTCTGAATGTTCACTCATTGGTAAATCGTCCCTTACGCAGGCTCAGTATCTTCAACTGCGTCTTTTTCTACTTTTAAATTATTGATTATATACTGCTGTCTATCGGGTGTGTTCTTACCCATATAGAATGACAGCAACTCAGAAATAGCAGCCTCCTGACCCAATACCACAGGGTCTATGCGCATATCTTCGCCTATAAAGTTCTTAAACTCATCTGGACTAATCTCTCCCAATCCTTTGAATCGAGTAATCTCTGATTTTCCTTTGAGTGCCACTATAGCCTCCTGCTTCTCTTGTTCAGAGTAACAGTAAAACGTTTGCTTTTTATCTCTAACTCTAAACAGTGGTGTCTGCAGCACATACACATGTCCCTGTCTCACCAAGTCTGGAAAGAACTGAAGAAAGAAGGTAAGTAATAGCAACCGAATATGCATTCCATCTACATCAGCATCAGTGGCTATAACTACTTTATTGTAACGCAGTCCCTCCAGCCCATCTTCTATATTCAAGGCAGCCTGCAAGAGGTTAAACTCTTCGTTTTCGTACACTATCTTTTTGGTCAAGCCATAACTGTTTAGCGGCTTTCCTTTCAAACTAAAAACGGCCTGAGTGTATGGGTCACGAGATTTCGTAATAGACCCACTGGCAGAATCTCCCTCGGTAATAAATATCGTAGTGTCTTCTCTTCTCTCTTTTTTAAGATCCGTGAGGTGCGTTCTGCAGTCACGTAACTTCTTATTGTGCAGATTGGCCTTCTTGGCTCTGTCTCTGGCTAATTTCTTTATCCCTGCTAAGTCCTTTCGTTCTCTTTCGCTTTGCAATATCTTTTTAAGCAATGCATCCGCAGTAGCAGGATTTTTATGCAGGTAGTTGTCAAGTTCTTTCTTTAGAAACTCCAGCACAAATGCTCTCATCGTCTGCCCGCCTGGCTCTATCTCTGCAGAACCCAACTTGGTTTTGGTCTGACTCTCGAAAACTGGTTCCATCACCTTCACCGCCACTGCAGCAGTAATACTAGACCGAATATCCTGAGGGTCGTAATCCTTTTTATAGAATTCACGCACCACCTTTACATACGCCTCTCTAAACGCACTGTGGTGTGTTCCTCCTTGCGTAGTATACTGTCCGTTTACGAACGAGTAATAATCTTCACCGTACCCATTGGTATGAGTTATAGCCACCTCTATATCTTCCCCTTCTATATGAATAATAGGGTATTGAGTTTCTTCATTTAGGCTGTTCTCCAACAAGTCTTTAAGGCCATTTTCAGAGGTGTATTTCTCCCCGTTAAAGTTGATAATCAACCCTCTGTTCAGGTAGCAGTAATTCCAGATCAAACGCTCTACATACTGCATCTTGTAGGTGTAAGCTTTAAAGATATCTACATCGGGCGTAAACTGTACAAGCGTTCCTTTACGCTTGGTCGTTTCTTCAGCATCTGTAACACCCATAAGATTTCCCGTGCTAAACTCGGCCACACGTATTTTATCTTCCCTCACCGACTGAACCTTGAAGTAAGAAGAAAGCGCATTTACCGCCTTGGTTCCTACACCATTCAGCCCTACCGACTTCTTAAACGCTTTAGAATCATACTTCCCACCAGTATTCATCTTAGACACTACATCTACTATTTTTCCCAGCGGAATCCCCCTACCGTAATCACGAACTACTACTTTGTCATCCTTGATATTCACTTCGATAGTTCTCCCTGCACCCATCACGAATTCATCTATACAGTTATCCATCACCTCTTTGAGAAGCACATAGATACCATCATCAGGAGAAGAACCGTCACCAAGTTTCCCGATATACATCCCAGGCCTCATTCGGATGTGTTCTTTCCAATCGAGGGAGCGTATATTATCTTCGGTATATTTTACTTCTTCTGACATTTCTTAAAACGAAAGTTTTGCTGTTAAAACAAAGCCTAGCGGCCTATTTTGGAAAGGCTAAAAGTAAAAATTATTCACCTCCAAACCTCTGCTACAACTTATCGTTTTATTAACATTCACTTGTTTTTATAAAGGAGAATTCGTGCTACTGCGCCAAGACTGTCAATTCAAACCAAGCCAACAAAGCAACCAATCTGAATTGCGGGCAGGATTAGAATGTTTTCTCTCCTATTAAATAGAGGTGATTTGATGACGCCTTTTTATCGAATTACTGCTGTGTGACTTCTCGTATTGATCTAACCGCAAAAGCAATTCACCCTAGTCCACCAAAAACTCCCTAGAAGCCATATTTAAAACCCCAAGCAACTAAACTAGGCATGAGAAACCAGAATTAACCATTTACAATCGAACGATTAGTACCTCGAATAAAACACTAATCTATCTTCGCGCACAATTCATAAGGAGCTAAATTCGTTAGACTTAGTAAACTTATCTTCCTATCGCAAAAAAAATCAGCATCAATTTGAAAACTCATTTTCTTATCGCAGTCGTTCTGCTTTGCAACGCTTATACAACAGCTCAGGAATTCACCCAGAGTGAATTACCAATCATAGTCCTTACCACCACTATCGAAGAAATTCCAGATGAGCCTAAGGTTTTAGGTGGAATGGGTATTATTTATGGCGGAGAAGGCGTGGTCAATCAGCTTACGGATTCATTTACAGAATATAATGGAAACATAGGTATAGAAACCCGCGGAAACAGCACACAAGGGTTTGACAAGAAGACCTACACCTTAGAGTTATGGGATGCTGAGCTAAATGAAATTTCGGTAAATTTACTGGGAATGGGTGGTGAAGAAGATTGGGTTCTTCACGCCATGGTAATAGATAAAACGCAACTGAGAATTCCTATGAGTTTTTATCTAGCTCAACAGATGGGACATTACGCTGCAGACTGGCGCTATGTAGAAGTTACTCTAAATGGACAATACCAAGGAATTTACATCCTCACCGAACAAATAAAACGTGACGATGATCGTGTAGATATAGCCAAACTAGACTTGGATGATTTGGCTGGAGACTCTCTAACTGGTGGTTACATCCTGAGAATGGACTGGACGTGGGATGTGGATTATGAAGATCTTTTTTTCTCTGAATATAATTCCCAAGCAGGTTACCCAATGCCTTATCAATATTATTACCCTAAAGCAAGTAACATTTTACCAACTCAAAAAACGTACATCAAAGGCTTTATGGATGAATTCGAAAATGCCGTATTCTCCGATGATTATACTAATTTACAAGGGTTTAGATACAATGACTACATAGACACCAAGTCTTTCGTGGACTTTCTTCTTATCAATGAGTTCTCTAAAAACTCAGATGGATACAAGCTAAGCTCATACATGCATAAAGACAGAGATGATAACGACAGTAGATTGAAAGCCGGTCCTATTTGGGATTTTGACCAGACTTACGGGCTTTCTACTGTATGCTCCTCTAATGTTACTAACGGCTGGACGTATCTTCAAAACCAAGATGACTGTGGAGATTTAGAAAGCATGCCTATGTTTTGGCAAGCCATGATGGAGGATACGCTTTTTCAGAATGCAACATACTGTCGATGGAATGAATTGAGAGAAGGACCACTTCACCAAGACTCACTATTCAACTGGATAGATTCCTATGTGTTCTCACTTACCAATCCACTGGAAAGAAACTTCGAAACCTGGGATTTTATAGGTGAGCAGATCTGGATAGAACCTGATAATTTTCCAGATACATATGAAGGAGAAATAGAATACTTAAAAAACTGGATGACAGAAAGGCTGACATGGATGGATGACAACATGCCAGGAAGTTGTGATTATAACTGGCTTAGCACAGAAGATATTTCTCCGCTGGGCGAGTACAGTATTTACCCAAACCCAACTTCTAACGAAGTGTTTATTTATCCCTCTCCAGAAAGCAACTCTATGGTTTATGTTTACAATTCTTTAGGTCAAATTGTGTTGGAAAAAAGGGCGCGCGAGTTCAAAGGGAAATTGTCTTTAGACAACTTCCCAGAGGGAATGTACTTTTTGAGAATAAACGGAATGAATTCGACTACTACCAAGAAAATACAACTCCAGAGATAAAGGACACAAACTAGGCTTCGAGTAAATAGTTTATTGGATTTAGCACATACTAATCACTCCAACAAAATCAGTTTAAAGAAATATGGACTAATTGACAAGAGTTAAAAATTCCTCAACACAAACGATTAAACACATTTAACCTATACCCTATCATGAGATAACTAAAAGATGTTATTAAACAAAGCAAACGCAAGCCTATAGCATGATATAATAAGGGTTTATATTTCACCTTCTAATCTCCCAAACCTAACCTACCTTTATCAACCTCATCGCGTCTACTCTTACCTGAGCGTTGTTCATTATCTCTTCTAGGCTGCTCATCTCTAGAGTCGCCTGTTCCAATTCTTCTGGTCTAATGTTGGAGTTCTTTTTACTTAGTGAGTTAAGCCTACTTATTTCATAACCGAGCTGCATCTTCATAATCTTCACACTATCTGAGATTACAATTTTGGCTCTCTTCTCTGCAAAAATATTGGCTTCGCTCATCATTTTAGGAAACATAAGCTCCTCAAAAGATTCATTTTCCAAAATCTCATCGTGATCACCGCTTACTAGGTTTTGCTCTAACTCCTCTGAAGGATAAAGCTTAGTCACTCTTCTGCCCGTGTGGTCTATAACTAAACGAATAGGCGTACTCGGCAGAAATCTATCTACATTTAAGCTCTTTCCTCCTATGGTTTCTACCACGAACATAAATTCTAATAGAATGGCCGACTGCTCATCAGACCTCAGCGCACCGTAACTTACAGCTCCTTTTCCAGAACTCAATATCATATCTATAGTTCCACTCACTATGGGATGGTCCCAGCTCAAAAAGCTTAAATCCTCTCTACTCAGCGCCTTTTTTCTATCAAACGTCACACTGATTCCTCCATCAGGAATGGAAGAGAACAACTCTGAGTTCTCATGCCTAGTTTTGAGAAAGTATGAACGCGGAGACAAGTATTCCATATCTACCCTGAAATGCTCAAATACCGCTTTTAAAAACTCTTCCAAACTCTCATCGGTATCCAACTCCCTTACCTGCTCTAACAGCTCCTCAGCCACCACTCCTCTGAATGAGTTTTTCTCTAACAGCCTGTCTTTTCCCTTAGAGAGCATCTCTACTAATTCGCTTTTATACACTTGGGTTTTCTTTATAAGCGTAGCAATGCCATTTTTAGCCTCCTCAGCTGGATACTCCAATAGTGTATTGGTCAGCTCTTCTCCAAACTCAGTCACCAATTGATCTCCTGCTTCTAGGTTTTCTTCAAAAGCATTTAATCCTTCATGGTACCATTTGGCTAGCCCTTCCTGTGGACTGTCCTTTAGAAACGGAACTAGAATCTGAATATCATTCTTTTGGCCTATTCTATCTAGTCTTCCTATACGCTGTACCAGTAGTTCTGGATGAGCAGGAAGATCAAAAAGCACCAAGTGATGTGCGAATTGGAAGTTTCTACCTTCACTTCCTATCTCAGAGCAGATGAGTATTCGCGCTCCGTTTGACTCCTCAAACCATGCGGCATTTCTATCTCTCTGTACTAGCGTTAAGCTTTCATGAAACACACCTACGTTTAGCCTTACTTTCTTGGCTATGGCCTTTTCTAACGCCAGTACTTTTTGTTTGGTTTTACAAATCAGTAGTACTTTTAATGGATCCAATTCTGCCAGTAACTTCACTAACCAGTCTATCCTAGGGTCTAGGCTAAAGTCAAGCTTTACTGTTTTGCGCAACTCCATGTCTGCCGAAAACTCCTCCTTGAAACGATTGATTAACTCGTTATTTTCTAAGTCGCTCGTGTTTTGCAACGCGACTAGCTCTACATTTCTCTTAGGGAATCCTTTTAAAGCTGCTCTGGTGTTTCTGAACATTACTCTTCCTGGTCCATGCTGGTCTAATAAATCCTCTATAAGGTTATTCCTCACCTCTGAGTCTTTCAACTCCAAATCCTTATCTCCTGTTAATTTCTCTATGAGAGAAACCTGCTTCTTAGTGACTGCCTTAGAACCAGATAAATACTCCACTAAATCTGCCACTGGCCTGTGACCTACAGATTCATTTTTGAACGACTCTAAATTTGAATACCGCTCTGGATCTAATAATCTCAGTCTGGCAAAATGGCTTTCTACCCCTAACTGTTCTGGAGTAGCCGACAACAACAGTAAACTTTGAGCTATTCCACTCAATACTTCCACGATGGCATACTCTGGGCTCACCTTATCTTCTGTCCATTTAAGGTGATGCGCTTCATCCACTATGAGCATATCCCAAGAAGCAGAAACTGCCTGCTGCGCTCTTTTGCTAGAACCAGCCAAGAAAGAAGTGCTGCATAAAATCAATTGGTCTGCTAAAAACGGATTTCCTTCTGGAGCTCCCTCTTCTATAGCCTCACAGCGCTCCTCATCGAAGATGTGAAACCACATATTGAACTTTCTAAGAATCTCTACGAACCACTGATGAACCAGTGAATCTGGAACCAAGATCAATACTCTGGAAACTCTGCCCGTGAGCAGCAGTTTATGCATGATCAAACAGGCTTCTATGGTTTTACCTAAACCAACTTCATCTGCCAGTAATACACGGGGGTAATACCTAGAGCATACCTCATTGGCGATATAAAACTGATGGGGAATAAGATCTATACGCGCACCCACAAATCCATGGGCGGGTGACAGTTTCCGTTCAAAATCAAATTCTAATATTTTCTTTCTAATACCGAATGCTCTTCTAGAATCTACCTCTCCCAGGAACAACTGATCTGAAAGTGTGTGCTTTACAGAAACCTCTCCCATATCAGCTTCACTAAGAAGACCTGTGGCACTCAAGTATATGAGCAAGTCTCCAAGTTCCCGAACCTCATCAATCAGAAAAGGTTTGTTTTCAGCATCACTGACTGTATCACCAGCTTTGAAAGAAACGCGCCTTAACGGAGCACTCTCAGAAGCGTACATTCTAATCTCTTTTGAAGAAGGGAAATTCAACAGAACCCTGCCTTTAGAGAGCTCCTTCACCACTCCCACACCTAATTCAGGTTCTCCTACACTACTCCATCTCTGCCCTAATTCGAATTCTTCCATGGCTCTTTTTCTTGAAAATTTTCAGCGCGCAAAGAAACGAAAAGAAAGAGGTTTGAGGTTAGAATTAAAGCTTATTGAATATCTAACTGACAAGCTTGAGCTTAACTCGAAATCACTGCACTAGACACTGCTCAAAATGGCTGTTTTCGTTGGCTTTTTATTTAATTACTGATTCTGAGGTAGCTTTTAGCATATTAAGAAAATTAGATTATCTGGCTGCTATCAAACCAGAGCTACTAAAGTGTTTTATTAAAGCGCGCACTTAGTGCAACGCAATAATAAAACACGGTCATCTATTTCTCTAATTTCCTGAAAAACAACTAGTCAAAAAAACCAAAAAATAGCTTTAAAAAATCCCAACACCCATCACCATAAGACTTTCATCTGCGTCTTGAAATTCTAACAAAACTGAGGGCTAACTAATTTTGGACTTAGGTCTACTAATCTCCAGAGCGAATTAACGATAAGATCCTATTTTGAAGCATGGCTTCACCAGCATCCACTTTCCAATGTATTTCAATGGGATTGTTTTCTGCGGCTACAGTAACCATTGCCTGCAGAGACACTATGTCACTATCTAGTTTAAGTATTCTACTAGAATTCACTACCTCAACCCCATTTAGATAAATGGTATAAATAACATTACCCGTGACAGCAGGAGTAGTGGCAGAAGCGGTTGAACCTGGAGGATAGAAGGTGCCTGTAAGCGTTCCTGCAATAGCGCCAGCCCCTAATGCCGTTCCTACATCTCCTACAATCGTAGAACTTATATCGGCTGAAATAGCACCACCAGAAGTAAACATTGCAAATGAGGACAGAACACCTAAATCTATAGGAGAATCACCCATTGGAGCCTCAAGAACGCAGCTGGCAGCTATACCTAATGCTCCAGACAATGTAAATATTCTTCCGTCAAAAACAGTACCCGATCCCAATGTAATTGCTCCGGCAAAAGAAACCAAAGTTCCTTTCATAGTGGTGTTAGCGCCAGTAGACATGGCTACTTGAGACACCCAAAATATATTATTTGGGCTAGCTCCATTTATCAAAACTACATCTGTGGTAGTCGCCTGCGTAGTGAATGCACCTGTACTTCTGATTATAAAAATGGAATTCGGGTCGCCTTCACCGTCCAATGTTAGTGTTCCAGCAATCGATGCTGCTCCCGTTACATCATAAACACCAGGAAGCAAAGTCTCTCCTCCTCCAAAAGTAAGAGCGTGAGGCATACCGCCTGGCATGTCCATTAAATCTTGGTATATGATAGCCACATCAAGAACTCCTTGAGATGAACTAAATTCAGGAGAAGCGCTGGCAGTATCCGCAAACATTTGAGCGTTAAATAAGACCATATAAGTGCCTGGGCTTGGTGACAACGTCATACCTGTAACTAATAAATCATCAGTTGAAGAAGTACTAATGTCATCCCCTTCAGTAGCCGCATACATCGTTGGACCCTCTTGGCTCACCCCTGTTAAGGACAACAACCAATCTTCTTCGCTTAAATCTGGGTCCGTATTATTTGTCGCATAAATAGCATACGCTGATTGACCCTCTGGTCCAATATCACCTTCTGGCCCAATTTCTCCAGGATCGCCTTGTGCACCTTGCGGTCCTGGAGGACCTGCTGCTCCAATTTCTCCTTCCTCTCCAACAGGTCCAACGTTACCCTGAATTCCTTGTAGCCCAG
>LAQC01000009.1:8511-10803 GCA_000981645.1 Cryomorphaceae bacterium ASP10-05a | reverse complement strand
ACATCTCCTACTGGACCCTGAGGCCCTTCACCATTTCCTGATGTTTTAGCATATAGCGCATAAGGCACACTCATTAATTGACTTGTGCCTGTAACCGTATATGTGTTCCCTCCCAGCAGGTCTATCTCTGTTTTGACAAAGTAGAGACCTGATGACCAATTTATGCTGGTGAAATCTCCACTTACTAAGGTTCCTAAACCTATTTCTAAACTTACTAAGCCGTTTGAGTTAGTTGTGGGGGTTTGTGTTTCTACATACACTGCTGTTCCGCCTACAGCGCCTTGTAGTATACTTAATTGCATCCCTACCGTTTGATTGGTTACTAATGCATTAGATGCATCTCTTACTACCGATTGGTAGCTCATTTTTTCGGGGCTTTGCCCCCATAACATCACAGCCAATAATAAGGCAGCTGCTAGTGCAAATACTTTTTTCATTGTGAAGGTTTATAAGGTTTATACACTAAATGTAGAACATTTACAAAGAATATCACAAAAAAAACACTTGATTGTCTTAGATAAAAAAGTTAGAACGCCTGATGTACACCACTAATATGAAGTTAAAGCAACTGTCCTTAAGCAAACTGCATCAAAAGACAGCCCTTACCTTATCCACCTCTAAGCACTTTGGTTTTAAGACTGCGTTGCAACGCTTCCTCTGAGACACTTGGAATAGATCCTTGAAGGCGAATCTTTTTAACGTAAAAACTTCTATTGCCAACCTAGAAGAATGCAGCGCCTTACTAGCCTATAGTAAATTGATCGATTTTTAACAGCCATTCTATTTATCCCAGTCTGCCTAGTGGCTTTGGCTGCACTGCGTCAAAAAAGTGTTTCTGGTAGTGTTCTTCTGCAGAAAAGAGGCTTGGCTTATGCAATTGGGGATTAATCGAAATAACTTTTCACAGAGAAATTTAGCTCCCGATTTAGGGATTAAAACTTAATAAGTGTATAATAGATGAATGAAATTCAGCGCTTTAGTATTTATAATGATTTGTATTGTTTCTGAAATGGGACTTACACAGACCATAGACGCTAGTTTGGAGCTCAGCCAAATCAATTTACGCAGCTTAGAAGATGACAATGGCCATTATAACGGAGGCGGTGATGGTGATGGAATCATTTTCAGAATTGGTGTAGATAGTATCCCAGGTGATTTTCATTTCGTTCGTTATGAGCTTGGCGTAAAAAATGAAAGAAGTAATCTTTCTTTAACAGGCGGTGGACAAGGTGGGTCTATTCACTATGAAACTGAATTTGAAAAAACCGTTCTTTTTGGTGCCGTTTATCCTTTAAATCTTCGCTTTGCAAAGTTTTTCCAGTTTAGTGCAGGTGCTCAAGGAAACCTCCTTCTGCATAATAAACACAGCAGTAATCACTCAAGTAGCTTGGTTACCGGCTTAAGTAGCAGTTCATTTGACTCTGGGTCTGGGAAAGAGAAACATAATTCGTTTTACCTTTCATTAACCCTTAGGCAAAGTCTAACGATTCCAATAAACAAAAAACTAAGTGTACAGGGAATAGTCTATTACACAAGAAATAGTCTTAGAGAGCTGGATACTTTCCTAAAGGTTTCCTCTAGAAGCCTTAGCGCTGGCTTGGGAGCGACATGGAATTTAGATGCTACAAATTAGGTTTTTGACAGACCTTATGTTTGAACAGCTCTCTAGCCCTCCCACAAGCCTTCATGTTTTTCACTTTAGTTCTGCTGGTTGTAACATATATTTGAATCACCAAAATGAATTCAATTAAACCAGCCATTCTATTTATCCTAGTCTCCCTAGTGGCTATAGCTGCACTTGGTCAAAAAAGTGTTTCTGGTAGTGTTATTACTACAAAAAACGAACCTATTCCTTTTGCCAATATTACTTCCTCCATCTCTCAGTCTTCTGCTAATGTGGAGGGTGTTTTCTCTATAGAAATAGCAGAAGGCGATACCCATATTATAGTCTCTGCTATTGGTTTTGAAGAAGATTCTGTGCTGATTACGGGGAATAAGACCATTGCTACGCTGAAAGAGAATAGTGTGGAAATAGATGATGTGGTCATTACTGCCTTAGGTATAGCTAGAGAGAAAAAATCTATAGGGTATGCTATTACTGAACTGGATGCTAAAGAAATAGAACTGAGCTCAGACCCTAGTGTGGTCAACAGGCTTTCGGGGAAGGTGGCTGGACTAACTATTAGTTCTACCAATGGTGGGGCAGGTACTTCGAGTAGAATCATCCTGAGAGGAAACAATTCACTGTCTGGAAATAACCAAGCGCTTATAGTGGTGGATGGCGTGCCTATA
>LAQC01000009.1:7414-8364 GCA_000981645.1 Cryomorphaceae bacterium ASP10-05a | reverse complement strand
ACTAAAAGCGGAGGGAATAGCAAGAAGTTGAGGGTGAATTACCGAACGAGCTTTACTGCAGAGAGTCCTTACATTCTATACGGCCTTCAAAACGATTATGGTGCGGGAAGAAATGGCCGATTTGAAGGTGCATGGACGTCTACAAATGGCATTCCCGTTTTCAACTCCTCTGTAGACTTTAGCAAGGGCAGCTGGGGACCGTTAATGGAAGGGCAGCGGATAGTGGATTGGAATGGTGATACGACTTCTTTTTCTCCTCAACCGAACAACTACAAAGACTATTTCAGGACTGGTTCTACCTTTACCAATTCGTTTTCTGTGGATGGTAAAATCAAACGGGTGAATTTTAGGTTTTCTGCTTCTAACAATGTGACCAAAGATATTATCCCTGGAGCTAAACTGAACAGAACAAACCTTGGACTAAAGATTCAATCACAGCTAACCAAGAAACTGAAATTGAACGCTTATGCTAACTACGTAGTTAACGAAGCATTCAATAGGCCAGCTCTTTCTGATTCTCATGATAACCCGAACAGAAACTTCGTTCACATGCCTAGACATATTAGTTTAGAGTCGTTGAAAAACGATTTTGAAGTGCTTGTAATTCCAGAAGACGAAGATAAACCTCCCTATTATGCTGAAAACACGTGGTTCGGTTTCTGGAATTGGATGACCAACCCATACTGGAACATAGAATACCAACGGAACGGAGATACACGAAAAAGACTTTTTGGTAATGCTTCCTTATCGTATGAATTCTCGCCCAAGCTAAAGGCTATGATTCGGACTTCTCCAGATACGTATGTGACCGAGTTTTATACTACGGATGCACAGTATGGATTACTCAACTCACTAGGTGGGTACGCATCCTCTGAAGATAGCCAAAACCTTATCAATACTGATTTCCTTATATCCTACAGTGACAAGCTTTCTAAGAAGTTCTCTTACCA
>LAQC01000009.1:2636-7264 GCA_000981645.1 Cryomorphaceae bacterium ASP10-05a | reverse complement strand
TCTCTTATGACGGAATGCTTTACTTGGACATCTCTTCTAGAAACGACTGGTCTTCTACACTTCCCGAAGGGGGGAATTCATTTCTGTACAGCTCTGCAAGTTTAGGGTTTGTGTATTCAGAGTTGTTTAACAGAAGTAAACTCCCTGAGAAAGGTTTCTCGTTTGGTAAGTTGAGGGTTTCTTATGCTGGCGTAGGAAATGAGGGTGAACCCTACCAACTAGAAACCACTTACCAAACCGTAAACAATGAAGGATACGGAGATTCTCAGTTCATCAACAGAACTGTTCCCAACCTAGGTCTGGTTCCTGAATTGGTGAAATCATTCGAGCTGGGAAGCGACATGAAGTTCTTCTTAAACAGACTGGGAATAGATGTGACGTATTACAACAACAGGTCGTTTAATCAAATCTCGAATATTCCTGTTTCTGCGGCTTCGGGTTACAGCTCTGCCATCGTAAACAGCGGTGTGATTAATAACAGTGGTGTAGAAATCCAAGTCAACTCCACTCCCATTGAAAGAAAGAATTTTAGATGGAATGCTAACCTGGCGTATGCTAAGAACAAATCGGAAGTGCAGGAGCTTGGCCCCAACGTAGAGAGTTCTATTCTTTATGAGCACTGGAGATTAACCATAGAAGCCCGACCAAACAATCCCTACGGAGATATAGTGGGCTACGGTTTTTTAAGAGATGACAACGGAAACATTCTGGTGGATGGACAGGGAATGGGTATAAAAGACCAAACCCCAAAAGTACTGGGGAACTTCACTCCTGACTTCAGCTTGTCTCTTAGTCAGAATTTTAGCTATAAGAACTGGACGCTCTCTATGCTTATTCATAGCCAAATAGGTGGCGACATTTTCTCTGGAACCAACATGTACGGCAATGGCTATGCCGGGAACTTTACAGAATCGCTAGAAGGTAGAGCTGAATGGTATGCTTCTGAGGATGCTCGAGAGCTTGCGGGCGTTGCAATGCAGGACTGGACAGCTACGGGAGGGTACTTGTTAGAGGGAACGTATGCAGCGGGTTCTTCTATAGACGGACAAGATGTAAGCGGTCAAACCAATCAAACCTACATCAATCCTTTTGACTACTACGAGCGAGTTTCTAGGTGGCAGGATGAAATACACGAACCGTTCATTTACGATGCCTCTTTCATCAAGCTTAGAGAATTGAGTATTGGCTACACTGTACCTGAATCATTTTATAAGAAGCTGAAATTAAGAGGCCTGAGCTTGGGCGTTTTCGGGACGAATCTATGGTTGATTCATAGTAATGTTCCTAATGTAGATCCTGAGAGTTCATTGACTAACGGAAATGGACAAGGGTATGAGTTGTATGCTTATCCGAATAGACGGAGTTTGGGGATGTTTTTGAAGGTCTTTATATAACGTAAGTTGGAAGTTGCTCGGGGGCTCGCTTTTGGGGTTGCTTTTGCATTGCAACCACCCCGCCCTTTGGGCACCCCTCCAAGGGAGGGGAATTTGATTGGGGGGAAGGGTGGATAATTTTAAAAATAGAAAATGAATAAAAGGTTTTACATATTGGTACTACTCATCATCGTATTATCTGGGTGCAAGTCTGATATTACTGACTTGAATGTAAATCCTAATGATTCGCAGACGCCTGACCCTGACTTACTTTTTAAACATTCTGTGAAACGTGGGATGAGCAATTACCTTACTGCTACCAATCTTGAGTATAACGGAATAGCGCACTGGGTGATGTACTTCTCTTCTCGTGGAGGAATCAATGCCAACACACCTTATATCTCTCCTCCGGGTGGGGATAATTACTGGAGCGAAACCTATATCGATGCGATGAATAACGCCCAGATAATAATCGATTATGATGAAACTGCTAACGAGGATTTTAGCAACTTAAAGGCTGTAGCTCTTATCTGGAAATCATTCTTGGCGCATAGAGTTACAGACTTGTGGGGTGCCATTCCTTACGCTGAGGCGCTGCAGGGAAATCCTGAGTTGAGCTTGGCTCCTGGTTATGATACGCAGCAGGTGGTTTATACGCGGCTGTTTGCTGATTTGGAACTGGCAGCTTCTCTGCTGGATGATACTGCTGAGGCTATCCATGCGGATAGCGACTTGCTTTTTGGTGGGGATATAGACCGATGGAGAAGGTTTGCCAATACGCTGCGGTTTAGACTGGCTATGCGGGTTTCTAATGTGAATGAAGCTCTGGCTGCTGAGGTGCTCACTGATTTGGAAAGCGCTGACTTGTTCATGTCGAATACTGGTTCTGCTGAGTTTCAGTTCAACTCGGTGTTTAACAACCCGCTGAATGAGGCTGGAAATATTCGGTTCTCTGAGGGTGCGCAGTATGTGAACCCAAGCAAATTTCTTGTGGATCTTCTGCTGGAAAAGGATGACCCTCGAATTAAGTTCTACGTGGAGGAGGCCTCTCTGTATGATACATTCGATTTTCTAGACCGCTATAAAGGCGTGCCGAGCTTGCTTCCATTTACGAGTGAGGAATGGGAGGATTACAATTTGGACGAAACGCTGGGCGACCCCAATGGAGAATGGGGTGATGTGTCTAGGATAGGTAAATTCTTTATGACCAATGAGCGCCCAGTGCCGCTCCTCTCCTATAGCGAGTTGTGCTTTCTGCAGGCAGAGGCTTCTCTGAGAGGATTATGGAGTGGTAATGCAGATGAACTGGTAAAAGAAGGGGTGAGAGCACACATGGAGCACATGAACTTTCATAATTACTCCGACCATGAGGCTATAGATGAACAAGAGATAGCGGAGTATGTAAGCGCTATTTCTGGGGTGGATTTAGAAGAAGTCATTACTCAGAAGTGGCTGCTGTTTACGTATGAAAACACACTGGAAGCTTTTTCGGAATACAGACGAACTGGATTCCCTACCTTAGTCGATTTCTATGGGGTGGCTATAGACAACAGTCTGTTTCCTCAACGGTTAAAATACCCGAACAGTGAATTCACTCTGAACCAAGAAAATTACTTGGAAGCTCTAGAACTGCAGGGTTCAGATGAACTAACTACGCCACTTTGGTGGTCTAATTGATAAAAACACATTTAAAATCATGCCTACAATAAAAATAGTCTCACTAAACTCAACTGGACTTGATCTTAAGCAAGATGATTTTGAAATTTCCATTATTGAGGGAAATAAACTTGAAAGCCATCTCGGACTTTTTCATGACTTCCTAATGAATCAACAAGGAACAATGATTCATATTGGTAATCCTGACATGAAAAAAGACAAGGATGGTGGGCACTGCGCTGGAGGCATTATAGACTGGGAGCTTGACTCCGAAACACAGTTTCAATTCAGAGCGGAGTACAAAAACGATGTGAGCACTATTCTACAAATTGCCTTTGATAAGGCGCCTGAAAATAAAGTGTACTTCTTGTCCGATTATCAATTTGGACCAGCGGGATCAGGCTTCATAGAAGATTATAGTTTGACGCGCTTTTGGAAAGAGCACGACAGTAAGGGAATTAATTTGAATACATTGTATAAAATAAACAAGAACTAAAAACAACGTTTTGGCTCAGTGCACCTGTGAAAGAGTATCCCTTTCTGTGGCACTGCTAGCCCTATATGGACAAGAAATATGAAAACACATTTACTGATTATATGCTTAGCCGTTTTCTCATTGCAACGCGGGAATGGGCAATCTCTGGAGAACAAGAGCTGGTCTATAGACTACAACGTATGGAATGACAACGGTACGCCTGCTTTGAATATCAACTGTGGAACCGACCCCGTGTTTGATTTCCAAGAGGACTTTACCCTAGAGCTATGGGTGAGGGCGTGGAACTTCGTGGAGAATAGAAAGATTATAGGAAAGTCCAATGCCGATGACGGTACGTTCGATAACGGCTATGTGATGGGCTTTATCGAAGGACAGGTCTATGCGGAATACTTCAACCCTAGTTTACAGCAGGTGCCTATTACGGGCAGCGGAACTATGCCAGTGGACTCGGCTTATGTACACATGGCATCGGTTTACTCGGTGAGTGAAGGGAAACTTTATAATTATATCAATGGGGAGCTGTCTGGTGAGACAGATATGTTTCCTTCTGCTGGAGTGACTATTGAGCTTTCTGCTTTTATTATAGGCAACGCTCCGTGGGATGAGGTTTCTTTTCAGTTTTATGGTGATCTGGATGAGGTGCGGGTGTGGGATAAGGCACTTACCGAGGATGAAATAAAGTCTGGCATGCACTTCAGATTAATGGGAGATGAAGAAAATTTGGTAGCCTACTACCCTTTTGATGATGCGGCTGGTGTTACTGTGCCAGACAATGGACCCAATGGAGTGGATGGAACGCTGAGCAATGCCGATCATGTAAGCGTAGGGTTCGGGCTTTCTGGAGCGCCTGTGGCAGATGTGGCTATGAATGGACTGCAAGATGTACAAGCAGCTTATTACAACACCGAAGAGAATTTTCATAAGACCTCCTCAGATAACGGGATGTCTGTGATTACTGATATAGTAGAAAAGGAATACTGGAAGTACTTGGTGATGGGAAACACAGCTATCGTAGGCATTACGCCAGATGATGCTCCTAGTACTGCTCCACTAGGCTTCAATAGAACGGCTAGAGAATGGTATGTGAAATGTTCACCAGATGT
>LAQC01000009.1:1601-2168 GCA_000981645.1 Cryomorphaceae bacterium ASP10-05a | reverse complement strand
AATAATATGAAAAGCATAATCCTAGTTTCTTTCTTAGCTGTTCTGTTTTCTGGAACGCTGCAGGCACAGAACAATGCCCTCTACTTCGATGGGGCCAACAATAGAATAGGCGTTACCGATGCTCCTTCTCTGAACCCCTCTACTGCATTTACACTAGAGGCTTGGATCAACTCTGAGGAATGGGCCAATGATATATGGGCGGGTAGCATCCTCTGTAAGGAGGCTGGCAGTCCAGATGAGGGATATTCTCTGCGCTGCGGTGCCAATGGGCGTGTGGGGTTCAATATGTCTATAGATGGCGTATGGCAGGAGGCCAATAGTGATGAGATTCTAGGGCTCAATACGTGGTACCATATAGCGGGTGTGTATGATGGGAGCACCATGAAGCTTTACCTAAATGGTGGGTTGATTACAACTACTGCGGTGAGCGGTACTTTTTCTGCTTCTACGGGTGGGTTGATGAATATAGGAGAAAACCCTTTTTGGACTGGCCGTTACTTCCAAGGTATACTGGATGAGGTACGAATATGGGATGTGGCTAGAACGGAGAATCAAATATTGGACTTT
>LAQC01000009.1:1360-1511 GCA_000981645.1 Cryomorphaceae bacterium ASP10-05a | reverse complement strand
ATGGGCAACTGCTCAATATGGTAGAGGAAGACTGGGTAAACGGGTTCGTGGCTATAGAGCAGGATTTGAGTGTGACTGGTATCATCTCTCCATCTGTGGTAGGTTCTGGATTTACTGATGCTGAGACGGTGCGGGTAGAAGTAAAAAACGT
>LAQC01000009.1:0-1214 GCA_000981645.1 Cryomorphaceae bacterium ASP10-05a | reverse complement strand
AGAGTGAATTTTGTGGATGATGGAAACGACCTCAATGATGAGTTGACCACCACCATAGAACAGTCGCTTACCCAAGTGCTGTTTGATGAGGTGAGGCATAACTTCGGTTCATTTGGACAAACGCACTTCAAACCGCTGGCCATGCCAGAGAATTTGGATGCGTATAGTCAAGTATTGCTACGCGTAGACTTATCCTGCCCTAATGGAGGGTGTGACCCGTGGGACCAAGCGGCCAAGGTAACCTTGGTAAAACAAGGGGAGCGTTATGAACTGGCCAGATACATTACCCCTTACGGACAAGGGTGTGGAGGATGGAGTTGGGATTTATCAGATTTCCGTTCATTGATGACAGGCAGTGTAACCTGGGAAAGTTATGTGCAGGTATGGGGAGCATCGGGCTGGCTGGTAGACATGAGCTTAGAGTTCGTAGAAGGCACACCTGCCTGGGAGGAAGTAACGGTACACAAGCTATGGCAAACCGATGGCTGGGTGTACGGTGACCCCGATATCTCTTATGACCTAGACCCTTATACGGTGGCTTTGAGCGGAAACGCAGAACAGGTAAAAGTAAGAATGACTACTACGGGGCACGGACAGGGAAACACGGGAAATGCGGCTGAGTTTATGAATCAAGCCCACCACATCCATATAAATGGTACTGAGGCGTACGCGCAGGATTTATGGAGAAGCGACTGTGCCCAAAACGAATGTGCCAACCAAGCAGGAACATGGACAGGCAGCAGATTTGGCTGGTGTCCGGGACAGGATGTGCAGCCCTGGGAGCAGAACCTAAGCACAGCCGAGTACACGCCCGGTGCAGATGTGACTATAGATTACGTATTGGAGGACTACACCAATGCGCTAAACACGGGATATAACAATACTGGCCACACAGAGCCATTTTACAGAATACACGGGTACTTGATAGAGTATGCAGGAAATAACGTGGGCGTAGATGAGCAGGCCGCTGAGGCAGCTATAGCGGTGTACCCCAACCCTACCACTGGTCAGTTTGTGGTGTCGCTCCCTCAGGGAGAGGCTGTGCGAGCTATCACGGTTACAGATGTAAACGGCAGAGCAGTAAAAACGGTAGCGGTAACTGGCGCGTTGCAATACAGCATAGACCTCTCTGCCCTTGAAGCAGGAATTTACCTCGTGAATGTGGACACTGCCAATGGTGCAGTGGTTTCTAAGGTGGTTAAGGAATAGGGTAT
>LAQC01000044.1:2442-22407 GCA_000981645.1 Cryomorphaceae bacterium ASP10-05a | reverse complement strand
GGATCATCTCCGTCTGCTTCTTTTATAGACACGAACTTTCCGTCATGTCTGACATAAGGACCAAATCTACCGATAGCGGCTGTAACCACTTTATCTTCAAACTGGCCTAACTGACGTGGCAACTTGAATAGGTCTAATGCTTGCTCTATGGTTATCGTTCCTATACTCTGATCTTTTAAAAGGGAAGCGAATTTCTTCTCTTCGTCCTCTGCATCTCCTATCTGAGCCATTGGTCCATAACGTCCAATTCTTACTAGAATTACTTTCCCATTTTCTGGATGATTCCCTAATATCCTTTCTCCACTTGCTCTCTCGGAATTCTCTAAGGTATCCTCTACATCTTTATGAAAAGGAGAATAAAATTCTTTAATCATTTTATTCCACTCCTTTAAGCCATTGGCTATATCATCAAATTCTTTTTCTACAGAAGCAGTAAACCCAAAGTCTAATACATTCCCAAAATGTTCTACTAGAAAATCATTAACTACCATTCCTATATCCGTAGGTTGTAATTTTCCTTTTTCTCGTCCTGTAATTTCAGAAAGGTTCTCCGTTTCTAAATCGTCTTTAACTAACGTTAATTTGCCATATTCTCTTTTGGTTCCATCTCTTTCGTCTTTATGAGCATACCCTCTTTTTTGAATAGTAGAAATGGTAGGAGCGTAAGTGGAAGGTCTTCCTATTCCTAACTCCTCTAACTTTTTCACTAAACTGGCTTCTGTATAACGAGCAGGATGCTGAGTGAACCTTTCAGTAGCTGTTATTTCAGCATAATCTAATATTTGACCTTTCGTAAGAGCAGGAAGGCTATCCTTAGTTAATTCATCTTCTACCTCTTCTCCGTCCTCATCAGTTCCTTCTAAATATACTTTCAGGAATCCTTCAAAAGTTATAATCTCTCCCTTAGCAGTGAACCTTTCGTCAGTATTGTCTAAAGAAATTCCCACGTTAGTTCTTTCGAATTCTGCATCTGACATTTGGGAAGCCAGTGTCCTTTTCCAAATAAGGTCATACAACTTAGTTTGAGAAGAATCTCCTTTCACAGAGTGCAGGCTCATATCTGTAGGACGAATGGCTTCGTGAGCTTCCTGCGCTCCTTTAGATTTAGTGCTGTAACTCTTTCTTTTGGAGAATTTATCTCCATAAGATGATCTAATTTCTTTCTCTGCTGCTTCTAAAGCGGTATCACTCAGGTTTACAGAATCTGTTCTCATATATGTAATCTTTCCAGATTCATATAATTTCTGAGCTATGCTCATAGTCACCCCTACTGGATAACCTAATTTTCTTCCAGCTTCCTGCTGTAAAGTAGAAGTGGTAAATGGAGCGGCTGGTGATTTTTTAGCAGGCTTCTTTTCTAGTTTGTCAATACTAAAATTAGCCGATTGACATTTTTTCAAGAATGCCTCAGCCTCCTTTTGAGAGTCAAATCTTTTTCCTAGCTGGGCTTTGAATTTTTTACCATCCGTAGTGAATTCAGCTACGACTCTGTAACTAGAGGTCGATGTAAATCCTAATATCTCTCTTTCTCTTTCTACTAATATTCTTACTGTGACAGACTGCACACGTCCTGCAGATAAAGATGGCTTTACCTTTTTCCATAAAACTGGAGAAAGCTCAAAACCTACTAATCTATCCAGCACTCTTCTCGCCTGCTGCGCATTTACTAAGTTGTAATCTACTTTTCTAGGATTTTCTATGGCTTTTAGAATAGCGGGCTTAGTAATTTCACTAAATACTATTCTTTTGATTTTATCATCTGTTAGCTTTAATGCTTCCATTAAATGCCAGCTGATAGCTTCTCCTTCTCGATCCTCATCCGTAGCTAGCCATACCATTTCAGCATTCTTGGCTAATTTCTTCAACTCAGCTACTACCTTCTTTTTATCCTCTGTTACTTCGTAAGTTGGCTGGAAAGCATTATCTACATCAATAGCCTTATTTCCAGACACTAAATCTCTAACATGGCCATAAGATGACTTAACTATGAAGTCTTTACCGAGGTAAGATTCTATAGTTTTGGCTTTGGCAGGGGACTCTACTATAACGAGATTTTTCATGAAGCTTCTTTTGTTAATTGATGCTTGAGGACCCACTTTTGAGCATTGCAACGCAACAATACATTTCTTAAAAACGTGCAAATTAACACTAAAGCATCTGAGTTCACCAAATAATATTCCTCATATTCCAATAACTCTTGGTGATAAACTAATGTCTTAAGGAATTTCACATCCGCCTTAGAATCCTATTTGCTCAAGCTTTAAATCTATTTTATGATGGTTGTTTTTTAGTGATAACCGTGCTAAAAGTTTAAGCCATTCATAACAGCAGTATTTTAGCCATTCTAAAGAATCTGCGTGTTTAAGAATTATTTAAATAAAGTTTGTAGTTCATCATTAAAGGTATTTATCCTCCTTTTTATTATTACTCTAATCGCTAGATTCTTTACTCTATTCCCTTTGGTAATAGACCATGATGAATCTACTTATCTAGTTATAGCTAACGAATGGCTGAAAGGGTTTATTCCATTTAAAGATTATATAGATATAAAACCTGTGGGGATATATGGAATATATGCTCTAGCCACAGGGGTGTTTGGCCAATCCATAATAGCCATTAGACTGCTCACGATAGCTGCTATAAGTACTTCTGCGTTTTTTTTATTCAAAGCTGGACGTGCTGCTGGAAAAAGTAATTTCACCTCACTTTCGAGTGGATTACTTTATATTTCTCTTATCTCTGTGGACCAGTGGGGCTGGTCCGGTAACACTGAGATATTCTTTAATTTATTTACTGCTGCCGCTTTGTTTTTTTTGGTGAAACAAAAAAAATCTACTGCTCATTATATTGTGATTGGTTTTCTGATGGGCATAGGTTTCATCATAAAATATCATGTCGCTTTTGATTTTATAGCTTTTTTACTATTTATAGGCTGGGTAAACAAGAGCAGTTTTAAAAATTTAATTTTTAGAATTTCAATTACAGGTGTTAGCTTTTTAATTCCCTTCGCGCTAGTGAATTTATATTATTACTTCAGCGGCAATTATACCGAATTTATAGCTGTTTCTTTTATTATCCCTTCTCGCTATTCTTCCTCTGTAAACGTCCTAGACAGCGGTCTCTTTGTAGTTCAGTTTTACGTGTTCTTTCTCCCCTTAAGCATTTTTTATTTTATGGGTGTTTACAAAAGGCTAAGGTTAGGTGAGGATAAAACTAAGGAAGCTGTTTTATCCATTATATGGCCTGCTCTAGTATGGATAGCTGTTTTATTTACGGGCAAACTGTTTCCCCATTATTATGCCCAAGCTCTTATTCCTTTCAGCTTCTTCGCGCTGGACCAACTGGAGAATCTAAACATCAAGAAAAGAAGCTACTCTCAGTTTAGAAAAGGAGCTGTATATATATTAGGGATCCTCTTCTTAGTAGGTATTGTGAGTCAGTTCTTTTCTCTGATAATGAAACCTGATAATGAAAAGGCAGTATTAGAATATTTAACTGAGCATATAAAGCCTGAGGATAAATTTCACTCACAGAAGATGGTTCTTCATTACATGCTAGATAAGTCTCCTCAGACTAAATATATCCACCCCACTATTTTTAGTAACAGGGAGCATATCGCAGCTTTTAGGATTAATCTAGAAGATGAGTATGACTCTATTAGAGAAAGTAATTCGAAATATATTTACTGTTACACAAATGGCGGTTCTATGCTGAGGAAGATGATTCAGGAGGAGTATGAATTGGTATTAACGAGTCCAGATAAATACGCTCTTTGGCAGAAAAAGGAGGAATAACCGAGTAGCATCAACGCTCATTTCCCTTTATATCACAATAGTGAGGCTGTTTTTTGAATAAAGAGTAACTTTGAAGTTCATTACAAATGATATGCAGACAGAATCTGGAGATAAGACTATGGATGAGTCTCGACAAGGTGAGGCCGTTATGGTCCAACCAAAAAGAGGACATGGCAAGAAGCTTCTTTTAGAAAGTTATGGCTGTGCTATGAATTTTTCTGACAGTGAAATCGTAGCTTCTATACTTTCTGAAGAAGGTTTCGGAACCACTCGGAACGCAGAAGAAGCTGATGTAATTCTACTGAACACCTGCTCCATTCGTGAAAAAGCAGAAGACCGAATTAGAAATAGACTGCTGGCGTTCAAGAAAATGAAGCGTAAAAACCCGTCTTTAATAGTCGGTGTTCTCGGATGCATGGCTGAGCGGTTAAAAGAAACTTTACTCGAACAAGAAAAATTAGTAGACCTTGTAGTAGGCCCTGATGCATACAGAGATTTACCTAATCTTATAGAACAAGTAGGGACAGGACAGAAGGCTGTAAACGTCCTTTTAAGTAGAGAAGAAACCTATGCCGAAATAAGTCCAGTGAGACTTAACTCTAATGGCATTAATGCCTACATCAGTATTATGAGAGGGTGTGATAATATGTGCTCTTTTTGTGTAGTGCCTTTCACCAGAGGACGAGAGAGAAGCAGAGATCCCGAATCCATAGTAAACGAGGCTAAAGAATTAGCTGATAATGGCTATAAAGAAGTTACTCTACTTGGCCAAAATGTAGATTCATACAAATGGAACCTTACAAAGAAAGGTGAAGTAAAGGATGAAAATCTTCCTACTGTATCTTTCTCTGAACTCATGGAAATGGTGGCTAAAGCCTGTCCAGAGCTCTGGATTAGATTCAGCACTTCACACCCTAAAGATTTAACAGATGATGTGGCAGAGGTGATCGCTAAATACGACAACATCTGTAATTACATTCATTTACCTATTCAGTCTGGAAATAACGAAATCTTGAAAAAGATGAACCGTGGATATACTAGAGAATGGTATCTAAATAGAATAGAAGCACTCAGAAGAATAGCACCTAAATGTGCTATTTCTACAGATATAATTACTGGCTTCTGCGGAGAAACTGAAGAACAACACGCGGATACGCTTTCTCTAATGAAGGAAGTAGGATTCGATATGGCTTATATGTTCAAGTATTCAGAAAGGCCTAAAACATTAGCAGAAAGAAAATATGAAGATGATGTTCCTGAAGAAGTAAAAGGAAGAAGATTATCTGAAGTAATACATCTACAGAGAGCTAATTCCTACGACCGAATAAAGCAGTATGTAGGAACCATACAAAAAGTATTAGTAGAAGGACCTAGCAAAAAATCTGATGAGGATTATGCGGGAAGAACTGCTCAAAACTCTATGGTAGTATTTCCAAAAGGAAATGCCAAAAGAGGAACATTGGTAGAAGTGAAAATTCTAGAATGCACCTCTATGACACTTAAAGGAGAACTAGTCGATTAATGGAATTGCAAAGCATAAAACAACGATTCGGAATAATAGGAAACTCACCTGCACTAAACAGGGCTATAGATGTGGCTTCTCAAGTAGCGTCTACGAATATAACCGTGCTTATTAACGGTGAAAGTGGGACTGGAAAAGAAGTGATGCCTAAAATAATTCACCAGTTGAGCACCAGAAAGCATGGTCCGTATATAGCTGTGAACTGTGGCGCTATTCCTGAAGGTACTATTGATTCTGAACTATTCGGTCACGAGAAAGGTTCATTCACGGGAGCTACAGGGAGTAGAAAAGGATATTTCGAAGAAGCTGATGGCGGAACCATTTTCTTAGATGAAGTAGCCGAGCTTCCTTTGCAGACTCAAGTTAGGTTATTAAGAGTTCTAGAAACAGGAGAGTTTTTAAAAGTAGGGTCATCTAAAGTCATTAAAACTGATGTAAGGGTAGTAGCTGCCACTAACGTAAATTTCTCTGAAGCCATCTCTAGAGGAAAGTTCAGAGAGGATTTGTTTTACAGACTAAGCACTGTACCTATCATTATTCCTCCACTTAGAGACCGAAAGGAAGACATCCATTTACTGTTCAGGAAGTTCACTACAGATTTCGCAGATAAGTATGGAATTCCGATTTTAGAACTAACTCCAGATGCAGTATCTCTATTAGAGTCCTATTCATGGCCCGGAAACATAAGACAACTAAAGAATATCACCGAGCAGATTAGTGTAATAGAGAAAGAACGTGAAATCAATTCTACGAATCTAAGACAATATCTTCCAGAACATGGTTTTAGCATGAAACCAATGGTCATTGACCAAGATAAAAAAAGCCAATCCGATTTTTCAGAAAGAGAGATACTCTATAAAGTTCTCTTCGACATGAAAAAAGACATGAACGATGTCAAGCAGCTGGTTATGCGCGTAATTAAAAGCGAAGGAGAGTTCACTCAAAATGAAGAAAATTCGGAATTAATACGAAAAGTATTTGACGAGGATTACCATGATGAAAATGAGCCTAGAAAAGACTCAATGCTCGTACCGTCTAAGTCCAGTTCTTTCTCTAGGACCTCTGAAAAAAAAGAACCTACCACTATTCATGTGGAAGAAACACTTTCTCTAGCAGAAACAGAAAAGGAACTGATAAGAAAAGCGCTTAAAAAGCATAATAATAAACGTAAACATGCTGCCAGAGAACTCGGTATTTCTGAAAGAACACTCTACCGTAAAATAAATGAATACGACCTGAAATAAGAAGAACAAACTATTTCAGTTTAATTTGCGTTGCAATAAAATGCTACAAATGCTCAACAGATTTTTTCTCATATCGTTTTTATCTCTCAGCTTAGCTGGGTGCGGAATCTATAGCTTTTACGGAACAGATGATTCTGGGGCTAAAAGCTTCAGTGTAGATATGTTCGAAGTAAGAGCACCAAAGGCAAACCCGCTCATCGGTCAAACCTTCACTGAGGATTTAAGGGATTTAATTCAACAGCAATCTACAGTTCAGCTCATTGAAGAAAAAGCAGAGCTCAGGTTCCAAGGATCTATTAATAAATATGACACTCAGCCTATTTCTGTTCAAGAAGGAGAAACAGCTAGTCAAACTAGACTTACCATAGGAATAGAAGTTAAGTATGAAAACACCATAGAAAAAGACAAGAGTTTCGAAAAGAACTTCTCCTGGTATACCGATTACCCAAGCGATGCAGACTTTCTTTCTGTAGAGGAAGAGCTTATAGCTCTTATCGTAGATCAACTTACACAGGATGTGTATAACGCTAGTTTAGGAAATTGGTAATGGAATTACTCATATCCGACCTCCTGTCTCCTTCTCACAGGATTACCAAAGAAGAAAAAAACAGGCTTAAACTTCTAAAAGAAGAATATCCCTGGAGCGCTGACATACGCATAGCCTATTTAAAAGGGCTTAAAGAAACCAGTGACCTGTCCTTCTCTGACGAACTAAAAAAAGTAGCTTTAGTGACTAATGACAGAGCCAAGCTTTATAAAATTCTTTACGGAGCCGAATTAGAAAAAACCATCCTTAAAGTAGAACAAGAGATGGAAGCCCTTCCTGAGGTGGAAGGACTAATTCCCGCTGATTGGGAAAAAGTTTATTCTACAGACACGGAGTCAGAAGCAGAAGTTTCGGTGGACATCACTCCTATCAAGATTTCACCTGTAGAAGAATTAGAACCTAGCCCTATAGAAAGTGAAGACGAATTACCGGAAGAGAGAAAAGAAGATTCTGAAGAAATAGAAAAAACTAGAGAGCTCAAACCTATTTCAGAATCAGAGAATCAAACAGAATCAACAGAAGAAGTTTTAGAAACTGAGCTAAGTGCTGAAATAAATGAGGAAATTGAGGAGCTAAATCACTTGATTATTTCAGAGGCTGTAGACACCTCTATCACTATGGATGTGATGGAAGATATTCAAGCTAAAAAAGAAGATTTAAAGGCCGGAATTCCGCAGGAAAGTAGCGCAGATTTAACGAAAAAACCGGTAAGCTCTGATGACTTTATTAACTGGTTAGTAGCGAGCGCTCAATCGGTGAACTACCCCTCTTTCAGTGACAAAGGAAGTGTTAAACCATCTGATTATGCAGATTCTATTATAGATAATTTCATCCAAAAAGAACCTCAAATTAGCAGAGGGAAATCTAAAGAGTATTCTTTAGAGAACCTAGCGGCAGAAAGTCTCGTAGATAACGAAGAATTTGTAACAGAAACTCTGGCTGAAATATATGCGGATCAAGGAAACAATTCGAAAGCAAAACGAGCTTTCCAACTTCTTTCTTTGAAATATCCAGAAAAAAGCATTTATTTTGCAGCCCGAATTAAACGGCTGGGACGAAAAAAATAAAAACATGGAAGTAGTAATTACAGTATTAATCATCATAGTAAGCATAGTAATGGCACTTTTCGTGCTAATACAAAACCCTAAAGGTGGTGGTTTAGCGTCTGGTTTCTCAGGAGCTAGTCAAATAGGAGGAGTTCAAAAAACAGCTGATTTTCTAGAAAAGGGATCTTGGGCTATGATGATAGCACTATTCGTTTTGTGTATCGTATCTGCTAGCTTCCTTCCTAACAGTGGAACTCAGGAAGTGGAACAGGAAACCATCGAAAATGTAGATGGTGCACCAGACAACACTACTCCAGGAGCTGAATAAGAAATTAAGATAAAAGCATAGTACAAATGTCAGTCTGACTTACAGACTGACATTTTTTTTGCCCTAAAATGTCAATGTCTGCCATAAAGTCCTTATCGGACGGTTGGCATAAAAAATGACTGATGACCTTACCTAGAAATGGAAAACCATTGCTACGCAAAAAACAAAAAATTTAAACCTAAAATAATTAGAAACATGGCAGTTAAATTCAAGCCGCTAAAAGACAGAGTTCTTGTGGAATCTGCAAAAGCAGAAGAAAAAACAGCTAGTGGAATCTTTATTCCCGATACCGCTAAAGAAAAGCCTCAAAAGGGTAAAGTAATCGCAGCGGGACCAGGTACTAAAGATGAGCCTATGGAGGTAAAGAAAGGAGACACTGTTCTTTACGGAAAATATGCGGGTACTGAAATTACTCTAGATGGAAAAGACTTTCTAATCATGAGAGAAAGCGATATCGTAGGTATTATCTAATTCATTCAATTTTTTTAAAAAAAATTCCAAAAACACGAACAACATGGCAAAGGACATTTCTTTTGACGTAGAAGCTAGAGCGAAACTTAAAGAAGGTGTAGACGCATTAGCTAACGCAGTTAAAGTAACGTTAGGACCTAAGGGAAGAAACGTAATCATAAGTAAAAAATTCGGTGCTCCATCAATCACTAAAGATGGTGTATCTGTAGCTAAAGAAATAGAGCTTAAAGATCCTATCCAAAACATGGGTGCTCAAATGGTAAAAGAGGTAGCTTCTAAAACTGCTGACCAAGCAGGTGACGGAACTACTACGGCTACTGTATTAGCTCAAGCTATAGTAGGTGCAGGTTTAAAATCTGTAGCTTCTGGCGCTAATCCAATGGATTTAAAAAAGGGTATAGATAAAGCTGTCAACCATGTAGTAACTGGTCTTCAGCAAATATCTAACACCGTAGGAAAAGACTTTTCTAAAATAGAACAAGTAGCTACTATTTCTGCTAATAATGATTCTAAAATCGGTGAACTTATAGCCTCTGCTATGAAGGCTGCTGGTAAAGAAGGGGTAATTACTGTAGAAGAAGCTAAAGGTACTTCTGATGAATTGAAAACTGTAGAAGGAATGCAGTTTGATAGAGGATATCTTTCTCCTTACTTCGTGACTAACGCGGAGAAAATGGAAGCTGAATTAGAGTCTGGATATATTCTTATTTATGATAAGAAGATTTCTAACATGAAGGATTTACTTCCTGTATTAGAAAAAACAGCTCAAACGGGTAAACCTCTTTTAATTATCGCTGAAGATGTAGATGGTGAAGCACTAGCTACATTGGTAGTAAATAAAATGAGAGGAGCACTTAAAGTAGCTGCTGTTAAAGCTCCAGGTTTCGGAGACAGAAGAAAAGCGATGCTTGAAGATATAGCTACGTTAACTGGTGGTACTGTCATTTCTGAAGAAAGAGGGTTCAAATTAGATAATGCTACTTTAGAAGATTTAGGTACTGCTGAGAAAATCACTTTAGACAAAGACAACACTACTATTATTAATGGTGCTGGTTCTAAAAAAGATATCAAAGCGAGAGTAAATCAAATCAAAGCTCAGATAGAGTCTACTACTTCTGATTACGACAAAGAGAAGCTTCAGGAAAGACTAGCTAAATTGGCTGGTGGTGTAGCTGTAATCTATGTAGGTGCTACTACAGAGATAGAGATGAAGGAGAAGAAAGATAGAGTAGATGATGCTCTTCACGCTACTAGAGCTGCCGTAGAGGAAGGAATAGTTCCTGGAGGTGGTGTTGCTTATATTAGAGCTGCAGATGGACTAGAGAAGGTTAAAGGCGAGAATGAAGATGAAGTTACGGGTATAGCTATCGTAAGAAGAGCTATCGAAGAGCCTATTCGTCAGATCGTAGCTAACGCTGGTGGTGAAGGAGCGGTAATCGTTCAGAAAATTAGAGAAGGAAAGAAAGATTTCGGTTACAATGCTAGAACTGAAAAATTCGAAGATTTACTGAAAGCTGGTGTAATAGATCCTACTAAAGTAGCTAGAGTAGCTCTAGAAAACGCTGCTTCTATAGCAGGTATGTTACTTACTACTGAGTGTGTAATTACAGATGCTGAAGAAGAAGGTGGAGCTCCATCTATGGGAGGCGGAATGCCAGGTGGAATGCCAGGGATGATGTAAACCGTTTTTAATGATAAATTATAAATGGTTAATTATTAATGGCTGGCGCTAAATCTAGTCTTAGCAAATAATCATTTTAGACAATAGTAAAACCGTTCTTCTTTTGGAGAGCGGTTTTTTTTGGTTTAAGACGTTAAACTTTCTGGTTCCTTTAGTGGTTCTTTGCAGTTGGCTGCGTTGCAATGTCTTGTTATAATGATACGATTAGACCTTTTTCATTCAGCCTATATTCCTAGTGGAAATTTAGTTACACCAGCAATCTGGCTTTCCATGCAAAACTGAATTTACCTTACTTAAAGATGGAGTGATTTCGACATCTATAGCTCCTGATTTCAATTGTAGCTCTTGTGATGTGAGCAGTCATAATTATCAATACAAAAATGGAGAAATCACCTATTCCATGAGCCACTGAATCATTTCAGTAAAAAAAAAGCCACCCTTTCGGATGGCCTTTATATACATTTCTTTATCAGAATAAAGCCTACCTCGTCAACTCCTTAAACACATCCTCCATACTCTTTTCTTTTCTGACCATAGAAAGAACAGCCTTTCCATCATCGGAAATGGCTTTTGATATTTCTGCCCGAATGTCTTTATCACTGGAGATTTCAATTGAATAATTCAATCCGCTGTTGGAAATCACTTTATCTACGCCATTTATAACTGAAAGTAATTCTTCCGAAATAGCCTCATTTACCTCTACCTCCAAACTATATCCTTCTGCATTCCCCATGTTTTTCATCTCCGAAACTGGAGCATCTGCTACTATTCTTCCTTCATTGATAATGATAACCCTATCGCAAATGGCTTCTACCTCTTGCATAATATGCGTAGAAAGCATTACTGTCTTTTCCTTTCCTATGTCCCTAATTAGTTTTCTGATTTCTACCAACTGATTGGGATCTAAACCTGAGGTAGGCTCATCTAAAACAAGTACGTCTGGATCATGAATCAACGCTTGGGCCAATCCTACACGCTGCTTATATCCTTTACTTAATTCTTGAATTTTTTTATGCCTTTCGGGAGAAAGCCCCACCATTTTTATGATCTCCTCAACCCTTTCTTTTTTATTCTTCACCTTGTAAATACCCGCTACGAACTTTAGGTATTCTGTAACATACATCTCTGGGTACAATGGATTATGCTCAGGCAGATAGCCCACTTTTTTTCTTACTTCCAAAGAGTTTTCTACAGCATCTAATCCTATCACATAAATCTCACCTTCATTGGGAGGGAAATAACCAGTGATAATCTTCATCATCGTAGATTTACCAGCACCATTTGGCCCTAGGAATCCTACAATCTCCCCTGAAGAAATTTTGAAACTCACATCATCCAATGCTTTTTGCTTTCCGTAATATTTACCAACCCCTTTTGCTTCTATAGACATAGTTCAAATTTAATGGTTAATCTTTTTTAATGATTAATAATTAATGGTTAATGACTAATCCAAATTCTAACACTGATTCATGGACAATTCCTACTATCAATCTCTACGATTTTTATACCGGGCAATTCCCGATTCAATATTCGCCAATTCCTAATTGAAGAACTACATTTGTCCTTGGAATGGATAGAACAGGTTTAGTCATAAAATCTACGGGTAAATGGTATAAAGTCCGCATGGAAGATGGGGACGTCGTAGATGCCCAGATTCGTGGAAAATTTAGAATTCAAGGGCTAAAAACCACCAATCCACTTGCTGTAGGTGACCATGTGACTCTAGAAGAAGAGAAAGATGAAACATGGGTGATAAACACTATTCTGGAAAGAAAAAATTACATCATTCGTAAATCTGTAAACCTCTCGAAACAGTCGCACATCATAGCTTCCAACATAGATCAGGCATTTTTATTCGTCACTGTAGCTCGTCCTCAAACCAGTTATGGTTTTATCGATAGATTTTTAGTCACAGCTGAAGCCTATAAAATTCCCGTAGTTATTCTTATTAATAAAATGGATGATTATGATGAGTTTGAAATGGAAAAAGTGGTAGAAATCGAGGACATCTATACTGGGATAGGTTACGAGGTTATGAAAATATCGGCTTTGCAGGAGTCTAGCGTTGCAACGCTTAAAAACCGATTCACAGCCAAAGTAAGTATGCTAGGAGGACACTCTGGCGCGGGGAAATCTACTTTAGTAAACGCCATTAGTCCTGGATTAGATATAAAAGTTATGGAAGTTTCTACCTCACATAACAAAGGACAACATACCACGACATTCGCAGAGATGCATGAGTTAGATGATGGTGGCTTTATCATAGATACTCCTGGAATTAAGGGATTCGGGATAGTAGATATAGAAAAGGATGAACTGCATATGTTATTTCCTGAAATGATGGCTCTCTTTCCTGAGTGTAAATTCAATAACTGCAGGCATATAAATGAACCTAAATGCGCAGTGCTAAAAGCCCTAGAAGATGGGAATATAGAAGAGGTTCGATACCGCAGCTATCTAGCTATGTATGAAGATGAACAGTCTAGCTCTTACAGGTAAATGTTCTTAGGTTTTCATTAATCAAGAATCGCATTACCTTTAGCCCACTTAAAAATCACTGATGAATACTCTATTTAAGAAGGCACTGCCTCACGTTATAGCCATACTTAGTTTTTTATTAATCTCTGTAGCTTTCTACAGTCCAGCTATCTCTGGCAAGAAATTAAAACAGGGTGATATTAATCAGTGGAGAGGAATGTCTAAGGAGGTTTTAGACCACCGCTATGCAGAGGATGAAGAACCGCTATGGACCAATAGTATGTTTGGAGGAATGCCTGCTTATCAAATCAGTGTAAACGATTTAGGAAACTTAGTAAAGAGTGTAGATAAAGTTTATAGGCTATGGCTCCCCTCACCCATCAGTACTTTATTTAAAGCCATGCTTGGTTTTTATATCCTGCTAATGTGCATGAAGGTTAGGCCTGCCGTAGGAGCCGCAGGAGCCATAAGCTTTGGGTTAAGCAGCTTTTTTATCTTGTACTTAGGAGCAGGCCATGCCACCAAAATGAACGCCATTACTTACATAGCTCCTATGCTTGGTGGAATCCTATTTGCTTTTAGGCGGCATGCGCTTAAAGGGGCTTTAATCACCGCATTTTTTCTTTGTTTACACCTCGGAGCCAACCACTTTCAGATGACGTATTACGCATTATTCTTACTTGGAATAGTGGGGATTGGCGAACTCATAAGGAAAGTCATACTGAAGGAATCTACTGAATTGCCTAAGATTGTAGGATTCTTACTTTTGGCTGGTGTTCTAGGGGCTTTGCCCAACTACACGCTGCTTTCTACTACGGCTGAATATGGAGAATACTCTACGAGGGGTTCTTCCGAACTCACCCTTAAACCGCAGACTGAGGGATTAACTTCTACTACAGAAGAAGGATTAGGTAAGGATTACATTCTGGAATACAGCATGTCTAAAGCTGAGTGGCTAGGTGCTTATGTGCCGAACGTAAAGGGAGGAAAAACCAATCTTTTGGTAAACATCCCTGAAGCTAAAGCGGAACTTAGTAAAAGTGCTCAGCAATTTTTAGGGCAAAATAAAATTCTCAGTTACTGGGGAGAACAGCGGGGAACAGCGGGAGCGTTCTACTTCGGAGCGCTGATGTGTTTCTTAGCATTCTGTGGTCTTTTTCTCTTAAAGGATTCTATACGGTGGCCTTTACTCATCGTGGCGGTTATAGCCATTTTAGCTTCTTGGAAACTCGGTGAGGTGCCTGATTTTTTTCTAAATAACGTTCCGCTATGGAATAAATTTAGAGACACCAAAATGATGCTCATGTTACTCATGATTATCATTCCTTTCTTAGGTTCATTATTCTTAAATCAATATTTAGAAAATGCTGAGCTAAGAGAGAAATCTAAGAAATTCTTGTATCTCGTAGGAGGAGCATTCGCCCTATTTAACATCGTTCTTTTAACTTCCCCTGGTTCTATTTTCGACTTCTTCTCCAGTGCAGAAAAAGAAGCCTTTATCGGTCTAAAGGAGAGTAAAGAAGGAAAGGAAATGCTGAACCAAATTGTAAAAGGAAGGCAAGGAATATTCACAGCAGACGTAATGAGAAGCTTTATAATTTTCATTCTAGGCTTAGGCGTTCTGCTGGCAGTAACTTTCCAGAGTAAAATGGCGCAATACGCTGCCTATGCGCTTGGATTTATTTTCATTGTAGACATGTGGTCTGTGGATCACAGGTATTTCGATATTAAAGAAGGGTTCCAATCTGCAAGCCAAAACAGAGTTCCCTTTCCTGCTCAAAATGTAGAAAAGCAGATTCTAGCTAGAGAGAAGTCAGGGGTTTCTGAATTTGACAGCAAACTGAAAACTGCGACCAATCTCTACAAAGAAAAAACGGGTGACACGCGTTCAAATGACTCTAAAAAACTTCGACGGCAGCTCGAAGTACTCAACCAGAACACGAACTTCAGAGTATTAAACCTAGGAAATCCCTGGAGTGATGCTAGAACATCTTATTACCATAAATCTATAGGTGGTTATCATGGAGCCAAACTTAAGGTTTACCAAGAATTAATAGATTTCAACTTAGGTAGTGAAACCAAAGAGATTCTAAACCAACTTCAAACATCTGGAAGAATTTCTGGAGAATTTCCAATGCTGAGTATGCTAAACACCAAGTATATGATAGGAAATCCTGACGGTGAAGTGATTCCATTTAATGGCGGTTTAGGGAATGCTTGGTTTATAAACGAGATAAAAACGGTAGCAGATACAGATGCTGAAATGAATGCTATGACTGGTTTAAACCCTGACAGTACAGCGGTCATTCAAAGCAAATTTACCGATGGATTAACCGCTAATTATAGCAGCGTTGGAAGTATCGAACTCATAGATTATCAGCCAAATAAATTAACGTATGCTACTAATAACAGCGCAGCAGCCTTCGCTGTGTTTTCTGAAATTTATTACCCTGCTGGCTGGAATGCCTATATAGATGGACAACTCTCTGAGCATGTAAAAGCGAATTACATTCTAAGAGGACTGAATATTCCAGCAGGAGCTAAAGAAGTGGTGTTCAAATTTGAACCTCAAACCTATTATACCGCTAAGACTATCTCTACTGCGGGAAGTTTACTGCTACTTCTTCTCTGTTTAGGAATGCTGGCGCAATGGGGAAAAGGAGTATTAGCCGAAACGAAAGAGGCATAAAAAAACCCCATAGAACTAAATCTAAGGGGTGGATAACGGTTAAATTATTTTTTTGCTATTCTATTTTTAGTTGGCTAACTTTAAACGCACTGCCCGACTTCTCTATAAATATAGTTACTCTATATGTACCAGTACTGGTAGCAAGCTCACCTATTCTATAAACCTCATCGGCTCCACTAGAACCCTTATGAATCACAGAAAAACCTGACGGTTTATGAGCCGAAAAGAACTCTGATAGTTTAGCCTTTACCTGAGGTTTGTTGCAAAAATCTTCAAAATCGAAGACTGTTAAGTCCACTTCATTCATTAATTGCGCCTCTATTGCAGATACATTACCAGTCTGTAAGCCAGAAATTACTTTAGTTAAAGTCTCTTCCTGAGAAATCCCAGATAAAGCTACTAAGCTGGCCGCGAATAATAACATACTTTTCATTTCACTTTGATTTGAATTAATCTTCTCGTCCAATTTACTACAATTTTGGTTATTCTTATTGGACGAAAGAAATAACAAAAGGTCATCTTAAGGAAACACTATTTTTATGGCGCTGCTCTCCTCTGAATTAGAAAATGAAAGAATATAAACTCCTGAATTTTCACTCACCACATGCTCAGTAGCCTCATTTTCATAAAGTAACCTCCCCATTACATCATAGAGCTTTACGTTAGTCATCACCTCTGACTTGACAGATAAAACTCCCGAAGAAAGTCTAATTTCTGTTAAGCTGTTTACCTCCTCATTTAGAGTATCTATTACATAAGTGAATTCCTCTGAATAAGTGGTAGCACACCCAAACTCATTTACCACTACTAATGAAACTTCATATTCTCCTTGAGCTTTAAGGAGCATAGCACCTATATTTTCTTCTGAGATTAGAATTCCATTTAAATACCACGAAGTATCAAATAAAGTTAGAACGGAATATTCTAAAACATTCTGCTCAAGGGTTATGTCCCATGCCACATCTGGACTAGGAGAAGCTTGAACGGTAATGCTACTTGATTCGCTAGCGGCTCCTACTTCATTATAAATAAATGCGGTAATACTAGCTGACTCACCTGTAATTTCAACAGCTATTTCTTCTTCAGAAGTCTCTTGGTATTCTCCTCCTTCGATTTCCCAGCAGACGCTTTCTCCTTCACCTAACGCTACAGAAAAAGTATGATCTTCTCCTTCACATATCACTTCTGGTCCAGAAATAACTAGAGCCTGTGGTCGAACTAACTCAAAACAGAACTGTTCTATACTGCCAAACATCTCTTCCCAGAAATCATTTGGAGGAGCTATCCAGTAGCCATTTAACGTACCGTGAGGTTCATGGCCTTCCCCTTCCGCTATAATTAGTTCTGAGGAAAATCCTTGATTCTGTATTCTTTCATGGATTAATGAACTACCATAAACATCAGGCAAAGTGAAAAGCTGAAATGGAGGCCCAGACTCGAAGGGCACAATAGGGTCTTCAGTGCCATGTACCATCAGCGTATTTACATCGTTATTCACCCAAGTAGTATCTCCTATGGCTCCCCATAAACCTATTATTCCCAAGGGTTTTACTTCATGCTGAAAATTATTTCCAGAACAATCAATACATCCTAAATCAGGAGCTAGAAACTGGTCAAAACTAGAATCAGGTCGTTCTTCTTCCTCCATAAATGCCAAGTGAAGCGCTATGAGTGCTCCTGCGCTGCTCCCTCCTACGAAAATTTTAGTGGTATCTATTCCATAGACCTCATGATTTTCTACCAAGAATCGATAAGCTGCTCTTCCATCTTGGAATCCTCTATAGACAGCTCTTTCAGAGCTGGCAGCATCTAAAGGGTTGAATCCTTTTCTATACCCCATGGTAGCAGTTACAAATCCCCGTCTAGCAAAACTATCACATAGCGCTACCATGTCATCCGCTTGCTTATCTCCTATGGTAAATCCGCCAGAATGCGCCCAAATCATACACGGCCTTTTTTCAATAGGGTCGAGCAATGGTTGGTAAATATCCATCAAGAGCGTTTCATTAAAATAAGGGAAATTCCACTGAGGAGCTTGGCCATACTCCACTCCTACCTGTACATCGATCACATTTAAAATTGGCGAAATATACCTAGAGGTATCACACTGTGCTTTACTCTGCCAGGAGATAAGCACTAAAGCTATAAGGATGGTCACTCGGTTCATATCCCAAAAATAGAGTATTCATAATTGAGATTAAAAGTTATGTCTTAAAACTATAAGGCGGAGTATTCTTTTAAAGCCACTTAATGAATGTTTTCACTATCAGTTGCTTCCATTTTTTATCATAAGGAGGATAAATCAATTTGGCTGAAGTAAAGCCTCTACGTTGTCTAAGCTCTGCTCTCTGATTGGTGAATTCTAAGAAGCCGAATTTCCCGTGGGCTTTTCCTATCCCACTATTTCCATGACCTCCAAAAGGTAGGTTTGGTTGTGCAAATTGGATAGTGGTATCATTGACACACGTAGTTCCTGCTTGGATTCCAGCTAAAAACTTCTTCTGGTTCTTTCTACTTTTAGAAAAGATGTAAGCCGAAAGAGGTACAGGCTTCTCTTGGAGATCCGAGATCACTTGGTCTAAATCTGAATATGCTGTTAACACCACCACTGGCGCGAATATCTCTTCGTTTCTAAGCTTACATTCTTTCGGCACATCAGCCATAACAGTAGGACTAATCCATCTATTGGCATCATCCATTTCACCACCAAGTAAAGTTTTGGCTCCTTTATCCAACGCTTCTGTCACCATTTCCTTCACTTTAGAAAAGTGTTGTTCGTTTACTAGCACAGACATGTCTTCACCTTGCTCATACCCTTTTGGATAGAGCTTTTTCTCTGCGTTATGCAGCGCATCTACCAGCTTGTCTTTTACTGATTCATGGACGTACATCTCATTCACAGAAACACACGTTTGAGCAGAGTTCATGCCTTTGGCCCACAGAATTTTTTCTGCTGCATCTTTTAAATCAGCTGTCTCATCTATAACCGCTGGATTCATCCCGCCCAATTCTAAGGTAACAGAGGTTAAATGCTCCGCTGCAGCTTTCATTACTATTTTTCCGACTTGAGGACTGCCAGTAAAAAATATATGGTTAAAAGATTTTTTAAGTAACTCCTGAGAAACGGTGTAATCTCCTAGAAAAACAGTTAATTCCTCTGGCTTGAAAACTTCCTCTGCCATTTTCTTTAGCAACTCTGAGGTGTGAGGAGTGTTTTCACTGGGTTTTAACATTACTGTGCATCCCGCAGCTATGGCAGAAATGGCGGGTTCTAATGCCAACATGAAGGGATAGTTCCACGGAGAAATCACTAAAACTACTCCCTTTGGCTCCTTTCTTATTTTACTGGAAGTGAACAAATAACCCAAGCCTCCCTCAGCATAATCAGCCGAAGACCAATTGTCCATGTTTTGCAACGCATGCCTTATAGCCGAGACTGCAGGAAATATTTCTGAAATTCTAGTCTCGAAATATGGTTTCTTAAAATCAGCATGAATGGCCGAACAAATTTCGTTTTCATGAGCTAAAATCCACTTTTTAAGCTTCTTAAGCTTGGATTTACGCACGGAGAGAGGAGCTGATTTCAGGTGATTGAGGAAATATTCGCGTTGCAACGCAAAAACTTCAGAGACTTGATTTTTTAAAGCTTCCATCGTGATACCAAATCTAGAGTTTTGAAATCAATTTACATACGGAAAGTGTTAAATTTGCATTTCGTAAACAAATCGGCTTAAGCTGAGAAAACAAAAGAAAATGCGTACAGACCAATATAACGGACACGATTATTTTAATATGGATGACCTTCTTAGTGAAGAGCACAAACTGGTAAGAGATTCTGCCAGAGCTTGGATTAAGAAAGAGGTTTCTCCAATTATAGAAGATGCTTTTGAAAAAGGAAAATTCCCTAGACACTTAATTAAAGGATTAGGAGAAATAGGTGGTTTTGGCCCTTACATTCCTGAGCAATATGGCGGACCAGGACTAGACCAAATTTCTTATGGTTTATTAATGCAGGAGCTAGAAAGATGTGATTCAGGATTGCGTTCGACTTCATCTGTGCAGAGTTCTTTGGTGATGTATCCTATATGGCAATACGGAAACGAAGAGCAGCGTATGAAGTATCTTCCTAAACTAGCTACTGGAGAATTTGTAGGTTGTTTTGGAC
>LAQC01000044.1:353-2343 GCA_000981645.1 Cryomorphaceae bacterium ASP10-05a | reverse complement strand
TAGTATGGGCTAAGAATGAAGCGGGCAGAATTCATGGATTAATAGTAGAAAGAGGAATGGAAGGTTTCACTACTCCTACTACGCATGGAAAATGGAGCTTGAGAGCTAGTGATACTGGTGAGCTTGTGTTCGATAATGTAAAGGTGCCTAAAGAAAACTTACTTCCAAATAAATCTGGTCTTGGAGCACCCCTTGGATGCTTGGACTCTGCTAGATATGGAATAGCTTGGGGTGCTATAGGTGCAGCTTTGGACTGTTATGATTCTGCGCTTAGGTATTCTAAAGAGAGAACTCAGTTTGGAAGGCCTATTGGTGGATTTCAACTTCAGCAAAAGAAACTAGCTGAAATGATTACTGAAATCACTAAAGCGCAGTTACTGACTTTCAGGTTAGGTCAATTGAAAAATGAAAACAGAGCTACTTCTGCTCAGATTTCAATGGCTAAAAGAAACAATGTAGATATGGCTATTCATATCGCTAGAGAAGCTAGACAAATTCACGGTGCTATGGGAATTACCAATGAGTATCCTATAATGAGGCACATGATGAATCTAGAGTCTGTAATTACTTATGAAGGAACGCATGATGTTCACCTACTAATTACTGGTATGGACATTACTGGAGAGAACGCTTTTAAATAAGCTTTTCTAAACGATAAAATTTAAGCCCTGTCAGATTTTCTGATGGGGCTTTTTAGTTCATGTACTCTTGCCACTTGACGAGCTTATATTTGGTTTTCCCAGCTGCATGAAATTCTAAAAAGCCAAATTCAAAAACAAATTTGTACTCCTCTCCTTTACTATTTCTCCATGAATGAGTCGTGAATCGTGGGTTAAACCCCTCAGCGGTTAGGGTGTCAACTCTAGTAGATGCGAAACCTGCTAGGTTATATTTCTTCATTATTTTTCTATTGACTTGAAGCGCTTTCTTAACCTTATGGTATACAGGTTCTTTGCTGATGTTTTGGGCATATTGAAAAGCCGAGCGGCAGTGTACATTACAGAATTTTTTATCGCTTCGTCCTTCCGTAATTTTAGCGTTGCAATAGTTACATCTCCTCTTAGTCATTTGATAAATACTTAAAACGTTTGATAAATACTTTAAGCACATAATATACGTATATTCTTAACTTAAAATGATTAAGCTATCTAAAACACCCGATATTTAAAGCTTATACTGATCTAAAATGACTTCTACTCTTAAACAAATTACGCTCAGACATGTACTTGTAGAAAACAAAAAGTTCATTGGACTACAATTCTACCCTAATAAGGTGATTAACGCCCTCACTAAAGAGTTAACCGATATAAGCTGGTCTAATGAATACGACCTATTTCTGCTGCCTAACTGCGCAAAGAACCTGAACACCATTTTCAACACCTACAGAGGAGTAGCTTGGGTTAACTGCAAATATTTCTTTCCAAACAGACCGGTTTCGAAAGGAGTAAATGAACCTATAAATATCAAAAGAAAGAAAGCCACAGCCAAGCCACTAGATTGGCAGCCCTGCCCTGAAAGTTATATTCAAAAACTAGAACTAAAGCGCTACGCCCTGAACACCGCCAATACTTATGTCTCAAATTTCGAAAAGTTTCTAAATCACTTTCATCCAAAGCCTAAGGATACCTTAAATGAAAACGATATCCGTTCTTATTTAGAATACCTTATAAAGCAGGGCTACTCAAACTCCAGCCTAAACCAAGCAGTAAACTCCATTAAGTTTTATTATGAACTGGTGCTAGGTATGCCCAACAGATTCTACCACATAGAACGTCCCAGAAAAAAACAAACACTGCCAAAAGTGATTAGCAAAGAAGAGGCTAAAGCTCTTATTGGCTGTACAAACAACATCAAGCACAAGTGTATAGCCAGTCTGCTATACTCGTCAGGCTTGAGAAGAGCAGAAGTCATCAACCTTAAACTCTCAGACATTGACAGCTCGCGCATGCTCATCCATGTTAAAAATGCCAAAGGTGGAAAAGACCGCTGC
>LAQC01000044.1:0-278 GCA_000981645.1 Cryomorphaceae bacterium ASP10-05a | reverse complement strand
CGGCAAATATAGCGGCACAAGTATAGGTAGAGTTATATCAGCAGCTGGAAAAGTTGCTTGCATCAGAATAAAAGTTACACCCCACATCCTCCGCCACAGTTTTGCAACTCATCTTTTAGAATCTGGAGTTGACTTAAGATACATTCAATCACTGTTAGGCCACAGCTCATCTAAAACCACAGAAATATATACACATGTAGCAGTAAACCAGCTAAGTGTAATCAAAAATTTATTAGATTAGTGTGCTTAAAAATATAGCGTGGATAAAGTGCATGCAC
>LAQC01000043.1 GCA_000981645.1 Cryomorphaceae bacterium ASP10-05a | reverse complement strand
ACCAAAAAGCATTTTAAAGAAAAGGACGCTGCGGGAATAGAGATGTTTGGAAAGTGCATTCAAAACCCACAGTTTTCCACGCGTTTTTTCAGCCGACTTTCTGATTATATGAACTTCGGGTATACACAAACAGAAGTAGCCAAAATTTTAGAACGAGCAGATGCTTTAACTCGAGAGGAGTTTAAATTGGATTTTGGTAGATGGAAAGAGGAGTTTCCTAAAAGCTTAGATAAAGGGGATAGTCAAAAAAAGAAAATAGCAGATTTTATAGCTCCAAGATCGGCTTATTTAAGAGATAGTATAGCTCCAGAGTTTGGTTTTGACAAGCAGGTAGTCATAAGAAATTTAGCTCCAAGCAGAGCAGATGTATTCGTTAATGGATTTAAGTTGAAAGAAGAAGCCATTTATTTTAATGACATGGATATTTCTATAGAATTAAAGGTGGGTTCAGGAGAATTTCATTGGGAAAAAGACGGAGAGAAAGTAGAGTTGACTAACCCTGTTTCATTTTCCGTGTCGACTGTACTAGAGTTAAAACCGTCTAATTAGATAGCCTTAGTGTAATGCTAAAGCATAGAATGTACGTTTCTGTGCTTATAGCCCAAAAGGTTAAATCAACGACTATTTTCTAGAGATTCTACCACTCAGCGGACTTCCTGTTCCTTGTCTTTTTGGTTTATCAGTTGGTCTAGCTGTAGGTTTGTGATCTATCCTTTTATCAGGCATGGGACCTCTTTTTTCTATGATTAAACCGTTTAAGAAATTTCTAAGAAGTTGGTCTCCGCAGGGCATGTATTTTGGGTGGTCTTCATTTCTGAATATTGCGCCTAACTCACTCTTAGTGATGTCCATGCCGGCCATTTTCACTATTCTTTGAATGTCGTCATCCCTATATTTAAGTGCTACTCTAAGTTTCTTAAAAATATCATTATTATCCATGCGGCTAAGATAGAAGTATTCTGTTAATCCACAGGAAGAATACAACTAGTTCCAAATGCGCCTAAGAAACCTCCTAAATCATTAACGTTTACCTCGCCATCACCGTCAAAATCTCCTGGGCAATTAGAAGAAATACAGCTTCCATCTTCAATCTGTGCTAGAGGTTCATAGTTGGTTGCGGTTGAATTAGTACATCCTCTGCATCCGTTTTCAGTTAGTTTCAAACTTCCTTTTCCAAAAGGGCTTAAGTTATTATCTGAGCTTATCTGAACAAAGTAGGTTTTGCCAGATTCTCCGTTTATAGAGGCAGAGGCTAGCTTCGAGAAAGGCATTACTGGGCAGTATATTTCTTCTCCAGATAATGCGGGACAGTTTTCTTCATATACTGTAATAATACTATTACTAGAAGAGAAAGCATCTAAAGAAAAATTCATATTACAACCAGGGGTGTATGAATACCACAAATCTTTAGAAGGATTTTCCGTACACGAAAATGCGGATGTATTAGCTAACTCAGTGTCCCAAATAATTTCCTCATTCTCATTCAGGAGCAGTGCGTTAGCACAGTTGTCGTTCACAGGAGTGAAGGTGCAGCAGGAGTTATCTCCTAGGCAGGGAATAGTAGCATTAATCTCATAATTAACTGCGTTTACATCTGTACAGCCAAAATAACAAGGTTCTGAATTAATAGTGAAAGGGAAAGAGGCTCCATCAATTAATCCTGTTATTTCTCCTTCATCCGTATTGACTAGGCTAAACTCTTGACAAGGATAAAAGCAATCATCAGCAAAGAATTTGAGTAAATAACATCCATCATCTAGATCAAAAGAATCATACCCTAGGGCAAATGTGTTTCCGAACTCTGCATTATTGAGGCTTCCTGTCTCGAGAATATTGTACTGTGAATCACAAATCTGATAGTAGATTCCACTCCATCCTAAATCACAGTCATCTTCCATTCGAAGAATTCCTTTTTTTGGTTTTTTCCAATCGAACAATTGTCCGTTACATCCATTCTCATCCACGTAATAGCAGGTAGGCTCAGTGGCAGCTTTAGTGTCTTCATAGATTAACTCCATCGTTCCACCAATAGGTAAAAATCTTATTTCATAGTTGCCCGCTTTGTTTGGTATAATAACATCCTTACATCCTTCTCCAATAAGATTACCTGACTCTAATCCTACGATTAGATATAGACCAGGACCACAAAGCGTAATGATGTTACAATCTATCGGTTTTAAAAACCCATCAGCGCCTACCTCACATTCTCCATCTACATCACATACATAGCATCCTCCACTATCACATGATGCATTGGGCTGATAATTAACAGCTGTAGGGTCTGTACATCCTGAAATCACACCTACACCGAAGGTTTGAAAATCATTGGGAATACCCAAAATTTGATTTTCCATTACACCTGGAGCAGCACTTAAAACGAAATAGACTTCATCATCTTGAGCATCTTGGGTTGAGGATACTTCGTAACAGCCTGTGGGCAGGTTGATAAATTCTACACCAGAACCGCCATCCTCTAGAGTAAATGGCCCATAGGTTGTTCCGTCTGAAGAGCTGGTGATGGTTATAGAGGTGCCTGAGTATCCGTTCTCTCCCATGTCAAACATTTCAAGCCTAACGCCATCTCCTCCGATGCAATTACAGTTCGTAGTAAGAACATCGTTGAAAGTGAGACTATTCAAATCATCACAAGGATTACCGGGAAAAGTGCAGGGTTCATCCATACCAAAATTACATGCTTGAACATTAGTGCAGTCTTGCGCTAATGATTGAGTGGATATGAATGCAAAGCACAGTAGGTAAATAAAAGCATAGCGTGCGGTCATAATAATTTGATTTAGGTTATAATATCTTAAATTAATCAATTTCTCTGGATAGTGCAGTGTTCACAGCTTCCTGTTTTATTTGGAATATCCTCTTCCTGTTTTATTTAGTGCTTCTATTCGGCTGTTTACGTGAAGTTTTTCATACACATTATAAACATGTGTTCTAATGGTATTTACACTTACGAATAGCTTTTCAGCTAACTCCTTGTTGCGATATCCTTGAGCTAGTAAATCCAGAATTTCATTTTCTCGAGTAGTAAGGGAGTAGTCTTCTTTAGGTTCGCTTTGCAACGCCTTACCTGAGTTCAATCGCTGAAATCGAGCGACTACTTTTCTGGCTATAGAGCTGCTCATAGGGCTGCCGCCATTATGAAGCTCTCTTATAGATGTTAAAAGCTTTTCTCCAGCTGCACTCTTAACTATGTATCCGTTTGCCCCAGCTTCTAAGGCATTAAAAACATTATCATCATCATCATACACTGAACAAATCATGATTTGTAATTCCGGGTATTTTTCCTTTAGCTGTCTAGTGCATTCTATTCCATTTATACCAGGAAGATTAATGTCCATTAGGACTACTTCAGGTACTTTGTTAGGAATCTTCTCTAGCGCCTCTTCGGCATTTCCAAAAGCGATGCACGAAAATCCTTCAGTGCTGTTAATGATAAAAGAAACACCTTGTCTGATTTCAGAATTGTCCTCTACTACTGCTACATGTATGTTTTCCACTGAGATTGTCGAGTTTAAAATAGCCATATCACAAAGATGGGCTAAAAAGGTTAGTTGTCTTCTAATACAAAAGCATGATTTTTAATGAGAGGGATAACCATTTTTAATGTAGAACCATTTCCTAGAGATGATTCTTGATCCACATCTCCATTGAGCGCATTAGCTCTTTTTTTCATGTTAATTAGTCCGTTACCGAACCTTTTTGTTTTTTCCATATCGAATCCTATACCATTCTCGATGATGGAAATATCTAAATCATCCGAAATACGTATTGACATATCTACTCTATCGGCTTGTGAGTGTTTATGAATGTTATGAAGGCATTCTTTTACGATTAAAAAGACGTTTCTTCTGAAGGCCGCTTTTACTTTTAACTCAGGAACGGCCTTAGGCATTTCTACTCTTCCATATAAGTCGCGCACTTCCAGATAATCATTTACATATTTCTGAAGGTAAGAGACTAGACTTTCCAATGAATCATTCGCAGGGTTAAGCGCCCAGATGATTTCATTCATTTTTTTTACGATGTCTGTAGCTGCATTGTCTATGTCTATAATCGGCTGTTCTTTACTTCTGTCCAACGCTAGCTTAGTTCTGGCTATTCTAGAGAGAATAACGATTTTGGTAAGTTCAGAGCCTAGGTCATCGTGCATGTCTGCACTTATTCTATTTCTTTCTTCTAGTAAAGCTTGTTCTTTTTGAATCTCGGCTAATTGACGTTCATATTTTCGCTTTGCAAAAAAACGCATGACTAAAAAAGAAAGAACCCCTAGAGCTAGAATAATTAGCGTTCTAAACCACCAAGACGCCCACCAAGCAGGAAGAGACGTGAAGCTTAATTTTACGGGTTCACACCAGTTTGAATCATGTTTTCTAGCCCTTAACATGAATTTGTAATCACCAGCCTCAAACCGCGGAAACTCTAGTGAATTATTCTTGGTTTTGATCCATTCATAATCATCTTCATTTAGCTTGTATTCATAGATAATCTCATCTGATCGAATATAGCTGAGCGCTTCGAAATCAATATTGATAAATGAATCATCATAGGTAAGGGTAATATGGTTTGTAAAATCAAAAGATCGATCCTTTGACTTAAACTGCTTTACGTAAAGCTTTGGCTCTGCTTTTACTTTGGCTTTATAAGAGGAGTGGTAATTCGAATTAAAAATGATTAATCCCTCTCTAGATGCCAAGTAAACCAATGAATCCTTAACTAAAACATCATTGATGACATTAGAGGGTAAACCGTCTAAGTGCGTGTATGTAGAAATTACATGGGAGCTATTTCCATTCCAGTCATAAATAACCACTCCATCTATGGTAGCGAGGTAATGCCTACTTCCATCTATAAATAATTCATTACATAAATCAGAAAGAAGCCCGTTTTTCATAGATAAGTGATGAATCACCTTATCATTTCTTATGAAGTACACGCCACTACCAAAAGTGCATACCACAAGGGTATTATCCTCTAGAACCTGAAGTGAAGTGATTTTTGTTTTAAAGTTCACATCAGGTTGGGTGAACTCATAAAGTTCATTATTCGATATGTAATAAAGAATCTCATTGTTTTCAAACCAAATTTTCCCATCCTTAGATTGTGTGATGTTGTAAGATGGTTTGTCAGGAGCTTCAGCTAGATTATTTAACGTATGAACTGGATCTTTTAAGTGAAGCGAGTAGATACCGTCCATTGTACTTAAATAGATCAAAGAATCGGCAGCAGGGAATATGTCATTTACTTCTTTCAGTGGTAGTGGAATTAAACCACTTTGAAAACATTGATACAACCTCATTTCCTCAGCTAGAGGAAAACCCATAAGAGTAAATTTTCCAGCGCTCCAGGCAAAATTGTTTGTAGAATCAATAGCAATAGCGCGCAATGCAGAAACATCATTATGAGCTCCTATTTGAATCAAATCAACCATTTCTCTACCTCTAAATTTGAGAATCCTATTTCCGCTTGTTCCCACTAGAACTTCATTAAACGGAGTTAGTGTTAAACAAGTAGTTTGCTCGTTATCTTGATACTGGTAAACGGTAAGCTCTTTTTGTGCTTCTGAGATTAAATGAACTCCAGAATCATAGGAGGTAAGCCATTGATTGTTATCTGAGTCTACAAATACTGAAGAGTAACTTATAGAGGGAAGTTCATACGCGAGATACTCGTCTTTACCGTCTTTTTTTTTGAATAGTAAACCGATCTCTTTGCTAGAAAAACAGTAAATATTTCCAACGTTATCTACATAAATCTCTTCCATTCCTAAGAGCTCTGGCCAATCCTGAATAGTGATTATAACCTCGGGTACGCCATTCAAGTATTTGCTGATTCCAAAATTGGAGAGCGTGAAGTGAGCGCTCGGTTTAGAGAAAATATATTTAATTAGTTGCCCTTCCTCATGAATACTATCAGGCCATTGTTTTAAGAAAGAGTTATGACTAATAATTCCATTAGATTTTACGGGACAACTTAATTGACCTGATGGGGAGCTGGTGACAATTATAGATTTTGTCTTAAGGTCTTTTCCTAGTTGTATTACTTCATTCCCCTCTCCTGAAAAGTAAAGATCATTATCATCTTCACTAAAGAAGAGGAGTCCTTTAATATTGGTCTCTGAGGCGAGGATTAGAATAGAATCAGAATTTGAAATCTCTCCATTTTCTAAGAAACAAAGGCAATTGCTACGCGATAGAAACCAAATTCTACCCTGTGAATCTTGAGAAATATTTAGGATGTTATTATCACATAACCCATCGCTAATACTGTAGTTACGGAACTTCTGCCCGTTGAATTTAGAGACTCCGTTATTAGTGCCAAACCACATATATCCATCTGAATCCTGAAAAGAGCAGTAAACAGTAGAACTGGGTAGGCCATCTTTCACACTAAAAGATTGGACTATTCCTGTCAAACTATTTTGAGCACAAAGGAGCGTACTCGCCATAGACAATAGTAGTACGCAGATTACAGTTTTATAAACTTGGGTAAAAGAGCCAAGCATAGACAAGTGGAAATTTATTGGTTACGGGGCAAGTTAATAATTAAGAAGCATAGGTTCTAAAATCAGTTTATCAATTTCTGCTAAAAAGTTTCTCATGAACAGAAGATAGAGCGCGCTCTTTACCCATGGGTGAGTCCTAATTGAATTATGCCCTGTGATGAGTTATTTCCTGTGAGGTTCTTTTAGACCTGAAGTGAAATCTTCTACAGAGCTAGTTTTGCTTCCTGTTTAGTTCTGGGTATTTCTCCTTCACATGCTTCGCTATGGGAATAGCAGAGCCATCATCATCTATTCTTACGAATACTAACTTAGTGGTGGTTACTAGCTTTTCTTCGTGCGTATATACGTTGAATTTTCTAGCCTCCACGTTTAAAGTGATAGTCGTATTTCCAAAAAACATTACCTGACCATAAATTTTTATAAGGTTGTTTTCTTTAACGGGCTCTTTGAAAATCACTTCATCTAATTTTAAAGTTACTAGGTTAGGAGTAAAGCAGACTTCAGAGCAGAAAGCTACAGCCGCTTCATCTATCCACGAGAGCATAGTTCCTCCAAATAGATTGTTATGAATACCCAAATCACTTTTTTTACACACCTTAGTTCCTATTAATTTCATCACTTTTCTTTTTGCGTAGCAAAGGTGCTAATTTCTTATGGTAATTTAGACGCCAAATGAAAAAAGCAGTTTTTATAGGATTAGTTTGGCCAGAGCCTACATCTACGGCAGCAGGAGGGAGGATAATGCGATTAATTCAGTTGTTCATGGAGAATGGTTTTACTGTTTCTTTTATGTGTGCGGCAGCCGAATCAGACAGAAGTGCAGATTTAAAAGAAATAGGGTGTAAGACTATTGAAATTAAGCTCAATTCTTCGAGCTTTGATTCAATCATTAAAGAAGAAAATCCTGATTTAGTAGTCTTCGATAGGTTTTTATCAGAAGAACAGTTCGGCTGGAGGGTTCATCAAGAAGTCCCGAATGCAGTAAAAATTCTAGATTCTGAAGATCTTCATTTTTTAAGAAAAGCGAGACATCAAGCGCTAAAAAAAGGAGAGAAAATTAATCTTCAAAGTGACTTAACTAAAAGAGAGGTAGCTGCTGTTTATAGGTGTGACTTAACGTTAATAATCTCTGAGTTCGAGATGGAACTGCTTACTTCTGAATTTAATGTTCCACCGCATTTACTGCATTATCTTCCCTTTAAACTGGAAACATTAGAAAGGGAAGAAATAGACAACTTACCTGCTTTCGAGGATAGAATGTCGTTTATGACAATAGGAAACTTTAGGCATGAACCAAATTATGATTCCGTAAGGTATTTAAAAGCTGAGGTGTGGCCTCTGATAAAAGAGAAAATGCCCAATGCTGAAATGAATGTGTATGGAGCATACTTAAACGAAAACGCTCTTGCATGGAATAAGCCAAAAAATGGGTTTAATCTCATAGGAGCAGTAGAGGATGCTGATGAGGTGTTTATGAAAAGTAAGGTTTGTCTCAGTCCGCTTAGATTTGGGGCTGGGTTGAAAGGAAAGTTTATAGGAGCCATGAAAAATGGGACACCTATTATTACCACAGCCACAGGAGCAGAGGGAATGAAAGATAAAGGGAATTGGCCAGGTAGTATCTGTGAATCACCAGAAGAAATAGCAAACACAGCGATTTCTCTTTACTTGAATAAGGAAAATTGGCTAAAAGCTCAGGCGACAGGTTTTGCCCTAATCAACAACAAATTTGCAACACCAATTCATGAGGATGTTCTGTTAAAAGTCGTTGGGGATCTTTTAATGACACTAGAAGATCATAGAAGGTCTAACTTTATAGGTGAAATGTTGCAGTTTCATACTTTGAGAAGTACAGAGTTTATGAGTAGATGGATTGAGACGAAAAATAAGTATGATTCAAATTAACAGTTTAATAGATTTGTAAGAACAGAAAAATTCATGAGCAAGGAAGTTTCATACCCACAAGACGAGCCAAATTTCAGTGTAGCATTAGCTTTGAGCTTAGTTATTTTTGGATTTGATGGCATAGAGTTTCAGGTGCTTACTGTGCCTAGTAGCTATTCTCCGTTTAAAGGAGCCCTTATTCTGCCGAGTAAGTATTTAACCGAAAAAGAAGAACTTTTACTCTCAGCCAGAAAGCTTTTTGAAGGAATAGTAGGCGAGCAAAATGAAATTACAATTGAACAACTTCGCGCATTTGGAGGGGTCTATAGACACCCTAATGGCAGGGTAGTAAATGTTCCGCATTATGCGTTGGTTAAAAAAGTAGATTTTAGAAATAGTAAATGGTTAGAGTTTGGCCTTAAGTGGTATCCGGTGAAAATGGTTCCTGATTTAGCATATGATCATAACGAAGTAGTAGAGTACGCCCTAGAAAGATTAAAAAGAAGGGTGAAAAGAAGGCCTGTAGGATTTCATTCACTTTCGGAGGAGTTTACCTTGGGGCAACTTCAGAATCTTTATGAAAGCGCACTGGGAAAGAAATTTGACAGGAGGAACTTCAGAAAAAAACTATTCAATACGACACTGATCATAGACTTAGAAAAAGCGGCAGATGGGGTTGAGAAGGGCCAGAAGAAAGGAAGTAAGTTGTATAAGTTTAATTCGGCTGAGTACGATAAAATGAAAATTCAAGGGTACGATTTCCTGTTCTAACCTAGCATCAATCCAATCTCAATAGGCCAAACTGAATTCCAGGAGCGCTCCAAGCTCATATAAACTTCATAAATGAATCTTTTTAAGGTTGATTAGAAGAATCTAAAAATGGGAATTCATGTTCTTGTTAATCATTTAGAAAGATTCAGACATGGACTTACTTGCTTAGTTAAGAAGTGAATTTTCGTTTGAAATATTCATACAAGTTAACATTCATAAGGATGAGTAACATGCCGTAAAAAGCATCCTCCACAGGGATGGTAAATAGCCTAATGTCTAAGTTTTCTGCATCATTATACCATACGATGGGAGCTTCTAAAAATGAGCCCGTAAGCAAGCCGTTGGCTAAAAGAAAAAATGGAAGAATACATGCGTACCCTATAAGGGGTTGGGTTTGGTGAATTCGCATTGCAACGCTGAAAAACAGATAAACAGCGAGAGCGATAAACGTCACAGCGGTGTATAGCTTTTCATACTGAGTGATGCCTATGACGAGAAAGATGACTGCCATTATTACCTGAGTTAAGGGTGTTTTTTTTGTGGTTTTAGTCAAGAAATGTGTTAAAGCGAAGTATGTGAAAACACAGGCATACGGGATGCAAATAAAAAAAAGAACCTCTTCTAGCGGCAGATTTCCTAGGTAAATTCCTGTTAGATATTCTGGATTGAATCCCCAGACGCCTATTTCAGTGAAGTAGTAATCCCACACTATAAAAACAAAAGCGACTAGTAGATTAGCAGGTATGAAGTGTTTCCACTCCTTATAGAAAGCTTTGTATGAAATGAAGCTAAATAAGAAAGGAAAGAATATACATCCTAAGTCTATTATTAGATAAGTAAAGGGCTTCATTTCGCTTGGTATTGAGCATAGTATTTTTTAGGTACTATAAGCATTCCGAAGCACTCGCCATGCCCTTTGTCTAAATGCTTGTGGTGAACTTTGTGTGCTTTTCTTAGTGCTTTTAAATAAGGCGAGTCAGTTTTTTTAAACCAGTTAAATCGCTGGTGTATGAGTACATCGTGAACTAAGAAATAGGCAGCTCCATAAAACATAATTCCTAAGCCTACAAAGAACATCCAATTTAGAGAAGGTGTCGTCCCGAGAATAATTAGCGCAGCGCTAGGTAAAGCAAAAATGACAAAAAAGGCATCATTTTTTTCGAAAAGGCCTTTGTACTTGGGTTGATGGTGGTCTTCATGTAAATACCATAAAAATCCGTGCATTACGAATTTATGAGTACACCATGTAATTCCTTCCATAAGACCAAAAGTAAGAAGTGTCATAAATATGTATCCTACAATCATCGTTAATTCAGATTTTCTTTAGCTGCATTTCTCATCTCCTCCTTAAACTCTTTTTTCTCCTTTGACTTTTGTAAGTTATCTAATATATAGGAAGCATCTTCGGAAATATTATTGCAGTAGCCCAAAAAGAGGGGACTTCCCTTTTGAACTAATAGTCTTACATATCTAGCCTCTATGTCATGAGGATAAGAAGAAATATATTTTTCTAGGCGCTCTTTCCCTAAATTAAAGTATTTAAGCTGATAAGGTGGCCAAATAGAGTGTTCTGCTCTCTGCATTATAGCGCACGCTAGATAAGGTTCGGCTGTTTCACACGTCATGTCTTCCATAAAGCTAATGTGTTCTTCTAGAAGCTCAGAAGAAGTGTTCCCTCTCTTAAAGTTAGTTCTCACCGTGGACATGTCGCATGAAGCGATTGTCGGTTGAAGAATATGAAGAAATATGAGAAGTATAAGATTCAATTTAGAGCATATTTATTCTGTGTCTGACATAAGATTTAGCTAAGATAAAAACCTTCTTAGAATTACTGATTCTAATTCTTTCCTGGAGGATGGTCTCGCTACTTTTTTGTTTGATCTTTTTGAGTAATCCTAAATAATATTTATAAGCCACATAAACGCCTAGTCGTCCTTCTATCGGCAGTTTTAAAATTCCTTGTAAAGCCTCTTTGAAGTCATTTTCAATGTCAGTTATGATTTCCAGCTTAGTGTTTTCCGTAAAATCATATTCAGTCACATTAGGGAAGTATGACCGGCCTAATCTCTCGAAGTCATCTTTTAAATCACGAAGAAAATTCACTTTTTGAAAAGCGCTTCCCAGCTTCATCGCCTCATCTTTCATCGCTTCATAGCGCACTTCATCGCCATCTACGAATATTTTTAAGCACATAAGGCCAACCACATCAGCAGAACCATAAATGTATTTTTTATATTCCTCCTCAGTTTTATATTCTTCCTTTTCTAGGTCTAGCATCATGCTATGGATGAATGAATCTACTAAATCATGAAGACCATACTGGTTGACTACTTCTTGGAAAGAATTTAATATAGGGTTTAGACTAATTTTTCTCTTGAGAGCCTTGTGGTAATCCTCTACGAATTCGGCTATGAGTACTTTTTGATCATACTCATGAAAAGTATCTACTATCTCATCTGCATACCTAACAAAACCATAGATAGCATAAATCTGTGGTCTCACTTTTTTACCTAGCAGATTAATTCCGAGAGAAAACGAAGTACTATAAGTATTCGTTACCAGCTTGCTGATTTTATAACTGGAACTATCGAAAGTTTCTTTCATTTACTTATGGTGTTTCTTGATTAAACCACTTACTATTTTCCCGGAGATTATGCTAGGTGGAACACCTGGGCCAGGAACAGTTAACTGTCCTGTAAAGTACATATTTTTTAACTTTTTACTTTTTAATTTAGGCCTTAGCACATGCGTTTGTAGCAAGGTATTGGCTAATCCATATGCATTTCCTTTATACGAGTTGTAATCTTTTTTAAAGTCCTTCACACAGTAAGACTCTTTAAAGAGAACAGCATCTGTAAGATCTTGGTCTGTAAGATCTTTAAGGCGTTGCAATAATAAGTTAAAATATTTTTCTCTGATTTCATCAGTATCTTCAATGTCTGGAGCTAATGGAATTAGAAAAACACCAGCTTCTTTTCCTTCAGGAGCTGCTGTAGGATCTGTGATGCTTGGGAAACTGGCGTAAAAAAGAGGTTTTTCAGGCCATGATTTAGTATCATATATGGTCTCAGCATGCTTCTCGAAATCCGTATCAAAGAATAAAGTGTGATGAGAGAGCTTGTCTAATTTTTTATCAAATCCTACAAAGAATAATAGGGCAGAAGGAGCGAATGTTTTTTTATCCCAGTACTTTTCAGAATACTGCTTGTTTCCGTCCAGAAGAGTCTCCGTGTGGTGATAGTCAGCACCGCTTAAGAGTAAGTCACAGTCATATTCAGTGCCGTTAGCAGAAACGCTAGTAACTATTCCGTCTGATGCGTTTATTTTATCTACTGCAGAGTCTGTAATCATCTTTACTCCAAGTTCTTTAGCTAAACTCTCCATTCCTTCAACTACAGAATACATCCCACCTTTTGGATGCCACGTTCCTAACTTGAAGTCAGCATAATTCATGAAATTATAGAATGCCGGGGTATTGCTGGGTTTAGCCCCCAAGAATAACACAGGAAATTCAAGAATTTTTCTCAGGTTTGGGTGTTTTATTTTTGCACGAACCGAACCTTTAATAGTGCCAAAGAACTGCCCTATTTTTTTGGCTGTAGTAGGTGTAATTATTTCAGTGATCTTTTCTCCTGGCTGATAAACCAAGTCCTTAATAGCCACATTGTAATTGTGCTCGGCTCCATCCATGAATTTTTGAAGCTTGGCACCACTTCCCTTCTCAATAGATTCGAAAGTTGATTTAATATCCTGAAAGTTATCAGCTATTTTAATAGAGTCATCCTGCCCGAAGTACACTTCATACGCTGGATTAAGCTTATCTAACGAGTAATAATCAGACACTTTTTTTCCGAAGTCAGAAAAGAAACTCTCGAACACATCAGGCATCCAGTAAAATGAAGGCCCGATATCAAAAGTAAATCCGTCCCTCTTAAGTTGCCGAGCTCTTCCGCCAACGGTGGTGTTTTTTTCAAGTATAGTTACGTCAAAACCATCTTTAGCCAAGTAGCAGCTGGCAGCTAAGGAACTAAAGCCTCCTCCTATAATTACTAATTTCTTACCCATTTGGATGTGTGTAATTTTTAAAACGAAAATAGTAGAGTTTTCAGAGTTGACTCTCATTAAATTCTAAAAGAAAGCTAGGGTTAAAGAAACGTGATAAATTATTTATCTATTCATGGCTCCAGCCAAACCTAATAATCCAGCTCCTAGTATCATAAGAGGTAAGCTAGAAATCCAGCCCATTCCCCCAAAGGAAGTAACTTAATGTGCCTCCAAAGGTTATAAGAAACACCTCAATAAATCCACTAGTTAGCGAAGTTCCTCTTTGAGTTTTTTTCGGTTGTACGGCTTTTACTTTTTCTAATTTATCCAAGTGCGCTATAATTTCTTTTATCTCGTCAGTGCTAGCTCCCGAGCTTGTGAGATAATTTCCTATGGCTGTATAGGAGTCCCCCGATTGCCTGTGTCTTATCGTTTGTGTTTTTATTCTTCTAGATTTGGTGAAGTCATAAGGCTGTATTTCAGTAGTTTTAGTGGGCTGATCTAAAAATGTAAATAATTAGAATTAAATTAAAATCAGCTACTTGTGAAATAAAAGTTAATATGTTCTAATAAGACTTCACAATTCCTTGATGCGCCCTTCGATTAAAATTGGTAAATTTACGCTGAAATTAATTTAAATTGGGGTCAAATCCCCGTTAACCAATTTACCTAAACCAAAAACAATGAGATTAAAAAATTTCATACTAGTACTGATTTCTGCGGTCCTAGCTCTTCCTGCGTTCAGTCAGGATTTAATCATTACAG
>LAQC01000008.1:129826-130275 GCA_000981645.1 Cryomorphaceae bacterium ASP10-05a | reverse complement strand
CTCTAATATATCCCAAACTACAGGTTCTTTCTTATCTACTATCTTTTTGGCAGACTTCACAGTCTTTACGATACCTCTTTCTATCATCTTTCTGATGATAAAAGGCTTATAAAGCTCTGCAGCCATATCCTTAGGAATTCCACATTCGTGAAGCTCCAAATTCGGACCTACAACAATTACAGAACGCGCTGAATAATCAACCCTTTTTCCCAATAGATTCTGTCTGAATCTACCTTGCTTTCCTTTTAAAGAATCAGAAAGAGATTTAAGTGGTCTGTTAGATTCAGTCTTTACAGCACTAGATTTTCTAGAGTTGTCTAATAATGAATCTACAGATTCCTGAAGCATTCTTTTCTCATTTCTGAGAATTACCTCTGGAGCTTTAATTTCTATCAGTCTTTTAAGTCTGTTGTTTCTTATAATAACTCTTCTATACAAGTCATTTAAAT
>LAQC01000008.1:63885-129718 GCA_000981645.1 Cryomorphaceae bacterium ASP10-05a | reverse complement strand
TCTCTAAAAGCCTCTACTACTTGAAGTCTCTTAAGTGCCTCATTCTTTCTCTGCTGAGAAGTTTCTTTCTGAGCCTTATCTCTTAAGTCATAAGAAAGTGCATCTAAATCTAAATTCTGTAGTAAATCATGAAGTGCTTCTGCACCCATTTTAGCTACGAATTTATTAGGGTCCTTATCATCCAAGTACTGATGATCTTTAGGCATAACCTCTAGAATATCTAGGTACTCTTCCTCTGTAAGGAATTCCATTATTTCGACAGCTTCTCCTTCTTTATTCACAGCCGCCCCAGGATTAATTACTGCGTATCTCTCGTAGTAAATAATCTGATCTAGTTTTTTAGTAGGTAGACCTAACAGATAACCTATCTTATTTGGCAATGATCTAAAATACCATATGTGTGCCACAGGCACTACTAATTGGATGTGTCCAGGTCTCTCTCTTCTTACCTTCTTCTCAGTAACCTCTACTCCACATCTATCACATACGATACCTTTATACCTTATCCTCTTATACTTCCCACAGTGACATTCGTAATCCTTCACAGGTCCGAATATTCTTTCACAGAATAAACCATCTCTTTCTGGCTTATACGTTCTGTAGTTAATCGTTTCTGGTTTTAAAACCTCACCATGTGATGCTTCCAATATCTCCTCAGGAGATGAAAGGCTAATGGTGATTGTCTTAAATCCACTTGTTTTCTTTGGTGCTTTCTTTAAGGCCATGTTTTTTATATAATCTTATGAAAGAAAATTCTTCTTTAAATATGCGTTGCAATGGTTGACGAATCAGCCATTGCAACGCTTAATTTTATAGAGTTAGTCTAAGCTAATGCTTAATCCTAATCCTCTCAACTCGTGTAACAATACGTTAAATGATTCCGGAATACCTGGTGTAGGCATCTTCTCTCCTTTCACGATAGTTTCATAAGTCTTAGCTCTACCGATAACGTCATCAGATTTCACGGTAAGAATCTCCTGAAGTATGTTAGCAGCACCGAATGCTTCTAGTGCCCATACTTCCATCTCTCCAAATCTCTGACCACCAAACTGAGCTTTACCACCAAGCGGCTGCTGAGTAATAAGTGAGTATGGTCCGATAGAACGTGCATGCATTTTATCATCTACCATGTGCGCTAGCTTTAACATGTAGATTACTCCTACTGTAGCTGGCTGATCGAATCTCTCTCCTGTTCCACCATCATATAAATATGTGGTTCCCATTCCTGTAATTCCTGCTTCAGTAGAATACTTTTCTATTTGTGTGATATGAGCTCCATCGAATATAGGCGTAGCAAAGTGCAATCCTAATTTCTTTCCAGCCCAACCAAGAACAGTTTCATAAATCTGACCAAGGTTCATACGAGATGGTACCCCTAGTGGATTAAGAACTATATCTACTGGAGTTCCGTCTTCTAGGAAAGGCATATCTTCTCTTCTTACGATTCTAGATACGATACCTTTATTTCCGTGACGTCCCGCCATCTTATCCCCTACTTTCAGTTTTCTTTTCTGAGCTACATAAACTTTAGCTAGTTTAATGATACCAGCTGGTAACTCGTCTCCTACTGAAATTTGGAATTTCTTTCTCTTATGTTCTCCTAGAAGGTCATTGTACTTAAGGATGTAATTATGAATAGTTCTTTGAACCATTTTATTTAAATCCTCATCTTTAGTCCAACCTGTAGTCCTTACAGTCAAGAAATCTAACGTTTGAAGTGCTTTTTGAGTGAATTTAACTCCCTTCTTAATCTGCTCTTCCTTATAGTGATTGAAAACACCTTGACTAGTTTTACCAGTCACGATCTTCATTAACTTCTCTATAAGTTGCTTTCTTAAATCTCCTACCACAGATTCGTGACCTGTATCTAATGCCTCTAATTGAGATTTATCTGCTGCTTTAGATTTTCTATCCTTTATAGCTCTAGAGAATAATTTCTTCTGAATAACTACACCTTTCTGAGAAGGCTTCACTTTTAATGAAGCATCTTTTACATCTCCAGCTTTATCACCGAAAATTGCTCTAAGAAGTTTCTCTTCTGGAGAAGGATCTGTCTCACCTTTAGGAGTAATCTTTCCAATTAGTATGTCACCTTCTTTAATCTCGGCTCCTATTCTAATCATTCCACTCTCATCGAGATCTTTAGTCGCTTCCTCACTTACGTTAGGAATATCTGATGTAAGTTCCTCAACTCCTCTTTTCGTGTCTCTTACCTCTAATGTGTATTCTTTGATATGTATAGATGTAAATACATCATTCTTAACTACATCCTCAGAAATCACAATCGCATCCTCAAAGTTATATCCTTTCCATGGCATGAATGCTACTTGGAGATTTCTTCCAATAGCTAAATCACCTTGGTCTGTTCCGTAACCTTCTGTAAGAATATCACCCCCTTTTACTCTCTGACCTTTAACCACTAGTGGTCTAATGTTCATGCAAGTTCCTTGGTTGGTTCTTAAGAATTTAGTAATTGGATAAACCTTAACATCTCCAGAGAAGCTTACTAACTCATCTTCGTCGGATCTCTTATATCTTACATGAATTTCGTTTCCATCCACATATTCTACAACACCGTCTCCCGTAGCTTTTACTAAAACTCTAGAATCTTGTGCTACTAATTTTTCTAATCCTGTTCCTACAATCGGAGCTTCAGGTTGCATTAATGGAACAGCCTGACGCATCATGTTAGATCCCATCAGTGCACGGTTGGCATCATCGTGCTCTAAAAATGGAATAAGTGATGCTGCTACAGATGCAATTTGATTAGGAGCTACATCCATAAGGTGTAAATCCTTTGGCGGAACTACTGGAAACTCTCCTTCTAATCTTGCTTTTACTGTAGCTGTTTCAAACTCTCCTTTATCTGTAATAATAGCGTTTGCCTGAGCGATTACTTGCTCATCTTCATCTTCAGCACTTAAGTACTTTACAGCTGCATTAGTCATTACAGCTTTTCCGTCTTTTACATCTCTATATGGAGTCTCAATGAATCCAAGTTTATTCACCTTAGCGAATACACAAAGAGAGGAAATAAGTCCAATATTCGGACCCTCTGGAGTTTCAATAGTACAAAGTCTTCCGTAGTGAGTATAGTGAACATCTCTTACCTCGAAACCTGCTCTTTCTCTCGAAAGACCACCTGGTCCTAAGGCTGACATTCTTCTCTTATGAGTTACCTCAGACAAAGGATTCGTTTGATCCATAAACTGAGATAGCTGATTCGTTCCGAAAAAACTATTAATTACTGAAGATAGCGTCTTCGCGTTAATCAAATCTGTAGGAGTAAAAACTTCGTTATCTCTAACGTTCATTCTTTCTCTAATCGTTCTAGCCATTCTAGCTAGTCCAACTGCGAATTGATTATATAACTGCTCACCTACCGTTCTAACTCTTCTGTTTGAAAGGTGATCAATATCATCTACTTCTGCCTTAGAGTTCACCAGTTCGATTAGGAACTTGATAATTAAAATAATATCATCTCTAGTCAGCGTTCTCTGATCAGAAGAAACATCAATTCCTAACTTTCTGTTTATTCTAAATCTTCCTACTTCACCTAAATCATATCTCTGCTCAGAGAAAAATAATTTATCGATCACTCCTCTTGCAGTTTCAATATCTGGCGGCTCAGCGTTTCTAAGCTGACGGTAGATATGCTCTACTGCTTCTTTCTCTGAGTTAGAAGAATCCTTTTGTAACGTATTATAGATTATAGTGAAATCTGCCGCATTTATATCTTCCTTGTGAAGAATAATGTTCTTAGAACCTGAATCTAAAATCAGTTCTATATGCTCTTTTTCTATAATTGTTTCTCTATCGATAAGAACTTCGTTTCTTTCAATAGACACTACTTCTCCAGTATCTTCATCTACGAAATCCTCAATCCATGTTTTAAGAACTCTAGCAGCTAGTTTTCTACCAACACATTTTTTCAATCCTGACTTAGATACTTTAACCTCATCTGCTAAATCAAAAATTGATAAAATATCTTTATCACTTTCAAATCCAATAGCTCTTAATAAAGTAGTTACAGGTAATTTCTTTTTTCTATCGATATAAGCGTACATAACGCTGTTTATATCTGTAGCAAACTCAATCCACGAACCTCTGAAAGGAATAATTCTCGCTGAATACAGTTTAGTTCCATTAGCATGTCTGCTTTGAGCAAAGAACACACCTGGAGATCTATGAAGTTGAGACACGATTACACGTTCTGCTCCATTTACTACGAATGACCCTCTTGGAGTCATGTATGGGATAGTCCCCAAATACACATCCTGAACAATAGTCTCGAAATCCTCATGTTCTGGGTCTGTACAATATAACTTAAGCTTCGCCTTAAGCGGAACACTATAAGTTAGTCCTCTATCTATACATTCTTGTATAGAATATCTTGGAGGATCTATAAAATAGTCTAAGAATTCAAGTACAAACTGGTTTCTAGAATCGGTAATCGGAAAATTCTCACTAAATACACGATACAGTCCCTCTGTCTGCCTATTCTCAGGGTTAGTTTCTAATTGGAAAAATTCTTGAAATGACTTCACCTGGATTTCTAAGAAATCAGGGTAATCATAAAGATTCTTTGCTGATGCAAAGTTAATTCGTTCAATTTGTTTAGATGCTGATGCCAAAGCTTTCAATTATTTTAATGAACTACAAAATGGGGAAAACCCCTTTAACCATTTAAAAGGCTATGGCGATGGAACAATTATGTCCATCACCATGCCTTTTTAATCCTATGAATGAACTTAAATTACTTAAGTTCTACTTCAGCGCCTGCTTCCTCTAATTGAGCTTTAAGTGCTTCTGCTTCATCTTTAGATACACCTTCCTTTAAAGGAGCTGGTGCACTGTCAACTATATCCTTTGCCTCTTTAAGACCTAAACCAGTTAATTCCTTAACTAATTTCACAACTGCTAGTTTAGAACCACCAGCTGCTTTAAGAATTACATCAAATTCAGACTGCTCTTCAGCACCTTCACCGTCAGCACCTCCGCCTTGAGCAACCACAACTGCCGCAGCAGCAGCAGGTTCGATACCATATTCGTCCTTAAGAATTTGGGCAAGCTCATTTACGTCCTTAACAGTAAGATTTACTAAATCTTCCGCCATAACTTTTAAATCCGCCATTTTTTTATTTATTAAATACTATTGTTTTATTAAAAAATTAAATTAACGCTCAGAGAGAGTTTTTACTAATCCAGCTATCGTACCACCTCCTGACTTAAGAGCCGATATAACATTTTTAGCTGGAGATTGAAGTAATCCAATTAACTCACCTAATAACTCATCTTTCGATTTGATATCAGCTAAAGCTTGTAATTGATCATCTCCAATGTAACACTCTGCCTCAACGTAAGCCCCTTTTAACACTGGCTTATCGTGTTTCTTTCTGAACTCCTTAATGAGTTTTGCTGGTCCGTTACCCACATTCGCCAATAGAAGGGTTGTATTCCCTTTTAAAGTCTCATATAATGGGCTATAGTCCCTACCCTCTACTTCATCCATGGCTCTCTTTAAAAGTGTGTTTTTCACAACCTTTAAAGTGATGTCATTTTGAAAGCACATTCTTCTGAGGTTAGAAGTTGAACCAGCATCTAACTCAGAAGTTTCAGCTAAATATACTACTGGAGAAGCAGAAACTTGTTCTACTAACTCAGCAATTGCCTGATTTTTTTCTTCTTTTGTCATTGTGTTAGATTATAATCTACTATACAGCAGATTTAAGTTCAACTAAAACCCCAGGACTCATCGTACTGGAGATAGAAATACTGTGTACATATGTACCTTTAGCACCTGCAGGTTTCAACCTCATCAATGTTTGGATAATTTCCTTCGCATTTTCAGAGATTTTTTCAGCATCAAAAGATGCCTTACCCACCTGAGCATGAATAATACCGAACTTATCGACTTTAAAATCGATCTTTCCAGCTTTCACCTCAGTTACTGCTTTTCCAACATCCATAGTTACAGTTCCGGATTTCGGGTTAGGCATAAGACCTCTCGGCCCTAATACTCTACCTAACGCACCCACCTTTCCCATCACGTTTGGAGTGGTAATAATAACATCAATATCAGTCCATCCACCCTTTATCTTAGTCAGGTATTCATCAAGACCCACGTGGTCAGCACCAGCTGCTTTTGCTTCTTCCTCCTTGTCAGGATTACAAAGTACAAGCACCTTAGTGTCTTTACCGGTACCGTGAGGTAGAGAAACTACTCCTCTAACCATCTCGTTGGCCTTTCTGGGGTCTACTCCTAGACGGACAGCTATATCTACAGACGCATCAAATTTGGTAGAAGTCATTGCCTTTACCATACCTGCTGCATCATCTATCGAATACGTCTGTTCTAAGTCGTATTTGTCAAGAGCTGCTTTTCTATTCTTGGTTAATCTTCCCATGTTTATGAATTTCTAACTAAAATGGGCGTTCGCCACTGATTGTAAGCCCAATGCTTCTTGCTGTACCAGCTACCATACTCATAGCTGATTCAATTTTAAAGCAATTTAAATCGGGCATTTTATCTTCTGCAATAGCACGCACCTGTTCCCAGGTAACCTTGCCAACTTTGATTCTGTTAGACTCAGAAGAACCCTTCTTTATCTTAGCAGCTTCCATAAGTTGGACCGCGGCTGGAGGAGTTTTGATAATAAACTCAAAAGACTTATCACCATAAACAGTAATTACCACTGGCAATACTTTTCCGGCTTTATCTTGTGTTCTACCATTAAACTGCTTGCAGAAATCCATAATATTCACACCTTTTGCTCCTAATGCAGGACCTACGGGTGGGGATGGATTTGCAGCACCTCCGCGAATTTGCAGCTTGATTAATCCTGCTACTTCTTTCGCCATTTCAATCTATATATAATTAAGCGTTCTTGGGACTAGGGGAAGCTTTAGTCAAAGTCCAAGAACTAAAATTTCTAATTTAACTCTCCTTTTCTACTTGCATATAACCAAGCTCCAGAGGTGTCTTTCTTCCGAAAATTTTCACCATAACTTTCAGCTTTCTCTTTTCTTGGTTAATCTCTTCAATTACTCCATTAAAATTATTGAAAGGACCATCAATTACCTTAACTGGTTCTCCAATAATATAAGGAACACTCATCTCGTTATCCGCCTCAGCTATCTCATCAACCTTTCCAAGTATAGAGTTAACTTCTGACTGTCTCAATGGCACGGGGTCTCCACCCTTTTTTGCTCCTAAGAATCCAATTACATTGTTCATGTTTTTTACCACATGAGGTAACTCTCCTATAAGTGCCGCTTCCATCAAAACATACCCCGGAAAAAGACTTTTTTCTTTAATTGTCTTTTTACCGTTTCTAATTTGGTAAACCTTTTCAGTAGGAATAAGAATTTGTACTACATAATCCTTTAACCCCAAAGCACTAATTTCACTTTCCAGTGCTTCTTTTACCTTCTTTTCTTTACCACTAATCGCTCTTACAACGTACCACTTAAATTTAAGATCTGCCATTATCGCTGCTATGATATAAGATTATAAATCATCCCTATGATTCCTTGCCATAAATCATCTTTGCCATTCATCCCGAATACGTAATCCATTCCCCAAACAATTAGAGAAATAATTAGAGACGCTACAAAAACTAAAACCGAACTCTGTTGTAGAGTTTTCCAAACTGGCCAAGTAACCTTAGTGATTAACTCAATATATGATTCCTTAATGTATGTTCCTAAACTTGCCATAGGTAAATATTTTATTTTGCACGGGCGGCAAGAATCGAACTCGCGACCTTTGGTTTTGGAGACCACTGCTCTACCAGCTGAGCTACGCCCGTTTGTAAACGTGAAAATGAAGGTGGTATTTGAGTATTCAAAACCACCTTCATTCAACTATTATTAAGAGTAATATTACTCTACTATTTCTGTTACCTGACCTGCACCTACTGTACGGCCACCTTCTCTTATTGCGAATCTTAATCCTTTATCCATCGCCACTTTCTGAATAAGCTCAACGTTTATAGAAACGTTGTCTCCTGGCATTACCATCTCTCTTCCTGCGTCAAGAGTAATTTCACCAGTCATATCCGTAGTTCTGAAATAGAACTGAGGTCTGTATTTGTTATGGAAAGGTGTATGTCTTCCACCTTCTTCTTTCTTCAATACATAAATCTCAGCCTTGAACTTTGTGTGAGGAGTAATAGAATTTGGAGCAGCTAATACCATTCCTCTTCTAATATCTTCTTTAGCTACACCTCTTAGAAGGATACCAGTATTATCACCAGCTTCACCTCTATCAAGTATTTTTCTAAACATCTCAACTCCTGTTACAGTAGAAGTAAGTTTTTCATCACCTAAACCTACGATATCTACAGCATCACCTGTATTGATAACTCCAGTCTCGATTCTACCAGTAGCAACAGTTCCTCTACCTGTAATAGAGAATACATCCTCTATCGGCATTAAGAAAGGCTTATCCATATCTCTTGGAGGAAGCTCAATATAAGTATCTACAGCCTCCATAAGTGCAAGGATAGTATCAACCCACTTTTGATCTCCGTTTAATCCACCTAAAGCAGAACCTTGAATAACAGGTGCATTATCACCATCATACTCATAGAAAGAAAGCAGTTCTCTAATTTCCATTTCTACTAGCTCTAGTAACTCCTCATCATCCACCATATCCACTTTATTCATGAATACAACAATTCTAGGAATACCAACCTGACGTCCTAATAGTATATGCTCTCTAGTTTGAGGCATTGGACCATCAGTAGAAGCAACCACAAGGATAGCTCCATCCATTTGAGCAGCACCAGTAACCATGTTCTTAACGTAATCCGCGTGACCTGGACAATCTACGTGAGCGTAGTGTCTGTTAGCCGTTGCGTATTCAACGTGAGAAGAGTTAATTGTGATACCTCTTTCTTTTTCTTCAGGAGCGTTATCGATTTGATCGAAAGCACTTGCTTCTGAGAATCCTGCATCTGCCATTACCTTAGTAATTGCAGCTGTCAATGTAGTCTTACCATGGTCCACGTGACCGATTGTTCCGATGTTCACGTGCGGTTTAGACCGGTCATATGTTTCTTTAGCCATAGCCTTAATTTTTGAATTTTACTTCTTGTTTATTTATATATAACAAAAGCCGGACTAACGGCGTTTAATATCTCTTTAATTTCGAGAGCCAAAACTCTCATGTAATGAGCCAATGACGGGATTTGAACCCGTGGCCTCTTCCTTACCAAGGAAACGCTCTACCCCTGAGCTACATCGGCTTGTTTCATTGACCGATTCAATAGCGCAACACGTAGTTTTATCGGTCACTTTTCACTTTAACACTTTAGATAATTGGAGGTGTTTATTTCTAAACACCTCCTTTTATCTCTTGAGCGGGAGACGGGATTCAAACCCGCGACCCTTAGCTTGGAAGGCTAATGCTCTATCAGCTGAGCTACTCCCGCTTGTATTATTATCTTTTGTAACACCCTATGTTTCTTTGTGGGGAGAGCAGGATTCGAACCTACGAAGTCTAAGACAGCAGAGTTACAGTCTGCCCCAGTTGGCCGCTTTGGTATCTCCCCAAAGAAAACAAGAGCCGATGGAGGGACTCGAACCCACGACCTGCTGATTACAAATCAGCTGCTCTAGCCAGCTGAGCTACATCGGCTTGTTACTAATATTCAATGAACATACGTGCAAAAAAATGCACTCCCTTTTTTAAAAGGAGTGCAAATGTAATTAATCTTTTTCGACTAATAAACTAGAATTTTGATTTTTTTTTAAATCAATTTGAAATTTCTGCTTACTGGTTGTCTTTCAGCTTTGATTTATACTTTCTAATTTGTTTTCTCAAGGCCTCTAAAGCGACATCTGTGGATTCTTCGAAACTTCTACTTTGCTTTTTAGCAAACAATTCTTTTCCTGGAACGGCCATTCTAATTTCGGCTACCTTATTCTCGTTAACATCTGACTTATCTAGCCTTAGAAACACCTCTGTTCCTATAATTTGATCATGAAACTGCTCCAGCTTGCTTAGCTTAGACTGAATAAATTCTAATAATTTAGCATCTGCATCAAAATGTACTGAATGAACTTGAACTTGCATGTTGCGGTTTTTTTTTAGGGTTAATACTTCTGTTTACTTTCTAGGATGAGCGTTTTTATGAGAAAGCTTTAACTGTTCTAAGTTATTATGAGCGTATACCTGTGTAGCAGCTAAACTAGCATGACCTAGTATTTCTTTTATAGCGTTTAAATCTGCTCCGTTTTTCAGCATATGCGTTGCAAACGTATGCCTAAGAACGTGTGGACTCCTCTTCTTTAAAGAACTCACCTGTGAAAGGTAATATTTTACTTTGTTATAAATAAATTTTCTATCTGCTTTACCTCCATCATCCTTAACCATTAATGAAGATTTGTTATCTGAGAAGTTTGCTTTCTTTTGTTTTAAGTATACGTCAAGTTTTTCAGATAGTTCCTTTGAAACAGGGATAATTCTCTCTTTATTTCTCTTACCTAAAACTTTTAATTCTCTCTTTTGAAAATCAACACTTCCTTCACTCATTTCCGTGAGCTCTGAAACCCTCATTCCTGTTTGATATAGGATTTCCAAAATGAGCTTATCTCTCAAGCCTAAGAAATCATCTTCAAACTCTACTTTTTCAAGTAAGTGATGCATTTCGCTTTCTTTCACATAATTCGGGAGCAGCTTTTCACTTTTCGGAGAAACTATTTTCAGCATTGGGTTTGTAGCTACTTTTCCTCGAGATTGGGCAAATTTAAAAAAAGAGCGGAGGGTCGAAATCCTTCTCTTTACAGAGCTCACCTTAACTCCATTCTCTAGCTCAGCTACTATCCATGATCTTATCATCACATGAGTAGCCTCTGTAAGACTATTACATTCATATTCATCAGACAAATAGCTAGAGAAAAGAGATAGGTCCTTACTATACGCCTCAGCAGTATGAGCAGAGTATCTCCTTTCATGCTTTATATATGAAATAAATTCAACTAAATACATACCGCATAAAAAAAGGGCTAATACTTGATTTAATCAAGTATTAGCCCCTTTATATTTTTTTTTCTGAGAGTGGTCCCCTACATATTAGAAAACATCTCATTACTGTAGACAGCTTTCTTTAACTGCTCTCTTTTTCTAACTGAAGGCTTTATATATTGCTTTCTCTTTCTCAACTGACGCATAGTTCCGGTTTTATCAAATTTCTTTTTAAACCTTTTAACTGCTCTATCGATATTCTCGCCTTCTTTAACTGGTATTATTAACATTTTCTACTTATAAAAAATTGGACTACAAAAGTACTTCTTTTTTTCAATACAACTATTAATCTTTTAAGATTTCTCTCGATATAACTAACTTTTGTATTTCACTTGTTCCTTCCCCTATTGTACATAGCTTAGAGTCTCTATAAAACTTTTCTACAGGAAACTCCTTAGTGTATCCATAACCTCCATGAATTTGCACCGCTTCAGTACTACATCTTACCGCTACTTCTGAAGTAAAATACTTAGCCATAGCACTCACTTTAGTACAATTCTTTCCATTGTTCTTTAAATCTGCAGCTTCAAAAAGCAATAACTCAGCCGCTTCTATATCAGTAGCCATGTCTGCTAACTTGAATGAAATTGCCTGAAATTGAGAAATAGGCTTTCCGAATTGTTCTCTTTCTTTAGAGTACTTCACAGACGCTTCAAATGCTCCTTTAGCTATTCCTAGACCTAATGCTCCAATAGATATTCTTCCACCGTCTAATATCTTCATAGCTTGAATAAACCCTTCTCCTTCTCTCCCTAGAACCTGATCTTTATGAATTCTACATTTATCGAATACTAACTCAGCAGTTTCACTGGCTCTCATTCCTAATTTATCTTCTTTTTTCCCAGAAGTAAATCCTTCAGCACCTCTTTCTACCACGAATGCTGTAATTCCATGAGAATCTAACAACTCTCCTGTTCTTGCTAATACTACAGCTATATCTCCGGATTTACCATGTGTAATCCAATTCTTAGTTCCAGAAAGCACATAATAATCGCCCTCCTTTTCTGCTACACATTCCATTCTCATAGCATCAGAACCGGTATTAGACTCTGTCAATCCCCATGCGCCAATATGTTCTGCAGTAGCGAGCTTAGGCAAGTATTTTTTCTTCTGCTGTTCTGAACCAAACGTAAGAATATGATTTGTACAAAGTGAATTATGAGCTGCTACACTTAACCCAATGGAACCGCAAACTTTAGATATTTCTACTATTACCTGAATGTACTCAAAGTAACCCAGCCCGGATCCTCCGTACTCTTCCGGAACCAACACACCCATTAATCCGAGTTCTCCAGCTTTTTTAAATACTTCTACCGGAAATTCTTGAGATTCATCCCACTTCATGACGTTCGGCAAAATTTCTTTCTTAGCAAAATCTTTTACCATATCGGCAATCATTTGCTCGTTTTCTGTTATTTCGAAGTTCATTTCTTCTTTAATTTTAAGAGACCGCTAAATTATAAATATTAACGTTCAAAGGATTCAATTTTTCATCCCCACCTAGAAAACCTAGCATAATGATGAAATTAAACCCTTCTACTACGGCTCCTGATTTACTCACCAAGTTAGCCGCCGCAAGTGCAGTACCTCCTGTAGCCAGAACATCGTCATGGACTAACACTTTATCTCCATTTTTAAGCGCGCCGCTTTGAACTTCAATTACTGCACTGCCATATTCTAAGTCATACCTTTCTTCTATAACCTCCCCAGGTAACTTCCCTTTTTTTCTAATAGGTATGAACGGTATTCCTAGCTCTAAAGCCAATGGAAAACCGAAAAAAAAGCCCCTACTCTCAACCCCTACTATGGCGTCTAAACCTTTATCTTTATAATGTTTCGCTAAGTGCTTTATTATTCTTAGGCACAATGCGCTATCTTGAAAAATAGGGTTTATGTCTTTAAAAAGAATCCCTTCCTTAGGAAAGTTCGGCACCTCTCTTACTGCAGAAAATATCTCTTTTTCTAGCTCTAATCTATTTCCAAATATGGTTTTATTTTCTGGCATAACTCTTCTGATATTAAGTGACATTTTTTCATGTCTTCTACTTCATTAAATGCTCCATGCTGAACTCTGTAGGCGATTAATGCTTTCGCTTGATTCCATTTAATGTATGGATGTTTATGCAGCTCTTCTGCGGTGCAATGATTGATTCTAATCCGGCTTAGACCAGCTTCAGTTAAAAAAATATTACCCTTTATTCCTTCTAATTTCTCTTCATCAAAATTCCAAATTTCTAGCAACTGCTCTTTTGAATGAAAGCCTCCTAACTCATCTCTATATTCTATTATCTTTTTGGAAAAGTAAGACCCTATTCCTTTTAACTTTTTAAGTGAGACCGTGTCTGCTGTATTTAAATCTAGATTAAAGTTTTTAGTGGTTTCCTCCTTGGATAACTTTTCAATTTCAAGCCAGTCATCCTTTTTAAAAGAATGCTCACTATTGGCTTTTGGTATCTGAATATAAGGTCTTAAATCCTCATACTGCTCTTTAGAAATGCTGTAAATTTTAGCTAAATCTTCTGGTTTGTGAAACTCCCCTCCTTTCGCCAAGTAATTTTTTATTGTTTTGATTTGTCCCTTATTTAGCCCGAGTTTTTTCCAATCATCTTCACTGGATGTGTTAGGATTGAACTCAAAATAACGAATAGGAGGTTGTTCTCTATTCGCCTTTGATGAAGAAGAATTCTTCGACTTTTTATACTTGGAATTAGCTGCCTTTTTTTGATGAAATTCGGCCTCTTTTTGCAACGCTAAGCTATCACTTCTCTGCACCAAATCGGCCATTCTTCTATCTAACTCCTTCTGATTAGGAAATGATGACTCAAACAGATAAGGAACTAAAGACATTACCAGAAATGCAAGAGCGATTAAAACTATCAGCGCTATCAACCCTCTCTTTTCCCTTTGGTGGAGGTCTAAATAATCCTTGAAAGGCTGAAGGCTAAACAAGAAGGCTTACTTAAATCTCTTTATCTCACCAGACTTAACTCTTTGAAGGTAATTCCTTAAATCTTTTCTTACTTCGGGCATTAAAAAGTATAGTCCTAGGACGTTAGGAAAACACATAGCAAAAATCATGGTATCTCCAAAATCAAACACTTGCTTGGCAGAAATTGCTGACCCTACAATTACAAAAAGACAGAACAGTATTCTGTAAACGTTCTGAGAACTATTAGACTCTCCAAATAGATAGGTCCATGCTTTTAGTCCATAGTAACTCCAAGATATCATAGTAGAAAGCGCAAAAAGTATTACTGCTACTGCTAGCACATATGGGAACCAACTAATAGTTTGTGCGAATGCAGAAGATGTTAATTTAATTCCCGCATCATTTCCTCCAGTACTTGTCGAGACAAAAGCTTCCTGAGCAGTATAATCACCATAGTTAGCAAAGATGATTACTAATGCTGTCATAGTACAGATTACTACTGTATCTATAAATGGCTCTAACAGTGCTACGATCCCTTCACTTACAGGCTCATCTGTTTTAGCTGCTGAATGGGCTATAGAAGCAGAACCTATACCGGCCTCATTAGAGAATGCCGCTCTTTTAAACCCTTGTATCATTACTCCTATTATTCCTCCATACATAGCGTTAGGATCAAAAGCTCCTCCAATAATTTGACCAAAAGCCCATCCTATATTAGAGATGTTAGCTCCTATAACTATGAGTGAGGCTAACACATAAATACCGACCATAAATGGAACTACTTTATCGGTGATTTTTGCTATACTTTTTATCCCACCTATAATAATTACGCCTACTACAACTGACATCACTACTCCGAAGACCCAACCATTAAGGGCTAAAAAGGAATCTGCAGGCAGTAGACTTTGGAACTGCTGTGTAGCTTGGTTAATCTGGACCATGTTACCTCCTCCGAAAGACCCTCCAATACATGCTACAGCAAATAATACAGCTAGTACTTTTCCCATACCTGATTTTCCTTGAGCTGCTAGTCCTTTACTTAAGTAGTGCATAGGACCTCCAGAGACACTTCCATCTGGATTTATTTTTCTATACTTTAAACCAAGAGTACACTCTACAAACTTAGAGCTCATGCCAATAAGACCTGCTACTATCATCCAAAAGGTAGCACCAGGTCCACCAAGAGAAACTGCTACAGCTACCCCTGCTATATTCCCTACACCAACTGTTCCTGAAAGAGCAGCTGTTAACGCTTGAAAATGAGAAACCTCCCCTGGATCATCTGGATCATCGAACTTACCTCTCACTACATCTAACGCGTGCTTAAACCCTCTTATATTGATGAACCCCATATAAACAGTGAAGATTATAGCTCCAACCACTAACCAAATTAAAACGAATGGTATTGAGTAACCTCCAAGCGTTACTGGATAAAATATCAAATTCCCTAGAAAACCTGTTATAGGGGCCATTATGTCATTTATCTTATCATCAAAGGTTTTATCCTGAGCCAATAAGGGAATGGTTAAACCAATAGAAAGAAGAAGGGTAAAAAGTTTATGGAGATTAATTTTCATTACGGATATTAACTTTTGGTTAAAGCTCAAATATAAAGCTTAGAAGCGTAGCCTTCTAATTGAATTCTGTTCTGAAGGTAGATATATCTTTTGGAAGTCCTAGCACAAAGAGTTTGTCTGATTTTTCTATGATAATTTCTTTTCTTGGGTTTACTAAAATCTCCCCTCTTTCCTTCTTTAAGCCTATAACATTTAGGTTATGTTTATCCAGTTCTCTAAAGTCTGACAAGCATAAATCCCCAGTAAAACCAGTTAATTCATCCAAAATAACCTCTTCTAAGTTTACATCTGCTGCTCCTTGAATACTCACATGATCTATAAACTCCATTATGTCTGGATTTACAACTAATGAGGCCATATGTGCTCCTCCTACTCCGTCTGGCATAATCACATTATCGGCTCCTGCTATTTTTAGCTTTTTGATGGACTCTTTTTCAGATGCTCGAGTGATAATCGTTAAGCTCTTATTTAACTCTCTTGCTGTCAATACTACATATAGATTATCTGCATCATGTGGCAAAGTGGTTATTAAGGAATTTGCTTTTAGTATTCCTGCCTCTAGAAGATTCTGTTCTTTGGTGGCATCTGAATGAAGGCATATATGATTTTCTGTACGTGTAATATATTCAGATTTTTCTGAGTCAATTTCTAACACTACAAAGTCTCTCTTGTACCCTCCTAGTTTCCTAGCCGCCATTTTACCTACTCTTCCATAGCCGCATATAATTGTATGCCCTTCTAAATTATTAACTGTATTCATCATTCTACGTTGTGCTAATGAGTTTTTAAATTGACCTGTAACGAAATATGTGGTTATTACTGAAATGGCGTAAGCGAAGGTGGAAAAACTAAAAATAATTAAAATACTAGTGAAAATTTTTCCCTCTGGCCCTAATGGTTTTACTTCTTCATAACCCACCGTGCTCATGGTAATAATGGTCATAAAAAAGGCGTCCAACCATCCGTAATTTTCTATTACAACAAAACCGATAGTTCCGCCTGTAATAAGACTTATAATGGCCAGAACGGCTATTAATATTCTGGAAGAAAAAAGACTTAAATGGTTTTTACTGTTATTCATCTAGCTCCCAAATAGTAGGTTTCTTGGGTGCAAGTTTAAAGTATTCTTTATTTTCTAAAAGAAAAACCATAATTAAATAGACGATGATCGGAGAACCTAAAGCTATAAATGAAAGGTATATAAACGAAAGACGAATCTTATGAGGCCTGATTCCCCAGTACTTACCCCAATAAGCACATACGCCAAAGAACTGACGTTCTAATATGTCTTTTAAGGTTTTGTACATTTTAATTGGATTTAATTAGCTCCACTCCGAATAGGCAAGATAGGCATTTTTTCTTCTCACATTTCTCTCTCTTCAGCTCAATTAATGCTTGGCTTTTTTTTGAACTCAAAACCTCAAAACCGAGTTTTTTCCAATTGGTTATAATGCCATTGGATTCTGCCCCTACTCCTTCTAAAACTGCTATGGACCTATCTACTAGGGCATAATTTTCTGCCTTTTGCCCATAGGCATAAAGTATGGTGGAGATGCTATTGATTATTAAATTATCGATAGAGGATTTACCCATGATACCCGAGAGCAGTTTAGCTGAGGGTTTGTCAAACCTGTAATGATTCTTCCAGTATTCATTGGGCATGGCGCTTAGCGACTCTTTTATTTCTGAGAAATCGTCTAGAGTTAATAGTTTAGAGAAGGTGCTTTGTTCCACACATAAGAAAGCTGCTAATTGTGATATTCGCTTTGTAGGGAAATTTGGAGGGTGGGTTTTAGAAAACTTCCATATCACAGGGTTTAGTCGTTGCAACGCGTATTTCTTAGCTAAAAAATCATACTCCTTTTTTAGCTTGTTAGGATAGTCTTCTTCAAAATCTGCACCCAAAAATCCTGCCTGACCAAAAAGAAGAGCTTCTACTTGAAATACAGAGTTGGCATGTTTTTTAATCAATTTAAGAGGAATAGAGGCTGCCAACGTCTCAAAAGCTTCAGAGTTAATCTTAAACCCAAAACTCCGAGCTATCCATCTATAGAATGTTTCGTTCCAGTCCTTGTCTGTTTCTAGGTAAATTCTTAATATATCTCTTGATTTTCTCTGGAGCCTGCTTACTACAAGGCTTTCTAGAAATTGATTCGATTTAAATTCATCTACCTCAGGAAACTGGCTAGCACATGGAATCCATGCTTTAGAGGTCGTAAGGTGCTGATACTTTTCTAAGTAATCTGCACTGATGTAATTTTCTAATTCTAACACCGGTAAATCTCCTGGTTTATCTAGGTAGATTTCTTTATCATCCCTAAAAACGACATGTAGAATTACATTTTTATATGCTGGGTCTGTCTGGTGTGAATGGGCTATCCAGTCGCTGGATTTGATATGAATTTCCACATTTCCTGACCATAGCTTATCTCCTATCTTTATAGTGGCTCCCGAAAAGTCTGGGCCGGAATGATGGTTGTGAATTCCATTTTTTAGGATGGTGATAGGCTCTCCTTCTGTGGTTAAAAGATTCAGTGAATTGAATAATTTAAATTTCCAGACAAAGTGAAGGAAGTCTTCTTTCATTTTAGCTCAATTTACTATATATTTAGTAGTGAGTGTTTTACTCACTGCAAATAAAGTAAATTATGCTATACCTGCCTCTTCTAGAATTTTAGCCATTGATGATTGAAGTTTTATGGCCGAAGCTCTAGCCGCTTCTTTAAACTCTAGTCCAGAGTCTGCGTAAATTATTCCTCTAGACGAATTCACTAATAGACCACACTTCTCATTTAATCCAAACTTAGCTACTTCCTCTAGGCTACCGCCCTGCGCTCCTACTCCTGGAACCAATAAAAAGTGATGCGGCACGATGGCTCTTACCTCTTTTAGTTTTTCAGCTTTAGTGGCTCCCACCACATACATCATATTTTCTTCACTCCCCCAACTAGATGATTTTTCTAGTACAGTTTGGAATACTGGTTTTCCAGCTTCAGTAATGTACTGAAAGTCTTGAGCTCCTTCATTAGAGGTTAAGGCTAAAACAATGGCCCATTTATCTTTAAATTCCAAAAACGGCTTTACAGAATCAGAGCCCATATAAGGTGCTATGGTAATGGAATCAAACTGGTATTGTTCGAAAAAGGTTTTGGCATAATACCTACTGGTATTTCCGATATCTCCTCGTTTAGCATCAGCTATAGTAAAACAGTTTTCAGGAATAATTTCGAGTGTTTTGCGAAGCGAAACCCACCCTTTTTCTCCGAGGCATTCGTAAAATGCTATGTTCGGTTTATACGCGACAGCTAAATCTGAAGTGGCTTCTATAATGGCTTTATTAAACTCAAAAATAGGGTCTTCTAACTCAAGAAGATGTGCCGGAATCTTAGTTAAATCCGCATCCAATCCAACGCATAAAAATGATTTCTTTGATAATATTTCTTGGAACAGCTCTTCTCTGGTCATTTTAAAGTCTTGTAGAATCTGAATTGGCTAATAATTTCTCCGTGTTTTCGGCCATTTTCAGCGCATCTATTATATCTTGGATATCACCATTAATGATGTTATTCAAATTATAGAGAGTCAGGTTTATTCTATGATCTGTAACTCTTCCCTGAGGATAGTTATAGGTTCTAATCTTAGCCGACCTGTCTCCTGTGCTAACCTGAGATTTTCTATTGGCAGCTCTTTCTTTCTCTATTTTCACAAACTCCTGCTCGTATAATTTAGTTCTAAGAACTGAAAGGGCTTGAGCATAATTTTTATGTTGAGAACGACCGTCCTGACACTCTACTACGGTATTAGTAGGAATGTGTGTTAGCCTTACCGCTGATTCCGTCTTATTTACGTGCTGACCTCCTGCTCCTGAAGCTCTGTAGGTATCTTTTCTAACATCACCCATATTCAGCTGAATATCTACTTCATCTGCCTCTGGCAATACTGCTACAGATGCGGCAGAGGTATGAACTCTTCCTTGACTTTCTGTCTGGGGTACGCGCTGCACACGGTGAACTCCTGATTCATATTTCATAACTCCATAAACGGTAGTTCCTGATACTGAAAAGCTAATTTCTTTAAAGCCTCCTGAGGTCCCTTCATTTACTGTAGCTATTTCCATTTTCCAGCCACTATCTTCGATATACTTGGTATACATTCTAAAAAGATCTCCGGCAAAAATACTTGCTTCATCTCCTCCCGCTCCTGCTCTAATTTCTATAATTACATCTTTAGAGTCTTCTGGATCTTTCGGTATTAGAAGTAATTTAATTACTTCATCTAGCTCCTGTTTCCTTGGCAATAGACTATCGATCTCATCTTTGGCCATTTGCCTCATCTCAGCATCTGTCTCCTCCTCTAGAAGCTGCTTACTAGACTCTATGTTCTCTAAGACGTTTTTATACTCATTATACACTTCAACGATATCTTCTAACTCCTTATATTCTTTCATTAAAGAGATATACCTCTGCTGGTCAGAAATAATAGATGGATCTACTATCTGCTTTCCTACCTCGGCATAACGGTCAGCTATAAAACCTAATTTGATTAGTAAATCATTCATGGATTAATGGTGGTATTCAAATTCTCCATAAGGAGATTTTATAGTCAATTTTTTAGTCTCAGCAGCTTCTACTCTTCCTACTATCTGTGCGTGAACATTAAACGATTTAGAAATCTTGATGACTTCCTCGGCATATTCTTCAGGTAAATAGACTTCAAGCCTATGCCCCATATTAAACACACGATACATTTCCTGCCAATCTGTTCCAGATTGGTCCTGAATCATTTTAAACAGTGGTGGGATTTCTAGTAAATTATCTTTAATGACATGGACATCACCTACAAAGTGTAATACTTTCGTCTGCGCGCCTCCTGAACAATGAACCATACCGGAAATATGACTGCGCAATGTTTTTAACATTTCGGCCACGATAGGGGCATAGGTTCTGGTTGGGCTTAAAACTAATTTACCTGCATTCACCTCTACACCTTCTACTGAATCGGTAAGACCAACACTTCCAGAATAAACAAGATCTTCAGGAACCAAGGGGTCAAATGTCTCAGGGTATTTCTCCGCTAAATCCTTGCTAAATACATCATGCCTAGCTGAAGTAAGTCCGTTACTTCCCATTCCGCCATTGTACTCATTTTCATAACTGGCCTGACCGTAGGAGGACAAACCTACAATAACGTCTCCTGGCTTAATATTTCCATTGTCTATGATATCACTTCGCTTAGCCCTAGCAAATGCCGTAAAGCCTACATCTAAAGTTCTTACGACATCTCCTACATCTGCTGTTTCTCCGCCAGCTAGCTCAATCCCTACTCCTAATTCTCTAAGCTCCTCTATATACGCAGCTGTTCCCTGGATGAGTTCTTTGATCACTTCTGCAGTAATCAAATTTTTATTCCTACCAATAGTGGAGGAAAGAACGATATTGTCTGTTATACCCACACAGATAAGATCATCTATATTCATGATCATAGCATCTTGTATGATGTTTTTCCAAACAGAAGCGTCTCCTGTCTCCCTCCAGTAGGCGTATGCCAGTGAAGGTTTGGTTCCTGCTGTATCTGCATGCATTACATTACAGAAATCAGAATCTCCTGCTACTAAATCAGGTAAAATTTTACAGAAAGCTTTTGGAAACAACCCTTTATCAAGGTTTTTTATAGCTGCGTGAACATCCTCTTTTCCAGCGGACACTCCTCTTTTTTGGTATCTATTTTCTACTGCCATTTTCAAGGGTAAAAGTACTTATAGAAGTTCGAACGGGGCACTTATAATTCAACTTTAGCATTCACTTTAGCCTTTAGTTTTCCACTAAGTCAGATTTTAAGAATAAAAAAAGGCCCGAGAGATCCCCGAGCCTTATAATTATTTTATTTCAAGTCGATTTATTCTCCCTTAGGAACGTAATCAAATCTGAGTATAGTGAACTCCGTTCTTCTGTTCTTTTGGTGTCCTGCTTCTTTCTCTTCGTTACTAGCCATAGCTGCTATCTCTGCATCTGACACTAAGTTTTTAGTTTCTCCAAAACCTTTAGATTCTAATCTAGCTGCTGCTATTCCTTTAGAGATCAAATAATCTTTACAAGTCTTCGCTCTTTTGTTAGAAAGTACTCTATTAGACTCATCTCCATCTCTAGTATCTGTATGGGCCTCTAACTGGACCACTAGGTTAGGGTTTTTCTGAAGAAGTTCTAACAAGTAGTTTAAACTATCTGCAGAATTAACTTCATCATTAACCTGAANNTCCAGAACGATTGGGTCTAAGAAATACTCCTTTGCGAAAGTTGTACTTCTTTCTAAACCAACAGTAGAGAACTGATCTCCTGCTGCAATAAATCCATCCATACTTATATCGGCAGTATATGTAGTTTCTTCCTTTAGCTCTCCGTCACTTAGTTCCACTCCTCCATTTCCGTCAGCTCCTAAATCAAAAGAACTATTGTCTGTCCCGTTAATTACCACTTTAGCTCCTGGTATAGGCTCTCCTGTTTTCGCGTTGTAGACTACTGCGTTTAGCATAAACTCAAGAGGGGGCATTTTAAATGAATAGATATCATCCATTCCTTTTCCTCCTGGTCTGTTGGAAGTAAAGTATCCTTTATCATCATCTTTTTCGAAAATCAAACTAAAATCATCAGAAGAAGAGTTAATTGGGTACTGAAGATTGGACACTTCAGACCAAGCCATCTCACCATTAGCATCTGCTTTAAAAACATCTAATCCTCCATATCCCGTATGACCGTTTGACGAAAAGTATAATCCTCCATCTGCTCTGATAAATGGAAACATTTCATTTTCAGGTGTATTAATTTCAGACCCGAGATTTACAGGAGTTCCCCAGGCATCAGCTCTTTTATCATAAGTGATATAGTACAAATCCTTTCCTCCAAATCCTCCCGGCATGTTGCTGGCAAATAACATGAATTTAGAATCATTAGAAATAAATGGATGCCCTACTGTTGTTGAATCATCTCCTTCCGCTCTAATCGGAATTAAAGTGGGTGTTGCATAATTTTTTCCTTGCTTTTTAGCCCACAAGATGTCACACCCAAATCTGTCGTTGTCTGAAACTTCACATCTTGTGAAATACATGATATCCTTTTTTTTAGTAAATGAAGCTGCTCCCTCATGACTAGACGTATTCACCGTGTTATTTAACACCTTAGGCATGTCCCATTTACCTTTCTTATCTCTTTTAGAAACATAAAGATCTGCAAAATCCTCTCCTGTTATAGGATCAGAATCTCCACCATAAGAGGCAGGTCTACTAGATGATATTACTAACTCATCTCCTTTTTTAGAACTAAGTACTGGCGAGTAATCGTAGTAAGGAGAACAAAGAGCAGCCATTAAAGCTACTTCATATCTAGAGTCAGACTCTTCAATATTTAACGCTGCTGCTTCTGCTTCAGCTGTTGACTTAGCCGCTTTAGCCCCATCTCCGCCATTGTCTTTATACTTATTAAATTGAACGATAGCTTCGTCATACTTACCTTGCTCTAGCAAAGACTCTCCATAAGAGAAGTATACGATAGGGTCTTGCTTATGATACTTGGCAGTAATAGATTTTTTGAAATACTCATCAGCTTCAGAATATCTGTGAGCAAATTTATAACACTCGCCTGTCCTGTAAAGGATCATAGCCTTCGTTTCTATTTCCTTTTCTTTTTTGTAAGCTACTTTATACTTAATAGCAGCTTCATCATAACCTCCATTATCATATTCTAAGTTAGCCTTGACAAGGTATTCAGATTGAGCTTGAACTAACGTAAAAGCCAATAAAGAAATCGTTAAAGTAATTATACGCATAAGTTTCATCCGCTTTAGGTTTTTTTTGTTTACTGAAGGCGAAAATAAAGAATTTAATACTAGTTAAGCAAAAAGAATTTTCAGCCCTTCTGTTTTAGGCTCAATTACGGTTGACAATTTGACCCTTCCTAGCTCATCAGTTATCTATAATCACCTCTTGTACAAAACAGAAAATCCCACTGAAAGATACAGTGGGATTTTAAAGTTTCAATAACAACTATCTCGTAAAGAGAATCTCTCTAAGTTTAGGCAAAGGCCAAATCTCATCATCAACTAGCATCTCCAACCTATCCGCGTGCTCTCTCACTACATCCATGAGGGGCTTTACTTTTTCAGAAAATTCAGCTGCTTGTTTTTCTAAGTCGTTCATTCCTTCGACCTTCTTTCGAACCGCCTTTAACTCATCAATAGCGACCTTAATACCCGTAAGATGAGTACTAATATCTTCAATTAGCTTTATTTGAGTTGTCGCTGATTTTTTATAAGAAGCTCCAAGAACTGCTTTTAAGCCAGTTACATTCTCAAGTAATTTATTTTGATAATTAATGGCTGCTGGAATAATATGATTTTGAGCCATATCACCACAAATTCTAGCTTCTATCTGCAATTTCATTACATAATTCTCAAGTTGAACTTCATACCTCGCGTCAACCTCTTCATTACTTAATACATTCAACGCAGCAAACATTTCTTGTACTTTTTTATTTTTCCATACTTTTAATGCTGACGGTGTGTCTTTCAAATTAGAAAGGCCTCTTTTCTTAGCTTCTTTAACCCACTCTTCCCCATACCCATTCCCTTCGAAACGGATGGTCTTAGACTCTTTAATTAATTTTTGGATTTCCTTTAGAATAGCTTCATCTTTTTTCACTCCATTAGAGATTCTCTTATCTACCTCTACCTTAAATTTATTCAACTGATTAGCTACTATTGTATTTACAACAATCATAGCATTAGCGCAATTAGCTGTAGAACCTACTGCTCTAAATTCAAATTTATTTCCTGTGAAAGCAAAAGGTGAAGTTCTATTTCTATCCGTATTATCCAATAAGATTTGAGGAATCTTACCTATCTCTAGTTTCAACTCCGTTTTATCTTCTGGAGTCATTTTTCCCACTTTTATGTTTTTCTCTAAATCATCGAGGAGCTTACTAAGCTGAGAACCTATAAACACAGAAACTATAGCCGGGGGAGCTTCATGCCCGCCTAATCGATGATCATTTCCTGCTCCTGCAATACTTGCCCTAAGCACATCTGCATTGTCATAAATTGCTTTAATGGTATTTACAAGGAATGTTAGGAATTGTAGGTTTGATTTAGGGTTTTTTCCTGGTCTTAGTAGATTAACTCCCGTGTTTGTGCTTAAGGCCCAGTTGTTATGTTTTCCACTTCCGTTTAATCCTGCAAAAGGCTTTTCATGGAACAAAATCCTGAAGTCATGCTTTTTAGCCACTTTCTCCATTATATCCATAAGAAGAAGATTATGGTCGTTGGCTAAATTAGCCTCTTCAAACATAGGAGCCAATTCAAATTGATTAGGAGCTACCTCATTATGTCTAGTAGTTACAGGAATACCCAATTTATGGCATTCAATTTCATACTCTTGCATGAAAGCCATCACTCTGTCTGGGATAGACCCGAAGTAATGATCATCAAGCTGCTGTCCTTTGGCCGAAGCGTAACCGAAAAGAGCTCTACCTGTTAACGCTATATCTGGTCTAGCATTATAAAGCGCTTTATCAATAAGAAAATACTCCTGCTCCCAACCAAGTGTAGCGTTTACCTTACTTACGTTTTTATCGAAATACTGACAAACTTTAACTGAAGCATCATCTACTGCTTTAAGCGCCTTTAACAACGGCATTTTATAGTCTAAAGCAAATCCTGTATAAGAAATAAATATAGTAGGAATACATAATGTAGTTCCTATTACGAACGCTGGAGATGTAGGATCCCACAACGTATAACCTCTAGCTTCAAATGTGTTTCTAATTCCTCCATTAGGAAAAGAACTCGCATCTGGCTCCTGCTGAACTAACATAGAGCCATCAAACTTCTCTATAGCTCTGCCCTCTGAAGAAGGAGTGAAAAAAGAATCATGCTTCTCTGCTGTACTTCCTGTCAATGGCTGAAACCAATGAGTGTAGTGAGTAGCACCCCTAGACATAGCCCAATCCTTCATAGATGAACCAACCTGATCTGCTATTCCTCTATCAATTCTAGAACCATTAATCATGGAATCCATTACTGAATCGTATGCCTCATCAGTGAGGTATTCTCTCATAGTAGACTGATTAAAGACATTCTGTCCATAATAATCAGAAACTTTTCCTGAGGGAGCTTTTACCTCTAATGGTTTTCGGTGAAACACATCTTCAAGTGCGGTAGTTCGAAACGTTGGCATTTTTTTAATTTTCAGCAAAAATACAAACTACCCCTAAAATAACAGGGGTTCATCACAAGAAAACCTTTATTTATTATCAACACCCCCTACAGAAATCAAGAACAGGGGAGTAAAACCAAAAACTACTCCTTCATGAGTCTTTTAGAGAACGTCTTATCACCAAGAGTAATCACTGCGTTATACAAGCCTGTAGACTGGTTTTCTAAGTCAATTTCTATTCTTGATGCGGAATCTTTCAACCTAGCGCTTATTAGCTTCACTGCTTTTCCCGACACATCATAGACTACTACTGAGATCTCTCCTTTTAGATCGATACCCTGAAGGTAAAACTTACCTGTAGAAGGATTAGGATAAATTCTAACATCTGCCTTATCAAGTTCAGGCACATTGTCATAAATATTAGTCTCGAAATTAAAATAATGCTTAATTTCTTTCCCGAAGTTATTTTGAAATGATTCAAAATACCATCCGTCCACTTCTCTAATTCTGACATAACCTACCCCATCATTATTAGCAAAGAAATTTAAACCATCTTCTGCTGAGTCTGTAATGTCCAATAAATAGCATCCCGCATTTAAGGTAAGCGTATCTCTGTAAACAGTGTTCGCCTGCGTATAATTACTAGTCCAATGTGTAGCTCCGTAAATATTCTTCAACTGAACCATTGTTTCTCCTGGAGACGCATTAGTTCTGGTCTCTATTATAATTCGATTGTCGTCTTCATCCTCATCATAACTATACGTGGGAGGTCTGAAGAAATGTGAACTAGCAGCATTGTTACTTTCATTTTGATCAATCCCATTATTAGGATTTATAATTCTAGCCTCAAAGGTCATCATAGCATCCTCATCACCATTATAAAACTCCGCAGACACATTATAAGTTAGCGTAATATCTTCACTTTCCATAAATCCTAAATCACCATTCCATGTAGAAATTTGAAGCTGACCATTTATGCCAAATTCGATTTGACATGAAGTCAATGGCTGAGACCCTTTATTGGTAATTCGAATTACTGGATCATCACATATCGGATTCATTCTACTATTTATTCTAAAATCAGACGGTGCTAATATCTGATCTATCTCTGCATCTAACTCATGATTAATTTCTCCATAAGAGAAAAGTTGCCCCATAAACCAGTAGTTGCCATCAGGGTCATTATCTATATCGTACTCTAAGGTGAATTCATCACCTGTTACAAATTCAGTCAGCTCATGCTCCCTCATTCTTACTGGAGCCCCAGGACACCATCCTGCCCTGTCATAAATCCAAGTTCCTCCCTGTGGATACAAAGGGTTATCCGCACACTCCTGCATCACCTCCCAGTTATATTCGGTATTCCCATTCACCTTTAACTTGTGATTATTAAAACAAAACTCCCCGCAGTTATTTCCAGACCCGAAGCCATGACCTGAGGTGGTAGTTCTCAATTTGAACATATCCTCCTCTGGCTGAACCTGCATTGTCTTCTCTAAAACATTTTCATCCCAAGCTCCCAGCCCCCAATTCCCAGCCCAAACATTCTCTACTCTCTTCACTTCTCTAGGCGGTGTTCCTTCTATAAATAGAAATTTTAAATCTAATAACTCCTGCCAGTTTCCTGCTTCTAATTCCACTTCTCCGCGCAGCAACGGCTCAAAATCTGTCACATCATATATCCAAGTCCATCCTTCCTCTAAATCCAAGCCGATTCCATAAGGTGTAATAAACCTACCAAGCTCGATCCTATTAACAACCTCAAACGGAGGAGAGAAATAACTCAAGTCTTCATTAACTAGCACCACAGGAGTGTCTTCCTCGTTGGAAACAGACTCCAATGTCTCTCCATCTAAACCGTATAGATTTGAGAAGCCTAAAGGATATAAAACCTGACTATTTAAAACCTCTATTTCATTTCCATTTACCCCATATTCAATTACAGAGATAGGAGGCAACTCTTCTTCCACTTCATAAAGTACAGATGATTCTATAGTTTCATAGTCTCCAGAAAAGAGAGAGAGCGATGGCTTTATAGCTACTTCATTGTTTAGAGCAGTTAATACAGAACCCGGATAGTTTTGCAACGCTGCATTACCTAAAGACAAACCATCTAAACCAGAAACCTCATTATTTACAGGTTCTCCGTAAGCATGATTAAACCCAAAAAATGCTATCAGATTTTCTACTTGCGGCAAATCTAAAGAATACCCATCATTCATGTAAGACTGAATTTCTTCAGCTGTCAATTCTTTATCTAAGACAAAAAAGTCATCCATGGCTCCTCTATAATAATTAGTACCGCCAGCTGATGAGGCAATATTAAACTTAGCGATTCCTGACATGGAGTTATCCTTATCCTCCCCCATTAGCCACTCTTCACCGTTCAAGAAAATTCTCATTTCGCCTGTGTTCGTGTTCTTCGTGAAAGCCCAATGACTCCATTCTCCTTCATAATCCTCTGTACCAGCTTGAGCGTTTATTCTGTCGTAGCCTCCATCTTGTCCAGCATCCCAATACACCTGACCATTACTCCATGGATTGTGACAGTTTAAAACCCGCTGGTTATCTGAATTAACTCCTTCAAAGGTTGAGTTGTTTTCAGGTTGAAATGCTGGGTTACCATACAACCAGTAACCTATGGTTACTTCTTCATCCACGGTTTCAAAAACCGAAGGAGGAATGCTTACTTGGTCTTCACCGTCAAAAACGATGTACTTTTCTTCTGCTGAGGCTGACATTAATGAATTCCCCGTACTTCCCAAAATGCTAAACTGATCCTCACTAGAATCGAAAGAAAAATCGACCAACAGGCCTGACGCTCCATCCCACTCCATAGGCGTGTCTAAGAAAAAGTCGATTGCTCCTGTAGAAAAGGAAAACGAAGGGTGAGTAAAATTATCTTCAAGGGCATCATTGACCATTTCAGTAGGAGCCTCATTAAGCCATGAAGTTCTTATTTTGAGATTACTTAAGGTAGATTCACCTTCAAAGTTTAATGACATTTTCTGAATCATGACATCTAATGCTACTGCTCCTAAGTCCTCATTAGGATAATAGAACTGAACTCTCGTAGGTGTGTCTGCAGATATTAAAATACCTTCTTCCATCCCACTATTTACTAAAAACTCTTCTTCTGAAATTACATTACTTATCTCTGTCTGCAAGAAATCAAGAGTGAATGTGTTCACCAGAGGAATAGATGAAAAAGACATTTCATCAAACTCTAAATTGTTAGCCAAATAACGTGGATGAGAAAGCGCATTAGAATCTAACTCGCCTGTATGCTGATATAAAAAAGTATGTGATGTATAATCCCATTCTCCACAATCAAAACCTAGACCGCCAGCTGTTCCATCCTCGAAACACTTCAATGTATAATGCATTAGGATCTTCTGATATGACGTCCCATCATCTTCAGGGAAATCGAAATACCTTCTACCCGGAGAATCATAATTAGTTTCTGGGTTGTTTTGTGCATCAAAAGTGTATGTCTGAACAATCAATGTATCTCCAGGATCGGCACTAACATGTAAAGAGAATAAAATGAACACCGTGATGATAAGTAGTAATTTCTGCATGGCTTGAGGTTTTATCTTCATCAAAAGTAAACAAACTAATTAGTCTGTCATTACCCTATAAAAACATTCCAGTTACATAACATCAGAAACTTTAAGCTACTTATTAGATTAAACCGGTTTTGACTTTTAGGGACCCACACAGAAATGATACCTTTAGAATTACGAAATAGATCTCAGCCTATTAGACGAGTTTTCGAAAACACCAAGTCTCATAAAAAGAGAAGAACCTCTAATTTGACATTAGATTTAATAGGGTAAGCTGGAGTGAAATTAGTTACGCATTTCTCTATCTTCTAGCATAGGCACGAAGCTGAATTCCCCGAACCTTTCTACACTAAAATCTGTTTCTGAGTTTTTGGTAAGCCTCAGCATTTCTTGTGAGTTTCCTTGCCCTACAGGAATAACTAACAGACCCCCGATTTTAAGCTGTTTCAGCAAAGCATCTGGAACTTCTGGAGCTCCACACGTAACTAGGACTCTATCATACGGAGCGAAAGCTGGCTTGCCTTTATACCCGTCACCATAGTATCGCTGAGCCTTTACGCGCATTTTACTTAGGAGACTATCTGTTTTTAAAAACAAAGACTTCTGCCTTTCAATAGAAAACACTTTAACGCCAAGCTTAGCCAACACCGATGTTTGATAACCGCTTCCTGTCCCTATTTCCAACACCTTCATTCCTGGACTAACGTTTAGAATGGATGTCTGAAAAGCTACGGTATAAGGCTGAGAAATAGTTTGGTCAGCTCCTATCGGAAATGCCTTGTCTTCATAAGCGAACTTTAAAAAAGCACTACTCATGAAAAAATGTCTAGGTACTGCCTCCATGGCCTCTAGCACATCTTCATTTTTTATTCCTTTTAATCTCAGCTGGGCTAATAAATTCCTTCTGAGCCCTTTATGTCTATATGAATCTTCCATTTACTTAAAGGGAAAGTAACTTTTATCTTTTAGAGTCTTTGACTCTAAAATGAATTCCATTAACTTTTGATTGTCAAAAAGACTTTAGATTATTTTCGTAGAAAAAAGCAGGTGGAGCCATTAAAACTAGGATTAATAGGAGTAGGTCATTTAGGAGAAATTCATTTGAAGTGTCTTCTATTAATTCCTGAACGTTTCGAGATAGTAGGCTTTTTCGACTTAGACCCGGAAAAATCATCTAAAATCTCCATAAGTCAAGGAATTAAATCATACAACAGTATTGAAGAGTTAATCGCTGATTCTGATGTAATAGACATAGTAACTCCCACTTTGGCACATTATGACTGTGCCGTATTAGCTTTGAATGCTGGTAAACATGTTTTTATAGAAAAGCCCATCTCGCATACTGTGGCTGAGGCAGAAGAGTTGGCTAATTTAGTAAGGTCCTCTGGCTTAAAACTACAAGTAGGCCATGTGGAAAGATTCAATCCAGCTTATATTTCTGCGTCATCACATTTATCTAAGCCCGTTTTTATAGAAGCTCACAGATTATCGGAATTCAACCCTAGAGGTACAGATGTACCTGTAGTACTCGATTTAATGATTCACGATTTAGATATCATTCTTCATACCGTGGATTCCGAAATAAAAGAAATCCGTGCTAGCGGAGTAGCTGTAGTTAGTGAGACACCGGACATTTGCAACGCTAGAATAGAATTTGAAAACGGATGCGTGGCTAACCTAACTGCAAGCAGAATATCTCTGAAAAACATGAGGAAAACTAGATTCTTTCAAAAAGACGCGTATATAACTGTAGACTTTTTAAAGAAGCAGACAGAGATCCTGAAAATAAAAGATCTCCGTGGAGAACCTGATCCTTTTAGTGTAGTAATGAATTTAGGCGAGGGGAAAACGAACAAGGAAATATCATTCGAAAAACCAACAACACCTCCCGACAGCAATCCTATTAGAGATGAGCTCTTTTCCTTCTCTGAAAGCATTATAAATGACACTGAACCTCAAGTAACTATAAATGACGGATTAAGAGCCTTAAAAGTAGCTTATATGATATTGGATAAAATTTCTTCCTAGGTTTATACTAAGCAAGTAACCCTGCTCGTTATTTTAAATGAAGAGCTTTTTATTCTTCATGTAAAACCTTTAAACCCAAAATAGCTTAAACGAATGCCGCAAATCTCTATTTTCGCGGCTTCTTTAAAGAATGTCCGAGATGAATAATCCTTTCCTTTTTATCCTTTTAACTGCTATTTTATTTAATAGCTGTTCCTTGTTTGACAGAAAGGAAGAGTTACCTGCTTTTTTAACTATTAGTGAATTTGACCTAGAAGTGGGACCATTTCAGGGAAGCTCTAGCTCTAACATTACGGAAGTGATGGTTTCTATAGATGGAAATACTCTCGGCTTATTTGAATTACCTGCTACTATTCCTGTTTTGGCTAATGGGACTAAAGAAGTAATCTTCTCTGCTATTATAAAGCAAAACGGAGTTAGCTCGGACAGAGTATCTTATCCGCTTTACCGTTCTTTCACCACAAACGTGAACTTTATACCTTTGGATACTACACTCATAGCCCCTACGACCACTTATTTTGAAGGACTCGAGTTTTGGACTGAAGAGTTTACAAGTTCTATTGATTTTGAGGAGTCTGAGGCGAGTGAAGGAAGACTTATTCTAGTTTCTGGAGAATTGGCCTTTGACGATCCTACTCCTGGGGTTTCAGGAAATCCTTCTAGCGCATTTATAGAGTTGGAGTCTGATGAAAATTATTTCTTCGCAGAGACAGAGGAAAGCCTCGAGCTACCTTTCGGTCAACCGGTATTTGTAGAGTTGGACTATGCCAGCAATCACCCTTTTACGATAGGAGCCAGAGCTTCTGTGCAAACTGCAGAAGCTCTTGATGACCTAGTTATTATCTTACCTTCCTCTGAAAATGAGCAGGTATGGAAAAAAATATACATTAATGTCACCAACTTTGTGGCTGAAAACTCAGGAGCTACTGAGTTTGAAATCTACTTAACACTAAATCGCTCCAGTTCATACCCTGACCCTGAAGTGTACCTTGATAATGTAAAAGTTGTCTACTGACATGAACGTAAAATTACAGACCATAAAATATATTTTACTCGATGCTTTGGCAGCCGCTTTAGCTTGGTTTTCCTTATTCACATATAGAAAGCTGTACATAGAGCATGCTCCCATAGAGTTTAACCCGAACTTTTTTTATGCCTTATTACTAATTCCTGTTTTCTGGATCTCGCTTTATGTATTACTGGGTTTATACGCTGATATTTACAGAAGGCATCGATTAAAAGAATTAGGCCAGATCATTTCTGTCTCAGGCTTGGGAGTAATCGTATTATTCTTTGCTTTTATTCTAGATGATCAGATTTATAATTACAAAAATTATTATGAGTCAGTTCTAGTTCTATTCGTGAGTCATTTTTTCTTTACTTTTTTATTTAGAATTACTCTAACATCACAAACAGTAAAGAGAGTACACTCTGGAAAAATCGGGTTTAAAACGCTCATTTTAGGTGGTAATGATAGAGCTCTAGCTATGTATGAAGAGATTCTTCATCTTGAAAAATCTCCTGGATTTAAATTTATAGGGTTTGTTAAAGTTAATGGAGTAGATAATGTTTTAGAAAAGCATCTCCCTAAACTAGGAGCCTATTCAGACCTTTCTAATATCGTTGTCAAAAACCAAATTCGCGAGGTAATTATAGCCTTAGAGTCTAGTGATCATAAAAAAATAGGGGAAATACTTAACCAGCTAGAGGGGTTAAATGTAAAGCTTAAAATAGTGCCTGATATGTATGATATTATGAGCGGCTCTGTGCGCATGACAAGTATTTTTGGACTACCTCTTATTCAGGTAAACCGCTCTATAATGCCTCAGTGGCAGTTTACGCTAAAGCGATTAATGGATTTTTCTTTTTCCACTCTGGCCATCCTTCTCCTGTCTCCTGTCTATATATTAATAGCTGTATTGGTGAAGTTAAGTTCCCCCGGCACGATCTTCTTTAAACAACAAAGAGTAGGACTACACGGTAAACCTTTTACTATTTATAAGTACAGAACTATGGTAGAAAATGCTGAAGCTAAAGGACCTCAGCTAAGCAGTAGTAATGACTCGCGGATAACAAAACTTGGTAAATTTCTTAGAAAGACCAGGCTAGATGAATTCCCTCAATTCTTCAATGTGATTAAAGGAGACATGGCTCTAGTTGGCCCTAGACCTGAAAGACAGCACTATATAGATTTAATAATGGAACAGGCTCCTCACTACAGACATCTTCAGAAAGTAAGACCAGGGATCACTAGCTGGGGTCAGGTCAAGTATGGGTATGCAGAGAATGTAGAGCAGATGATTCAGAGACTTAAATATGATGTCATTTACATCGAGAACATGTCTTTATCTGTAGATTTCAAAATTCTATTTTACACCATTCTCACGGTTTTAAAAGGAGATGGTAAATAGAATTTAAAAAGAAGGATACTCCCAGGCAGTTCTGTATGAACCGCTTTTCTCTACGAAATCTAAAAACTCTCCAAAAAACCTGTCTGCACCTACAGTAGCGCTATCTCCGATTAAAATTAATTTCTTTCGTGCTCTCGTCATAGCTACGTTCATCCTTCTGTAATCTTTAAGAAAACCTATGACTAACTCATCATTGCTACGCACTAGAGAAACTATTATCACATCCCTCTCCTGCCCTTGAAATGCATCTATAGTGTTTATATTATTTTCAAATTCAGGAAGAGCGTCCTTCAAGTAATTTACCTGACCTCTGTATGGTGATATTACTCCTAAGGAAAGGCCATCTATATGCTGAGATAGCTCGCCTAATCTTTCTTTAATTAATTCGGCCTCTTTCTCATTTCTTAGACTTTTCCCACTTTTGGAAAAAGTCTCATTATACCCACATCCAGCTGTATCTATAAACTCTACCGGCATAAAACCGTCAGATTTAAATCCATGCTCTTTAACTGATGAATCTGCTTCTAGTTCATTTTCATAAAACTGAGAATTACTGAAAGCCATAATAGACTTATCCATTCTGTATTGAGTTTTTAGTTTTTGAGTCCTGTCAATTGTCTTATTCATAATGAGCTCTAACAACGAAGTGCTCAGTCCTTTTTTAGCCACTTGGTCATTCTTAACCAAAGGTGGAAGCTGAAAAGGATCTCCCGCTAAAACTAACTTTTCTGCTCTTTTAAATGGAGTAAGAGCAGCCGGAATTAGCGCCTGAGCAGCCTCATCTATAAACGCTGTTTTAAATTTAAACTCCCGTAAAACTTCACTGTCACTTCCTATTAGAGTAGTGGCTATTACCTGGGCAGACTCTATTGTTTTTTGGATGAGATATTTCTCGGTTTTTCGCGCATCCTGAATTAAGTCTCTGCTTTCCTTATACCACATCTTTCTATTCTCTCTATCTTCAGCGTTAAACGAACGTTTATATTTCTCTGCCTTTTTTCTAGCATCTTTAGCTCGCTTTTTCAAGTCTTTGATGAACTTATATTCAACCTGCTCCTGAATCTTCAAATCTATTTGAGCCTTCTGGACTTCCTCATCTACTCGAGCTATATTTCCTATTCTCACTACATCTAGCCCTTCTTTCATCATACACTTGACTAAATGATCTACAGCAGCATTACTGTTAGCAGTAACTAAGGTTCTTCCTTCTCTCTTTACTGCCTGCTTCACACACTGAACCAGCGTGGTGGTTTTACCTGTTCCTGGAGGACCATGAATTATGGTGAAGTCTTTAGAATGCATACTGGTAGTTACAGCATCATTTTGCCATTCGTTTAGCTTAGGGCTCTCAAATTTTTCTTGAAGAATTAAGTCACCTAGACTTTCATCTCCCCACATTTTCTTGAGTACACTTTTCTGATGATTATCCTCTGAGTTTATCAGAACATTTAAAGTGTGCTCCATAACTTTATAGGTTCTATCATCTACCGTGATATCTATTCCTATTCTTCCTTTCTCTAATTCCTCAGGATATTCATCCGAATTAGTAAGCAAGATAAGTTTGCCTTTCTTCACATTCCTAATCGTGGCAGAAAGCACATGATTACTCTTTATGTTATCTTCAGAATAGAAAACAGAGACTACTCCTCCAACATTAAATCTATGATTGTCTAATTCCGCATCTAGGTCAAATGTGATTTCTAAATTCCCTCCTAGGCCATAAGAATTATCACTCACATTTAAGGGGAATAAACACTTGCCTAATGTTTTCCTTTCATGAATGCTCTTATTCGTTAGCAGCTCCTCTAATTTCTTTACCTCGTAAGCCTTTTCTTCTGCCAATAGCTTAGAGAGCTCTACTAATCCATCAAAATATTTCATGTTACAAAATTAAAAAGGGAGTCAAACTAAGCTTGACTCCCTTCAATTTTTTATTAAGAGTTTTTGTGTTATCTCAAAATGGTAATGGTTCCATCAAATGCTTCTCCTGACTCCAATGTGAGCACATAAAAATAGGTGCCATCAGAAACTTCTCCACCATTAGGATCCCATAAACCATCATATTTAGTATCCTCAAATACGATTCCACCCCATCTATTGTAGACTACTAAGTGAGCATTTTCTTGAAACTCTATTCCTTCTATTTGAAAAGTATTATTGAACTCGTCGCCATTAGGAGTGAAAATATTAGGAATAAATACATCGCATGGCACTTCCTGAACGAACAGAGTATCCGTAACTTGAATACCACATCCAAATGCAGTAAGAACGAATGTCCCGCCTTCTGTAGTTATAAGACTAGGTTCACTCCCTAGCCCTTCTAGCGTCTCTAGTAATGTCCAATTAACTGAATCTAAAAGATTAGTATTCACCGCAGAAAGAATAGACTGATCACCAGGACACCACTCTGTAGCAGTTATAGCTGCCACTGGACTATCTATAGGAATAACAGTAATCTCTGTGGAGCTAGCACACTCAGGAAAACCATTTGGATATGCCATGAATGTATATGTCGTGGTAACAGTAACATCAGAAACATCAGGATTCACATTATCATCAGCCGTTAAAAAAACTCCAGGTGTCCATTCATATATCAGATTAGGTAGCACACTATTGTTAAATTCCACCGAACTATTCATGCTTACTGACTGTGCTGGACAGATTGTGAAATCACCTTCAGTCGAGACTACTAATTCTGAAATTTCCACATTAACATCAGTAGTATATTCACATCCATGATTATCCATGGCATGAAAAGTATAAAGATACTCTCCAGCTTCTGTAAACTCTGTCACCATATCGTTACAGTCTTCTAGCGTAGCAATAGGGCCATCATTCACCGTCCAAAATGTACTATCGCAATCTGCACCTATGCTAGGAGTAAAAGATAAGTTCTCTGGATACAATGACGGATCGAAAGCGAGCGACCAGTCAAAGATAAATCCATTATCTGACCCTAAATTATCGCATATTTCCACAGCCCAAACCCCATTCAATGGGCATCCTATAAGGCTTGACCAAGCGCTCTCACTAGAATAAATCCCAGAAGCTAATGTTCCTCCAGACTCTTCTCCCCATGTACCTAAAGTAGCATCAGGAGCCCAGTAATAATCATATCCTACACCCTCTAAATCAGGAGTACCATCCTCATCTACTGGTTCCCCTAAAAATGTTCCCGCTCCTTGGTTAGCATGAACTAATAAAGATTGACCGCTAGGACAGAGAAAAGTTAGCGTCAAATCTCCCATATATGAGTGTTCAAAATTGATGAAGAAATTAATTAAATCCGATTCTTGGATAACTTCTTGACCTGCTAAAAAACCTGTCACTAAAATTTCCGAGGTAAAGCACTGACTCTGATCATCTGGGATGAATAACGCTCCTCCAAAGTTAGAACTTGGCGCAGTACTCCACTCTACCGGAGTGACCATTCCCTCTAGAGAAACTTCACTTCCTAAACAGGATAAAACATCAGCTGAAGTGCCGTCAAAAGTCGGGGTCGTACTCACTTCAACTAACACATCTATAGTATTACCACTATTACAATCGTTATCGTCTACCACAAATAACTGAATAACATAAGCTCCAGCTACTGAATATGAATGAGTAACTGAAGGCCAACTCTCGATATCTGTAGTATTATCTCCAAAGTCCCAGGCATGACTAGCGATAGACGTTCCATCAGCAAAAACAGTAGGAGAACCGTCTAAGGTGATTTCTTCATCTACACATATCCTCCATGGTAATTCTGAATCTATATTCACATCTACTATAGGTCTGATGCATGGAAGACCACAAGTAATTTCTGCGCTGAAGTTCCCTGTATCTGCCGCATCACTAATCCACACCAGTGTAAGACACCCATTTATAGAACTGGTAACATCCGTTGTTTGCAGATCGGTTCCTATAAAAACTCCTATTTCTGGTGCACTTGTGTCATCTCCATCATAAATCGTCATAGAATCACCTGTCCCTAGATTAAATGAATTCCAATAGAGATTTAATATAGTCTCTGGAGCTTCAGCACACAAAGTCATGGTGAAATTCTCGTTATTTTGATAATCACTGAAAGCTACACCTGTATCTAAAAGGAATCCTCCGCACCCCTCAACAGAGCCGTTAGTTATAGCTATCTCCTGACTTAACGAACAAAAGCTGGCGCATAGCAAGCTTATCAATAGTAATAATTTATACATGCTTAATTATTAGCAGATGTGTTTATTAGATGTCTTTTGAATAATACCTCTTGACGATGCTTTGCTTTTATAAAAATAGCTTTATGATCAGTTATTTTAATCAACGTATTCTTCTCAGGTGCTACGATTAAGTTAAAGTCATACATAGTAATATCAAAGGTGATTTTACTAACCTCTTCTGAAATGGCATTTCCCTCTGAATCTATAACCTCTGAGGCATCTAATGTAATTTCACCTTGCTTAAAGTCAGAAATAAATCTAAATCCATTTTCAGAAACCCACTCCATGTATAAAGGATTGTCCGCTGAGACTTCTGTATTTTGGTCTGTTTGACTTAGCGCTGAAGCTATACTGAACACTGTAAATAAAGTGGTAAATAAAAATTTCATTTTTGATTGATTTTCCGGTTTATAACTAGATGCCCTAAAGTACAGAAAGGTTGCCTACCAAGAGCAATTTATTTAGCTAACTTCGCCCCGTTTAGAAACTCATTGTATGCTAGAATTAATAAAAGTAACTGATAAAAAGACAGCAAAAATTTGGTTAGAATTCGGTTCCGAAATCTATAAAGACCTCCCGTCCTTTGTTCCCTATGTAAAACAAGACATTGCTAAAATCTTTAACCCTACTAAAAACAAAGCTTTTGAAGCTGGAAAGGCCATCCGATGGATAATTAGAAAGGATAATGTTATTTCTGGCAGAATAGCCTGTTTTATAGAAAAAAAGTACTCGAAAGGAATGGAACAGCCCACGGGAGGAATCGGGTTTTTCGAGTCCATAAATAATAAGGAAGTCGCTTTTAAACTCCTAGATGCGGCCAAAGAATGGCTTGCATCTGATGGAATTGAAGCTATGGATGGGATAGTGAACTTCGGTGAGAAAAACATGTTCTGGGGAACTTTGATAGAAAATTTCACTGACCAGAATACGTATGGAATGAATCACCATCCAAAATATTATAAAGAATTTCTCGAAGAGTACGGATTCCAAATATATTATAAACAGCTCGTATACTATAGAGATATGCATGTTCCTATGCAAGAAGTATTTCACAGAAAACGAAACTCTATAGATCCCGAAAAAAACTACTCAGTGAGTAACTGCAGAGGAAAGTCACTAGAAAAAATTGGTGATGATTTTCTGACTGTATATAATAACGCGTGGGGTGGTCATCATGGATTCTCTCCCATGAAAAGAGCACAAGCTCAGAGAACAATGAAATCCCTTAAACCAATTATGGACAGAGATATCCTGATTTTCGCTTATGACGGTGAAAAACCAATAGGATTCCATATTAACATTCCTGAGCTAAACGATATTTTTAAATACATCAATGGAAACTTAAATCTCATAGGAAAGCTTAAATTCTTATATCACAGGTGGAAAAAAACGCCAAGCACGATGGTAGGAATCGTTTTCGGTGTAGATAGAGATTATCATGGAAAAGGAATCGAGTCTGCTCTAATTATGTTTGGCGTAGAAAACATAGTGCCACAAGGGAGGTACAACCAAACTGTTATGACTTGGATAGGGGACTTTAATCCGAAAATGATAAAAGTATGCGAAAATTCGGAGGCTACTGTTTATAGAACTCTAGCGACATACCGATATTTGTTTGATAGAGAAAAAGAATTTAAAAGAGCTCCAAACGCAAGCTAATGAGCTATTTAAAAAATTAAATAAATAGTTGGACTTTTCCTTTTTTTATTCAAGGTTACCCTATTATATTTGCACTCTCAAAAAAAGAGACTGATCTCTTAGCTCAGCTGGTAGAGCATATCCCTTTTAAGGATAGGGTCCTGGGTTCGAACCCCAGAGGGGTCACTAAAAGCTTCAACATTAGTTGGAGCTTTTTTTATATTTTGCATTACGGTAAAACTCTGATTAGAGCAGAGAGTAAAAGTCACCTGCCCAGGTGCTGAAATTGGTAGACAGGCATGGTTGAGGGCCATGTGTTCTTATGGACGTGCGGGTTCGAGTCCCGCTCTGGGCACTAAGCCGTTCTTAAAAGAGCGGCTTTTTTTATTCTCTTCAATCCTTTCCTATTACGACTAAGTAACTTCACGGTGTATTGCATTTTACTGGTTCGATCTTGATTGTTTTTTTTTAGAAAAGACCCAAGCAACTATAGTACCGCCCACTTAGTCTTATTCACTAAGAGTAGTTCTCTTAAATAGACACACCAGCAATAATGAACCGGATTAGGCTAGTTTTGGCAACCGTATTGGTCGTTATCTTCACGCTTACAAAATGTAAGCGAGATGATGACATGCTTCCTGAAGACTGCATTACTCCAGTTGAAGGTAAATTCAATTTCAACCAATTCCCTCTGCCAAACTTATCTGATTATGGCTTTTTCATAGGAGACATGAAAGAGCAAAATGTAACAGATGATATTCTGCCTTATGATGTAATCACCCCTCTTTTCTCAGATTACGCCCATAAAAAAAGATTTATTTGGATGCCCGAAGACGCTAAAGCTACTTATAATGTAGACAGCGAATTATTGGATATGCCAGATGAGACTATCATTATTAAAACCTTCTATTACGAAAATGTTCAACCTATTAATGAGACTCAGCTAATAGAAACTAGACTTCTTTATAAACTGAATGGAGAATGGAAATTCGCTGATTACATCTGGAACGATGACCAAGAAGAAGCTGTGTTTGACTTAAACGGACAGAATAGAGATTTAGAGTTTATTAATGATGACGGTGAACTTATTTCACTCACTTACAGAATCCCTTCTGAAACAGAGTGCTTCACCTGTCATAAAAGAACCAATGACGCTCTCCCAATAGGCCCTAAACCGCAAAACCTGAATAAAACATACTCCTATTCTGACGGTGCTATGAACCAACTTGAAAAATGGGTAGACTTCGGTCTCTTAGAAGATGACCTTCCTACCAGCGTAGAAACAGTAGCCGACTGGACTGATGAAAATCTACCAAAATTAGATAGAGTAAGAGCTTATTTAGATATGAACTGTGCACACTGTCATAGAGAAGATAGTCACTGCAGTTACAGACCTATGCGGTTTGCATGGAATGAAACTCTTTTAATGGAAAACTTAGGCCTGTGCATAGAACCTGCAGAGCCTATAGATCCATTTCAAACTTATGTAGTAGCTCCTGGAAATGCTGCTAGGTCAATGATGTTTTATAGGATGAACACTACAGAAGTATCACAGAGAATGCCTTTAATGGGAAGAACTATCATTCATCAAGAAAGTGTAGACTTAATTGGTGAGTGGATAAATGAATTAGAAATAAACTGCGAGTAATAATTATAAATCTTAAACCAAATGAAAAAAATTTCACTAATATTTACATTGGTCCTCTCACATGGACTTATGCTAGCTCAAAACTCTTGCGAAGAGGCTTTGGAAGTCTCTCAAGGCACACATGAATGTGAAACTCTTATAGGTGAAGTATCTAATGATCTGGAATGTGCAGGCCTATTAATAGGTGAGTCAGTTAATTGGTATTACTACACAGCAGAGGAAGATGAAACTTTATTAGTTACTTCCAGCCTTAGCCAGAACGGTAACTGGGATTCTAGATTAAACATCCTAACCGGAGCATGCAGCTCGCTAACATGTGTAGCTGGAAATGACGATGGAGGAACAGGATATACTTCAGACCTAACTTTTGAAGCTGAAGAAGGAATTACTTACTTCATCGTTTTCGATGATCAATGGACAACTAATTCTGGTGAGTTTTATATAGGAAATGAAGATGATGTAGAAAACTATGTAGATCCAGATGATGACGGTGGTGGTGGTGACACTCCTGAAACGCTTATAACATTCGAAGCTACAACACTGCCTAATGTAATTACAGGAGACTGTGTGGTAGACATGAATGGCGATTTCCTAGACGATATTGTAAGTGTATCAGGCGCTACGGCTACTGTATCGTACCAGCAAGAAAATGGAACATTCTTATCAGGAAATATAGAAGGACCAACTCCTGAAAACAGTCCCTCATGGAGCATAGCTGCTGGAGACTTAGACAATAACGGAATGAACGACCTCATGTATGGAGGCGGTGGCGGAGTTTCATTAATGTTAAGATCAGATGATGGAGCTACATTCACCGAATGGGCTACAGATGAATATGTTTTCTGTCAAAGAGGAAATATGGTAGATATTAATAATGATGGAATCCTTGATGCCTATATGTGTCATGATGTAGCACCAAATGTCTACATGCTTAGTGATGGAGCCGGTGGGTTTGAGTATATCCAAGGTGGATTAGGAGAAACTCCAAACGGAGGTAACTACGGATCTGTTTGGACAGATTATAATAATGATGGACTTATTGACATGTTCATAGCTAAGTGCAGAGGAGGTGATGTACCTGAAAACATTAACCAACTGCATAGAAATAACGGTGATGGCACATTCACAGAGGTAGGAGAAGAAGTAGGTCTTGCTGATAATCTTCAGACCTGGTCTAGTGCATGGGCTGATTATGATAATGACGGAGATATGGATGTATTCATAGGAGCTAGCTCTACGAGTAACGGAAGCCATAAAATGATGAGAAACGATGATGGAATATTCATAGATATAACTACCGAAACAGGAATTTTAGCTTCTATGCCCACAGGCATAGAGCATGTATGCCATGATTATAATAATGATGGCTATGTAGACATCGACATTAGCGGCACCACCATGCTACTTAATAACGGAGATATGACATTCACTCACTCTAATACAGCCGTCAATAACGGACCTGTTGGAGACCTTAACAATGATGGATATTTAGATATAGTAAGCCCATTCGGAGGGGAGATTTATTTTAATCAAAGTGAAGGAAATAATTACCTGAAAATAAATCCAATCGGAGTACAAAGTAATAAGAACGGAATCGGAGCTAGAGTGACTATAGAAAGTAATCTCGGTACTCAAATTAGAGATATTAAAAGTGGAGATGGATTCGGAAACATGAGTATGCTTACAGCTCATTTTGGTCTTGGACAAGATGAAATCGTGGAGTCAGTTACTATTAACTGGCCATCTGGAATAGTTACTACTTTAAATAATGTGTATGCCAATAACACCCTAAACATAGTAGAAATAGAAGGTGATGTCGTTAGCGTTCAGGAAGTACTAGCTGAAGAATTTAATGTTTACCCTAACCCTACTTCTGACTTCTTAAACATATCGTCAAACATGAACTTCAATAGTTTCCCTATTGAAATTCTAGATTTAAGTGGAAGGATAGTAATGAGCATTTTAGTTAAGGACAATAGAATAAAACTTGCAGATATTTCTGCAGGAACCTATTTAGCCAGAATAAATGCTAATGGAGTATATCACCAAGTTCAATTCGTGAAGGAGTAAGCTTTGCACTAAAATTTTAAATGAAAAGCGACTTCTTATGGGAGTCGCTTTTTTTTATTTCCCATCTCCAAGACAGGCATTTAGCAGCGCCTTACTTTATGTTCACCTTAAACATTTCTTTATCACCGATAAACCCTTTTAGCACATCATCTTCATAAACCTTCCCCACTCCTGCTGGTGTACCTGTAAAAATAAGATCACCCATCTTTAGAGTCATGTACTGAGAAACATGACTAATGATAGTATCTATATCAAAAATCATATCACTATTATTTCCGTTTTGAACAGTTTCTATATTCTGGTTTAAAGAGAACTTTATATTATTTAAATCAGTAAAATGGCTTTTCGGAAAAAAATGACGAGAAATCACAGCTGATCCATCAAATGCCTTGGCCTTTTCCCATGGATGACCTTTTGACTTTAGTTCAGACTGGACATCTCTAGCAGTAAAGTCGATTCCTAGACCAATCTCATCATAGTAACGTTCTGCGTGTTTTACTGATATATGCTTTCCCAGTTTGCAGATTTTATAGACCAATTCTACCTCGAAGTGCACCTCATCAGAAAAATCGGGAATGTAAAAAGCTGTGCGGCTAGGCAGAATAGAGGAGTCAGGTTTTAAAAAAAAAATCGGCTCACTAGGAATTGGGTTATTCAATTCCTTAGTATGGTCTACGTAATTCCTGCCTATACAAATTATTTTCATCAGCCTAATTTCGGGATGATATTAGTTCAGATTTCTAAATGAAAAATTTGATTTCCACTCGCCTATCTTCATTACTAAAGCCTTCAGATTTAGAAGCTCCATAATAATTAATAATGAATCTATCTTTAGACATTCCGCTCTCTTTCATAAAGTACTTAATAGCCTGAGCACGTTTTTTAGACAATTTTAGATTCGTTTGCTCCGCTCCTGTCTTATCCGCATAACCTGTTATAACGACCTTTACAGAAGGTGCTTTGGCTAGAATTTCTACTACCTCATTTAACTGGAGTAAGGTTCCTGAAGACAACCAAGTACTACCCGAATTAAAATAGAAATCCATAGACTCAGGAAGCTGACTTAACAGCTTCAAATCATTCTCATAATTTACTACAGGGATTTCACTTACCCCACCTATCTGAAGCTGAATTAATTCCGACTCTAAACGCTCTAACCTTTGTGCATTAGCTGCTAGCATATTTAATATCTTATCTGCCAAGTCCTCTTTCCTTGGTGCGCCTATAAATATTCCAGATTCATCTTCGGCCTTCATTTCAGTATAAGAAAGCTCTATAGAACTCAGCAAATCACCGTCTTTAAATTCTTCTATTTGTTTTATTAACTCTTCCTTTTCTTGACTGGTTAGGTTTGGATAAATTTCTGTAGAATTTACCAGTACGTCTTTTTCTCCAAAAACATATAACTCTGTTTTTATAATCGAAATCAACTCATTTAACTGATGATTTAATTCATTCTGCTTTAATTGTTTTTGACCCAGAGAGCCTCTCAGGTTAGCGTTAAATTCTGCGGCAGTAATATTCTCTATTTTCTTTTTTACAGTCTCTGAAAAACCCTTAAAGTCATCCAACGCTTCATAGTCATAAAACTGAATGTCATTTTCCACCAACTCATTCAATTTACTCACCATCTTTTTCGAGCTAAGCGGAAATATTATTTTTCCATCTTGCCATGAAGTATTCTCTATAATATAATACTCGATTTGAGATAATAATATTTCTTCTAAAAGTTGACTTTCTGAGGAAGAAACAGGCTGGTATAGATTAACCACTACAGTGTATCTTTCTTCCTCTTGCCCTAAACTAGAGAAAGCACAATGCATAAAAATGCATAGAAAAATATAGACGGTAAGCCTGTACAATTTAGAATTTACTTAGGTAAGTCAAATGTAGTTAATATAACAATACACCTCCTTCGTCTGAGTTTTAATTTAATTAATCGATTATTATAGCAGCAGCACATCTAAGTAAAATAGTACGGCATTAGTTTAATACATTTGTCGACAAAATAAATCTCATCCTCATGGCATTAATAGAAGAATTTGATAAGTCTGGTAACTGGCTTTTTAGATGGCGAAGTTTTCTTCCATTGGCTCTTTACGCCATGGCTGTGGCTGTAATTTTACTAACAGAGACTACAGACGTGCCCCATGATAGCTTTAGCTGGAGTATGATATGTCTAGGAATTAGTTTGTTTGGTCAGTTAATTAGAGCTATCACTGTAGGTTTCACTCCTAAGTCTACCTCGGGTAGGAATACTAAAGCTGGACAAGTAGCTGAAGTATTAAACACCAAAGGAATTTACAGCACAGTAAGACATCCTTTATATGTAGGAAACTTTTTTATGTGGATAGGAATAGTGATTTATGTAGGAAGCTGGTGGTTTAGCGCATTTACGGTGTTATTATTCTGGTTGTACTATGAGAGAATCATGTTTGCAGAAGAGTTTTTCCTTAGAAAGAAATTTGGACATACTTATCTTAATTGGGCTGAGAAAACTCCAGCATTCATCCCTAAACTCAGCAAATGGTCTAATGCTAGTATGTCTTTTTCATTAAAGAATGTTCTAAAGAGAGAATACAACGGCTTCTTCGCTGTGTTTATCTCGTTTCTTTTACTGAACGTATTAAAGAACTATTTGCTTTACAAAACTCTTAGCATAGAATTTCTAGTAAACTCATGGTGGATATGGCTCACCCTAGGTTCATTTGTTATTTTCATTACACTTAGAACGCTTAAGAAAAAAACGAATCTGCTGAAAGTAGATGGAAGGTGGTAAGAAGATCTAGGCTATTGCCTAATCTAATAAGCTATAACTACGACATCGCCTACTTCATGAGTGTCCCTATAGGCTTATGCCGATTTAAACCTCAAACAAGACTTGTATAGGTATGTGAATCAGTAGAGCACAGAAGTCTACTGCAGTTACACTAATTAGCAATAACATATGAATGAACTATCGACTCGTTTTATCTGTTTAATTAACTAGGCGCCAAATCTGACTGAAGAACTTCCAACAAGTCTGGTCAGAAAACTTATGGGACTTTTACTTATCAAAACACTTCACCTCAGTCATTACTGATTCCATTTCAACATCGTGCCCATACCCAATGCTAGAAAAGTAGTCGTGCAAAAGAACTGCTGCTAAAAAAAGGCACCAACTCAAACCACGGAACACCAAAAATCTTAAAAAGAAGGTCTAATGTTTTGGTCATTTATTGTCTTATTGCAACGCTAAAAATACACTTTAAAACAAAAAAGCCAGCTCTAAAAGAACTGGCTTTAACTATTTTATGTGCTCGCTAATTATATATCTATGTTAGCGTATTTAGCATTCTTTTCTATGAACTCTCTTCTCGGTGGAACCTCATCTCCCATGAGCATAGAGAATACTCTATCAGCTTCAGAGGCATTGGCTATATTCACTTGACGTAACGTTCTAAACTCAGGGTTCATGGTAGTATCCCATAACTGCTCTGCGTTCATCTCTCCTAGTCCTTTGTAACGTTGAATTCCTACACTTCTTTCTTCTCCCGAACCTTTGAATTCTTGTACTAATCTATCTCTTTGATCATCATCCCAAGCGTATGATTTCTTTTGTCCTTTCTTTACTAAATAAAGTGGTGGAGTAGCTATGTATACATAACCATTCTCTATCAACTCTCTCATGTGGCGGAAGAAGAATGTTAAGATTAGCGTTTCTATATGGCTACCATCTACATCGGCATCACACATTATAATCACCTTATGGTATCTTAACTTTTCCAAGTTAAGTGCCTTGGCATCCTCTACAGTTCCTAATCTTACACCTAATGCTGTGTAGATATTTTTAATCTCTTCATTCTCGAAGATCTTATGTGGCATCGCTTTTTCTACATTAAGAATCTTACCTCTTAATGGCATAATAGCTTGGAACATTCTATCTCTTCCCTGCTTAGCCGTTCCACCTGCCGAATCTCCCTCGACGAGGTAAACTTCGCATAGCGAAGGATCTTTTTCAGAGCAATCTGATAGTTTTCCTGGAAGTCCACTTCCACTCATCACATTCTTACGCTGCACCATCTCTCTGGCTTTCTTAGCAGCATGTCTAGCTTGAGCAGCTATAATTACTTTCGTTACTATCTGTTTAGCATCTAAAGGATTTTCTTCCAGATAATCTGATAACATTTCACTTACCGCTTGTGAAACTGGAGCTGTTACTTCTCTGTTACCAAGCTTAGTCTTGGTCTGACCCTCAAACTGAGGTTCTGCTACTTTTACAGAAACTACAGCTGTAAGCCCTTCTCTAAAATCGTCACCAGCTATTTCAAATTTCAATTTATCCAACATACCCGAAGCTTCTGCATACTTCTTAAGTGTATTAGTTAACCCTCTTCTGAATCCTGAAAGGTGAGTTCCACCTTCATGTGTATTTATATTGTTTACATAAGAATGGATATTCTCATTAAATGACGTGTTATAAGTCATAGCGACCTCCACTGGCACACCATTTTTCTCTCCTGTAATATGAATTACCTGAGACATAAGCTGCTCTCTAGTAGAATCTATATATTCTACGAATTCTTGCAGTCCTCTTTCTGAAATGAATTCTTCTGTAGGATGCTCTCCATTTTCATTTGGAGTTCTTTCGTCAGTAAGCGTTAACCGAAGTCCTTTATTTAAGAAAGATAGCTCCCTTAACCTAGTCGCGAGAGTGTCATAATTGAATTCTACCGTTTCGAAAATCGAATCGTCTGGCTGAAAGATCACTTGAGTTCCTCTGTAATCAGAATCTCCTATCTCCTTAACCGGATAAGATGCTTTTCCTTTCTGGTACTCCTGCATGTAATGCTTCCCATCTCTAAAAACCTCTGCTTTTAGGTCTTTAGAAAGTGCATTTACACACGAAACACCTACTCCGTGTAATCCACCAGAAACTTTATAGGAGTCCTTATCGAACTTCCCTCCTGCACCTATCTTAGTCATTACGACCTCTAGGGCAGAAACTCCTTCTTTCTTATGCATACCGATAGGAATACCCCTACCGTTATCGATTACTTTTACTGCGTTTCCTTCTTCAATAGTCACATGAATAGTGTCACAGTAACCGGCCATAGCTTCATCTATGGAGTTATCTACTACCTCATACACTAAATGGTGTAAACCTCTTACGCCTACATCACCTATATACATGGAAGGCCTTAACCTTACATGCTCCATTCCCTCTAGGGATTGGATGCTACTGGCGTCATATCCTTTTTTTGGTTCTTCGCTCATTATATATGTCTTAAAATCTTAATCGCATTAACGTGAAAAACCGCAGCGTTCACAGCAGTTTATTCTATAGGGTAAAGATACGGAATTCAGGGGGTAAAGCAGCGTTGCAACGCTAGTAAATATGCGGGCTTTTCCACATAATTTTACAGTTATTCACAATGAAAATTTCTACTTAATAATGGCGCTACAAAAAGTCTAGAACTTAAGGCATAGACCGCTCTTTTAAAAGCTATACGTGGCTCCTCCCATAAGATTAAACCGCTGCACTGGATAAGCATTAAACCGCTGATACTTTCCCGCTATCATGTTATTTATCTGAACAAAAACAGATAGCCTTTTCGTATATCTATACTCCCCCTTTAGAGTGACATCTACAAATGGATCTAATGTATAGGCGTAGTAGCTATTACTCCCATCCGTAACGAACTCTCCGCCCGTATCCTCGGAAGTGAGCTCTACAATCTCCACTAAAGACTTAGCTCTTCTTTTTCCCAGCGCAGCTATCTCTAGCTCAGCGATCAACTTCTTCTCTATGTTATAACTAGCGCTTATGGCTATCTTATTATTAGGCTGATTCCAGACTTCTTCTGGTTCTCGATTAGTTGTAGTTTCCACTGCTTTTCTTTCATCATAAATGAAAAAGTCGCCTCTTCCGAAAAACTTAATCTTATCGCCCGCATTGTAAGTCAACTCCCCCGTAATGGTCGTTCGCGTTAAATCTCCATACTCAGTTCTAAATCTATTCCCTTTAGTGACTAGTGAATCATTGGCATAATAAATAAAATTATCGAACGAGGCTCTAGAAATTTTAGCATTGAAACTCATATCAGACGATATATTCCCTCTGATTCCGCCATAAATATTTATCTTCTCATTGGTATTTCTGAGTACGTCACTATTCACCAAATCATCCACTAAAAAGCTCTGAACAAAAGGATTTTCTTGAGCTATGGTTCTATATCTGTTTTTATGAAGCTCACCGCCTAACCCAGCGTAAGGAATAAATATACCGTCAAACAGGCTGTATCTAGCTTCTACATCTGGATATGCTTTTAGCTGAGTTCCATCAGTAGCATTGGCGGTTAACTTAGCTCCTACTTTTACCATTAACCCGTTTCTGTGCGTAGTAACTGTAGGGTTTAAGGTAAAGACCGTATTCGTATGTTTTAACTCTGCTTCAGGGCGAAAACCATCATGCTTGAACTGATTATAATCTATATCCACACCTAATGCATAGTTCTCTGTCTCTACAAATTTATTTAGATTCACTCCTACGATGAAGTTATTCTCTACTCCTTTCACATTATCTGAAAACTGCTTAAAGTCAAACGATCCTCGGTAGTTCATTTTAGTAGTGTCTCGCTGATAGCTTCTCATATTTGCTCCAACACTAAAAGTTTTATAAATTCTTTTATCATCTACTTCGAAATTTTCCGGAAACACCTCTGGATCATATCCGTAATAATGAATTTTTTCACGGTCATAATCCACCGCTATTCCCATGGAGTGTTTTTTAAGAAACCGCTTGCCTGTCACACCTATAGATAGGTCTGAGAATGAATCGGCTATAGAGTCTGCCTGACTCACGAAGCCATCACTCGTAAAGTACTTTATGTGTGAATCAAACGTTCCGTTTCTATTATAACCATCCATAAACCTAAGCTCTCCCAGCCCGGTGAACTTAGTCCCTACAGCTCCTTTAGCATAGGCCCTAAACAGTTTAGGCAATGGTTTGTCTATGGTAACTTTAGCTGCAGGCACAGGCTTTAAATCTATTTTCTGGGTTGGCTTTCTTGGAATCAAGCTATACACCATAGGAGTCAACTCTACTGAAGACTCTATAACTTTAGGAACTTTAGACACCTTATTAGCGTCATTTAGGAATAACTCTGCGTTTCCCTGAATAACCACGTTAAGATCTATATCTTGTTCTGCATCCTGCTGGGCTAATACCATAGAACTGCAGAAGAAAAAACAACCGCCTAAAACCACTAGGAACTTCTTATGTATACTGTTTACTATCATAGTTCTATTATTTTTATTCCTCATCAAATAATTCTATTTCCACATCATTATCCTCCCCCTGCTCTAATGCCGCTTTTTCTATGGCTTCGAGCTCAACTAACCTAGCTCTCGAACGTTCTTTTACCCAATCTTCATTGGCGTTTTCGATAAGTGCATTGAGTGTAGCTTTAGCCTGGAAGATATCCTCTAGCGCTACATAAGCTTCTACTAACAGAAGAAACCCTTCAAACTTATATTTACTGTAAGCGCTAAAGTTCTCTATTAGCTCAAAAACTTCTTTCTCACAGTTCTTATAAGCTCCTTTATCAAAGGCTATTTGAGCCATATAATACTTAGCCTCTGCTCCTAAAAGCGACACGGCCTTTTGAACTTCTTTAAAATCGTAGTAAGCCTCATCATAATTCCCCTTGTCGTACCTTATTTTTCCCCTGATCATATAAGCTTGATTCTTTATCTCCACAGGAGTATCCCCATTATCTAGAACTCGCTGGGCATAGTCTAATGCGTAATCAAACCTCATCAACTCATAATAGCACCTCATTTGACCAATTTCTGCTTCTAGCAGATTCATCTTTTGCACCGCTACTCCCTCTAATTCTATATAATTATTTAATGCCGCATCATAGTATTTATTATTAAAGTTAATGGTCGCTGCAGTTTTTAGTGACCCTTCTGAATACTCGGAAACGGGCTGTGTTATCACAAAGTTATAGTTGGCCAGAGCTTTGGTCTTCGCCCCTTCTTCGAAATAAATTTCAGCTAAATAATAATGTGCTTCTACTGAGAACAAACCTGGGGTGAACTGGCCAATGTATTCTTCAAATGAATCTTTAGCCTTAGAATAGCTCATATCGAAATAACTATCTAGCGCTACTTGATAAGCTGTACTATCTATACTAGCGGTAGTGATATCTAATATTGGGTTTCCTGTTACTAATGAATTATATGCTGAAAGACCTCTTTCTTGGATATAAATATCTTTTACCAACTGAAGCGCCTCATTCATCACTTTGTCTGAAGAATACTTGTCTACTATCTGATCAAACGCAGCTAAAGCTTCTGTGTTATTTCCCTGTCTGCGGTGCAAAAACACAATGTTTTTCAATGATCTTTTAGCGTACTGACTGCTCGGATTAGTTTCAATTATACCCAAGTACGTTTCTAAAGCCTTAGTATCATTATCAATGATTCTATAGGTTTCAGCTATTTCGAATTTCGAGTCCAATACATATCGACCCTTACTATCACTATTGATAATTCGATTTAGCGTACTGATTTTAGAATCTGTATCTCCCGATAAACCCTGACAAATCGCTTTTTGGTACATCGCATAATCGCTACCTAGTTCATTTAAGCTTATAGCTCTATTATAAAAACCTATGGCTTGTGTGTATTTCTTATCTACGTAAAAACAATCTCCGATTCTTAGGTAAGCGTCATTTAATTTTCTAGAGTCATCTCCGCTGTAATTGTCAGAGAATTTTCTCAACATACCTAATGCCTGTCCATAGTTTTTTAGTTTGAAATAAGAGTAACCCGCATTGTAATAAGCATCATCATACCAGTCTGAATTAAAACCGCCAGGCTCAAGTAAGAAGTCAGTGAACATGTTCGCTGCTCTCTGATAATCCCCTTGCTTATAAGCTAACTCTGCTTTCCAGTAAATGGCTTCTGCTATTAAATCTTGATTTACAGAATAGGTGTTTACTTTATTAAAATAAGTGGCACTCTCATCATATTTTTTCTGATTAAAAAGCTCTACAGCACGATTAAAAGTAACTATCTGGTAAGCTTCTTTAGTTCGCTGATCCTTATTAGAAATCCTATCTAAACTATTTAACGCTGCTTCATAGTTTTTGGACTTCATATACACATTCAACAGGAATTCATACGCCTCTTCACTTCTCTCTGACTCTGGATAATCCTCAATATACCCCTCGAAAGCTACTATGGCTTCATGGAATGGATTATAGCTTAATTCAAAAGCAAGCTTGGCATAATTAAATAACGCATCTTCTTTTATTTCTGCATCAAAGTCCATCTCAAAAGCCTGCTTGAAAGCAGATCTGGCATAAGGTTTTTGATCTAGCTTAAGATAACAATCAGCCATGTGATAATTGGCTAACTGACTCATTTCATCTTCTTCATCTGTAACTTCGGAAAATAATTCAAGGGCTTTTTCATAGGATTTATTTCTATAATAAACATATCCCAGCTGATAATAATCAGCGCGTACCTTATGCTTTTCAGGCGTTTCCTTATGGTATAACTCCAGGTAAGGTAGCGCTTCATCAAACCGATCTTTGACAAAGTAAGACTCTCCCACTATTCTAGCTATCTCAGGTACACGCTCCACACTCACTTGCTCTCCATCTATAAGTGGCGGAGCGTACTCTAACACTAAATCATGTTTTTCTTGAAGAAAATATATTTGAGCTATGTAGTATGGCGTTATAGGCTCAAAGGATGGGTTGTTTTTTAATATAGAAAATCCATCAAGAGCGGTTTGGTAATTCGCTTCTTCATAAGCTATATGTGAGTAATAATAGGTTGCCGCATCTTTGTATTCAGAATCTAAATCCTTTATCTCGAAGAATCCTGGCTTAGCTTTGGTGTAGTTATTCACATAGAAATATGAATATGCTCTCTTGTACTTGTATGCTATTTCTTCCTGTCCTTTTAGCTTGTATTCTTTTACTTTCTTATACCAGTAAGTGGCCTTTTTGTATTTCCTCTTCTTAAAATTATAATCTCCTATTTGAACGTAAATCTTCTGAACCCACGGACTATCTGGGTGCTCTATAGTGAAACGCTCTAGCAGGAATTCAGCATCTTTATGCTGAAGGAATAATGCACAGACTCCTCTATAATATTCCGCATTTACTCGTACTTCTTGATAAGGGTCTGAGATGGATAAGATAGTCGCTTCAAAATTTTGCAACGCTGAAGCAAATTTTTCTTTTTCGAAAAAGTTAAGCGCCTCATTGTACTCGTAATATTCTGAATAGTCTATGGCTGTCTTCTGAGCTAACATCGAATTGGCCCATGCAGATAACACTAATAAAATTACTCCTATTCTAATCCCCATTTAATTATAGATTTTAAGCGGTTTTAATCTTTTAAATTTAGTTCGGACTGGTTGTGGTAATACCTTTTTGCAGTAAAATTCTTAACGCGGTTCTGTTAAAGTTATTTCACCCACATTTTAACCAGCAGAACCATGCTACTTCCATAAAAGGTGCCAATAATAAAAAGCCTGTTAACCGAGGCTCTCCCTAAAACAATCAATTTAGCTTGCAGGCTCACAATCCAATACCCCATTTGTATCGGCACCCTTCTATGCGTAGAAATTGGAACAATAACGTCAAATGACGACTAAATCTTCAGCTACACTTGACACGAGAAAATGCTTGTATTACATGAATAATAAAAAGCCTTGAAAGAAAGTGCTTTAATTCTTCTCACCTTAGCACCTAAATTTTGAACTTTATATGACGCTAGAGGAAATCTATACCCTCCATAAACATGCAGTATTTAACCTGGCCCTATCTTATGTGCAAAACACGCAGGATGCTGAAGAAATAACACAAGATGTTTTCATCTCCGTTCATAAAAACATAACTAAGTTTAAGCATCAATCTTCTTTAAAAACCTGGATTTACAGAATTACCATTAACACCTCTCTAGATTTTTTAAAGGCTCAAAAGAGAAATAAAAGGAAAGCGCTTTTTCAAGCGAAAAGTATAGATTCAACAACTATTCAAATCGCTAATTTCGACCACCCTGGAGTTCAATTAGAGGACAAAGAAGACCTTCAAAGACTATTCCTCCAAATAAACAGCCTGCCTGAAAATCAAAAAACAGCGTTAATACTATTAAAAATAGAACAGAAGAAAACAGCCGAAGTAGCAGAGATTATGAAGCTCAGTCCAAAAGCTGTGGAGGCTCTGTTTTTTAGAGCTAAAGTAAACTTGAAGAAATTCATAGAGAAGACCGAAGGACTTTAAGGCTGAAAATCGTCAAACAAACACCCATGCAAGAATTAGAATTATTTACTAGAATTAAAAAAGTAGAGGTACGATGCTCTCTTTTTAATGAAATCACCGCCAAGCTGGAGCAGGAAACTATTATCCCTATGCACTACATAAGAGCCGCTGCGGCGGTATTTTTATGTTTAATTTCTTTAGAGGTATTCGTTACTTCCGAGCTAAACTCTACAACTCAGAATCAAATTTCAGCGAGCTTAATAACTGAGACAAACACATACTTAGATTATGAATAAATCCAAATTTCTAACTCTCTCCGTTATCGTGCTTCTCGTTTGTAATCTTTTTCTAATCGGTTTTATTCTTTCGCACAAACCAGGAAAGCACGAAAGGAATAATCCACGAAATTTCATTATTGAAAAATTAGATCTGACTAAAAATCAGATAGAGGAGTATGATTTACTTATCGAGTCTCATCGTCCTGTCATTAAGAAAAAAAAAGGGCTTCTTTTCGATAAAAAAAATCAACTCTATATGCTTCTTCAAATGGAAGCCGAAGCGTTTTCTCCAGAAGTTTTAAGCATTGAAATCGGAGCGTTGCAAAGCGAAATAGAGACTCTACAATACAACCATTTTAAAGATATAAAAGACCTGTGTGAACCTAATCAAATCGATCGTTTCGATGATTTAATGACAGAAATCAGTCGCGTATTTTCTCCTCCTAGACATAAAGGACGCAAATGATAAAAGCACTCTTCCTTCTGGTGCTGATGCATACGTGTTATTCTATGAGTAGTCAATCACAATCTTTGGCGTTTGAATTTACATTGGGAAATCAGCCTCTGGAAATTGGTGTGAAAACGTATTCTAAATCTTTAAAAGACAGTCTGCAAATAGACGCTTTTCGATTTTACATCTCTTCGGTGACCCTATTTAATGGAAAAGATTCCGTTCACTCCTTAAAGCAAACACACTTTCTAATAGACGCAGAGAAAAAAGAAACTACAAAATTAAGATTCTCTACCGCTAAGGAATTTAATCGCATATCCTTTCAAATCGGTGTAGATAGCACCACCAACTCAACAGGTGCACACGGGGGTGATTTAGACCCTATGAAAGGCATGTACTGGAGCTGGCAAAGTGGGTATATAAACTTAAAATTAGAAGGGTCTTCTGCTTTATGCCCGACCCGTAAAAATGAATTCCAATTTCATTTAGGAGGCTATAGTTACCCCAATAATTCATTGACAGAAGTATCTCTGAAAATGCCCAAAGGGAAAGAAAAATTCATTCTAATTCCTTTGGATTCCTTTTTTAAAGAAATTGACCTTCCCTTTCTATATTCTGTGATGAGTCCTGGGGAAGATGCTACCCAGCTCCTGAAAATTATAGGTGATTCTATTTCTAGTGAAAGATGAAAATTCTAATTTCCATCATATCGCTATTCTTTATTTCTTTTGGTTTAGGAGTAAATAAAGAATCTCTCATAGAAATATTCCCTGCAGATTTCCCTGAACCAACGTACGATTTAGAAAAAAATCCGTTAAGCCAAGGAGCTATAAATCTAGGCAGAGTACTCTTTTATGACCCTATCCTTTCTAAAGACAGAAGCATTTCATGCGCTTCATGCCATTCTCCCTACAATGCATTTGCACATACGGACCACGAACTGAGTCATGGCATAAGTGACCTAATAGGAACGAGAAATGCGCCAGCATTATTCAACCTAGCATGGCAATCTTCTTTTATGTGGGACGGTGCAGTAAATCACTTAGATGTTCAAGCTTTAGCTCCTTTAACTAGTAAATCAGAAATGGGAGAAGAGTTGATTTCAGTAATTTCCAAGCTCCAGAACTCATCCATTTACCCTGATTTATTTATGAAGGCTTTTAATGATAGCGTGGTTACTGGTGAACACTTGTTAAAAGCGCTTTCTCAATTTCAACTAACACTTATCTCTGCCAATTCCAAGTATGACAAAGTGATGAGAAAGGAAGAAAAATTTACAGCAAAAGAGCTAACTGGTAAAAGGCTATTTGAAAAAAATTGTAATACGTGTCATATCCAACCCCTTTTTTCTAATTATCAGTTTAAAAAGAATGGGCTAGAGATAGATTCTACTCTTAATGATTATGGCAAATTCAACCACACTAAGCTAGCCAAAGATAGCCTCCTATTCAAGGTGCCTTCATTAAGAAACCTTAGCTACACATTCCCTTATATGCACGATGGAAGGTTCTCTACTATTAGAGAGGTAATCAGCCATTACACGAACGGGATAACAGATAAAACGGCTATCTCTGAAGAGTTAAAAGAACCTATTAGTCTCACTTCTGATGAGAAAACAGACTTAGTTGCATTCCTGCTAACCTTAAACGACAAAGAATTTGTATTCAATAAAAAGCACCACTACCCGCTTGAAATTTTAAAAATCAACTAAATCAATTACATCTAAATGAAATTTATTTTAACCTCTGTCCTGTTTATGGCTATCTCGTTAAGCTACGGACAGAACCCAGCCATCACATCATGGCTTCAAAACACTACAGAAACTGGAAGCTATTATGCCGCTGGAAACTCCACCGCAGTGGGGAATAATATCCTGGTAAACTGTCAACAAGTAGAGTATTCTGAAGATTATGCATATATCACTTGTACAGGTGTTCCAGCTTACCCCACGGGCCCATTTCAGGATGGAAACCCTTCACAAGCAACCAATCAAAACGCTGTTTATAGATTTCCACTGAATCCTGAACCTAACACGGGGAATAATACCGAAACGACTCCCGGTACTATAGGAGTATTTATAAACGGTGTCTCTTTATACGACTACAGAGATGGCGTAGCCTGGAATCCAAACACTAATGCTCTTTGTGGCGGACCAGGAAACGCTCCATGCCCAGGAGGTATGGGTGCGGAAAACGACTGGAATAGGGATGCTATTCCTGCAGAAAGCGAAGGATTCGACTGCGCTAAAGGACACCCTGCTATGGGGAATTACCATCACCACCAAAACCCAACGGCATTTGATTTAGATCAAGTAGAGGTTTCCGATGTCTGTAATCTATATGCTGCCGATGGACTTTATGTAATTAATCCTGAGGTTCATTCTCCGTTAATAGGATTCGCTTATGATGGTTATCCTATCTATGGTGCTCTAGGCTTCACGAACGTGAACGGAACTGGAGGGATTACTCGAATGAAGTCTGGTTATCAGCTAAGAAATATTACAGAAAGAACTACTCATGCAGATGGCACGAGTGTAGATAACGGACCAAATGTGAGTGACACCTATAGGCTTGGTTATTTTAGAGAAGATTATGAGTTCATATTGAATGATGGTGAAGATTATTTAGATGAGCATAATGGGAGGTTTTCTGTAACACCTGAATATCCTGAAGGAATTTACGCCTACTTCTGTACGGTAGATGAAAGTTATAATTCGGCCTATCCTTATGCCGTGGGGCCTACGTTTTATGGGGCTTACTCTAACAGTTCGGTGAATGCTGTAAGTGAAACTACAACCGTTTATACAGGAACAAACGAAATCAATGAGGGTTCTATGTCTAAAATTCAGATGAACGTATATCCTAATCCAGCTTCTGAGTTAGTGGCTATTCAGGTGGATAATGCTTTCCAAACGGCCATGAAAGTGGAGTTATTAGACATGACAGGGAAACTGGTAGAAAGCACTGTTATAGCTAGAGGAAGCACCATAGCCTACTTCGATTTACAGAAAGTCTATGCTGGAAAGTATCTAGTGAGGGTCTCTGGCGAAGCAACTGCTATAACTAAAGAACTGGTAATAATAAAGGAGTAACCACAGAACACCGATTAAATAAAGAGCGGTGACTTAAAGAATAAATAAGTACTGAAAGAGAAAAAGGTCATCGATAACGATGACCTTTTTCATTTTATCTATTCAATTTATAATCTCTTACTCAATAATTAGCTTTCCTAGTTCAAAAACTCCTAGCTCATACTCACCAAGTAAATAGTACATCCCAGAGGAATATCCCTCTAAACTTATTCGCTGATTTAATCCCCTTATTCCTGTTCTGTAAACTTCTACTCCCAGCACATTGAGCACTTTTACTTCCCTTGGCAATTTCTCGTTTTGACTGAACTCAACAGAAAATAGTCCATTAGATGGGTTGGGGTAAATATTAACTGCTGGAGAAAAATTTTGTACTTCTTCTATTCCATCAAAAAACTGTCCTTTATAAAATGTAACTCCTCCTCTAAGATTCCCTAAGAATAAGTCTGGAAAGGCATCACCATTAATATCATATATAAATGGAGAAGAAAACTGACCATCATTAATGTCTACAAATGCCGAATCTTGCTTATTCCACACTCCATCTAAGTTTTCTGATATTTCATTCCACCTATGAATGGTTCCTATTTCATTTCCAGTAAGCAAAATCCACTCATCCTGGTTATTCTTATAAAAGTGAGGCACATTATTCCCTTGAATACCTAAAACATTATCTACCCAAACCCCACCTAACTCTTCATTTATTAGTTCGAATGAGAAATCTTCGGCAGTTCCTATATTCTTATAGAAATTAATATTCCCCCATTGCTCACCGAGTATTAGGTCTAACAAACCATCTTCGTCTAAATCTAATAGTTGAGGAATAACGTCTTGTCCAGGGTCTATATCTTCTCCGAAAGCATCCATAACTGAAAGCTCGGCTATAACAAGGTCTACTGGATTTCCTGCACCTGCAGAATTCTCGAAGTAATGCACTGTTCCTAGACTTTCACCTAAAATCATATCCATATCTCCATCTCCATCTAAGTCTCCAAAGGCTGGATAAACATTCTTTAATCCCAATGCAGAAACCCCAAGCCAGTCTGTATCTCTGAGCGTAAACTCAGGAGAGTTGGCTGTCCCTATGTTTTCATATAACCTCAGAGAGGCCTCAGATTCAGTAGCCGTATAGATGGTCTCCTTATTTCCTATCACCAAATCTCCTAACCCATCAGAATTGTAATCAAAAATTACAGGCATTGCATTTGTTCCATGCTCTAGCATTTCATCCTGAAGCCAATCTTTTTTCTCCAAAATGAAATTCGGATTTTCATCTGTGCCTTCATTCAAATAAAGCCATGAACTAAAATCATCTATTGAGCTAAATCTGCTAAAAGGACTTGATATTAAATCTCTCACACCATCATTATTTACATCTTCATGATAAGCACCTGGAAATTCATAAAAACTAATTTTCTCTGAGTCAGAGAAACTCGCAGGAAAATTACCGCTCTGCATCACCATACTATCTGGCCCTAAAATGCTTGGGCCATTGGTCAGTAATATCAAACTATCATTGGTAATATCTCCTACTACAAGCTCTGGATAACCATCACCGTTTATCTCTAAACTCAAAAGAGTTCCTCCAGTATGAAGTCCCTCATTTTCGAGTGCTGCAGCATCAAATTTTTTGGCCTTGTCTAGAAGACTTTTTACATTGACTACATTGAAGTCGCACTCGTGCTCTAAAAAAACGGTGTTATTCTCGGCACTTTCGGCTACAGACCCATAACATCTATTTACGAGTTCCATGGCCATAGTATCACACCTACCTAAATCTGAGGCCATGTTTTTGTAGTAAAACACATTTAAACTGCCGTCAGAAAAGTTTAAGATGTCTAAATCTCCATCATTATCAATATCACCTATGTGCGGTAAGTCCACACTAATATTATACACTGGTGCTTGGAACGGAGATCCAAAATCATAAATAGCCGGAATTAACGAACTGTAGACAGCATTAAAGGAAATTTCGCCTCCTACATTTTCTTGTTCATATAATTTTATACCTCCTTGACCTCCGCTAAAAATATCTTTCAGTCCGTCACAATTATAATCTCTCAACAAGATCCAATTCTTTAATCCTTCAGGAAAAATACGCTCATATTCTGGAGAATAATCGTATGCTATTTCTCCCTCATTAGAGACATTTAAAAACGTAAGAATCTTATACGTACTCCTATCGAAAATGAATAAATCTTCTTTGCCGTCCGCATTTAAATCTATTTTACTGTACTGAGCATAATTTAACCCACCGGCCCAAGCATTAGATAGTTCCTCCCCTAATTCGCTTACAGAAATACTAAGATCTCTAATAAGCTCTTGAGATTGGAGGTTAAGCGTTGCAACGCAGAAAAAAAAGCTAAAAAGAAATCTAAATTTCATCTGAAAAATTAATTTGAACAAAAATAAATAAAAGCGCCTCAAAGATGCGTTATAAATAATACATTTGAAACCACAAAGACCCCTTGAATGGAACCATTTATAGAGTTAATGAAGATTTTTCTTCCTGCTATTTTAGTGTTTTTTACCGCTTTTATTTTCTTTGAAAAGGCGCAAAAAAAACAACCTGACCCTACTCCTGCCCCAGCCCCAAACAAGGATGAGATTACCAAAATAGTTCTCCCGCTTAAACTAAAAGCTTACGAAAGGCTGATTATCTTTATGGAAAGGATAAAGCCTAACAGCATGATCATGAGACTAAACGCGACTAGCTCAAACTCTGGTCAACTTCAGTTAGAGTGCTTAAAAGCGATCAGAGATGAGTTCGAGCATAACTTAAGCATGCAGATGTATATTAGCGAAAGTACTTGGCGTCACGTGAAAGCTGCTAAAGAGGAAACTTTAGAATTAGTGAAAATAGCTGGCTCTAAAGTAGCACCAGGAGCCAGTGGCATGGATTTAGCCAAGGCCATTTTAGCCCTAGAAGGTGAAACTAAAAATATTCATTTAGAGTTAGCTGTTGATTTGCTAAAAGCAGAAGTTAAAACGATGATTTAACCATTCTACATTAACCTTTCCAATTGAATTTAATAGACCGTTTAGACCACTTAGACCGCGCACTGTTTTTAGAAATGAACAGCTGGAATACTCCTGCATTAGATTCTGTGATGTGGTATATCAGTCATCCTGTTTATTGGCTCCCTGTATATATTATATTTATCCTAGCCGCCCGAAAAAAATATGGCATCATGGGCATACTATGGCTGCTGATAGGAATAGGACTAGTGGTTCTGCTAGCCGATAATATTCATAGAGAATGTTTTAAAGAGGTCTTCCATCGTTTAAGACCTAGCAGAAATTCAGAACTAGATGACCTAGTTCATCTAGTTACTCCACCTGGTAAAGAAGACTTTTATAAAGGCGGTAAATATGGATTCATCAGTGGGCATGCTGCTAATTTCACTGGAATAGCCATCTTTGTTCTTTCCTTTTTAAAATTAAATAGAACCTGGACTATCGTGATTCTATGCTGGGCAGCACTTATTTCATTCAGCAGAATATATCTAGGAGTGCATTATCCTGGAGATATTTTAGGAGGAACGCTTTTAGGGATAGCCGTTGGCTCCCTAGCATACTATTTAGTGAAGAGGTTCTTAATCAAAGACAAAGTCAGATGAATTTTCTAGCAGTATTTATAGGTGGAGGATTAGGTAGCGTGCTGAGATATGCCATAAGTAGCTTATTCCCTCACCAAATCTCCAATTTTCCGCTGGCCACTTTTATTACTAATCTAGCGGCAAGCATACTACTAGGACTACTAATAAAGTATGGGATTAACACTAAAACAGAAGGACCCCTTTTCCTTTTAGCTGCTACCGGATTTTGTGGAGGGTTTAGTACGTTTTCTACTTTCAGTTTAGAAAACATAAAACTCATTCAAGATGGATTCATAGGAATAGCCATCTTAAACGCAGTTCTCTCCATTGTTGTCTGTGGCGCTGCCATCTATTTCATACTCGGAAAGTCTTAACCGAAGAGCAAAACAACTTCTTCATTTCATGGCACAAAACGGAGTAAATTTGTGAGCTAAAATCAGCTCATTAATGAAGAACATTTTTTCCGTTTCAATATTATTCTGCCTATTATTAAGTAGGTGTGGTGTTCAAGAGACCATTGAGAATAGAGGATACAGCGACCCAACTTTCGATTTAAATCCTCCAAAGTTAATGGTAGGGATAACCGTAGACCAAATGCGTTATGATTACCTCACTAAGTATTGGAAGGACTACTCTGATGAAGGATTTAAAAAACTAATGCGAGAGGGTTACTCGTGTAAAAATCATCATTTTTCGTATGCCCCTACATATACCGGCCCGGGACATGCCTCTATCTATACAGGAACTACACCTGCATACCATGGAATAATCGGAAACACCTGGTATGACAGGTATGAAAAAACTGGCAAATATTGCACTGGAGATTCTACCGTTTTTGGTGTTGGAAATACTACCCTAGCCGGCCAAATGTCGCCAAAGAATATGCTTTCTAGCACGATAACCGATGAACTTAAATTACACTTTAACGGCAGATCTAAAACCATAGGCGTAAGCATAAAAGACCGAGGAGCTATACTTCCTGCAGGACATTTAGCAGATGCGGCTTACTGGTTTGTAGGAGGAGAGGAAGGGAATTTCATTTCTTCTACCTATTACATGAATGAATTACCTGCTTGGGTAAAATCATTTAATGCTTCGGGGTATAAGGATTCTCTTATGGCTTCTGGCTGGAACATGTTAAAGCCTGAAAAAGACTATGATGAAAGTATTATAGATAACAACCAATATGAGGCGCCATTCACAGGGAAACTCCAACCTGCTTTTCCGTATAATTTCAGTCAATTAGCAGATAGCAATGGCGGGTATGATTTAATAAAAGGCTCTCCGCTCGGAAACTCTATAGTTACAGAAATGGCTATAAACTGTATTAAAAATGAAGCCTTAGGTCAAGATGAGTTTACTGATTTCCTAGCGGTATCTTTCTCCTCTACGGATTATGTAGGTCACCGGTTTGCTCCAGCTGCTAGAGAAACACAAGACTGCTATTTAAGATTAGATTTAGAAATTGCTAGGCTACTTAACGAGTTAAATGCTACGGTAGGCGAAGGCAATTACACTATTTTTCTCACATCAGACCACGGTGCAGTTCACAATCCCAATTACCTAAAAAAGCTTGGAATGCCTGCAGGGTATTTTAAACTGGATGAAGTTAACTCTAGGGTAGATTCAGCACTAAAAAATGCTTTTAATCTTGAAGGATTAATAGAATCATATTCTAACGACCAGTTATTTTTTAATGACTCTCTAATAACTGTCCATAAGCTTAATAAAACAAGATTGGAAGAGATAGCTAGCCATGCTGCATTGGGCTATGCAGGAGTGTATACTGCGCTTACCCGAACTCAATTAGTAAATACTGAATTCAGTTCAGGGGTAAATCAGGTGTTACAAAATGGTTTTAGCACTAAATTCTCTGGTGATGTGCTTATCGTTCCTCGACCAGGCTGGATGAGCTATCCTACTACAGGAACTAGTCATGGCTCTCCTTTTACTTATGACACACATGTCCCTCTACTTTTTTACGGAAGTGGTATAAGCCCAGGTTTTACAGACAAACGCACACACATTAAAGACATCGCTTCTACGGTAGCTTCGCTTTTAGGGGTGCAAATGCCTAATGCCAACACAGGCGACCCAATTCTAGAAGTACTCGGTCAATAATCACGCCCTCTTATGATAAAATATTCGCTAAGCCAAGAAAATCCTCAGAGACAGTATATTCAGTTTCATGCTGAGTTTCCACATGATGGTACGGAACACTTCGCTGTGCAATTACCCTCCTGGAGGCCTGGGCGATATGAATTAGGGAATTTCGCTAAAAACATAAAAAACTTTAAGGTGACTGATGAAAATGGGAAACCCATTCCATTTTCCAAAACCACTAAAGACAGCTGGAAAGCAGAGGCTTCAGGTCATTCTGTAATTCATGTAGATTATAATTACTACAGCGCTGAATTAAACGGTGGAAGTACATTTTTAAATGAAGAAACGATGTACGTAAATCCTGTGAATTGTTTTATGTACAGGCCAGGATTTGAAGAGGTAGATCGTTTTTTAGTAGAATTAAATCTTCCCGATCAATACATTTTAGCCTCACCTCTAGCCGAGAAAACAAAGAAGGCTTTTGTAGCTAAAAATGTTCATGAGTTAATGGATTCTCCTTTTATGGCCTCTGCAAGTCTAGAGCATCATTCTTTTAACGTAGAAAAAACCACCTTTCATATTTGGGTAAACGGCAAGCACTCATTAGATTTAACTAAAATAGAAGCAGATTTCATCCCTTTTTGCAACGCGCAAATCAGAGATTTTAATGGATTCCCCCAAGATGATTATCTCTTCATGTTTCACTTTTTAGCTCAGCCATCTTACCATGGAGTAGAGCATGAAAAATGCACAGTGATTACCCTAGGGCCAGCAGAGAAGCTTCTCACCAGCGCATTTTACGAAGAGTTATTAGGAGTAAGTTCTCATGAGCTATACCACACATGGAATGTAAAAGCGCTTCGGCCTAATGATATGCTCCCTTATGATTATAAAAAGGAAAATTACTCCGAACTGGGTTATGTTTATGAGGGAGTTACTACCTATATGGGAGACTGGTACTTATTAAACTCAGGTGTATTTAATTTTCAGACTTACGCTAAACATTTAGGAAGTTATTTAAACAGACATTTCCAAAACCAAGGGAGATTTAATTACAGTGTAGCAGAAAGTTCGTTCGACACTTGGCTAGACGGCTATATAGCTGGGGCACCAGGAAGAAAAACCAGCATTTACACTGAGGGATGTTTAGTCGCTTTTATTTCTGATTTAATGATTCTGACAGCTACTGATGGACGCGAGAACTTAGCATCAGCCATGCTCAAGCTTTGGACTGATTTCGGAGCTAAAGGAAAAGGCTACTCCTCTCATGATTATTTCCATTGTTTAGAAGCTGTAAGTAAACTCTCTTTTTCTGAAATAAGAGCACAACTTGTTTATGGTATTTCAGATTTCAGACCATTTCTCGACGCTGCTCTAGAACCAGTAGGAATGAAATTAACCGATTCTCCTAACTCGAATAAATTCACGTCTAAGGTGGGAATGAAATTAGGGAAAATGCTTTCTGGAGAGTTTAAAATTATTGATATAGCAGAAGGGTCACCAGCCGACACTGCTGGTATTCATATAGGAGATACCCTCACGGCTATTAATGAAGCCACTGAATTAACCTCCGAGTATTTAACCGCTATTAATTATGAAGACAAGTTGGAACTAAAGGTAAACCACATGGGAAACATTACCTTATGTATCACCGTCTGTTCAGCTATTACATTCTTCGACAATGTGCAGCTAGAACAACTCGTCAACCGCTCTAAGAGCCAATTAAATTTATTTAATCAGTGGAGTGGTGA
>LAQC01000008.1:0-63790 GCA_000981645.1 Cryomorphaceae bacterium ASP10-05a | reverse complement strand
GAAGAAGTTTCTCATACGCTAAAAAGTCTATACCATAGTCTAGGTGACAATCCTATATTAGAGAAGATTCCAGACTGGATAGGTGCAGAAGTAATCGAATCAGCCAGACATTTTCAAGATTTCGGGATGGCATATTACGATCTAAAAACTGGTGTTTATTACCTCACCATTTTAGCCGTTTGCTTAATGTTTCTGCAGAAAAAAATAGGGTTCTGGATTTATTTAGTAGCCCAATTACTCGCCGTGTTTGCTGTTCTGTATGGTTACGGAATTACTAACGTGTCTTTTCTAGCAGCTACGTTTACCTTAGCTGCGTCTACCTTGTTCGTTACACTTTATAAGAAACTCTTTTATAACAAATTAAAAGATTAATCCTGATTCCCCATTAGGGCGTACTGCATAATATTAGCTCCCATTTTTAGTGCATTCGTTCTTGTTTCTTCAGAGTCTTTATGCACTTCGTAATCCTCCCACCCATCACCTAAATCACACTCATAGGTATAAAAGCACATTAACCTTCCTTCTAAGATTAACCCAAACCCCTGTGGAGCTTTTTTATCATGTTGATGAACTTTAGGCAATCCATTGGAGAAATCGTATTTCTGATGATAAATAGGGTGATCAAATGGGAGTTCTATAAAATCCAATTCAGGAAAAACTCTTTTCATTTGAATCCTAACAAAAGGATCCATTCCATAATTATCATCAATATGGAGAAAACCGCCAGCCTCTAGGTACATTCTAAGGTTATCAGACTCAGAAGAAGAGAACACCACATTGCCATGGCCTGTCATGTGAATAAATGGATAATTAAACAAATCTGGACCTCCCACTTCTACATAAGGGACTTCCTTGTCTATAGAGGTGTTTAAATTAGCGTTGCAAAACTTTACTAAATTAGGGACTGAAGTAGGATTCGAATACCAATCTCCTCCCCCATTATACTTCATCACTCCTACCTGAAAGGTATAATCACTAAATGACGTATAAGTTAGCAGTATGACCAACAAACAGCTTGTAATATATAGTGGATTATTCTTCATTATGGCTATGCGTTAAGATGAATCTCAAAAGTACTAGAAACATCTATTTACTCTAAGCTAAAACTCCAAAATAATTAACCCTCTCATTCATTTATGCTAGAGTCATGATTTCACCGCTACAAATAAAAACCAATAATGATTTTAACGAACTGTAATAATAGTCTCGCAAAAATGTAACGGAACCTAAGCACTATGAGTATAAACCTGTCTAATTGAGGTTGCTAATAGTAGAATATTTTTACTAAACAGTTGATTTTCAGTATAAAATTGATATTGCCTATTAAGCCGTGTATTTTTATATTTGCGGCTCTTTAAAATTAAACCATAAACAATGGAAAATAGAAGTGCGATTTGGATATTCACAGTGTTGCTAGTTCTAGCTTGCCTGTACCAATTATCTTTTAACTTTTTCTCAAGTAGATTCGAAGACCAAGCGGCAGCCTTTGCCATAGAAGCTTCGGAGGCTGATTCGTTAAATACGATGACAGCGGAGGAAAGAACGAGAAAATTCTTAATAGATAGTGCTGGTAGTCAAGCTTACCCTGTATTAGGGCATAGCTACAGAGAGGTAAAAGACCAAGAGTTAAATTTAGGTCTTGATCTTCAAGGTGGAATGAGTGTTACCTTAGAAGTATCTGTACCAGAGTTAGTAGAAAATTTAAGTGCGAAATCAAAGTTCCCTGCATTTACAGCTACTATGGCTCAGGCTAGAGAAGCTCAGACAAGTTCTAACGATGATTTCATCACCTTATTTGCTAACGCTTGGGCTAATAACAAGGTAGCTGGAGAAGAAAAACTCCCTAAGATCTTTATCAATAGAGATTATACAGAGAAATTTCAGACAGCTAAAACGGATGATGATGTCATAGAAATTCTTAGAGTCGAAGCTGAATCAGCTATTGACAATACTGAGAATATCTTAAGACAGAGAATTGACCGTTTCGGTGTATCTCAGCCTAACATACAACGACAATCTTCTACTGGAAGAATCTTAGTAGAATTAGCAGGTGTAGATAATCCAGATAGGATTATAAAACTTATTAAGGAAACTGCTGAATTAGAATTCTGGCCTGTGTTTGAAAACACTGAAATAGTAGGTGGAAAGGCAGCGTTCCAATACCTAGAGCAATTAGATTCAGTAGTAGCTAAGTATAAAGACCCGTCAGCTTTCACAGCTGAGCTATTCACTACAGATAGTATTCCAGCTTTAGACTTAAGTACAAATGAGCCTTTAAAAGATGCCGATGGAAATGACTCCGTATCTGTAACCAGAACTATTGACGGTGATATCTACACTAGAAGATATCCAATAGCCTCCTATTCGGGTAACTACGGAAGTAATGGTCAAGGAATTCCTAGATCTTCTGTATTATTCAGAGTTACTTCGGAAGGAAAAGACAGAATCTCTGAAGTACTAAACACTAAGGATTCTGGAGGAAGATTATTTTCGTCTTCTATAATCCCAGAAAATATTCTTTTAAGATGGGATGCTAAGCCTAGCGTGAGTGATACTGGAACTGAGTTCTATTCGCTTTACGCATTAAATGATGTGAGCAGAAGAGAAAAATCTGAATTGAATGGTGGAACTATTACCAATGCAATACAAACTTTCGACCAGTACGGTGGAGTAGAAGTTTCTATGCAAATGAATAGTGAAGGAGCTCAAGCTTGGGGTAAAATGACTCAAGCAGCTTACGATGGAGATCCTTCTAGACCAAACAAAGCAATAGCGATCACTTTAGATGGTTTAGTTTATAGTGCTCCTTCTGTAAATAGTCCTATCTTAAATGGTAGTTCTTCTATCTCTATGGGAACAGGATCTTATTCTCAGCAAGTAGAAGAAGGTACTGATTTAGCTAACTTATTAGAAGCGGGTTCACTTCCTGCTCCTGCTAAGATTGTAAATACAGAAATCGTGGGCCCTACATTAGGAGCTGAAAACATTAGTGCTGGTGCTTGGTCATTCATCATCGCATTGTTAGTGATTATGGCTTACATGTTATTCTACTATAGTAGAGCAGGTGTGGTATCTGATATCGCGCTGGTCTTAAACATCTTCTTATTAATAGGAGGTTTAGCCGCTATAGGAGCCACGCTTACTTTACCAGGAATAGCAGGTTTAGTACTTACCTTAGGTATGGCCGTGGATGCTAACGTTCTTATCTTCGAAAGAATTAGAGAGGAAATGAGAATGGGTAAAGGGCTAAAAGTAGCGCTTACTGAAGGTTACCAAAAAGCTTATTCTGCAATCTTCGATGCTAACATTACTACGCTTTTAACAGCTATCGTTCTATTCGTATTCGGTTCAGGAGCTATCAAGGGATTCGCTACTACGCTAATCATAGGTATTTTTACCTCATTATTCTCAGCTATTGTTATTACTAGATTAATTTTCTGGAATAGAATGGATAAGAAGAAAGATATCGCATTTTCTACTCCTACTACTCAGAACTGGTTCACTAACCTAAACTACAGATTCGTAGACAACAGAAAGAAATTCTACATTTTATCTGGAGTGGTAGTAACGTTAGGATTAGTTGCATTATTCAGCGGTGGACTTAACTACGGTGTAGAGTTCAACGGAGGTAGAGAAAACACCTTCAAATTTGAAACGGCTGTCAATACTGATGAGATAAGAAACGAGTTAACCACGGCTTTCAACCCAAACAGTATTACTGTGAAAGATTTGGGAACTTCTAAAGACAAAATCAGAATTACTACTGATTATCTTTTAGAAGATAAAGACACAGGTTCAGAAAAAACTAGAGCGCTTATCACTTCGACTTTAGAAGGAATGGGACTTAGTGGCTTCACTAACCCTGAGACTAGAGATGTAGATTCATCTATCTCTGATGACTTTAAAAGAGATGCTAGAAACGCTACTATTATAGCATTACTGATTATCTTCTTCTATATCTTCTTAAGATTTAGAAAATGGCAGTATGGACTAGGCGCCTTATTAGCTATGATACATGATGTGATAATCGTATTATCTATTTACTCAATAGGATCTTTGTTCTTACCGTTTACACTAGAAGTGGATCAAGCATTCATAGCCGCCATTCTTACTGTCATTGGTTATTCTATAAATGATACCGTTGTAGTATTCGATAGAATTAGAGAGTACTTAGGAATCTACAAGAAAGAAGATGAGAAGGAAGTAATTAATAAGGCACTTAACAGTACGTTAAGTAGAACTATAAACACTTCTGCTAGTACATTTGTAGTATTGTTATCCATCTTTATTTTAGGTAGTGATTCTATTAGAGGATTTACATTCGCCTTGATGGTAGGTGTAGTAGTAGGAACATATAGTTCGATATTTATAGCTACTCCTTCAGTAATTGACTTCAGTAAGTCAGTTAAAAACTAGACATAACTTATTCCGCATATTTAAAAAGAGCTGCGAACTTCGCAGCTCTTTTTTATTCAATGCAATTGGTAGAGATATTTACAGGTCGAGTAATTTCGGTAAATCACAGATATTCCCTACTTTTGCGCTCCTTTTTAAAATTTAATTTTTTAAACATATGTTAAACAAATACGAAACTGTTTTCATTTTAACTCCCGTTTTGTCAGATGACCAGGCAAAGGAAGCAGTAAAGAAGTATCAAGACTTTGTAAAAAGCAACGGTGGCAAGGTCAGCCAAAATGAGAACTGGGGACTAAAGAAATTAGCTTACCCTATTCAGAAAAAATCTACTGGATTCTACTACCTTATGGAGTTTGAAGCACCAGGAGCTATTATTAATCCTTTCGAGGTAGAGTTTAAGAGAGATGAGCGTGTGCTTAGATTCCTTACTACTAGAATGGACAGGCACCATTTAGATTATGCTGAAAAAAGAAAAGTTAAAATTAAGTCTAACTCTAAAAGCTCTACAGAAGCTTAATAAAACCCTAAGATTATGGCAGATAAGAACGTTAGATATCTAAATCCTATTAATATTGAAACCTCTAAGGAGAAATATTGTAGGTTCAAGAAGAATGGAATAAAGTACATCGATTATAAAGATCCAGATTATTTATCTATGCTTGTGAATGAGCAGGGTAAGATTCTTCCAAGAAGATTAACTGGAACTACTCTAAAGTATCAGAGAAAAGTAGGTCAGGCAATTAAGAAGGCTCGTCACTTAGCTCTTTTACCATATGTAACTGATTTAATGAAATAAGAAACCATGGAAATAATTTTATTACAAGACGTAGATCACGTAGGAAGTATTAATGACGTGGTGAATGTAAAGCCAGGTTTTGCTAGAAATTACCTTATCCCTAAGGGTTATGGTAAAATGGCTACTAAGTCTGCATTAAAAATGCATTCTGAAAACATTAAGCAGAGAGCTCACAAAGAACTCAAGATAAAAGGGAATGCTGAGGCATTAGCTACTAAAATGGAGAAAGTAACTCTAAGTATAGGAGCTAAAGCTAGTGAGAACGGAAAGATTTTCGGTTCTGTAAACAGCATTCAATTATCTGAAGCTTTAACAGCTAAAGGATTCAGCATAGACAGAAAGAGTATCTCTTTAAAAGAAGATACGATCAAAGAATTAGGGAAGTACGAAGTAACAATAAAGCTTCATAAAGAAGTTTCTGTAGTAGTTCCTTTCGAAGTAGTAGCTGAGTAATTCCACCTACTAAAAATAAGATTTAAAACCCTTTCAGGAAACTGGAAGGGTTTTTTTATGCGCTAAACAACGCGGATATAGAGCACTTTTTTAGTCTGGAAGAATTCTTCTTCGAAATGAGCAGATAGCTCATACTCGTCTACTGTAGTATTCACTTCTTTAATCTCTTCCCTTAAATCACCACCTTTTAAAAAGAGAACACCATTGGGTTTAGGATTTAGGAATCTCTTTTCAAATTTCCCTTGAACCCACGTCATGAAAACTGGCAACTTAGCTACTGCTCTGCTTACTACAAAGTCAAACTTGCCAGAGACATCCTCAGCCCTGCCATGAGCAGCTGTTATGTTCTTTAGCCCTATCTCTTCGCTAACTGCGTTTACTACCTTTATTTTCTTCCCTATAGAGTCTACTAGATGAAATGAAACTTCTGGGTAAAGTATGGCTAGCGGAATGCCTGGGAAACCACCTCCTGTTCCTACATCAAGTACTTTGCTGCCCGCTGTGAAATCATTTACTTTAGCTATAGCCAATGAATGAAGGACATGTCTTTCATATAGATTTTCTAAATCTTTACGCGAGATGACATTTATCTGGGCGTTCCATTCCTCATATAAGCTTTGCAACGCTGAAAACTGCTCTATCTGAACTTCACTAAGATTAGGGAAGTATTTAGTTATTAAACTGATGTTAGAAGGCATTAAATGGTTTCTTTAGTATGCTTCATTAAGTTATATAGAAATTCTCTAGCTCTGAATAATTGAGCTTTTACTGTACCCAAAGGAATATCCAATTCTTTAGAAATCTCTTCATAGCTTAGTTCTTGGAAGTAGCGCATTTCTACTAACTCTCGATACCTTGGCTTAAGGTTAGATACGACCTCTCTCATCTTTAAGACTCTCTGCTTTTTCTCGAAAGTTTCTTCTGGGTCTAGTCTATCGTCTTTTACCTCGAAGCCTATGCTGTCCCCATCATCATTCGTATATCCTTGGTCTAGGGAAAGGGCTTTAATTCTTTTCTTTCTGATGTAATCAATGGCATTATTAGATGCTATTTTAAATAACCAAGTACTAAATGCAAACGCTGGTGTATACTGGCCTAATCTTTTAAATGCTTTACCAAAAGCCTCAATAGTCAAATCATCGGCATCATCCGTATTATTCACCATCTTGAGTAACATGAAGTAAATAGAATCTCTGTAACGCTCCATGAGTTCCGCATACGCTCTTTGATCTTGGTCGTTTATTGCTCTTTGAACTAAAGCATAATCGTGTTTCCCTTTATCTGAGAGATTTTTAGTTACATCCATCTTTTCGGTTTTGAAATCATATTAGAAAGAAGAACAGCTGGTTTAGCGATGTTTAACGCCAATTCCCATATTGGCATAACCCATACTGCATCTAACACTTTCCATTTTCTACCTATAGCTATAAAAGTACCATATAGAAGCAAATATCTAAACGCTATAGGAGTAATTACTAACAAGGCAGGTGTGCGTAAAACTAAAAGGACTAGTGCGGTTCCCCACATGATCCACCAGCTAAGCGGCTCCATCCCTAACGCCAGCTTATGCTTGAATTTATAAAGGCCTGAGGTGTTTAAGTGTCTTCTCTTCTGCTCCCACCATTTACTTAACTTCTCAGGGCTAAGTGAAGTTGTTTGAGCTTCTAGATCTTGCCTTACTATAAACGTAGATTTCGGAGCTATTTCATTAATAAATAAATCATCATCCCCTCCAATGATGTGCATGTGCTTTCTGAATCCGCCTACTGAAAAGAATTTTTCTTTGGTATATGATAGATTTCTTCCTACGCCCATATAGGGCAAACCGCCTAATGCTAGCGAGCAGTAATTTACTGCAGTATGAACAGACTCGAATCGAAAAAAGTTTTTCCAAACGCCTTTTTGTCTAGCCATTAAACTGACCCCAAGGACTACCTCGTCTTCTTTCACCTCAGCGAGCATATTGGTTATCCAATCATTAGACAGAGGGCTACAATCAGCATCTGTGAGCAGCAACCTCTCATGAGAAGTTCCTTTAATACCCATCGTTAATGCGAATTTTTTTCCTGCCATTCTATGAAGGTCTTCGTTTAGCTTCACTACTTTAAGAGAAGGATAACGTACCTGCAGTGCTTTTAAGATATCCTCTGAATCATCCCAACTACTATCATTCACCACTACCACCTCGAATAAGGGATAATTCTGCTCCATTATCATTGGGATGTAGTTCATCAAATTCTTTGATTCATTTCTAGCACAAATGACTATGCTAACAGGTGGCTGGCTAGCAAGAGAATTCTTAGGCTTGTATACTACTAATCTGATGTAAAAAAACAATAGATAGAACAACTGAACTGCTACTGCTGCTATAAGTGCAACACTTAGTATCTGCTGGAAATTAGATAATTCAGAGAGTAATTCGTTCATAATATAGAAAGGCTTATAGGTTAAGAATCTAGCATACAAAAAAAGCCCCTATGACTCAACTCACAGGGGCTTTCTATAAATACTTTAAACATTCTATTCTTTAAGGAATACTCCTCTAGAATCTCCTCTTTTCGAGCTTACACTTAGCACATAAGTTCCACAAGTTAAATTTTCTGTATCCAACTCTAGAATTCCTGAAGCTGAATTCATTACTTGTATTACTTTTCTTCCAGAAATGTCATAAACAGTAATCATAGAATTGGCTTCGTCTAACATTACAGTTAATCTACCTGAGGTAGGATTAGGGAAAAACTGGACTGAGGTATTTTCGTTTTCATTGACATTAGTCACAGAAGCGCAGAAATCCTGTGTTTCTTCAGATGTAAACTCTCCATTAGAAGAAGCTACCTCTACGTTTAACTGATTCTCTATGGTATAACTCCCCTCACCGTAATCACAGCAGAGTCCGTCTGATGCTTCATCATAAATAGTAAAAACAAAACAGCCTTCAGGAAGACAAAACTCCTCTACTACCAACGCACCTTCAACTGAATAAGGACCCCCGCTAGCTAAAACAGTGGCTCCATCGCTCACTTCCCACGTAGTTTCCTCAGGGTACTCATCTAAAGTTAAGTTTAACTGGAAAACAGAAGAATTCTCTATGGTTACGGCATCAAAGGTAACCGAGCTTGAATTATTCGATTCATTTTCATCGTCCTCACTTTCTACTGTTACTTGGAAAATATTCTCGCCATTTTGTAATTCCTGTGGACTTAAATTCACCACTGCGCTCTGGCTACTCCCTAAGCTTCCGGACCAGTTCACTTGCTCTAAAGTATTCCCGTTTAACTGAACAGTTACCACTGCCTCAGTAAGATTTTCTTCACCGTTGTTAAAGATAGTAGCTGTTGGATATATCGTAGATTGACATAGCACTCCTTCTATTTCATTATTTATGGATACACTGGCGTCATTAGCGTATTGAACAGCTCCTTCTGGCCATCCGTCTAGAACTGAAGGACTAACGTTTTGTGGGTCTAACCAGTCTTTTAATCTCGTCTCAGGGCTATCTCCATCCCAAGAAACTCCGAATCTACCGTACCAATCTGCTTCTCCGTTATTTACTTCCCCACTACATGCGGCATATCCTCCATAAAGCTGGCCTATAATTCGGTGATTCTGATCGAACAACGGAGAACCTGAAGAGCCTGGCTCGGTTACACCGTCCTCCCATTCATCTATGTACCAAACGGCAGCGCCTCCTTGGTTAGCATGGTAAGGATTATCTTCATCAAAACAAATTTTCATTACATCTCCCGATGGATGATGAATGCTCGTAGATGCAGTTACACTTTCATCATCTGACCTATCCCAACCTACATACTGCACTTCGTAACTAGCAGGAGGGGCTGAACTTAATTCTATTAAAGCAAAATCACTACCCCCATTACTCGCTACTAAATCCCCTGATGAGATGGTTTGAAGTGTGGGACCACTGCTCCCATTACAGTTTGTGGCTTCATGATTAAATAGATAAACCCAGGTATTGGGATTTCCTAAACAATGGTTAGCCGTAAGAAAGTAAGGAGTTCCATCATTCGCAGTATTATTAACTAACGCTCCAGTACAAGATGCATTACCTCCATCAATAATAAGCGCTACTGATTTCTTTTCAATCTGCCAATCGGCTCCTTCTGGGCAGTTTACGTTTATGTTACACGCTCCTGAATTTCCGTAAGGACCTCTTTCTTCATCCTCGTATTGATTAATTATAGCTCTATATCCCTGAACTACCATACCAAGGCTTAACTCCCCTTCATCAACTCCAGCTGGAACTAAATATTCGATAACCACCGCATCTGAGTGTAAAAGACTTACCGGAAATACTCCAGCCTTTTTATTATTCTTAAAACTGAATGAACCTAAAAATTCAGTTCGCGCTGAATTCCATATAAACAGTTCAGCTCCTTTATGAAGAACAAATCTGTCAAACAAGAAAGAAATAGATGTAGCATCTACAGCCTTTACTCCTAGCCTCCAAATTTTATCTCCATTATCTAGCTCTGCCCATGAACCACTGTTTTCTTTAGAAAAAGCTACATCGTGCTCTATTCCAAATCTAAAAGGGGTGTCTTTTTCTGCATCACCTATAGCATCTTGTAGACCGATTAAATTCATATCTAGCTCTCCGAACTCCTGGAAGTCTACATTAAATCTTTCTACATCTTTTATATCCCACTGGTAAGGTTCTCCTCCTTGAGAAATCTGCCCTGTGGCATTACTCGTGATAAAAACCAAAGCGGCTAGGCCAATTAAAATTCTATTCATTGTTTTTATTGTTTTGCTAATACGTATATCTATTCACCTGTTTTTCGTACCCTAGTATTCTCACGTCCAACTGCAAATTACCTGGATATCTCAAGGGCTCTAAATTAAACTCTAAGGTGTCAGTTACAAGAGCCCTGCACATATCACTATTGGCATTGTGTTCTAAATTTAGCGTAATCTGAGGTGGCAAGCTCTTAGCGTAGGCTCCATTCGTTTTGAGTTTCCACTCATGTTCTCGACACCCTCCACCATACTGTACAAGTAAAATTAGATTATCCCCCTCTAAACTGGACTCCAAAAGGTTAAAGCTGTCCGTCTTAATATTCTTATATGTAGGGTCTATTTCCACAACAGAAATCGCCTCTTTCTCCTTCGTGTTTATCGTTTCTGTCTGATCTGCCGGAGATTTTTTCATCTCTCTCCTCTTGTTACATGAGGAGGAAATCAATATTAATACTCCAACTAAAACTAGAGCTACTTTCAATCTTTTCATTTGTTTGCTATTTAGCGTTACAATGCCACAAGGATACCAAGATACTGGTTATTGGATTTCTATTTTTTAGATTCGTATAACTTTTTAAGTTCGATTAGTTCATCCCTTAATCTAGCAGCTTCCATGAACTCCATATCTTTAGCGGCTTTCTCCATAGCTTTCTGGGTTTTTTGTATGGCTTTCTGCAAATCATCTGAATTCATGTACTGAACTACAGGATCCGCAGCTATAGCCGCAGAAGTATCGATATCACTATAATCTCCTGGCCTAGAAACCACACCAGAGTTTTCGAATAATGTTTCGTTCTTTTTATTTATCTGCTGCGGCACTATTCCATGCTTGATGTTATGCGCCTCTTGTTTCTCTCTCCTTCTATCCGTTTCATCCATAGTCGTTTGCATGGAACCCGTAATCTTATCCGCGTACATGATTACTTTTCCGTTTACATTTCTAGCGGCTCGTCCTGCGGTTTGCGTCAGAGACCTATTGCTACGCAGAAAACCTTCTTTATCTGCATCCATAATAGCCACTAACGACACTTCAGGTAAATCTAGCCCTTCTCTTAGAAGGTTAACTCCCACGAGCACATCGAAAACTCCTTCTCTTAAATCTCTTAGAATCTCTATTCTGTCTAGTGTCTTCACCTCGGAGTGGATGTATCTACAGGCTATATCCAGTTTATCTAAATACTTAGAAAATTCTTCAGCCATTCTTTTGGTTAGTGTAGTAACCAAAATTCTCTCGTTATTAGCTATCACTCGGTGAATCTCATCGAGTAAATCATCTATCTGATTAATGCTCGGGCGCACCTCTATAGGCGGGTCTAATAACCCCGTAGGACGAACGACCTGCTCAATTATTACTCCTTCAGATTTTTCCAACTCATAATCTGCAGGAGTAGCGCTTACATAAACCACTTGGTTCAGCATATCCTGCCATTCTTCAAATTTTAAGGGACGGTTATCTATGGCAGAGGGAAGTCTAAATCCATAATCCACTAAATTTACTTTTCTAGCTCGATCTCCACCATACATGGCTCCTATTTGTGGAATAGTGACATGGCTTTCATCTATGACAAAAAGGAAATCATCTGGAAAATAATCTATCAAACAGAATGGTCTCTCTCCGGGCTGACGCTTATCGAAGTAACGCGAGTAATTTTCTATTCCTGAACAGAAACCTAACTCACGCATCATTTCCAAATCATGCTCTACTCTTTCTTTAAGTCTTTTGGCTTCTAAAAACTTTCCTTCAGATTTGAAAAAATCTACTTGTTTTACCATTTCCTGCTGAATCTCCCAAATAGCACTCTCCATGGTGTCTTTTCCAGTCACGAATAAATTGGCAGGATAGATTTTGGTCTCTTCGAAGTCTAGAATTTTACTGCCACTCTCAGGGTCAAATGTATACACCTCTTCTATCTCATCTCCCCAAAAAACAATTCTAAGGGCATGGTCTGCATAGGCTAAAAATATATCTACCTGATCACCTACCACACGGAAAGTTCCTCTGGTAAACAGATCTCTGGTTCTGCTGTACAAACTAGAAACTAGCTTGTACAAAAATTTATTTCTAGATATAGTTTCTCCTTTAGCTACAGAAATAACACTCTTATGAAACTCTACTGGATTACCTATTCCGTAGATGCACGATACTGATGCCACTATAATAAGATCCCTTTTTCCGCTTAATAAAGCAGATGAACAAGCCAACCTTAATTTTTCGATTTCCTGATTTATCTGCAGGTCTTTTTCTATATAAGTTCCCGTAGTTGGAATAAAAGCTTCTGGCTGATAATAATCATAATAACTCACGAAGTACTCCACTTGATTCTCAGGAAAGAACTGCTTAAACTCAGAGTATAACTGGGCTGCTAATGTTTTGTTATGAGAGAGTATAAGCGTTGGACGCTGTGTTTTCTCTATCAGATTAGCTATAGTAAATGTTTTTCCAGAACCTGTAACTCCTAAAAGTGTTTGGTGCTCGGTTCCGTTTTCTATTCCTTCTGTTAACTGTCTTATAGCTTCTGGCTGATCTCCTGCGGGCTTAAATTCTGAATGTAATTTGAATTTCATGGGCGTAACAAAGATAGTTTCTATACGCCAATTGAAGGTCAAGAATTGAACACACTAGTTTCTTCAATTGAATCACCATCAAACCTTTTCACTCTGGATGATTCTGTGTGTTTTAAGATTTGTCTTCTTCTTTGTTTCTCTACTAAGAATTGCCATAAACCAAACAGAGAGCCGCTTGAATCAGCTAGACATCTTACCTTATCTATTTACTCTTCTTCAGCTTTTTAACTTCACTTTAGGTGAAGGAAACTACTCGTTTAATTAATGTCACGTAATAAAAAACTCATTCAACCCGCACACCCATCTCCTTTTTCAGTCGGCTCTTTTTAACCAACTCTCTCCCTATTAAGAAGAATAACATCCCATACTGAATGAATAAAAATAACGGTTTTTCTTCTATTGTTCCATTGATGTAAAAGGAATACGAGAGAAATATTAATCCTGTCCACCAGAAAGGAAACTTGTGCTTAGAGAACAATGAAATTCCGAAAGGAATAAGCGCATACCAGGGGTGAACCGTGGTACTCATTAATAGATACACTGTACTCACAATTAATGCTGCTGCTGGCAGACTTAACTTCCAAGTCTTCTGTGGGAAAAAACTGAGCGTAGCGATCACCAACACTGTAACACCTGCCATAATAGGCCCTGCTGTTTGCACTATATCCCAGCCCAACGTTAATTCGCCTATCCATTTTACGATGTAAAATATACTGGCATTGAATTCGAAACTTTGAAAATATAAATCGATGCTGCTCCAAATATTTAAGAGGACTTCTAAACTTAAAAAAGGAAGGAATGTAAGTAGAAATGTTAGCCCAGCTGCAGCTCCATATTTGATACTTCTTCCCCATCCGAGATATGGAATAAGTAGCGGCAAAAACATTAATGGAAGCAGCTTCGTACTAATAGCTATGCCGAAAAAGATTGCAGACAGTAGCCAACTCTTTTTAAAATAGACAACTGCTAAGATTACATACGTCAGCATGACCACTTCGAAATGAAGGTTTCCGATTCCTTCTATTATTACTAATGGATTTAATGCCCAGAGTGAGAATTTACCTATTGCAACGCCTTTACTTAGAGCTAGCCGAAACAATGTAAATAACCCTATAAATTCAGTAAGGAAAAAGAGGATTTTAAGGGTTAATAATCTTCCATAAATAGAATCCGTGAATAAACCTGAAGCGATAAAGTACAGCTGATTAACTGGCGGATAAACCGAAAAATAATCTGGGGAATTCATCTGCTTATACAGCTCTCCATTTAATGTCGTATCGAATTCATCCAAAACGATTAGGTCCGAAGGCGTATGTCCATATACGTTATCCCCGCTCAGCGTGACCTCTCCATCCCATATAAAACGATGATAATCATCGGATAAAGCAGGTGTAGTAAAAAGCCAAAACACCCTTAATGCAATAGCCATATAAAAGACATCTGTTATCTCATACTCATCTATGATTAATAGGTAAAGCCAGAATACTCCTGTAAAGAGCCCGAGAAGCATATAAAAATCTTCTCTGGCTGTGAGAAATACTAAAATGTGCGCTGCAAAGGTTAGAAACACAATACCCACTCGCCAAAATGAACTCATGTTTCCCATGTCGATTTATGACATTTGGGTATGCTTTACCGAGTAGAAACTTACTACACCGAAACCTACTGTGAGCATAACATGAAAAGGGAGTAGTCCGTAATCTCCCAGATAAATAGCATATCCTATAGCTGCTAAAAAGTAAAGCGTTATAAATACCTCTATGATGGTGAGTGGATTCACCTTAAAAGCTCGGTACTTCTTATTTGCCCAAGTTCCCGACTTTTCTTCTAGAGCAAATTTAGGGGTTCTTACAAAGGGTGTTTTCCTTCCGATATACCCTTCGATTACTGCTATGCTGTTATGAAGAGAAAGCCCCATACTTACTGATAAGAATAGAGGAAATCGGACGATGAACTTCAATAAGCTTTTTATTCCTCCTTTTTCCGAATGGCTCATGCTTAACCAGTAGAAATAGCTTAGGATAAGAAAACTAGAAACAAATACACTCGCTAGTTTGAAGATAGAATCATATCCTTCAAAATTATGCTTGATCAAAAGAACAGGCACACTTAACATGGAAGTACAAAAGATGCAGATAAACACAAAACTGTTCAGAAGATGAAACGCAGCATGGACTTTAGTTTTCCAGTCGAGCTGTTTTGTTCTCATTACTTTAGGGAGGTTTTTTACTGCGCATTCTGCAGCCCCTTTGGTCCAACGGAACTGTTGATTTTTAAGAGAGTTCATCTCTGCTGGAAGTTCTGCAGGAGAAAGTACATCTTCTAAATAAGTAAATTTCCAACCTTTCATTTGAGCTCTATAACTCAAGTCTAAATCTTCTGTAATGGTATCACTCTGCCATCCCCCTGCATCTTCTATGCAGGTTTTTCTCCATACACCCGCTGTTCCATTAAAGTTTATGAAATGGCCTAGTGCGTTTCTTCCAACTTGTTCTACAGTAAAATGTGCATCTAATGCGAATGCCTGTAGCTTAGTTAGAAAGCTATAATTTTTATTGAGATGTTGCCATCTAGTCTGCACTACTCCTATATCATCTGAAGCATAAAAGTGAGGAATGGTTTTTATAAGAAATAATGGATCTGGGACAAAATCAGCATCGAAAATGGCTATAAACTCGCCTTTAATCCTCTGCATTCCATAGGCCAAAGCACCTGCTTTATACCCTTTTCTTTCGGGCCTTTGTATATGCGAAATATCAAACCCTAACGCCTGAAGTTCTTTTACTTTTACGGCAGCTACTTCGAATGATTCGTCTGTAGAATCATCTAAAAGCTGGATATCCAACTTCGATTTATCGTAGTCCATCTCAGCTATAGAAGCTAATAATCTCTCTACTACGTATAATTCATTATACACTGGAAGCTGAATAGTGACTCTAGGCCATTCTTTACCTTCCATGCTACAGCTAGTCTTCTTGACCGCTTTTTTCTGTTTTGAATATGCTAATGCTAAGCTCAACTGCATAATACTATAGGCAAAGATGAACAGTAGGAAAAACGCATATAATATGATGAGGATGATCTCCATATTATCGATACTTAATTAAGGTGTAAATAATTTTATAGCCCGCTAAGATAGTCCCTTTAAGCGTGCCCGTGATTTTAGATACTCCTATTCGTTTTCTGTAACGTGCAGGAAATTCGATGAAGGGTATTTTTTGTTTCGCTATTTTTATTTGCATCTCCACAGTCCAGCCGAAGTCCTTATCCTTCATTTTCAAGGCATTCAACGTACTTAACCGAATAGCTCTGAATGGCCCAAGGTCTGAAAAACGAACTCCGTAGAACAATTTCAGGAGTCCCGTAGCTAGCCAGTTCCCGAAGAGCTGCTGTGGCATCATAGCTCCTTTTTCTCTCTGCCCTAAGGCTCTAGAACCAATAGTGAAATCTACTTCTCCAATTACAATAGGACGTACCAGCTGCTCTAACTCATCTCCATAATCTGAATAATCTGCATCCATAAACACTATGATATCTGCAGTTAAACTAGATTCATTTACATACTCAACTCCTCGTAAACAGGCAGCTCCGTAACCCTGATGGGGTTCGTCTACTACTATAGCGCCCCCTTTTAAAGCAGCACTCACAGTTCCATCTGTAGAGTTGTTATTAACTACTACCACATTTCGAACTAGACTCCTATCTAAATCTGCTAAGACCAGTGGAATGCTATCTTGTTCGTTAAAAGCGGGAATTACGACATCTATGACCAAGGGCGTTTTTTGTTTTTAAGCCGTTACAGCAGCATATTTATGAAGCCCTACTTTAAGACATTCTAATGCTGATGTAAGATCAGCTTCATTCAACACATAAGCGATTCTCACCTGATTCAACCCTAAATCTTTAGTGCTATAAAACCCTGCCGCAGGAGCCATCATTATGGTTTGGTTATTATGGGAGAATTCTTCAAGCATCCATTGACAGAAATGTTCTGTATTCTTTACCGGAAGTTCTGCGATGCAATAAAAAGCTCCTTTAGGCAGAGGACACTTTACACCTGGAATTTCGTTTAGGCCATTCACAAGCGTATTTCTCCTATTTACATATTCTTCTTTTACCTCATCAAAGTATGACTGAGGAGTAGATAGTGCTGCCTCTCCAGCTACCTGACCATAGGTAGGCGGTGAAAGTCTAGCTTGCGCAAATTTCAAGATAGCTCCATAAAGTTCCTTATTTCTAGTAACCACCGCTCCTATTCGAGCTCCACACATACTGTAACGCTTGGAAACAGAATCTATCATTATGGCATTATTCTCAAGACCCTCTAAGCTCATTACTGAGTAATGCTCTAATCCGTCATAAGCGAACTCTCTATACACCTCATCAGCTATTAGAAATAAATCATGCTTTAAGACCAATACTCTTAACTGTTCTAGCTCACCTTTAGAGTACATATAACCTGTAGGATTTCCAGGGTTACAGATAAGAATGGCTTTGGTTTTATCCGTGATTTTTTCTTCGAATGCCGAGATAGGAGGAAGTGCGAATCCATCATCTATGCTTGAAGTAATAGGGACTACATTAACTCCTGCTGATACTCCAAACCCATTATAATTGGCATAAAATGGTTCCGGAATAATGATTTCATCCCCAGCATCCATACAACTCATCATACTAAAAGTAAGGGCTTCTGAGCCTCCCGTAGTTACCATTACATTTTCAGTATGGATATCAATTCCTACAGATGCATAATAGTCTACTAATCCTTTTCTGTATGAAAGAATACCTGCACTATCAGAATAAGCTACCACATCCATCTTTAGATTTTTAATCTTTTCTAGAGCTACAGCGGGGGTTTTTATATCTGGCTGCCCTATGTTTAGATGAAATACAACTTTCCCTTCGCTCTTAGCTTTCTCAGCATAAGGGCCTAGTTTTCTTATGGGAGAGGATGGCATGATGCGCCCCTTTTGTGAAATGTTTGGCATATTGATTTCGATTAAAGAGTGCAAATATACCTTAGGGAGTTATCTTAGCCAACGAAAAAGTATCCGCACGCACATGAATCCTATTTGGGCATTTATTAAGACTACTAGACCGGTAAATCTGTTGATTATAGCAGTAACCATGTATACTATGCGCTACTTCGTAGAAGGGGGTTTTATTGGATTGATTTCTAGCCCTTCTGAATATCCCATGGTAGAGTTTACAATTCATCAAATAGGTGAAATCCATTTCTCACTTCTAACCTTGATTATGGTCTTTCTAGCAGCTTCTGGAAACATTATTAATGATTACTTCGATGTGAAGGTAGATCGGATTAATAAACCTCAGCGAATAACCATTGATAGAGGTTTTAAAAGACGCGTAGCTATGGCAGCGCACCATACCTTGAACGGAATAGCGGTAGGCTTAGGCATCTATTTAGGCTGGGCAGAGAAAGTTTGGTTTTATGCTTTTACTCCTGTTTTCATAGCTGGTGCACTTTGGTTTTATTCTTTCTACCTCAAGAAGACTTTTTTGCTTGGTAATGTGCTCGTGGCGTTAATTGTCAGTATTGTTCCTATTTGGGCTACCTACAACACTTTCACTAGACCTATGATTTACTCTGTAGACATAGATGAAAATTCATTTCCGATATCAGATTTTTATATCTTCTTTGCCTTAATCGTTTTGGCATATACCATTCAGGCCTATATGATTTCTCTATTCAGAGAAATAGTAAAGGATGCTGAGGATGTAAAAGGAGATAAAGAGTTCGGCTATAAAACACTACCTATCCTCTGGGGATGGAATAGGACAAGGAGAGTACTGTTAGTTACTATGACTTTATGGTTTCTCGTATTATTAAAAATCACTCACTACATAACTACTGATCACATCGCTATTTGGGGTAGTTTATTCGGAATCATAGTGGCTGTTCCTTTTTTATTCTCCATCTGGAGTTTAAGGAAATCTGACATAAAAAAAGCCGATTTCACAAGGGCTAGCTTTTGGCTAAAGGTCACATTAGCCGGTGGTCTCATTTTTAGTGCATTCATCCCTAAATTAATGGAATCTTTCCTTTATCAATATTTCAATTAAGCTCTATTTAGCAAAAAAAAAGATTCTGAAAGGTTATTATGCAAAGCAGGCCTCAACTTTCTAAACGAAACACTCAGACAACACATTTACAAAGCTCAAAAATCAGATAACTTATTTGGCAGTGAAGCACTTGAATTAATTTATAATTGCCGAAATACTCAAGAGATGAGAACTGAAAAAGGCGAGTATATTTTTAAGGGTTAAATAAAAAAACCCTCTACAGTCAAAGACCATAGAGGGTTAATGTGGAGCCGGAGGGACTCGAACCCTCGTCCAGATATGGGATTCGTTAGCTTTCTACATGTGTAGTTCTTATTTGGTTTTCGACCATAATCACACTAAGAACTGCAAAATTATGGCTTAGTCTATTAAATTTCGCTAGTGCACCTAGACACAGCACTAGCTAGTCAATTTGTACGATACCTCAAGTCTGCCGCAAAAAGACGAAACCAGCAGCGAGGCATCTCGTTCCGCTACCTAGTAGCTGGAATTAGGTAATCTAACTAAGTTAGATTAAGCCGCGAGAGCGTAAGAAGTGTTTCCACTTAAAAGTTTGAACACATTTATTAACGAGTATACATTCCACACTCGACATGCTTACTAAAAAATCGGCCGTATTGTCAAAACCAAATCGGCCCCAGATGTAAAGAACTCCATTAACATTAATCGTAAATGGGCTTACAAAAATAGTACCTTTCTACTTATGCTACTTTATAAGGAGTACTTCTTATTTTCGCGGTGCAATAAATAAGTCGTTTACTAATTACATCGTTCCATGAAAATAGGTATCATTAGAGAGGGGAAAACACCACCAGACAAGAGAGTTCCACTAAGCCCTGAACAGTGTGCAGAAGTAAAAACGAAATATCCTAATGTGGAATTAGTAGTTCAGCCAAGCCCTATTCGTAAATTCTTAGACTCAGAATATACCGCTCATGGAATCGACCTTCAAGAAGATTTATCGGACTGTGATGTGCTTATGGGAGTTAAAGAAGTTCCTGTGGAAATGCTTATTCCGAATAAAACTTACTTTTTCTTTAGCCATACGTTCAAGCTTCAACCTTACAATGCACCATTGCTGCGCGAGATTCTAAACAAGCAAATTAGACTCATTGATTACGAAGTATTGAAGGATGTAAACAATAAACGTCTTATTGGATTCGGGAGATATGCGGGGATAGTTGGGTGTTACAATGGATTTAGAACTTTAGGAATTAAAAACAATAGTTATCAGATTAAACCCGCCCATGAATGTGAAGACAGGGCCGAAATGGAAGGTTACCTGAAGGATGTGGTTCTTCCTTCTAACTTCAAATGCGTGTTAACAGGATTTGGAAGAGTGGGACATGGCGCCAGAGAGATCATGAGTCTTTTACCTATTAAAGAGGTCACTAAAGAAGATTTCTTATCGAAAGAATTCGATGAGCCGGTGTTTACTCATCTAAACACAGACGATTATAATGCTAGAATAAGCGATGAAGGGTTTGAAAAAAGAGAGCTTTACGCTAACCCTGAGCTGTACAAGAGTACTTTTCCCGCTTATGCATCAGTAGCTAATCTTTATATCGCATGTCATTATTGGGGAGAAGGAGCTCCTTTTATTTTCACTAGAAGGGACATGAAGAGTCCTGAGTGGACTATTTCTGTAGTAGCAGACATCAGCTGTGATATAGATGGCCCTGTGGCGAGCACTATCAGGCCTTCTACTATAGCTAACCCGATGTATGGATACCATAGATTAAATGAGCTGGAGTGTGACCTTCATGACCCAGGGGCTATAGCTGTTATGGCGGTAGATAATCTACCTTGTGAACTTCCTAAGGATGCCAGTAAAGATTTTGGGAGAGTGATGATAGATGAAATACTTCCTTGTCTAATCGGAGATGATCCACATGCTGTCATAGAGAGAGCTTCGGAGACTACATTAGAAGGAAATCTATCAGAGAAATTTAGCTATCTGCAAGATTACGTCGACGGAAAAGTATAAAAAAACTACTTTTTTTGTGGTAAAAAGGTAAACGTAATCGTCCCTTTTTCAGATTTGGGAGCCACTGAGCTTGACTTAAACTTCCATTTTCTAGCATAGATTTCAGACTGAGACAATAGACAATCTTTGTCTAAATCTCCGCTTAATCCTTTAGCAGAGGTTACATATCCATTTCTATCTACTTCTATCTCTACCACTATTTGACCAAAGAGAAGACACATGTAAGTCGGTGCTTTTCTATTCTCTGGATCTCTCGAGAAGTCAAATTTAGCTGTAGCTTTCGAATAACTCGTATCTGAATTAGAGCTAGAAGCATTTTTAGAGTCGTCTACTGATTTACTATCTCCAGAAGAATCGTCTGTTGGATCAGAAGATTCTAACGAATTATCCTCCTTCTTCAATTTATCAAACTCGTTTTGCTCAAATGCTAAGAGTTCTTTTAACACCTCTTCATCAGTTTGGTTTTTATCGAACCGGTAGCTCTTCACTTCGTCTGAAGTAGCAGTACCCTCTTTAGCTGTTACATTCTTATACTTATCTAGCAACTCCGAAATATCTCTTTCTTCAGGAGCAGAAAGTGCCAAGAGTTCTTCTGTGAGCTCTATAAACTCGACCTTTATATCTTTAGAAGCTGTCTGTTTTTCAGAAAAAGTGAACATCCCTTCATCTGCAAAAAACAGTACAATTAGAACAATAGCATGAATAGTAAGAGCCAGAACTATAGCTTCTAATACAGTAGAAGTTTTTTTTGAAGAAAAGTTTTCTGGCATAAACTATTACTTTTTCGTTTTGAGTAACCCTGTCCCATTGAGGGATTTGGTGAGTTCAGCTTTTCCCATATGATAAACATCGCCAGAACCATTTATCTCCACATCAAATGATTCTTTCGCATATGCAGAAACATCTCCAGAACCATTTGAAAGAACGTCCACTTCAAAACTTCTCATTTCAATTGTATTTAAATCCCCAGAACTATTACTGACTAATTCTAGATAATCTGTAGATCCAGAAAAAGAAACGTCTCCGCTTCCGTTAAGTTCAACTTCTATGCTTTTAGCCTCTAAGTCAAGAGAAACATCTCCAGAACCATTACTTTCTAGATACAGTTTTTGAAGCATTATTCTTTCATCAGATCTCACATCACCAGAACCGTTACACACTAAAGAACGAAAAGGATGTCCGTAAATTTCTACTAAAACATCTTTGTCTGTGCGAATCGTTCTTTCAATATTTATAATTAAAAGCCCATTGTCTACTGTCGTCTTTATATATGGCAATAGATTTTCTTGGGCAGAAACGACCACTTTATCGAGGGCTGTAGATTTAACTTGCTTAAAGCTCGCATTGATCATCCCATTTAATTCTAATTCATTAAAAGGCTCCAAACTCCTCGTTTCATCAACGATACCTCCTGTTCCCTTAATGGCCTTTTCGCAAGAGAACATACTTAATGAAATTAAAAACACAAGAGCTAGACTTATTTTATTCATAGGCTAAAATTAAGGATATTAACATAACTTAATCATCTTGGCACATAATTTGAAAACAACTTCTTCGTTAATTCGTATATTAGTATTCTCTAACAATAAAAGAAATTAAAAGATGAAAAAAATATTTTTACTAGCGGCTCTTTTCACATTTGGAATCAGCTACTCTAACGCTCAGTCTACTACTACAGAGACTAAAGCTAAAACCGAATGTTCTAAAAAGTGTGCAAAGTCTTGTGACAAAGCAGACAATGTAAAAGCAGACAAAGTAAAAACGGCAAAAATCAATGCTTCAAGCTCTAAAACAACTGCTTCAGGTGGAGCAGATTCTTCAGCTAAAAAAACTGCCTGTTCTAAGTCTTGTTCTAAATCATGCAGCAAGTCTAAGGCCGCAGAAGAGAAAAAGAAAAAATCTGAGATTTAATTTATTATTTCTAATAGAAACTTAAAGTCCTGAATATTTATTTATTCAGGGCTTTTTTTTATGCTAAAAAATTAAATTTCCTTTGTGCATTTTGTGTGAACAAAAAGGCGGCTAAATTCACTTCGATTTCTAAGGAATTAACGATATTTGGACCATGTCAAGTGACTTCGTAGTTTCAGCTAGAAAATATAGACCAGACTCCTGGGAGAAGGTAATAGGACAGGATAGTATAACATCTACCCTGAAGAACTCTATAGCTTCTCATAAACTTGGTCAAGCTTATCTTTTCTGTGGCCCAAGAGGGGTTGGTAAAACGACTTGTGCTAGAATATTTGCTCATAAAATAAATGAGGCTGACGGAATAAAACCTGAAGACCTTTCATTCAATATTTTCGAATTGGATGCTGCTTCTAACAATTCTGTAGACGACATAAGAGAATTAACTGCTCAAGTTAGAATACCGCCACAAATAGGAAGCTATAATGTGTATGTCATCGATGAGGTTCACATGTTATCAGCGAATGCTTTTAATGCTTTTCTAAAAACACTAGAGGAACCACCTGCTCATGCCATTTTCATTTTAGCTACCACAGAAAAGCATAAAATACTGCCTACTATTTTAAGTAGATGTCAAATTTTCGACTTCCATCGAATTAGTGTTCCTGCTATAGTGAAACATTTAGTTCAAATAGCAGAAAAAGAAGACATAAAATTCGAAGAAGAAGGCCTTCACATTATAGGTCAAAAAGCAGACGGAGCTCTGAGGGATGCTCTTTCTATATTCGACCAAATGGTATCGTTCTCTGATGGGAACTTAAGTTATAAATCAGTCATTGAGAATCTCAATGTATTGGATTATGATTATTATTTTAGAGCTGCGGACTATATTCTCAAAGAGGATATAAGTTCTTCTCTAGTAATTTTTAACGATATACTTAAAAATGGATTTGACGGTCATATTTTTATTAACGGACTAGCGGAGCACTTCAGGAATCTGCTGGTAAGTAAAGACGAAGTTACCGTGAGCTTGTTAGAGGTGACAGACTCCATTAAGAAAAAATACGCTGAGCAGTGCCTAGAAATTGACCAAAACCTAATAATACAAGGGCTAGGCGTAATCAACAATTGTGATGTAGGCTATCGAACTAGCAAAAACCAACGGCTCCTAGTGGAGCTCACTTTAATGCAGTTGTGCAGTCTCAAATATAATGAGGCTGAAAAAAAAAACTCAATTAGTTTAATTCCTATAGGTATAGAGATTCCTGAACCTCCCAAGAAAATTAGCTCACCTCAGAGAAAGGAAAAAACAGCTATGGCTCTAACTGCATCTGCGCCTCTCTCCAATAAAGAAAATAATAATTACGTCCATGCTACTCATGGAATATCGCTCAACGGTGAAATAAAAAAGCTAGAAGACGAGCACCAAGCGAAAATCACAGAAGCCGCTAGAATAGCTGAAGTCAATGATCGAAAAGATGACGTATTGCTTGATAAACTGGAGCTAAACGAGGTAAATGCAGGCTGGAAAGAATTCACTTCTTTTTTAGGTAAATCAGGCAAGAAAAATCTTTTCGCGGTTTTAAGCCATACCGAGCCTAAAATAAATGAGAAAAATGAGATTATCTTTCCTGTAAGAAGCGAAACCGATGAAAGCTACTTTAATGACGTAAGACAAGATTTAACTGTCTTTTTAAAAGGAAAACTTGCTGTAACTCATCTTAGCTTAAGGTCTGAAGGTGTGACTGATTCAAGCGGAGCTGCTCCTGAACGAAAGTTTCTTTCTGAAGTAGAAATCTTGAAAAAGATGACCGAACAAAACCCTCAGCTGGGGAAACTTAAAGAGATGTTTGATTTGGATCTCAAATAAAAAGCCCCATTCAAAACTGAAAAGGGCTTAACTATTTTATATGAGATAATGATTATTTCTTTACTGCAGCTTTTGATCCTTTCTCCATTAACTTTTTAGGTTCATTTTCTAACACTGCTTCTTCAGCTTCTTCCTTACTCTCTTTCCATTTAGTGTAAAGCTTTAATTCAGATTGATCTAAAAGCACACTTAATCTTTTATCTCTATCCCTTTCTAAAAGCTCTTTAGCTTTAGCTTTATGTTCTGCCGTTTTATCACTAGCCACAGCTTTAGATAAAGCTACTTCATACTCCTTAATAACATTCATTATATTAAAGATCCTCTTTTCATCACTTATTTTAAGAGCAGCAGTCATCTCTGCACTATTACTTTTCGCTTTTTGATTGGCTACATCTATAGGATTGACTTTGGTCTCTTTACTAGAAGATGGTTTAGTATCTTGTGCTGCCAAATCTGAAATTGCGAAGCAAACAATTAAAGATAGAAAGGTGATTTTAATTTGATTCATTTTACTTTTTTTTATTGTTATTTACAAATATATTCCAAATTCCTTTCAAATATAAAGAATGAGAGTAGACAAATATCTATGGACAGTACGATTATACAAAACGAGAAGCCTAGCAACCAAAGAGTGTAAACAAAATCACGTAATAGTGAAGAATGAACTAGCAAAACCATCCAGACTTCTAACTATTAATGATGAGATAATCTTAAAGAAGAGGGACCTGTTTTTTTTACTTATAAAGTAATCGACTTTCCTAAAAGCAGAGTAGGAGCTAAACTCGTAGAGTTATACGTGAAGGACATTACACCTGAAGAAGAAAAAAATAAATTAGAACTCATAAGAGAAGCTAACCGAGCACAAAGAGACAAAGGGCTTGGAAGGCCTACTAAAAAGGAAAGAAGAGCCATTAATAAATATTTTGAAGATGATAGTGAAGAAGATTACTTCGACTGATTGTAAAAGGCTAAGGCATATAGTATTATGGCCGCATATCCCACATCAAAAAGACTGTATCATAGATATAGATGAACAAGAAGATGCCATTCATCTAGGAGCGGTATTGGATGGTCAGATTATAAGTATATGCTCCTTATTCAAAACTAGCAATCCGGTATTGGAACTACCAGGAGATCATTACAGATTGAGAGCGATGGCTACGCATCCAAACTTTAGAGGGAAAAGTGCTGGTCGAGCAGTAGTTCTAGAAGCGATAAACATTCTAAAGGCAAACAACACTGCTGTCTTGTGGTGCGATGCTAGAGAAGTGGCCCTAGAGTTTTACAGTAAGCTGGGTTTTAGTAATAAAGGTGATTTCTATAACGTCAAAAACATTGGACCCCATAAATTAATGTACTACGAGCTTTAAATATTTTCCAGCTCATTCATCATGAACGTCATTAATTCTTTAATATAACCTTGAGAAAAGTCAAATTTAATTCCTGCTTTTTCATAAATCTCAGGAACGCTTAATGTATATCCAGCGCTCAGAGCTTCTTTGTATTGAGCTATGGTTTTCTCTGGGTTTTCTTTAAAGTTTTTCCACACCGCTATAGCCCCTAACTGAGCCATTCCGTACTCTATGTAATAAAAAGGAAGTTCAAATATGTGAAGTTGCTTCTGCCAAGTATTTTTTCTTACCTCTCCTGAACCATCCCAGTTCACCACACTATTTCCTAATGATTTATTTATAGCTACCCATTCTAAATCTCTTTCTTCTACAGTATGCTTAGGGTTTTCATAAATCCAATGCTGAAACTTATCTACCATGGCTATCCATGGCAATGCCATAATACTATCTTCTAAATGCTCCTTTTTAGCACGCTTTAAATCTTCTTTAGAGTAGAATTCATCCCAGTGCTTCATACTCATTAACTCCATACTCATGGACGCTAATTCAGCCACTTCGCTTGGACACGATTTAAAAGCACTAAACTCTAAACCATGGCTTAAGAAAGAATGGATAGCGTGGCCTCCCTCATGCATCATAGTCACTAAATCTCTTGGAGTACCTACAGAATTCATGAAAATGAAAGGTGCTCCACTCTCATAAAGAGGGTAATTATAGCCTCCAGGGCTTTTCCCTGGCTTAGAAGCTAAATCTAAATGACCTAACTCTTTCATATCAGCTAACGCTTGACCAAAATACTCATCTATCATTCCGAAAGATTTAATACTCTTGGTTACGAGTTCTTCTGCACTTGAAAACGGCTTAAGCTCAGACTTTCCGGGAAGAGTCGCATTGGTATCCCAGGGTCTTAATTTATCCAACCCTAGCTTTTCTCTTTTCTCAGCGTATATCTTATTTACTATGGGAGTAACCTCAGATGCTATGCTATTATGAAAATCAAAGCAGTCCTCTTTAGTAAAATCAAACCTTCCAAGACTAACGAATTTATAATCTCGGAAATTCTCGTAACCTGCATTTTTAGCTACTTGATTTCTTTTTGAAAGTAATTCATCGAAGATAGAATGAACCTCTTTTTTAGACTCCAACCTAACCGCATTTACAGCGTCAAATGCTGCTTTTCTTGTCTCTCTATTTTCACTCTGGAGCAGTTTACCCGCTTGAGGCATAGTGAGGTTTTCACCATCTATTTCCACAGACATTCCGCCAGTAATACTTCCGTATTTCTGGGTCAGAGTTTGAATTTCAGCATTCAATAAAATATTCTCTTCTCTGAATAAATCTATGGCGTTTTTGACACCTTTAAACCAAATCTCATACGATTTACCCTTCAGTTCGGACTTAAACTCTGAGCTATTTAGCTTTTTATTGAGCAGATTAGATAATGGACTTAATTTGGGAGAGATTTCAGTCACTAAATGCTTGTACTTACTCGAATGCTCTTCATTAGAAGTGTCAATAGTCATACGTATATAACACCATGCATACTCCTCCTCCATAGCCGACTCTAACTCATTCAAGTCATTTAGCCAAGATTTGAATTTATCAAAACTAGAAATGTTCCTGCCCAATAACTCATCATAAATAGGCTCCAAGGAATCCCAATTACTAATATCAAACTCTTTTGGAAGGTATATTCTCTTCGTTTTTTCTACAAGCATCTTTTCTATCAGGCTAATTATTCCTCTTCATCAGAAGCGACCTCTTCTGACGCTACTTCGGCACCTAATGTGATTAGACCATGTTCATGCAGGTTATTATACCAATTAAAGATCTTCTTTAGATCGGAAGTATAAACTCTATCCTGATCGAAATCAGGAAGCACCTCTCTCATGTAACTTTTCAACTCTTCAGATGATGCTTTAGGAGTTATGGCTTTTCCTCCATTTTCCTTTTCAGCTATTAAAGTAAATACCTTTTTAAGAGGAATATCCTCCTCATATGTATAGACGCTTATATCTTCTAACGCACTAATTTTATTAGCAGAATAGACCGGTATTTTCTTTCCATCTATCAGTGACTCCACTATTAAACTACTCTTGTTTTGCCCTACTGTTTTATATAGTCCTGGCTTTCCTGTAATAGCCAATAAATCTTTTAAATCCATAAATCTTTATTTTGTTGCGTTGCAAATCTAACGCTTAACCTCTTTATAAGTAGGTATATTGTTTAAATATGAGATGGCCTTGCTCTCTACATTCACCTCAGCGCAGTAATGCTTCATCCCATTTGTAATCACTAAATAAGGGACTTTAAGGCTAAGATTGTATCGCGCAGCTTGATCGAAAACAGATGCGTCAAGCTCTATGCTGGCCGCTTTACACTCTATCAATACTTTCATTTCTCCACTGGCATTGTAGGTTACAATATCAAATCGTTTTTTGAGATTATTCACTAAAATCTGCTTTTCGACTTTCATTAAACTCAGCGGATAACCTAATTTTTTATACAGAAAATAAATGAAATGTTGTCTAACCCATTCTTCAGGAGTTAGAATTATTTTCCGTTTTCGAACAAGACACTGAACCTTTAAGACACCCTCTACCCTTGCTAATTCTAAAGGTGTTTCTGGCAAATTTAAAATGGGTAAAGCGTCATTCATAACTTTGTCTAATTATGTTCAATTTTGAACGCTAATTTAGCATCTTTGGGGTCTATGAAAACAAAACAAGAAATAGTAAACAATTGGCTACCTAGATATACAGGAGTAGAATTAAAGGATTTCGGTAGCTATATATTACTTACTAACTTTAATAAATATGTAGATCAGTTCGCTGAGAAATACAAAGTGGAGGTCGATGGCCTTACTAAAGCTATGCCTAGTGCTACCGCTGAGGACATTACTATCATTAACTTCGGTATGGGAAGTCCTAATGCCGCCACTATTATGGATTTATTATCGGCTATAAAACCTGAAGCAGTTCTTTTCTTAGGGAAGTGTGGCGGGCTTAAAAAGCGAAATAAACTTGGTGATTTTATTCTTCCTTTAGCTGGTATACGAGGAGAGGGAACATCCAACGATTACATGCCTAAAGCGGTTCCTGCATTGCCTTCTTTTGCATTGCAACGTGCTGTTTCTTCAACCATCCGTGATTTCGCGAAAGATTACTGGACAGGAACCATTTACACCACGAATAGAAGAGTTTGGGAGCATGATGATAAATTTAAAAAGTATCTCAGAAAACTTAGAGCTACAGCTGTCGATATGGAAACAGCTACCCTTTTTGTCGCTGGTTTTGCGAATAAAATACCTGTAGGAGCCCTGCTTCTAGTTAGCGACCAGCCGATGATTCCTCAAGGAGTAAAAACGAGTAAGAGTGATGAAGGAGTTACCGCGAACTATGTTAGCGACCACCTAGAAATCGGAATAAAATCTCTTCAAGAAATAAAGAATAACGGAAGGTCTGTAAGACACCTTAGATTTAAGTAATGAGCGAGATAAGTATTTTAAAATCACTTAAAAACAAGGACTACAAGCCAGTATACTTTCTTACTGGAGAAGAACCCTATTACATAGATAAAATTTCAGACTATATAGAGGATAATGTACTAGCCGAGGAAGAAAGAGATTTTAATCTATCCATATTTTACGGAGGAGATTCCTCTATGGATGAAATTATCTCTTCTGCTAAAAGGTTTCCTATGATGTCTGAAAGGCAAGTGGTAATCATCAAAGAAGCTCAGGCGTTAAAAGATTGGAGAAATAAAGATAAGACAGAGCTGCTGGCAAAGTACTTAGCAGCACCATTAGAATCAACTATTCTCGTTTTTCAGCATAAGCATAAAACCTTAGACGGCAGAAGTGAAATAGCTAAGACCATAAAAGCCAACTCAGTTTATTACGAGAGTAAAAAACTAAAAGAATACAAAGTCCCTAACTGGATAACAGATTACGTAAAATCTAAGAGCCGAAATATAGATGCTGCCACTTCTGCATTGCTTACAGAATATCTAGGAAACGACCTTAGTAAAATAGTAAATGCCTTAGATAAGCTCCTAATTCTAGTAAAAGAAAATGAGCAAATCACCTCTCTTCATGTAGAGAAAAACATAGGCATTAGTAAGGATTACAATATTTTCGAATTTCAGAAAGCACTCGGAACTAAAAACGTTCTACAAGCGAATAAAATTATTAATTACTACTCGGCTAATCCTAAAGCCCACCCCTTACAACTAATCCTACCCTCGCTTTACACCTATTTCACCAGACTGATTAAACTTCACAGACTTCCACCAGGAGAAAATGCAGCGCAATTTCTTAGAGTGAGTCCGTATGGCTTGAATGAATTCAACCTAGCCAAGAAAAATTATAACGCGGGAAGTTTGGCGAGGGTTATAGGGCACCTCAGAAAAGCCGACACCATGTCTAAAGGAGTGAACAACCCAAGCACACCAGCCGAACAAATTCTAAAAGAGCTTACTTATAAAATACTTCACGACCCCAAATAGTCCGCATTTTTTCAGATATTCGCGTGACAAGAAAGAAATGGCACGACCATTGTCTTAGCCACAGTAAATAAAAGAGAATACACATGAAATACTTAAAGAGTTATCTTCTAATGGTATGTATGGCATTAATCCTTACAAACTCAGCATTTACACAAGAAGAAAAAGAAGATTCAGATAGCGGACAGGAGGAAAAAAGCTTAATCGACAATGGGTCTTTCGAACTGGCTAATACTGATAAAATGAAAAAGCCTGAGAATTTTGATGATCATATAGATAATTGGTTTTCTGCCACTTACACAAAAGCAGACTTATTTAGTGAATCTGCTAAATCTGAATTACTTCGAATTCCTGAAAACGCCTATGGAAAACAAGAGTCTATAGACGGAACTAATTACGCTGGATTCAGAGCGTATACTAAGGATTCTAAAAAACAAAGGACATACATCGGAAGAAACTTACTGAAGCAGATGGAAAAGAATAAGACATACTGCATTAAAGCTCAAGTAAGCCTAGCAGATTTGTCTAAATATGCCGTTAACAGTATAGGTATTTACGTCTCTAAGAATAAAGTTCAAAAGGGCGATTCAAAATCAATAATAGAACCTTCTTTTCAGATTAAAAACACATTAAACCCTGTCATTAATGAGAGAGAAGGATGGACTACTATATGTGGGACATACACCGCTAATGGTGGAGAAGGAGCTATTATCATAGGATGTTTTGATGAAGATAAAAATCTACAAATAGAAAAACTTAAAAAACCCAGAGGGTTTACAGCGACCCAGTCTTTAGATGCATATTACTACTTGGAAAATGTCGAAGTAGACGAAATAGTAGCCGCATCTCAGTGTGACTGTGGAAATAGCGGAGTTCAAGAAGAAGTAATCTACTCTCCTTCTTATGTGGTTTTTGATGAGTTAACTGATGAAGAAAAGATTTCTAAAAGCACGATTTATTTCGCTCAAGAGTCTGCCAGAATTAATTCAGTGGCTAAAAGAGACTTGAAAAATTTAATAGCTTACCTAAAAGAAAATCCATCTATAAAACTGAAGCTAACTGGCCACATGGATTTAAGTGAGTTTGATGAGTCTAAGGTAAAAGTCAGACTTTCTGATTTAGGTGCTCAGAGAGCCACTTCTCTAAAAAATTACTTTGTATCTAAAGGTTTGGAAGAATCGAGGTTTACTTCTAAAGACAAAGCCGCAAGCGCTCCTCTTTCTAAATACAAAACACCAATGCAATTGGCTAAAAACAGAAGAGTAGAATTCTCTGTGGAGTAGCAGGGTTAATAAATTAAATACTTAAGCCCTCAAGTTGAACCTTTGAGGGCTTTTTTCAAAGTAAGCAAATCCCTATTTAGTTACCTAATCAGTGAAAGAAATTATTCTATCATTTTTCTTAACCCTATCATCTCTGGTTTTGTCAGCCCAAAACCTAGTCCCCAATCCTAGTTTTGAAAAATTTAAATATTGCCCCGTCACCTATAATCAGACCTCGTTAACCCTAGTGGATAATTGGAGACAGGCTTCTGACGGAACTCCAGATTACTTTAATTCCTGTAGTGATAAAGCAGGTGTACCTGAGAATATGTTCGGTGAACAGAATGCCAAATCTGGAGAAGCTTATTTAGGATTAGTCACATTTTCTGCCTCTAAAAGAAACTACCGGGAGTACATAAAAGCTCCACTTAGCAGAAAGCTAAATGCCGGTGAAATGGTCTGCGTAGAACTCTATGTCAGCCCCGCAGATCACTCTCGCTATGTTACAGACGGAATAGGTGTTTCTCTTAGTAAAAAGCCACTTAAATACACTCTAGATAACGTTCTCAAGGCCACGCCTGTCATGGAATCACCTGATCTTCATTTTATAGACGGATATGAACAATGGATCCTTTTAAGTAATGAGTTTATAGCCAAAGGAGGAGAGGCATATATTACCATCGGAAATTTCAAGCCGGACAACAAATTAAATGTCTTAAAAAGAACAACCAAAGAAGACATATCAGCTAATAACTGGGCTTATGTGTACCTGGATAGCTTAGTGGTCAAACCCATTAAGGAAAAGAAGGAATGCAGTTGTGTAAATGAACTATTAGCTGAACTGGTGGTGAATCCCCCTGCTCAGTTATCTAAAGCTGTTTCTTTAGAACTAGAATCTGTTCTTTTTGACTTTGACTCTTCCGTATTAAACCCTGAAGCAGAAGCTAAGCTAAATGATATCTCTAAAAAATTACTGAGCAACAAAAACCTCTTCATCCAAATAAATGGACATACAGATATTATAGGACGAGAGGGCTACAACCAAAAACTCAGCAGGGAAAGAGCCGAAAATGTTCAGCAGTTTATCGAAAAGAAGGGGCTAGATATCACTAGACTGGAAATAAACTTTCATGGAAGTGCTGCCCCAGTGGCAGAAAACGAAACTACAGAAGGAAGAGCTCAAAACAGAAGGGTAGCATTTGAAGTTCTAGAGAAAAGTTACGTGCGCCACTCTAGACCTCAGTAGAACTAGCTACTTCTTCTTTAGGCACTCTGAGTAAGAGAATTACTCCCAAAACAAAAAAGACCACTAGCGATACTATAGAAAGCCTCATTCCGCTCAAGACACCTTCAGAAACATCTACATTGGTCGTTCCTACTTCTTCTAAGTAAGCAAATATGAAGAGCCCTATAGCCAATCCTATCTTTTCAGAAACATCATAAAAACTAAAGTAAGAAGCTGTATCCTTTACCTCAGGAATAAACTTAGAGAAGGTCGACCTAGAAAGAGACTGAATTCCTCCCATTACGAATCCTACTAAAGCAGCCATGAAGTAAAACTGATTAGGTGTGTGTATTACTATAGCTCCTAAACAGAGAATGGCCCAAAACACGTTTACTGCTATAAGCGTCTTAATATTCCCTTTTTTAGCACTCAATATACTCATTACATAGGCTCCAGGAATAGCGATCACTTGAATCAATAAAACGCTCAATATTAGTCCGATTTTAGCACCGCCCTCTGGCCAATCAATTTCCTTTTCCGCAAAATATACTGCCACCATCATGACGGTCTGTACTCCCATAGAATAAACGAAAAAAGCCTGCGTGAACCGCTTTAATCTTAGGGTCTTCTTCATTACCCTCCATACGTGACTTAACTCATCAAACCCTTTAGACAGCACTTCTGTACCCGTAAATCTCTTAGCCTTACCTGAGGGCAAAATATAAAGAGAATACTGAGTGAATACAAGCCACCATACACCAGTCATGATGAAACCTACTTCAGCTTCTATGTGTCCATTTAAGTTTAAGTAAAGAATTGAACTCAGTAGTAAAACACTCCCTACATAACCAAAGGAGAATCCCTTAGCAGAAAGTTTATCCTGTTCCTCACGAGAAGCTATCTCAGGAAGGTACGAATTATAAAAAACGATAGAAAGCCAAAAACCGATTAGCGCTATCAAGTACATCAGAATAGTTCCTATCAATCCTGACTCCTCAGAAACATCAAAAAGGTATAACCCCATACATCCTAGAGCACCCATAGTAGAAAACAGTCTTAGAAAAAACCTTTTCCTCCCTAAGTAATCTGCTACTCCTGTAAAAAGTGGCATTAATATCGAGACTAAAACGAAACCAAAAGCACCCACATAACCAATGAGGGCGGTGTTCACAAATTCGAACCCCATAAACTGAACCATATTAGAAGTAACCTCCTCTCCATCCACTAATAGAGTGGACTTGGTTTTGGCTGCATAATAAATAGGGAAGATGGCTGTGGTTATAACCAGTGAATAAACACTGTTAGCCCAGTCATACATAGCCCATGCATTCTGAGTGGTTTTCTTGGAGTAGGTCTTCATCAGGGGCGAAAGTTATAATAAGGTGTCTAATTCACCAAATTAGAAGGTAGTAAAAGCTTTAAATTTGCGGTGCAAATTTATTTTCTGAAATGAAACAACATTTTGATATAGCTATAGTGGGAGGAGGAATCATAGGAGCAGCCACATTCTTTAAACTTTCAGAGAGGTTCCCAAATAAGAGTATTGTGCTTATAGAAAAAGAAAAAGCACTGGCAGGTCACCAAACCGGAAATAATAGTGGGGTGATTCATTCTGGACTTTACTATACACCTGGCTCACTAAAAGCGGTGAATTGTATCCAAGGCAGAAGAGAGCTAGTGAAATTTTCCCAAGAGCATAAGGTGGCTCATGATGTCTGCGGAAAAGTCGTAGTAGCTACCGAAGAATGGGAGCTTCCCCAAATGGAAAAAATCTACCAAACAGGACTTCAAAATGAAATTGAAGACATGGAAAAAATCACTGCAGACCAAGTTCGTGAAATAGAACCAAACTGCAATTCAATTGGAGGAATAAGAGTAGGCTGTACGGGAATCATAGACTATAGAGGAGCCACTGAAAAGATGACCGATTTGGCCCTAGCCGCCAATCAATCCAACGCCTTAAAACTGGGAGAAGAAGTACTAAATTTCACGAAAAATGCAGAGTTCACAACTATACAAACGAGTAAATCTGTTTATAGCTGTGGTAAATTAATAGTTTGCGGAGGACTACAAGCCGATAGATTGGCTAGAAAAGATGATGTAAAACTTAAAGAAAAGGTCGTTGGGTTTAGAGGCGATTACTATGAATTAACTGATCAAGCGAAGCATAAAGTAAAGCACCTTATCTATCCTGTCCCTAATCCAGAGTTTCCGTTTTTAGGTGTTCACTTTACAAGAATGACTAATGGAGAAATAGAGTGTGGACCAAATGCGGTGTTCACTTTTAAAAGAGAAGGATATGGAAAAACAGACTTCAATTTAAAAGATACCGCAGATGCCCTAAGCTATCCTGGAACATGGAAGCTTTTCATGAAAAACATGAAATTTGGAATCAACGAATACAGAAGAGCCTTTAGTAAAAAGTTGTTTCTAGAAACATTGCAACGCATGGTGCCTTCTCTTACCATGGATGACATTAGACCGGGAAGAGCAGGAGTAAGAGCACTTCTTCTAGGCCAAGACGGAGACACTAGAGATGACTTCAGAATTGAGTACACCGACCATTCTATTCATGTTTTGAATGCGCCCTCTCCTGCCGCTACGGCATCCTTAGCCATAGGGTCTCAGATAGCAGACATGGCTCAAAAACACTTTGGCTACTAGCCCATTTATTTGCTAACCCTAGCTATTTGCAAGAGTGGTTCGGGAATCACATAATACCTGACATAGCTTCTCTCTCAGGTTCTAGAAGTTCTAAAAAATTACGGATGCATTTCTTTAAGAAGAGAACATTTCAGAGTGACTTAGTAGCAACTAGCTCTAGATAAAAAAGTTGAAAAAAGAAGAATTTATAGTGCTGTTTTTTTCTTTTTAGCACACCAGTTTAAATCATGAAAAAACTAAGAGAAGTTTAAAATGACCTAAATTTATCAGCTTAGATAAGTTCTAAAATAACAAAATTAACTAACTCGCTTATAAATAAGTATATACATTAGTGTTCTATGGGTTTACTGAAACATACTCTTCTATTTGTTGCTTTACTTTTTGGTACTTTAAATTCGAAAGGACAGTTTACAGTTGACACTTCATCTGACTCTATAGATATTAGTCCGGGTGATGGAATTTGTGCAGACTCAAATGGCGAATGCTCACTGCGCGCTGCCATTATGGAGTCCAATGCAATAGCTGGAGCGAACGATATTTTCATTCCCAACAATGAGTACTTGATTACACTAAATGGATCCTCGGAAAATGGGTGTGTTTCAGGAGATCTGGATATCACTTCGGATCTTGTGATCCAAGGAGAATCCACAAGAGAGACTATTATAAACGCTGACTCACTAGATCGTGTGTTCCATATCTTTCCTGGTATAATAGTCACTATTGAACACCTTGAAATACATCAGGGGTTTGTTTTCGCTGAAAACGGAGGAGCTATTCTAAATCAAGGTGATTTAACCTTATTTGAGGTTGGTATTCGGAATTCAATGACCGAAGGTGACAGCCAGGGTGCGCAGTCGGGAGGAATGGGCGGAGCTATTGCAAACGAAGGAATAGTCACTATTGAAAACACAACCATTAATGATTGCATGGCTTTAGGTGGAAAAGGAGGCAACGGAATTGCCCCTGGAGGCGGAAGTGGCGGTGGTGGTGGTCCCGGTTTTGGCGGTGCAATCTACAATGCAACTGATGCGGTTGGTGTAATGGTTAATTCAACAATCAGTGGAAATAGTGCAATTGGTGGTCGCGGAGGTAGCGGCACCCATCACCAAGGTTCAGGCGTTACTTCTAGTCCTGGCGGAGTTGGAGGGGGAAATGGAGGTAGTGCGGGAGGTCAAAATGGGAATGGAGGAGTTGGAAACTGGGCCGGTGGCGGTGGTGGTGGCGGATCACTTTCAGGCGCGGGAGGTGATGGTGGATTTGGCGGAGGTGGCGGAGGTGGCGGAGCCAATTCCTGGGGAGGAAACTCTGGCCCATCAGGTGATGGTGGCTCTTATGGAGGAAATGGAGGACAAGGATGCTGCAGCGGAGGCTCAGGAGGTGGCGGAGGAGCCGGTCTTGGAGGTGGCCTGTTTAGTAACTCAGGAGATTTTAGCATTACAAATTGCACCTTCGCTTTTAATGAAGCGCTAGGCGGAAACGGTGGTGGCGGATGGTTTAGCGGAGGCGGTGCTTCTGGCTCAGGTAGCGGTGGTGCCATTTTTAATCTAGATGGAACTGTAATCCTTAACAATTGTCTTTCAGCTGAAAACATTTCATCAGATTCTGGAGGACATCTGGCTGGTGACATAGGTTCTACAGGAGGTCACAACCTGGTACAAACTTCAGACGCTGAGGGGACTTTTACCGGGGTAACAACTGGTAATTTATTGGATTTAAATCCTCTTATTTTTCCTTTGACTAACAATGGGGGGAATACTGACACTCACCAAGTTGAATCTTGCGACCCTATTAGCCCGGCTATCAATGCGGGCAACGATGATTTAGCCAGCAACCTTGATCAGATCGGTCAGGTAAGAAGTGGTATTTCAGATATTGGAGCATTAGAGGTTTTGGCACCAATAGCAAGCTTACTCCCGATGGATACGGTTCTTTGTACGGGACAGTCACTGCTTTTAGACGCAACCGTTCAAGATGGGATATACAACTGGTCCAACGGATCAACTGATCCAACTTTACTTGTAGAGTCTGAAGACACATATACTATAACCATTAGTATCAATGGATGTGATTTTACCGATGACATAGTGGTGGAGTATAGCCCACTAGAAAGTGTAGACTTAGGCCCTGATCAAACGCTATGTCCTGACGATATATTAACACTAGAACCTAATGTTTTGGCAGATTCATACCTGTGGAATAACGGCTTGACTTCAACAACCTTCCCAGTCGAAACTTCGGGTACTTACTCGGTAATAGTAACCCTAGGGAACTGCAGCACTGCTGATACTATTGTCATTGACAATGTATCCCCTGTAGTAATCGGCCTAGGTCCTGACCTGAGTATTTGCGAAGGAGAACAAGTGATCTTTAACACAAATGTCATAGCAGATCAATTTATTTGGAGTTCGGGGGAAGTCACTCCATTCATTACTACAAATGCATCAGGTATTTACCAATTAACAGCCGAAATAAATGGCTGTGAATTCTCAGAAAGTGTTTCTCTTGAGGTGATCCCATTGCCTTCATTTAACCTCGGAAACGATACCCAACTGTGCCAGGGAGAAACACTGGTTCTAGACGTTACCAACTTGGGGGATTCCTATACATGGCAAGACGGTGCGACAGAGAGCTCATATACAGTAAATGAATCTGGAGTATATTCAGTCGAGGTGATTCAGAACGGATGTTCAGAGACAGATGAGATTTCAGTCGCTGTGAATCCCATCCCTTATTTTGATTTGGGAGCAGATGAAATAATCTGTTACAATGAGAATACTCAAATCCAACCACTAACATTAACGCCTGAAGCATCAGTAATTTGGTCTACTGGTGAGAATACTGCAGCTATTTCGCCCACATTAACAGGTACGTACACCGCTACTTCACAACTCAATAATTGTGTTTTCTCAGATGAAATTTACATTGAAATCATTCCACCTTTTGAACTATATCTTGGTGAAGATATTACATTATGCGCTGGGATCACTTACCCTTTAAATGCGTGGGACGAATCCTTCAATTACCCCGTTCAAATAAATTGGAATGACCAAATAAATGACAGCGTCCGTCATGTAACAGAAACGGGGCTTTACCAAGTTGAAGTGATAAGCGCCTGTGAAAGCAGGACAGATGAAATATTTCTGGAATTTGATCAATGTGAAGATTGCAGAGTATATGTACCTAACACATTTACTCCTGACAATGATGGGATAAATGATGTTTTTCAGGTGAGTACTTCCAAATGCAATTTCAATAACTATGATTTTTGGATAATGGATAGAAACGGAGACGTTATATTCACAAGTCAATCTCCAAACTCATATTGGGATGGTTCATTTCAGCAGGGAACTCATTATGTAGAAGACGGAATTTACACCTGGAGATTGTCATACACCTTTGAAGACAACAAAGGCAAAAAAGGGGAAGAGAAGTTTGGTCACATTTTGATTATTCGCTAGACACAAAGCTTGTAGCTAAGGGTTAAGACCATAAAGAACGCCAAATTTTAAATCGCACCTGTAAAAAACTACTGATTTTCAGATTGTCACTTTGGCTAATAAAAGTATCTGCATAGAATTACATTAAGCTAGTTAAATTAAACAGCTCAGAGAATGACCTAACCGTAACTTAATCTGCTCGAAAAGCAGGGGGTTTTTGCGGTACATTTATAGCTTATAACTTAAAGAGGGGAAAAAACAGGCTGTAATCGAGCGTAAAAAAGTTCGCTAAAACCCGATTTCAACCTTATAAATGGAACCGTAAAAGATAAGTTTAGTCTATAAACCCTTGCTCTCTCATCCATTCGTCATTATAGACTTTACCTACGTATCTACTTCCGTGATCGTGGAATAATACTACAGTAACGGAATCTTCCGTAAGCTGATCTTTCATTTGACGAATCACCTGAAATGCTGATCCACATGAGTAACCTAAAAGTAATCCTTCTTTTAAAGCCAATTCTCTAGCAACTAAAGCACCATCTTTATCGGTTACTTTTTCGAAATGATCTATTAAATCGAAATCTACATTTTTAGGAAGAATATCTTCTCCTATACCCTCGGTGATGTATGAATGAATTTCATTCTCATCGAAAATTCCAGTTTCGTGGTATTTTTTAAAAACAGATCCATACGTATCTCCACCCCAGAGTTTCACCTCAGGGTTTTGCTCTTTCAAATACTGACCTACACCTGAAATAGTTCCTCCAGTCCCTACCCCTACCACAAAATGAGTTATTTTTCCATCTGTTTGGTCCCAAATTTCTGGACCAGTAGTTAAGTAATGAGCCTTTCTATTAGAAAGATTATCATACTGAAACGGATAAAATGAATTAGGAATTTCATTGGCTAATCTTGTAGCCACGCTATAATAACTTTCGGGATGATCTGCTTCTACATTCGTAGGACACACTCTTACATCTGCTCCCATGGCTCTTAGAATATCTATTTTCTCTTTACTCTGCTTATCACTCATAGTACAGATAAGCTTATACCCTTTCACGCATGCGGCTAATGCTAATCCCATTCCTGTGTTACCAGAAGTACATTCTATAATAGTTCCTCCAGGCTTTATTTTTCCAGCTTTTTCCGCATCTTCTAGCATCTGCAAAGCCATTCTATCCTTGGTAGAATGTCCAGGATTAAAATATTCCACCTTAGCCCAAACTTCACCTGGAATATCTTTGGCTATATTATTTAATCTTATTAATGGAGTATCACCTATAGCTCCTAGAATGTTATCATAAACGCGTTTCATATCTGTTTTTTTTAGCGTAGCAAAAGTACTCTTTTAGAAGTAACAATAGTTAAACGTTCTAAGGAGTTAGTCAAACTTAATGGCCCTTACAGGATCTATTTTAGAGACATATAATACGGGTAGAATCATAAATAAAACACAAATAACTAATGTTATAAGATTTATCTGACAGACATAAGTCCAGTTTAAGTCTATGGGAACCTTATCTAAAATATATTTCTCAGGGTCTAATTTTACCAAACCAAATTTATCTTGAAGAATACAAAACCCCAAGCCTAAGATATTCCCCGCGATTAAACCGATTACAAGTATTCTGCCAGCAAGCACTATAAAAAGGCCACTAAGCCTACTCGTACTAGCTCCAAAGGCCTTAAACAATCCTATCAAACTCGTTTTTTCTATGATGATTATCAGAATAGCACTCGCTATATTAATGATCGCTACGAATATCATAAGAATAATTATTATAATGACATTTATATCTAGTGTAGCTAGCCAATTAAAGATCTCTGGAAATCGAGACAATATAGTATCACTTCGGTAGTAGTAAGGCAAAGAAAAAGTTAACGCGTCATCCGCATTTAGTATCGACTCATAGTCTGTGAGCAGCACTTCATATCCTCCACAGTATTCAGAATGTGTGCCACCCGAACTAACCACCAATGGCAGCAGCCTAAGCGGATCTTCAACGTCAACCGAAAACAGAATTCTAGATGTATCTGGAATGGTTTCAAACCTATCTCTCACGACCAACTCTATTTTGGAGGTATCTCTGTAGCTCAAATAATGCGGCCCTGCCCCTCGCCATTTTATTTTACTCCATTCAAATTTTAAAAGTCCTTCACCTCCAAAGCCAAATCCCTCAACTTTCCATCTGCTTTTCTCTTTTTCCTCCGTCACTTTTACTTGAGACTCTATACCCCACTTGCTAATTTTGGCCATTATGTCTAAGGGCACAAAAACAAACTGTTCATCGAACTCTACAAATCCAGAGTTATATATTCCTACCACCTTAAACGTTCTAGGTTTTAAATCCTCTTGGTTAAGCACGAAATACACAGTCAACCTCTCTCCAACATCTACTCTTAGCCTTTTAGCTATGGTTTCGGAAAGCATTATGTGGTTCTTTACTTCTAAAGAGTCTGCAGATAGAGTAGTCCCCTTGACTAATTTATCATTGAAGAAAGTCCAATCAAAATCCGAAGAAACTCCTTTAATAATAGCTCCCTCTACATCTTTTTTTGTTTCTAATATCCCCGGCTTAATCGCAAATTTCTGGACATGCTTAACAGAGCTTATTTTTTTGATTTCACTGACAAGTGAGTCATTGGTTAACATAGGAACGGACTCTTTGCTTTGAGCTCCCGAGTTTTGACTTATCTGCACATGAGAACCGAAACCAACTACTTTATCTCTAACCTCATTCTGAAAACCTATCACTATAGCTATGCTTATAAGCATCACTGCTATCCCCAAAGCCACAGCTCCTGTGGCTATATGAATAATAGGCCGTGAAAAGCCTTTTTTAAAGCCTTTTCCTGAGCTAATTCGTTTTGATATGTACCAGTAAAAGTTCGTCATATAAAGTCGCCTACAAAAGTAAGCCAAGCTGCTTTAGAATAGTTACTTCTCGGTTTATCTCTCTTAATTTAATAGAAGTTCGCATAGCTCAGCTATAGTGAACAACATTTTACTCAAAGAGAATTCAAATTCATGTTTATCGGTTAGAAACATTTTTGATCTTTGAAGAAACCTGACACGGTTTTTGTAATTTACTTTTAATGAAATTCATTTTATATTCTATTTCTCTTCTCGTTATTTCATGCGCATTTCAGGTGGACACTGATTCTACTCCAGTTTCGGGACTAAAAGATAACGGAGTACATGTTCCTAAAAGAGAAGTTTGTTTAGTCCCTCTTTCGGGAAATTTCAAAACTGGTGCAGACCAAATAGTAAAAGTAGTAGAGCTACTCAGAGATAAAAAGGTAGGCCTAGTCGGCAACCCTTCCTCACAAATAAACGGTGTTCATCTAGTGGATACTTTGGTGAGTCATGGAATAGCATTGCAACGCATATTCTGCCCTGAGCATGGATTTAGGGGTGAAGGCGCGGCGGGCGATCATATTAAGGACTCTAAAGATGAGAAAACGGGGCTTCCTATCAGTTCTCTCTATGGGAAAAATAAAAAACCCGCGTTAGAATTACTTAAAGGCTTAGATGTACTCGTTTTCGATATTCAAGATGTAGGAGCTCGTTTCTATACGTACATCTCTACACTACATTACATTATGGAGGCAGCAGCCGAGGCGGGGATAGAAGTACTGTTACTAGATAGACCAAACCCGAATGCGCATGTGATAGATGGGCCTATTCTAAATCCTGATTTTAACTCATTTATAGGAATGCATGCCATTCCAGTCTGTCATGGAATGACGATAGGGGAATATGCTCTTATGATTAACGGAGAAGGATGGCTAGAGAAAGGCCTCACTTGTGATTTGAAAATTATTTCATGCAAAGAATATACTCATTCTACCAGGTATTTTTTACCCGTAAAACCAAGTCCTAATTTACCCAACTACAAAAGTGTAATTCTATATCCCTCACTGTGCTTTTTTGAAGGAACTTCAGTTAGCGTAGGGCGTGGCACAGATAGTCCTTTTCAGGTTTACGGCCATCCAAAACTTAAAGGAGATGGGACTTTCTTCACTCCAGAACCTCGAAAAGAGGCTCCTACCCCAAAGCTGAAAGACGTAAAATGTAACGCTTATTCATTTGATGATGAAGACACTGAAAACTACATCTGCTCAGCCAAACTCAACTTAAGCAGTCTATTGAAGGCTCATGAAATTATAGGTGAAGGTTTTTTCAGCAGGCCTGACTTCTTCGATTTACTGGCAGGGAGTGATGACTTAAGAAAACAAATTTCAGAAGGAAAAAATGAGGCACAAATAAGAGAATTATGGCACGATGGACTTCAAGAATTTAAAAAAACACGTTCGAAATACCTTCTATACCCTTAAAAATAGGTAATTTCACAAATTCTAAATTAGACTTATGTATAAGAAAATTCTCATTTTTTTAATCCTTGATGTACTGCTTTTCGCTTCTTGTAAAAAAGAAGTTACCCCTAACGATTTAACGTATAATTGTGAATGTGGAAGCTTGTCTTTTGATGGTGCTCCATATCAGCTTACTGATGCACATTGGATAACTTTAGCCAATGACACCGATGATTTTGGGATTGATGTTATTACGGGTAAAGACTATTACACTACTACGAAAATAGAATTAGAAGGAGAAGTAGAGCCTCATCATTTAAATATGAGAGTGGTTATTCCAGCGCTCAGTGAGGGTGATCTTTTAGGCTTAAGTAATGTAAGATTCTTCCAAGCTCATCCAGATTCTAATAATGTGACTTTTATAATAGAAGAGGTTAATTTCAATTCTCTTTCTCCTTTAACTGAATATGTTGTTACTGCTGGAGCTTTTGAATTGATTCAAGGCGCGCCAGGCGCAGTGACTGACGATATCACATTTGAACTAGATATCGCTCCTTCATTAGACGGGATAACTCCTTTGACGACCTCATCCTCTTTCAGCGGCAGTTTTCTAGCTGATAAAGAAGAACTTTAATCTTCCTCTAAAGCTCTTTCTTTCTCTTTTAAATAATTGAATAGAAACGTTAGTTGAGAGTCTATGTCTTTCTGAACATCTGACTTATCCATGGCCACATGAATATCAGGAATGATACCTGAATACTCAGAACACAACTTGTTATTCAAAATATACTTTACCCTAGGAACTCTTATCACCAACCCTGTTTTAGGTAATTCCACGTAAACAAAATAACCTGCATAATTAACTTTTCCGCTTCCTCTAGTTTCGGTACCGATTAATTTGGTTCGAGGGTAATTTTCTTTTAGTATAGCTGCAGCATCACTAGCGCAGCTAAATGTAGTGCCGTCTATAAGAATAAATAACTCACCAGAGTAGCGCTGTTTGGCTGACTTAGAATGAGTGCCTTTTCTACCTTTGAAATCGTCTCCATAATCTTCTCTAAACACGAAATTCTCAAGCCCCAAAGATTTCAACTTCTCCTTCCGTTCGTTTTGAATCCCACTGACTGTTTTAAAATCAATCTTCTTAATTACTTCCAATTCATACTTATTAGAGATTGATACTCCGAAAGACTCTAAAAGAATATTCTGCAGATTTTCTTGCCCCCCTCCATTATCTCTTAAATCCAAAACGAGTTCAGAAACACCCCGTTTATCTAGTTCTTTAAATATGGACTTCAATTTTATTTTCCACCATAGTGGAGACTTCTGATTAAAGTTAGAAACAGATAACACGGTTATTCCATTTATATAACTTAGATCAAATGGCTCCGAATTAAAGTCATCTAAAAAAGATGTTTTTAAAAATTCATTTCGATTTAACGCTTTGGCTATTTCATGGAATTCTCTGCCATTTTCTAGGTAAGTGATACTGTATGAGCTTCTAAATCCATTATAAAGCGTGAAATAGAACCAAAAATCATCAGACAGCCATTCACTACTAGAGGTGTTATGTTCTCCATCTACCATAGAAACTACAGCCAAATCTTCTAGAATAGATTTAATAGGAATATTATTTATCTTGAATATTTCTCTTCTTTGAACTTCTTCATACCGCACTCCAATAGTACCTGTAACGACAGCTGTAGAATCGAAAAACTCTAATTGGTATGGAAAAAACTCTCCATATTGAATAATTTCTTTTGTTCTCTCAGAAGAAAATTTGACATTACTATGACCATCGTTAAGAAGCTTCAGGAATCCATTAAAAATAAAAAAGGCATCACTCTCAGAGTAATATTCTGACTTTAATCCACACTTTATTAGTTCTATCTTGGAGGAATCCACTTCCGATGAATTAGGGTGAATCTCCTGTAAATGAGCAAACAAAAACTCTATATCTGAATAAACATCTTCCTTTGAGAAATCTGAAAATGACTGAGTACTTCCTGACGCAGAAAGGAATAAAATAAATAATATTGCAAATAAACTTTTCAATAACTTGTGTGATTTATTTTATACGTAGTGCCTCTATTTTAGTTACTCAGAGATCAAGTGAAAACTTGGGTTTGTTTTTGGTAACCTCCATAGAAAAACTGACGTATTCAAGCACATTATATTGTGAAAACCATTTTAAACATATCTTTCATATTCATCATCAGCATCATTTCTAATGATGTTAGTGCCCAAGATGAATACCTCGCTCGTTCCTGGCCGAATGGGAACCCGATGGTAGTGTATTTTCTAGAATCAGGAACTCAAGAAATTCTTAAAGAACAAGTCTTCTATAAGGAAGGTCAGTTAGACTATGAAGGAAGTTATGAGGGTGGAGTAGAGCACGGATTTTGGACATATTACTGGGAGAACGGTTCAATGAAATCTCAAGAGTTTTATCAAAATGGTCTTGAAGAAGGCACCATGTATGACTATGATAAATTGGGTAACAAGCACATCGAGTACATCTACAGACGAGGAGTATTAGTCAGCAAGACTTCTATTAACTAATGGCTATCATTTTTTCATTTACTCGTACAAAACCCTCTCTGCTCTAATAGTCTAAGTTCCTGAAGACTCTCCAAGCGCAGGTGATAAAAACATCTCTTTCCCGAAGTGAGAATATAGTAACTTCGGGGGTTGACGTAATTTTATTTAAAATACTGTAACGGCATGGGACTGATAACTAGTAGTATAATTGTGATCTGGTTCATAAGTAACATGAACTTTTTATATTCTACTTTGAATAATCTCTAGCGTCTCATTAAGGTTTTCTTTTCTGTACGTTACATTTATTTCTCAGGCCGCAGAACAGATTTGCAATGATTTTTAAATCAAAAAAAAGAGGTCTTCAAATTGAAGACCTCTTGAAGTTTATACATAAAACCCTTAATTAAAGACCTTCATTCTTTCTTATTAAGTTAAGCGCTGAACCTTCTTTGAACCATTCTATCTGAGATTCATTGTAAGTATGGTTTAACTTGATTTCATTTTTAGATCCATCTTTATGAACTACCTCTAGCGTTAACTGTTTTTCTGCTGTGAATGTGTTAAGATCTAAAAAGTTAAGCGTATCGTCTTCCTGAATTAAATCGTAATCAGCCTCCGTGGAGAATGTTAAACCTAACATTCCCTGCTTCTTAAGATTAGTTTCATGAATTCTAGCAAAAGACTTTACTATAACTACCATAACACCTAAATGTCTCGGCTCCATGGCTGCATGCTCTCTAGAAGAACCTTCACCATAGTTATGATCTCCCACCACAACAGTAGAAACTCCGTCTGCTTTATAACCTCTCGCTGTAGCTGGAACCTCACCGTACTCACCTGTTAACTGGCTCTTTACTTTGTTGGTCTCCATATTAAATGCATTGACAGCTCCTATCAGACAGTTATTAGAAATATTATCTAAATGTCCTCTATACCTTAACCATGGACCTGCCATAGAAATGTGGTCTGTGGTGCATTTTCCATGTGCTTTGATTAGCAGTTTCATTCCTGTTATATTCTCACCATTCCATGGCTTAAATGGACTTAAAACCTGCAATCTTTCAGAATCATTTTTTACTTCAATCTGCACTTGAGCCCCATCTGCTGCGGGCTCTATATAACCATTATCTTCCACATCAAATCCTTTAGGAGGAAGCTCAAAACCTGTAGGCTCATCTAACTTTACTTCCACTCCATCCTTATTTACTAAAGTATCTGTAAGTGGATTAAAGTCTAATCTTCCACTAATAGCTATAGCTGCTACCATTTCTGGAGATGATACAAATGCGTGTGTGTTCGGGTTTCCGTCTGCTCGCTTTGCAAAGTTTCTGTTAAACGAGTGAACGATGCTGTTTTTGGGAGCATTTTTGGGATCACTATATCTTGCCCACTGACCTATGCATGGACCACAGGCGTTAGTGAAAATAGTGGCGTCTAAATCTTCAAATATGTTCAAAAGACCATCTCTAGCAGCTGTATATCTTACTTGCTCAGAGCCTGGGTTTATTCCTAACTGAGACTTCATTGGTAGTCCTTTATCCAAAGCCTGTTTAGCTACAGAAGCAGCTCTACTTAAATCTTCGTAAGATGAGTTAGTACATGACCCTATTAATCCCCACTCAACATCTAACGGCCAATCATTAGCTACCGCTTTAGCATTCATCTCTCCTACTGGTGTAGCTAAATCTGGAGTAAACGGTCCGTTTAGGTGCGGCCTTAAATCATCTAAATTAATTTCTATTACCTGATCAAAGTACTCCTCTGGATTAGCATATACTTCTGGATCTCCTGTTAAATGTTCTCTAATTCCATTAGCAGCATCTGCCACCTCGTCTCTTCCTGTAGCTCTTAGGTATCTTTCCATTGAATCATCATAACCGAAAGTAGAAGTGGTCGCTCCTATTTCTGCTCCCATGTTACAGATAGTTCCTTTTCCTGTTCCTGATAATCCTATAGCTCCTTCTCCGAAGTATTCTACAATAGCATCTGTTCCACCTTTAGCAGTTAAAATACCTGCGACTTTAAGGATTACATCTTTGGAAGCTGTCCATCCGCTAAGTTTTCCTGTTAGTTTAATTCCTATTAGCTTAGGGAATTTAAGTTCCCAAGCCATTCCTGCCATTACATCTACTGCATCTGCTCCACCTACTCCGATGGCTACCATACCAAGTCCTCCTGCATTTACTGTATGAGAATCAGTCCCTATCATCATTCCTCCCGGGAATGCGTAGTTTTCTAGAACTACTTGATGAATGATTCCAGCTCCTGGCTTCCAGAAGCCTATTCCGTATTTATTAGATGCGGACTCTAAAAAGTTAAATACTTCACTAGACTGATTAATGGCATTCTGAAGATCTTTGTCTGCTCCCATTTTAGCTTGAATCAAGTGATCCAAGTGCACTGTAGAAGGAACAGAAACTTTTTTCTTTCCGGCTTGCATGAATTGCATAAGCGCCATTTGTGCTGTAGCATCCTGCATTGCTACGCGGTCTGGAGCAAAATCTACGTATGATTTACCTCTCTGGAAAACGGTACCCGCATCTCCATCCCAAAGATGGGAATAAAGAATTTTTTCTGTGAGAGTTAGTGGTTTTCCGACAGCTTTTCTCGCTGCTGCTACTCTACTAGGGTAACGGTCATAGACCGCTTTTATCATATCTATGTCAAATGCCATTCTGTTAAATTTTATCGGTGCTCAAAAGTACTAATTACTATGGAATTCATCGTTGCAACGCTCTGTCTTAATAAGTTAATAAACAAACCCTTATACCGTGTATTTAGTACACGGAGTTTTTAAAGTTCTAGTTTCTCGAAAAAAAACCAAGATTTACTCCTCTATTTTTAGCCGAAATCTTATGCTTTATTCACTTTGGTCTATGTGATCAAACCTTAATTTTACTCTTGTGAAAAGAAAAGCAGTTATCGAGAATATAAATGTGGCTATTAAGTCGGTGAGAGCGCAACTTCTAAGGACTACTCTTACGGTTCTTATTATAGCGATAGGTATTACGGCTTTGATAAGCATAATCACTGCCACTACCGCACTAGAAAAGAAAATAAGCAGTGAATTTACCTCTCTAGGCACGAATACATTTATTATTAAAGCCAATAACACCAGAGGAAGGCGAGGAGGCCAAGTCAATAAAAAGTATAAAGATATTAGCTATTCTGAAGCCAAAGAATTCAAACGAAAATATCCTAGGGAAGATCTAGTAAGCATTACAGCTATGGCCAAATTTGGTGCTACGGTCAAACACCTTTCTGAATTAACAAACCCTAACGTAATGGTTAATGGGGTAGATGAGAATTATTTAGAACTCTCTGGCTACTCTATAGAATCTGGCAGGAATTTCTCTAGAACTGAAATTTCTTTAGGGAACAATGTAGTAATCATAGGATCAGACATAGTGAAAAAGCTATTTACAAATCGTGAAACGGCAGTAGGCTCGCACATCTCTATAGACTCTCGGAAGTTCACTGTCATAGGGATTTTGGCCTCAAAGGGAAATACCCTAAATTTAAGTGGTGACAATCAATGTCTAATTCCTGTAAGTGTTATCAAAAAATCATACGAAACCGCATCTACGGATTACAGAACAAATGTGATGGTATCTGATCCTAGAGAATTGAATAATGCCATCCAAGTGGCTATGGGCAGCATGAAACTTATAAGAAAAGATGGTATTGGTGAAGATTCCTTTCAAATTAATAAAGCAGACAGTACTGCAAGCATGGTTATAGAAAATCTAAGTAATGTTACTTTAGCTGCTACTGTTCTGGGCTTTATAACTCTTCTAGGGGCTGGCATAGGCTTAATGAATATTATGCTTGTTTCAGTAACTGAAAGAACTAAAGAAATAGGAGTAAGGAAAGCGATAGGAGCCAGCGCTTCTTTAATTAAACAACAGTTTTTAATCGAAGCTATAATCATAGGACAAATAGGCGGTATAGTAGGAATTGTTTTCGGGGTATTATTCGGAAATGTGACTGCGCTTTTCTTAAGCACAGGTTTTACCGTGCCATGGATGTGGCTTTTTATAGGTGTCGCACTTTGTTTTGTGGTTAGTGTAGTTAGCGGATATTACCCCGCTAAAAAAGCATCTGAGCTAGACCCTATAGATGCTCTAAGGTATGAGTAAAATTCTGGAATATTCTTTTTCTATTGAGGGCCTAGCGGCCTCTAAATCTTTCTGCTGAAGAAAACGAATGACTTCTCCAGTGGCTAGGTGATCGGACAACTTCACTGGGACTGAAGCCTTAAACCCCGAGAAATTCTTTTCAAAGATTAATTTAAATTGCTTTTCATACTCCTGCTGCAGTTGGATTAATGTTTCTACTATTTCTATAAGCCGCCAGATGGTTAAAGTGGCTGCTAACTGACCTCTTAAATTAGATTGGTTTTTCTCGAAGTCCTGCAAAACCTCAAGAAAATCTGAACCGACTAACTTAATACTCTCAGATACTTCTGAAGATTTACACTCTTTATTATTTATGTAATGCTTTTGTATTTCTAAAAGCTTATTCAACTTTCTAACTCTAGCGGTATAAAGCTGCTTAACTACCGGATTTCGTAGAAAATAATCACGTAAATGAAATACTTCATCTTCCACTAATTCCTCTAAAACATCACTAGGCGGCATTTCTGTTAGCTGGAGGGTATTTAATACTTGAGAAATTTCCAATAGTTGGTCTTTTTTTGTTAGAGAACTGTTAAACCTTAAATGAGCCTAACGTACGTTGTATATTTGTACTTCAAAAACAGCACGAAATGAAAATACTTTTTAGCATTCTTACTTCATTCTTATTAATGTCCGCGGGCTGCGAATCTACAGCTTCTAATGCCTCAAATGATGAGAAATCGATTTCTACTGAAAACACGGCGGAGACTTCTTCTTCAAAGGTTTCTAAATCTTCATCTATTGATTATACGGATAAAAATGAAATAGGAGATATTTCAGGTGACTTCACTATTAATGGAACTATTACCAATGGAGCCAGTGTGGAAGGAAAACTAGTGAAAATTTATGAAACTGAAGGGAAAGATGTTTTCATCTTAGACAGCATAATAGTAAAAAACGGAGCTTTCACCCTGAACCTTAAGGATGTCAAAATAGGGGTTCATAAAATTGGATTTAAAAAATATCAGCTAGGTGAATTTATACTGAATCCTGATGAAAAGAGCATTAACCTTTCTGGAAATGCTCTGAATATGGAGAGAACTATTAAAGTAACGAACTCAGAAGAAAACAAAGCTCTTACAGAGCACAAGAATGCTCTAAATAAGCACAAGGCTGAACTGAAAAAAATCAGAGGGATGAAGGCATCTACAGATGTTAAGCTGAAACTAATTTATAAGCAAGAAAAAACGCTAAAAGTTCAGCAAGACGCTATGGCTGAAAGTTATCCGAATACATTCTTCGCTAAGATGATAAGAAGAATGCAGAGCCCGAATAGATTCGACCAAGGAAACTACTGGAAGGACATCGACTTCTCTGATGAGTCTTTGGTAAGAAGTATGGCCCTTAATGATAGAATACAAGATTACATGAGGATTCATGCTAGTAAGGATAGAGAGAATGGCTTTTACAATGCTGCTGATGAAATTCAAGATAAAGCATCGGTTAACGATAAGGTCAAATACTTCATGCTGTTTACTATGATGGAAGGATTTTACACAAGCGGAATGGAAGATGAGGCATTTTATATAGCTGACAATTATTTGAACGATAATGCTTGTGGTGATTCAGATGTAGCCAACATTATGAAGCGCAGGAAAGAGGATTTAAAGAGTCTTAAAATTGGAAACACTCCTGCCGATTTCACCATTCTGGATGAGAACGGAAAAAGCGTAAATCTAAGAACTGTCGCTGCTAAAAATGATCTGACACTAGTTATGTTTTGGGCCTCATGGTGTCACAAATGTGAACAAGAGATGCCAGTAATCAAGAAAATCTATGATGCTCACAAGGCTAAAGGATTTGAGATAATAGGAGTCTCTGTAGACATGGAAAAGAATGCCTGGCTAAACGGAATAAAAGCGAAACAGTGTAACTGGATTAACGTGAGCCAACTGGAAGGATGGCAAAGTGATGTAGCTAAGGATTACAGAATTTCTACTACTCCAGTAATGTTCCTTTTAGATTCCAAAGGTGAATTATTACTCAAGCCCGACAGAGCTTTCAAACTGGAAAAATGGATGAACGAAAACTTCAACTAGACCTTTAAAAAAAGACTTTATAACTAATTTAATTGGGAGTAATGAGATCAGCTGATTTTGTTCTCCCAATTTTTATATAACTCCAGTATTATTCCATCTGACAAACCGACTTTAGGTACCTTAATTTCGTGAACCAATGCCGACTTCATGATTCTGGTGTAAATTTCTGCGGCTATTACTATTACATCTGCCCTATCAGGTTTTAGGCGTAATTTACTAATTCGTTCCTCATAAGTATAGCTAGCGAGATACTCATGGGTATTTTCTAATACAGCCAATTCTAGATTTTCAACCGACTTTAGACCAGACTCTTTATGTAATCTATTTATATTTCCTCCGGTCCCAATCCCTATGAGCTCCTTTTCTCTAATTTTATTCTCTATCAACCAGTCCTCTAGCTCTTTCCAGATAGTCTCAATATTAGACCTATTTAATCCTCTTACTGTTCCTATTTTAAATGATTTAGCTGCGGTTCTTTTTCCCTTTTCTATAAGTGTAATCTCTGTACTCCCTCCGCCTAAGTCTATGTATAGATAAGATTTTAAAGCATCTATATGCCTAGAATCTTTGAAGTTAGAAAAGAGCAATGAAGCCTCTTCTGTACCTGAAATAATTTCGATATCTACATTGGTTCTTAACCTGACTATTTCTGCTACACTCACTCCATTGGAAGCTTCTCTCATAGCCGATGTGGCGCAAGCTCTAAAATCGGAGACTTCATGGACATCCATTAGGTTCCAAAAAGCTTCCATGGTTCGAACTAATTGATTTGTCTTTTTAGTGGTGATCTTCCCTAGGGTGAATGAGTCTTCTCCTAACCTCAGAGGGACTCTTGTTAGGGATATCTTTCGCACATAATTTTGACTTTCTGTTCTTATTACTTCTTCTATTAATAGCCTAATGGCATTGGATCCTATGTCTATGGCTGCTAATCTCATAACAATTGTTTTAACTCATCATACCTCACTTGCTGAGCATCTATCTCGGCCTCTCCTTCTGTGAAGTAAGGGTTGGTTTGGTCTGCATCTATAATTCTTGACTTATGGTTATCTGACCATTGCAACGTAAAATAAGACTTCAACTCAGAAATAAGCTTCTTATCTATTACTGGCATACTTACCTCAATCCTCTTATCTAAGTTACGCCCCATCCAATCTGCAGAGGAGATGTAGATAAGCGGGTTTCCAGCGTTACCAAACTCTATAACTCGGCTATGCTCAAGGTAACGCCCTACGATGCTTCGAACTTCTATGTTTTCGCTAAGCCCTGATTTCCCTGGAATTAGACAGCAGATCCCACGTACGATTAGCTTTATTTTCACTCCAGACTTGCTGGCCTGATAAAGCAGATTAATCATTTGTTTATCTACAAGGTTGTTTAATTTTAAATTAAGATATGCTTCTTTACCTCGCTGTGCATGAAGTATCTCGTTTAAAATAAGCTCAGAAAATTTAATTCTAGTGTCAAATGGCGAAACGACAAGGGATGAGAACCTTGTTCTTTGGAAGGCATTTTCGAATAGACTGAATAGCTTTTTTAAATCAGAAACGATAAGCTTACTGGCTGTAAATATTCCTAGGTCTTCATAAATTTTAGAGTTCCCTTCATGAAAGTTTCCAGTGCCTAAATAGCCCATGTGCCTAGAAAGGCCATCTACTTTTCTTTGAATTAAAATTATTTTTGAATGAACTTTTAAGCCCTGAGCACCGAATATAACTCGAGCTCCTGCATCCTTCAATAAGTCTGAATAATAGATGTTATTTTCTTCGTCAAATCTGGCTTGTAATTCAATAACTACTGTTACCTTTTTTCCGTTTTTAGCCGCATTAATTAGGGCGTGTATGATATCTGAATCCTTGCTTACTCTATAAAGCGTAATGCTAATAGATTTCACAAAAGGATCTATGGCCGCTTCTCGTAAAAAAGCAGTGATGTAATCAAAACTCTGGTAAGGCATATGAATCATCACATCCTTTTTTAGGATCACCGTAAATAGGCTGTCTTCTCCTTTAAAGTCTGGATGTCTGAGTCTTTCTTTTTTTCTGAATGAAAGCTTTCCTTTATCAAACGAAGGGAACGAAAGTAAATCCTTTTTATTATGATATTTCCCTCCTGCTATAATGTTCGACTTTCCTTTTATCTTAAGCTTACTTTTAAGAAACACCAACATATCTTCAGGCATTTCTTTGTCATAAAGAAGTCTTACATAATCTCCTTTTTTTCTCTTTTTAACAGACCTCTCCATTTTCTCCATGACTCCTTTACTGAAGTCATCATCGTAATCTAACTCAGCGTCTCTGGTGATTTTAATGGTATAGGCACTGACATGCTTTAAGTTTAATGTTCTGAAGAGTTTACTTAATTTAAAGCGAATGATATCATCTATATAAATGACCTTGGAAGTTCCATGGGAAGAATTTATAACATAAAATCTATTAATAGAATTAGGTATTTCTATAAGCGAAAAATTAATGTCCCCATTTTCTAATTCTAATTTCACTAATAAATAAATCTCTTTATCTCCTAGACTTGGGAATTCGCTTACCTGGTCAAGCATTATAGGCACAAGCTTTGGCCGAAGCACCTGATAAAAAAATGCTTTTACTTCTTCGAGGTTCTCTGACGGAATATTCTCGTGGGAGATGATTTCTATTCCTTCTTTATTGAATTCCTTTTTTAACCTTCTGTAGACTTCGTCTCTTCTAGTCTGAAGTATTCTGATTTTAGCTCCAACTTTTACCAAAACGTCTGCTGGGTCTTCATCGAATTTAGCTTTCGTCTTAGCTCCTAAATCAGATAACCTAGTAAGACTAGCTACCCGCACTCTGAAAAACTCATCTAAATTATTAGAGAATATACCTAAGAATCTCATTCTCTCTGTGAGAGGAACTGATTTATCTTCGGCTTCTTGTAAAACCCTTTCATTAAAGGAGAGCCAACTTAATTCTCTATTATAATAGCCCAATTAATCTGTGATTTTTACTCTTTCATCTTTCCCGAACCTTAATCCTATCGAGAACATTCCTGATACATACTTGGCCTTTTCTCTCTGAATCACTGAAATTACATTATCAGTATGCAGTCCAAGCTGAACCGGTCCCACGTTTACGATCAAACCAACAGGAATCAACATGTCTTTCATATTGAACAGCTGAAGTCCACCTCTTAATTGAAGGGTTCTTCCAAAGTTCTTGGAGTAAACCCCTCCTAGAGAGTTAAATGTTTCTCCGAAACTATTTCTACTATTAAAAAAGACAGTAGCCTTAGACTTTTTACTGAAATTAATAGTTCCTGCAAGGAAAATATTCCTATTCATTTTAGTAGAGAAATTGTCTGAATTTTCTTCTGGTGTAAATAAATCAGTAATGGAGTCTGCAAACTGCTCTATAGCTGACTCTGTGGAATCGGATGCTAATAAAAACTGATCTAACTCAAATCCCGAGTAAGCTATCTCTTGTTCATTCAGCTTGTACCCTTCGGTATCTTGCGACCAATTAATAGAACCTAAATTAGTAGCTGAAGCTTCTACCGTAAATTTCTCTGTTGGTGAATAAGTGAATCCTAAATCTACTCCAAACCCTCTATTCCCATCTGCCGAAAACGGTAAGAATTGGCTATATTCCATGGTATCTTTTAGGGAGTTTAGCCCTGATGTTCTCACATCAAAAGTTCCATCTACGGTTACGGTATAATCATCTGCACTAGTTCTTAAACCGAAAGTGTTATTTTCTGTGTAAACAGTGGCTAGACCATTGAAGAACTTACCGTTTATTCCGAGATTCAGCTTGTCCTCTAACAGGCTCACAGACCCTCCTAAGAAGAACGATGTGTAAAGCGTAGAGCTAAACCCTGTTCCATCCATAGATAATCTTCTGTTTATGACATCAGGATGACCGTTTCCTTTCCATGCTAATTCGAACAAATCTTTTGTGTAAGAAAGTCTGGACTCCATATGAGTGCTGACACCAGTTCTTAATTGAACTTTCCCAAACTTCACTCCTAATGCGAAAAGCGTGGTGTTAATCTCATTTAGCAGATGATTCTTTTGATCTAGGCCATCTATTAAACTGGAAAAGTTTACGGTTTTATTTTGGATTCCATCCTCATAGGCAAATCCCGTATGCCCTGTAGACACGTGTAGACCAGAGATTACAGGAACATAAACGAATACTTTTTCTTTGCTTTGCAACGCTGGATTATAATTCCACTGACTCATTCCAGACCAGTCACTAAAGTGAAATGTATTTACCTGTCCTAGTCCTTCTAAAGAACAGACGATGGCTAAAAGGATTATTAGTTTTTTCATAATTCTATATTTCCAAAGATTTTAGCCCCCAATTTAATATCCACTTTCTGCGTCTCTTTTATCCGTATTACTTCCTGATTCTCTGCCCCAGAAGAATTAAATACAGCTCTAAATAAAACAAAATCCGTGTCCTTTATACTGTCTGCCCTTTCGCCTTCTAATAAGATGAAATTAACTGTCTGGCTCGGAGAAGTCACATTTCCATCGGCATCCGTTAAGGCCGACTCCATAATTAAGGTTTGTTCTACAAACAGACTGTCTGTTACCACCTTATTACTATCTAAGAATAATGCTTGAAAAGAAATATCTGCGGGAAATCCATTGTCCATCTGTAACTTAAACTCTATGGAGTCTATTTCTTCGCTCTGGCCAAATGAAATACTTAATGGCACCGTATCTGACACCAACATATTCAAAGCATAACCTTCTAGTGGTAATATTAAATCTATACCTATATCGAAAGCACTTTCATTGGTTATAAAGTTTAAATTGGTCGGTGGTGGCGGACCACCTGGATTAGACACTGCTGTTACATTAAACACGACCAATAAAGGTGCAGGATCGAACAAAGAGGAGACATCAGAATTCTCATTATCAAAACTAAATACTCCAACCTCTGGAGATCCTCCCAATTCCTCTTGTCCTTGTAAACTTATATCGTCTAGAATTAACGGTGTTTGTACTCCAGTATTTTCATTTATGCTTACTACTTGACCAAGCTCAATATTTGAAGGAAAACCAAACGAGTTAGTAACTGTAAAATTAAAAATGGCATTAGTCAGAGCAAAAGAGCCTCCTTGAATGTTTTCAAACAGATCTAGTTTAATAGAGTCAGTCTCAGCTGAAATAGAAAGGTTACCGAAATCTCCTATGATATGTTCAAACTGAAGGTTAGATAAATCAAAATCTATAGAGACAAAATCACCTTCTATAGCCGTATTCATCTCATTATTCGTAAAGGTGATAAAAGCCGATAAATTAACCTCATTAGAAGATTCGATTAACGGATTTAAGCTATAACCTGTTAAGTCTATACTCACCGTTTCTGGAACACCTAAAGCTTCTGAACCTGAAAAACTGAAAGAAGCCACTTGACCATCTCCATCTACCAACTCATTTACCGAAACCGTACCAGAGACACCTTCATCTTGTTCACGAGTTAGACTCATTGTCAAATCTCCTGCTAGAAATTTAACTTCGGACACCATTATATCTGCTGGTGAGAGGTTTAAATTTACAGGAAAATCAAAAGTAGGAGGAGTTACTGTTCCTGTATTGTCTAAAATGAGCACCTCTGCTTCACCTAAAACTATAGATTCAGAAAACAATTGGTTTGGAAGAGCTATTATGCTTTCGGCACTAGAAGAAAACAACTCTCCTTTATAGTTTAGAGCTACCAAGCCATTTTCTAGAATTAAAACTTCTTCTGGATGGTTTAATTCTGTTAACACATCATCTACTGTTATCTCGGAGGACACCAGCGGAATAGCTATAATTGGTTTCCAATCTTCAAACTCCAAATCTTCGAAATCTTCTCTACAGCCAGATAGCAGTAAGGAAAAGACGCCTATAATAACTATTAAATTTTTCATGCCTAGTTTATTTCATTTGTTTAAGCTTCTCTTCCATCTGAGCTATCTTAGCCTGAGCATCAGCTATTTTCTTTCTCTCAGAAGCTACTACAGATTCTGGAGCGTTATTCACGAAACGTTCATTCGAGAGCTTTTTCTCTACAGAAGCTGAGAATCCTTTTGTGTACTCTAATTCTTTCTCCAGATTCTTTTTTTCCTCTTCCTGAAGCTTATCTCCTAAATCCAAAGATACCACTCCATTTTTTCTTGGATATGTATCTCCACCGTCAGAGATAACATCTATGGTGCAGTTCCCTAATTTCTTAAATAACTTCGAGAAATCTTGATTTAATTTTCCGCTAATATTCACAGAACCTGTTAAGGCATCTTTTGGACTTATGCCATATTGATTCCTTTGGTTCTTTACATCTGAGAGAATCTCACTTAGCACTTCCCATTCGCGTTGCAATAGTTCATCACCCTTCTCCTGCTCTGGCCATTTAGCCACTATTAGCGCATCTTCTTTTTCTGGCCTGTCGGCTAATCTATGCCAGATCTCTTCACTTAAGAAAGGCATAAATGGGTGAATTATTTTCAGTGTAGTCTCAAAAAACTCAATTGTTTCTTTCAAACTCTGAGGGTCAATCTTCCCTCCATAAGCTGGCTTCACAGCCTCTAAGTATGACGAACATAAATCATCCCAAATCAATTTATAAGAAGACATTAAAGCTTCAGAAAGTCTGAATTTAGTGAAGCTGTCATTTATTTCTTCTAATACAGTTCCTATTCTAGAGTTAAACCATTTAACGGCTTGTTTGGCTTCTAAAGGTTGTTCTTTTTCTTCTACTTCCCATCCTTTTACTAGTCTAAAGGCGTTCCATATTTTATTAGAAAATTTACTCCCTTGCTCGCAAAGCTTGTCATCAAACGGAATATCGTTTCCTGCTGGAGCAGTAAGTAAAAGTCCTACTCGTACTCCATCAGCTCCATACTGGTTTATTAGCTCTAGAGGGTCTGGAGAATTCCCTAAAGACTTGCTCATTTTTCTGCCCTGCTTGTCCCTAACTATACCCGTGAAGTAAACATTAGAGAAAGGTTTCTCATCTCTATATTCATATCCAGCCATAATCATTCTAGCTACCCAGAAAAATATAATATCAGGACCTGTAACTAAATCGGCAGTAGGATAATAGTAAGATACTTCTTTTTCATCTTGGAGGCCATTGAATACAGACATAGGCCATAACCAAGAAGAGAACCAAGTATCCATTACATCTTCATCTTGCTTTAAATCCTCTGCTGTTAAGGCATCATTTCCAGATTTAGCTTTGGCTTTTTCCAAAGCCTCTTCCGCAGCAACACATACCACGAAATCATCATCGCCCTCTCCATAAAACCACGCTGGAATTCGATGTCCCCACCATAATTGTCTACTAACACACCAGTCTTTGACGTTATTCAACCAATGATTGTATGTGTTTACGAAGTTGCTTGGATAGAAATTAATCTCGCCATCTTTTACGCTTTGCAACGCGGGCTTAACAATATCATCCATCTTCACCCACCACTGCAGTGAAAGGCGAGGTTCTATAACCACATCAGTTCTCTCTGAATAGCCGATTTTATTCTGGTAAGATTCTACCTCTACCAGGTTTCCTGACTCTTCTAAATCTTTCTCAATTTGCTTTCTAACCTTAAAGCGATCCACACCATCAAACAGCACCGAATTCTCATTCAATGTTCCATTTGGGTTCATAATATTTATAATTTCCAAGTTATGCTTAGCGCCTATATCAAAATCATTCACATCATGAGCAGGAGTAACCTTAAGACAACCTGTACCGAACTCCATATCCACATAATCATCCAGAATTACAGGAATCTCTCTGCCTATTAGCGGAACTATCGCATGCTTACCATGTAAATGGGTATAACGCGTATCATCTGGATGAATACAAATAGCTGAATCCCCTAATATAGTCTCAGGCCTAGTGGTAGCTATAGTTACATATTCTTTAGAGTCTTTTATTTGATATCTAACATGATATAATTTTGAATTTACTTCCTTATGAATCACCTCTTCATCAGACAATGCTGTCAAAGCAGCTGGATCCCAATTAATCATTCGCTCACCTCTGTAAATCAACCCTTTTTCGTAGAGCCTAATGAACGTATTTACTACATCTTGGTAGTAAGTTTCATCCATAGTAAAAGAAGTTCTTTCCCAATCACAACTAGCACCGAGCTTTTTAAGCTGCTCTAAGATTATTCCACCATACTCTTCTTTCCACTCCCACGCATGTTTTAAAAACTCTTCCCTCCCTATGTCAGATTTCTTAATTCCTTTCTCTCTCAATCTCTTGACCACTTTGGCTTCTGTAGCTATGGATGCATGGTCTGTCCCTGGAACCCAACAAGCATTTTTCCCTAACATTCTAGCTCTTCTCACCAGAACATCTTGGATGGTGTTGTTCAACATATGCCCCATATGTAGAACCCCAGTTACATTTGGAGGAGGTATTACTACTGTATATGACTCTCTATCATCTGGTTCAGAATGAAAATAATCATTCTTCATCCAGAATTCATACCATTTATTCTCTGTTTCTCTCGGGTCGTATTTACTCGGAATTTCCATTTCACAAAATTATTATTCAAAGGTAACTCAACCCTGTTAGTGCATTAACATCAAAAATTAATTTAATTATCCACGTATGCTGTGTGATAATGCAGAGTTAGGTGTTTTTTTTTATATTTTTGCTTGAGACCCCAAACCTGATAAAACCATTCTTCAGCGCATTAAAATACCATCACACTTTTCTCTCGATCAATCGAATTTCAGTTCGATTCTTTGTGCGTTATTTTTTCTGTTGCTATTTTCTAATTCTGCTAATAGTCAATCATTAGATTGTGATGATCCTGAGCCTATCTGCACTGACACTGGGTTTACATTCACTTCAAACGGAAATGGTCCTGATGTCTTTGATACTGATCTTGGCAATAACTATGGATGTTTAGGTTCAGGCCCAAACCCTTCTTGGTATTATCTAGAAATCGAGGACGATGGAGATATCGACATGAGTTTAACAGCTCCCAGTGATATTGATTATATTATCTGGGGGCCCTACGCTGATTTGGATCAGGCAACAGGCTACTGCGGCACTCTAGGAGCGAATCCTAATCCTAATCCCAATACAGTAACAGGGGCTTTTGCATCTTTCACCTTCGAAGCCTGTGATGGTGACGCTATAGATGTGTTTTACACCTCAGGAGGAGGGTTTTGGGAAAATGAGATTTCATTTTCGATTTCTGCTGGCCCCACCCTAGTTTACAACAGTGGCACAGAACCTGACGAAGGACTCAACACCTCTCTAACAGCAACCTGCAATCCTGCTGGCAGCTGCTGCACCTACACCGTAGACATGGTAGATTCATACGGAGATGGATGGGATGGCTCTATGGTAGGCATACAGGTTAACGGAGTATCAGTTCTAGAGGAGATTGGAAACAACATCATTGATTGTAGCTACTCTCCCACTAATTTGGAAACCCCTAGCATACTCAATGCTCAAAATGGTGAGGTTTACATCATGCTAGTAACAAATTACGCAAATATTTCACAGGAATTAACTTTAAGTCAAACTAGTGGCGCTGGATCCACAAACTGTGATATTTTATGTGATATTAATCTTGACTTTACTGTTGGAGCATGCGACCCCGTGACAAATAGCTATAGCATTAGTGGGAATCTTGAAGTTGACGGGTTTCCATTAACAGGAACACTCACCATAGAAGATTGTAATGGAAATCAAATCACATACAACGCCCCTTTTAATACAACATATAACTTTGCCTTAAACGGCCTGTCTCCAGACGGACAAGCTTGCTCCTTAAGTGCTTCTTTTTCTGACGACTTGTGTGTGGTAGATGCAAATTTTACTGCACCCTCGCCATGCTGTGAAGAGCCCAGCTATGCAGTTAACGAGATATCATGCTTCGATGAATGTGACGGGCAAATAGTCATTGAAGGAAACGGTGCTGCTCCATTTGATTACTCCCTAGAAAACTCTACCGACAACTCTGTAATAGCTTCTATTACTAATAGTTCAACAGAACAAACCTTCAGCAACTTGTGTGGAGGTCAGTACACTATTTATGTCACTGACGTTGAAGATTGCACTACAGAAGTTTCGTTCCAACTAGACAATCCTGAAGATCTAACAATCTTAACCGAAGAATTAATAGGATGTGAGTCTGTAGATTATAACGGTAACACCTATTTCGCTAGTCAAACGGTGGTAGATAGCTTTCTTTCTGTAAATGGTTGTGATTCTATAGTAACAGCAGAAATCACAGTGCTGCCCTCAATCCCAGACACGGTCAATGATATTGAACTCTGTCAAGGACAAATTCATATTGAAGGGCCTGAAACCTATTTCACTGATGGAACATACTCTTATACTTACACAACATCAAACTTTTGTGATTCTACAGTCGTTACGAACGTCACATTAATTCCACTCATAGAATATACTGAATTTGTAACTACCTGCATTGGATCTACCTATACAGTGGCAGGCAACACCTATTGGACTGGAGGGACCTTTACTAATTTGCTTCAAACTGCAGATGGTTGCGACTCCTTGCTTACAACGGTTTTAGATTTCAATGAAATAGTAACAGAGCAGGATATTAATTTATGTTTTGGTTTGGTCCACAATGAAAACGGAGAATTTTATACTGAGTCAGGAACCTACAGCTACACTTACTTAAACGCTACAGCATCAGGATGTGACTCCACAGTAATCACTCATTTAACCATAGTTGAACCTACCGCAACATCGGTAAACGTAGTAGGATGCTTTGGAACACCTTACATCTTTAATGGGAATCCAATATCTACTAATGGAGTTCATACAGATGTCTTTGACAGTCAATACTGCACTCAAGATTCCACTGTAACTTTAAATATATTCTTTGCTTTCCCTCAAACTACAACTATCAACATAGATTTATGCGATGGAGAAACAATAGATATTGAAGGCATTACATATGACAACTCCACTCAAGTGACAAATATGTACACAAACATGTTTGGATGCGACTCTATTGTTACTACTGCGATTACTGTGGCTCCTGTGGTGACCAATGCGCTTACCGAATCCATTTGTAATGGAGAATCAATCGACATTAATGGAACTACTTATTCGACTGCGCAAGATGTAATTGACACCTATACTTCTGCTGCGGGATGTGATTCTACGGTGACCATTACGATTGTGGTAAATCCTCTGGTGACCTTTGATGAATCAGTAACGATCTGCGAAGGGGAAACAGCTACGGTGAATGGAACCGATTACACTACGGCTCAAGATGTGGTGAATGTTTATCCATCTATTCTTGGATGTGACTCTACGGTGACCACTACGATTGCTGTGATTCCTGTGGTGACCAATGCACTTAACGAATCTATTTGTGACGGGACTTCTATTACGATTAATGGTAATGTTTATTCTACGGCTCAGGATGTAGTGGATACGTTTACTTCGGCTGCG